>JBAXGH010000001.1:0-116502 GCA_037139515.1 bacterium
CTTCAAAAGCCCGCGGGTACGGTAATGCACGATTATCAGTGAAAGTTTCATGGCTTGTTTGATATTTTCTAAGAGTCTGTCTTGAATCTCATGCTTCGGTGAAACGCCCCAATTTTGAGGCGGAAATCGCATATCTTTCGGAAGCATATCGAGATATACAGACGAAAGAAAGGTGATTTCCGACCAAAATTCGGGCGTTTCAACAAGCAAACAGCTCTTATTCATTATTTGGCTGTGGTGAGATTCTAGACAGGCTCTTAAGCAATCTTCTTTTCCCGATCATTTTCGGTGCGAGACACAAAAACGACCAAAGTGATTTTGCCAAAGTTACCGGTTCAAGAATCAGCATGGCGAGAAACTTTCCGAATTCATACGGAACTAAGCGATAAGAAGTCGCGAAGAATTCACCGAATCCGAGATTTTTCACGAGCAGTAACAAATGATTGCGATACGAGAGAAAACTAACAAACGGCGATTTTTTGCGGCGGTTCTTGAGCGTCTCAAAAAACGATGCCTTTTCCTTACCATAAGCTCCGCGATAATGGTAGGCAATGGCTTTGGGCGCATAAAATGCAGAATATCCGGCTCTCTGAAAACGCCAGGCAAGATCAACATCTTCTTTGTAGGCGAAAAAATCCGGATCGAAAACGAATTCATCATGCCGAATTGCCTCCGCCGCACCCGCGCGCACAAAAAGCGCCGCCCCGGAAATCCCCCAAACCTCCCCTTCCTGATATTGATTTGTATCGGTTTCGCCGGCACCACGATCCGCGAAGCGCCCGGTTTTGAATTTCGTGATTCCGGTCGAGTCCAGAATCTCGCTCGAATCAACCTGCTCAAGTTCACGATCCAAGCCTTCAGTTGCAAACATCTTCATGAGCTTGCCGCCAAAAGACGCCGCTCGTGGATTTTTTTCAGCCGCCCGAACTAATTCTTCCAAAAAAGTCGGCGTCGCCACGATATCCGGGTTCAAAACCAAAACAAAACGATTATCCAACTCTGAAACCGGCCATTTCGAAAGCGCGAGCTGAAAGCCCTGATTATGCGCGCCGGTGAAACCAAGATTATTATTGTTTTTCAGAACCGTAACTTCCGGAAACTTTTCACGCACCAAATTCAACGAACCGTCAGTAGATGCGTTATCAATATAAATCACGCTGAAATCTTTAAATGATTGCGTCCGGAGCGACTCAAAAAGCCGCGTTAAATAGCGTTTGTGATTCCAGCCGACAATTTGGATTTGGATTCTAGCCATAAACGAGGAACTTATTGCTGACGCTTTTTCGCCGTTACGTTAAACCCGAGATATTTTCCAAGCATCAGACGAGTTTGCGCATCAATCGCCGGAAGCGCGCCGAAAAAGACAAACGTAATCGGGAGGAATGCCCATTGCAAAATCATAATCAGCCAGCGGAAACGGGAATGCTTCTCCGGGCGATGCGGCAAGAAGAAAAAACTCAAAATACCGGAAGCGAACACACCGATCATCGCGAGTCGCATGATCCATTGCAAGGTAAATGGCGCCGATTGAATCAGCGCGTCATTATCCGAACTCGCGACATAAAGCGGCAAACGCCCGAGAATAAAAATCAAAATCGGTGCGGTCGCCCAAGTAAACATGCCTTCGAGTTGAAAGAATATAAATCTCGCTTTCACGCTCCAGGGCATGAGCGGATCAGCGCTAAACTTTTCAACCATGAAGGGAAAATTTTCGACGCCATAGGCCCAGCGACGCTGCTGTTTATAAAGAGCACTGAGTGATTCTCGATAATTCTTGCCCTCAACGGTATCCATGCTGACACCGATATACATCGGCACGACGCGATAATCGCCATGATAATGAACCAAACCCTGCAAAAATATGCGCGAATCCTCGCTCACCATATCATTCTGCCAAAAACCGACATCGGTGAGCATCTTCCAGGACATCGAATGCGAACTGAAAGTCATGAGCGATTCCGGTCGTCCGAGTTCATTCATGAGCCAAAACGTGGTACCGAAAGCCGCGACCCGAATCGGCGCCGGCGCATCCCACATATTGTTGCTGAAAAGCGGCACCGGCTGATAAGAACAGCGCGTCGGATCCGGTTGTGACATGTAAAGAAATGTGAGATAGGAAAAATATTCCGCCGGCACACAGGTGTCAACATCGAAACTTGAAACGATGATTTTTTCATACGGCAAATCAAGCGCATCAATTTCACGCTTGGTTTCGGTGCCAGAATAATGAAGGTTCGAACCCTTTCCCGGGAGCTCACCAGGAACTCCGGCCGGATGCACGGTCACAAAAAACTTAAAAAACTTCGAACCGAATTCAGCCCGCATTTTTTCCGCACAAGCCATGAAATTCTCAGCATCACGACCTTCACCAGCAAGAACGATCATAATTCGCGCCGCCGGATAAGTTGAGACTGCGAGATATTCCAAAGTCTGCCGAATAACTTCGATCGGTTCTTTATAAGTCGGCAAAAAAACCAAATGATAATAGGAATCCCAACCCGGCTTTTGGCGCAGAACATCAAACCAGGCACGACGCGATTCGGTACGATAACGGCTCCAGCTTTCAATCAATGAAAAGGTAAAAAATGTAATTCTGAAGAGCCAATAGAGGTCAAAAATGATGATAAAGACAACAGCCGCAAGAGGCGCGAAAAAGGCGGCGAGCGTCGCAAGCACAAAAGCCGACCAAACAAGAGCGCCGGGAATGATTTCAAGCCATCTTCGACGAGTCATAGTTCATATATAATGCGCCGAAACATGCCCGCGGTCAATAAGCCTGTTGCCATATAAGCTCCAGCCCAAAGCAATAGCTTTCGGCAAAATCTAGGCAAAAATTTTTCAGCTTAGCTGCGGCTAAACAGAAAAAATTTATAGCCGTCGATTTTGCTCGAAATCTATCGTTTCGGACAAGAAGCTTATATGGTAACAGGCTTAATCACATCTGATTTGACAACTAAGGCCTTTATTGCTAATCATAGCGGAAAGAAAGGAGTCGCCGATGATCAAGCACCCACCTCAAATCGATGAACAGCTCCTGTGGCTGTTCACGGAAATGCATGGGACCCAAAAGTTCGCCCTGAGTTTCGTCGAATGGTTCATGAACAACTTCAGACATACGTCTCCGAGACTTGTGATGTACGCCGGACTTATGCCGCTCTTCCGCGAAGAAGGCAGTCTGGTCACCGAGCTCATCCAGCAAGACACGCTCGAGACGCTCAAGACGAAATTCCTGATGGACAAGAACGGCTGGAATTCAGCCATTCCAGCCATCAAGGATTCCCTCAGAAAGCGCAGGGTTTTTCCGCAAAGTCCGAAGTGCGTTGCACATGAGAAGATTCTCACTGAATTCTTCCGGGAGAAAGACCCTCCAACCGAGAAAGACCGGCGGCATGCGACTATTTTGTTCTTTCTTCTCTGGGAAGCCGAATGTCGCACGCTCGAAGAAAAAGGCATTGCCCCCACCCCCTAAGACCAGCGTGTTTTATGGGGTGTTTTTATTTAATATAGCTAAATATTGGCATAGAACGCTTATTTTCTTCATTTAGTCCATAACTATTGACAATTTGGCTATTTTTAGCTACAGTTCGACCACAACCAAGAACTCTAACCGAAAGGAAGGTAAGAAAATGAGTCTGGGACCCGGAAAGATTCGAAGTACGACGTATGGAACAAAAGAGGACCTTGAAAGGATCATCGGGCGAAGTTCGAGGCTCGCCGATTGGCCTTCAATGATCGAGTTGAAGCATTTCAGCAAGTCGGAAACGCATCAAATCATGGCCGTCGCGCTTTTCGCGCATTTCGATACCGGAGACAAGATGAATCCGGACATCGAATGGCGTTTCATTGCGAAGGCGCACGAGTCGTGGTTCAAGAATTTTCCCGATACCCTGTTTGGGATCGAGGTGCTCGCGACCCATTTGAGCATCGAGATTCCTGGAAGGTATCGCTTCGGCTCGGAGCGGCATTCGCGCTTTCTCGCTGAACGCGACAGGCTTGTGCGAATCGGACATCACCTTCAGGAGGCGAAGTCGATTTCCGAGGTGTTGTACCTTGCAATCGCGCTCATCGAAGAGCAAGTACTGAAGGAGGGAGCAAGTATGAAGATGGCGCCCTTTAAAGTCCCCTCCCTGCCCAAGCTCGTGAAGCAGAGCTTGTTCAATCAGGCGGAGACCCTGCTGATTGCGAAGCCAGCAATCGGTGCGCACTTCGGCACCAGAAATACAGTCGAGCGAATCAGTGAAGACTCCGCCAGGGCCGTGCGGGACGCATGGTTTGCTGAACCGATCGGCAACCCGAAGGAACTGCATGAGCTCCTCGCGCTCGTCGATACGGCGGTGCCGAGGGTTTACATGCAGTCAAAGTCGGTTCGGCGTGCATGCTTCCTCTCCGAGGTGCTCGAGCTCGAAAAGAGCCTGAGTCACGATCAGGAGGCCGGAAAGACGCTTGCCGATCTCTTCTATATGGCAATCGCGCTCATGGAGCACGAGGAGCTGTATGGCAAGAGCATGATGAAGAATTGAGGAGGCAGAGGTGATGAACCAGGCGCTTATGAACTGGCTCGCGTCGAGGCTCCCGAAGGCCGAACCGGAAATCCAGGCAGCGGTCATGAAGGCTGCACTCGCCCCCTTCGACGAGACTGACGGCGAACCGCTTCGGGTGGAACCGAGCGAATCAACCCTGAAGATACTCGATCGCATGTATCCAAAAGGTACTCCCGCAAAGGAGACATGCGACCGGCTGCTCAATGACTACCGCGCGGAAATGCGTAGCAATCCGGACCGCGGTAAGTCGGCGAGTTGGCACTTCATGGAAATGAACATGAAGTGGAATGACAAAGTTTCGATCGTGACCCAGATGATCTATCTGCTCGCGGTCGCCGCCGAAAAACAGGAACTACGCAACATCCATTGATTCACGGCAACAAAACGCCCGATTCCACAAAGGAGTCGGGCGCATTTTTTATCTCTATTTTTTACTGAGTTCCCGTCTTTTTTGCTTTTTGTCCCCCGGAAAAATAAGCTTTCTTGGCAACCTCCAACAAGTGCCGATTCTTCTCTCCGGCAGTCTTCATGCCGCTCCAATTCGAAGCATTCATTTTTGCGACTTCTTGTACCAGTGCACGCTGAACCGCCTTAAGTTCCGCCGCAACCGACAATCCTTGGCGATCAGAATATCCCTTCAAATATCCCTGAACCTGATTCACAAAAAGTTCCGGCGCCAGCTTATCCATGTTTGCCGATATCTCGTACTTTTCATTTGTCGTATCAATCGGCGTCCCCTTTACTACTTTTAAATCCGATGGCCCCGAACCACTTAAGCCTGGTTCCATATTTATTCTTTCTTAAGAGTTATATTTGGCTCACGATCATAATGCGGAGCAAGCGGAAACTGATTTTCGCCTTTTTCCAGACGCTTGATGCCATGTTCAAAGGCCTCTTTCGTGCCGTCCTCAGAATATTCCTCCCCGACTACAGGGATATTTCGCGCAACTGCGATTCCGTTCGCAGTAACAACGGCGGAACGAATCGCTGAAAAAGTCCCGGGGCTCTGCAAAACAACAACCCCAGAAAGCTCCTCTGGCTGTGCAACGTTATTTATTGCCGTCAGCAAGACATCGCTTTCGATTTCCGGGAATACCGAGTGCGATATTTCCCCGTTTCGAAAAACAAATACTTCAACTCCGGCACGCAGTGCAGTCTTCAGACCGAGATACGTCATACCCTTTTATTTCTTTTCAGAGTCTTTCTTTTCTTCAAGTTCAGCTAGTCGATCAATCAGAACCGTCTTCTTTCCCTCCAGAATTCCGAACAGGAATCGATCGGTAAGCGCTTTTCGCTCCATGAATTCCTGAGAATTTAAAATAGTATAGTTTATTTCGTAACCGACTTCGTCACCGAGATGTTTCAAAAACACCGCCAAGCCTTCACTATTCGCCTCGCCGACCAGGAAAAAATCAACAGGCGCGTCGGATCCGCCACACAAACGACCGGTAAGAGCAACATAATAGAAAGTTCCGAGACGCGCAATATGGGAAGCCAAATTTCTCTCAATAAACAGTTCAGCTTTCAAAACCAAGGCCTGAAGTTCGGGAAAAATTGCCGCGTTCTTATCAATCCAATAAAACTTCTTTTTCTCTTTTTTACCTGATTCATTCAAATCAGTGCTTTCGGCTGACTTTAAAATCATCAATTTTTCTAAATTATCGAGTTCGCGCCTGACTGCGTGAAGTGCCGCACCGACTTCGCGCGACAATTCGCGTACGAAAAATTTTCGCTCCGAATGATGCATGAAGAGCGAAAGAAGTCGTGAGCGGGTTTTCGAGCCAAACAGGTGTTCCAGGCTCGCAAAGTCCGCTCTCTTGGTTTTTGACGCTGCAGTCTGCGTTTTTTCTATGGCCACAGGTGAAATATATCTGGAATACTGCTATACTAGCAGAAAAATAGGCTAAAGGAAAGCAGAAGCAGAAATTCCTATGAATAAACCCTCGAACTTGCCAAAAACAATCTTTCACTCAGTCGCACTCAGCCGAAAAGAAGTTCCGGGCAAGCTTCACGATGTTCGGGTCCTGCCGCTCACGAACGGAAACGGCTCTATTTTTGTAGTCGCGAATCTCGAAACGAAAAATAATGATCTAAAGGAAACTACCAAGTGTTTAGATGAAATTACCTTTCATCTTGATACGTTAGCCGCGAAAGAACTTTCTGAGAAAAGCATCGAAACCGATTTCGAGCATCAGATGCAGACTCTGAATGATAATCTTTTTGCGTGGCTCGGAGCACACCCGGAAGCGCTCGATATCACAAGAAGCGGCGTAGTGATTGTTGTGCTTTGCGGAACAAAGCTGGTTATCACAGGATTCGGCCAAATCGGAAGCATGTTTTTGCACAATATTCCTGAAGGCGACGAAGCCCACGATCTAGTTCGGGACATTCGACGGGAAGCCGCGCCGACTGCTGAAAAACTTTTCCGCACAGTAATGATGGGATCAGTCGAGCCTGGTGACCGCGCGATTTTCGGCAACGCAGCCCTATTACGTCTGATGCCAAAAGAAGATCTTGCAAATATTCTGTCTACCCTGCCAGCCTCTTCGGCGGCCGAAAAGATTATCCAGATGACCGCGAATGGTACAGAAAATATTGCTGCCATTATTTTGAAATCAGTCGAGCCGGTAGCGTCAACCAATACTTCTGCCAAGGTCTCAGTCGAAGAATTACATCGCGCCGAAACCAGGACGGAAAATGTTTTGACTCGAGCACCTAGAACCATTAAAGAACTTTCTAGTAACCTCGGAAACTGGTTATTTAAGGCTATAAAAAACGGTTCAGCATTACTCCTCACACTCATCATCTCGTTCTTTAAGCTGGCCTTTGAATCCATCAAAACAGTTGTGATGATGGCTTTTGGCAAAGGCCATGCGGAAAAAGCCAAGAAACAATTTCACGAACTTCTTACAAACTGCCGTGAACGTATCGCGACAAAGAACACCGTTCTTAACTGGCCGGCTCGCATTATATATCTGCTACTGATTGTTCTAATCGTATACGCGGCACTTTCGGTCTCGTTCTATATCAGCAATAAAAAGACAGCTGAACTCCTCAAAACTCGCGACGACGCCATGACGCTCGTCAAATCGCTTGAAAGCGAGGCTGAATCAAAACTTATTTATGGCGATGATGCCGGCGCCAAAACAGCGCTTGATTCCGCAGAGCAAAGACTTAGCACCGATTCCGGGCTCAAAGATCACCCCTTCTGGAACGAGGCCCAGTCTAATCTTATTCGCCTCCGAAAAGATTTGCGTAAAGAATATACACTTTCCACACAGCCGGCTTTTACTCTGCCGAATAACGGATTACGCCTTGGAATCTTTGACGGAAAAGTCAGCGCTATCACGGAAAAAGGCGAGCTTATGGTGAATGGCTCAGAACCGGTTTCAAGCTCACTCACTCCCCACTTCGCCTGGTTTGGAAACAATTCTCTTTATTCGATGGATGTGAACGGCACGGTTTCGGAAATAGCGGCCGACGGAAGCGCGAAAACTCAGCAAGGTGTGTTCCCAAACACACTCGTTGATGCGACGATGTACTCCGGTCGCGTCTATGGCATAAACCCAGTTACGTCTTCTATCGTGCGCATTGATCCGCTAACTGGCGGATTCGGAACCGCGAAGACTTGGCAGAAAGGTGAAGTAAAAGCTCTGGCCGAAGCACGCTCGATTGCGATCGACACCGATGTCTACATTGCGATTAAAGATAATATTCTTAAATTCAGCCGAAGTTTCCCGGCCGATTTCAAGCTTGGCTCAGTCGACCCTTCGCTCACTGATATAAAGTGTATGTGGACTTCCGATAAATCAAGCTATCTGTATCTTCTCGAACCTTCGGCGCATCGCGTAGTTGTTATCGATAAAGGCAACGGTGCCTATGTTAAGCAGTTCCTATTCAATGGAACCGAAGGTGTTTCCGACTTCCTGGTTGATGAAGCCAGCCGACAAATATATCTATTAACCGGTAAGCAAATTCTAAACGCCGGACTTTAATTTCAATATGCTAAATGGGTTCATTGCTTTCATCCGCAAACAAGGAGTTATTGGTTTCGCTGTGGCCTTTATTCTTGGTGGCGCTGTCGCTAAGCTAATTTCCGCTTTCATTGCTGATTTTGTGAATCCGATTCTCGGCATCCTGCTCGGCGCCGCTAAAGGCCTTGAATCCGCCTCACTTTCAATTGGCAGCGCTTCGATTCTCTACGGTCATTTCATCCTGACACTCATTGATTTCACTGCGATTTCCGCAGTTGTGTACTTCGGAATCAAGCTAGTCGGGCTAGAAAAGTTAGACAAAAAAGATTAATCGAATAAATAGCCAGATTGTTTTAAGACTCGATAACGAATATAGATCAGAATACAACTCGAAATAAATGCAGTCATTACAGAATATGCTGTAGTGATGAATATTCCAAATAGCCATTCGTCTGCACCAGCATGATAAGAAATACCCTGAATAATCGTTGCGATTAAAATAAACAAAACAAAACTCCAACTCACATAAAAGCTCCTAAGCAGAGCGCGGCGATCACGATTTAGCATCAAAAGAGAACCAGAGCTTAAAGTTATTGTTGCGACTACCGGCAAGAGTAATGCAAACCAAAACAACACCGCTTCGGAATAATGTGGATACTCCCGGGATTTTTCGGTGAACATGAAGTAAGCGCAAGAAAAAGTAACAAGCGCGAGCGTAATGAATGGATACCGAAGAACCTTTTCAGAGAAAATATTTTTCATACGGAAAGATTATCACATCATATCCGAACATCAAAAAACCTCTGCGAGGAGGTTTTTTGATGTGTGTTTTTTTTCTTCTCTCTCCCCCAGTTGAAGCGTATAAAAAACAAACTTGAAAGAATAGCCAGGTAAACGAAAACCGCGTCGATTGTTTCCGAGCATCCACCGGAGCTGCGTTCACCGAGTGTGAACGCGCGAGGAGGAGGGCGCAGGAAATAATCGCGCGGTTTTCGTGTATCAAGTAGCGAGAGTATTATTTGAGGGTAACCTTGGCACCAACAGCTTCCAACTTCTTCTTCATCTCTTCGGCAGAGGCCTTATCAGCACCAGCCTTGATAACCTTCGGAGCACCATCAACCATATCCTTAGCTTCCTTCAAACCGAGGCCGGTGATTTCGCGAACGGTTTTGATGACATCGATTTTCTTGTCACCGGTTGCGGTGAGTTCGACATCAAACGAAGTCTTTTCTTCAACGGCGGCAGCGGCGGCACCACCAACTGCGGCGGCGGCAACTGGAGCGGCGGCTGAAACACCAAACTTCTCTTCCAAAACTTTGACGAGCTCGGCGAGATCCAAAACCGACATCTTTTCAATACCCGAAACGAGAGCCTGGAACTTTTCTGGGACGATAACGTCTGCCATATGTGTTTGATTAGGGTGTAGGCCGTAGGCCACAGGCCGTAGTGTTGTCCTTTTAAGACATCCTACGCCCTACGGCCTATGGCCTATCACCTGTATTTTATAATTAAGCTTTGGACTTTTCGATCTGGGCGAGAACCTGGACCAAGCCACGCAAGTTTCCGGCGAGAACATTGACCAAACCGGAAAGCGGAGCGTTGAGGGAGCCAAGAACCTTCGCGATGAGTTCGTTCTTCGAAGGAAGTTTGGCGAGCGCCATAACCGTCTTCGCATCCACGAACTTTGCTTCGAGCACGCCGCCTTTGACTTTCAAAGCTTCGTGAATCTTAGCGTAATCGGCAATCATTTTTGCTGGAGCTACTTCGTCTTCGAAACCGATGACGGTTGTGAGCGATCCGGCAACTGACTTGGTATCAAGTTCGATACCGTTCGCCTTGAACGCGCGGTTCAAGAGCGTTTTCTTCGCTACCGTGTAGCGGAGACCGGCTTTCGTGCACTTCGTACGGATTTCTTCGATTTCACCGGCTTTGAGGCCCTGAAAATCTGCGAAGACGACCGACTTCATGCGCTTCAGATCATCCGTCAAAGTATCGACGGTGAGCTGCTTTTGAGCACGTGATTTTGCCATAATGACTAGGGGTTAGAGATTAGAGCTTAGAGATTAGTGATGTCACTAAAAACTCACAGCCCCACCATAACCCATTTCAGATCCGACCTTTATCCGCCTAAATAAACAAAAAATCTGCGTGAGGCGCAGACAACGGGTTTCGAGGCCAAAAATGGCGCTTCGAATGTGTCTCGACGAGACTTATGCCGTTGTTACGCGGCGCTCGTTGTCTGCGACTCTTCAATTGCGAACTGCGGATAGACTAACAAAAGCCCATAAATTAGTCAACAAGGCGATTTCCTTCTCTAAGGAAGCACTTATCCACACATGGTGACAGTCACCTTTATCCACAGGTAGGTCATAATTTGCCAAGTTTTTAGCATAATTTATAAGTTATCCACAATAGGTGACTGTCACTAAAGGGACAGTCACTCAATAAAAAAACCGACGTCTTGCGACGACGGCTACAAGCATGAGCGCAATCAGCTATCCTTGAAAGGAACCAGGCTCGCGAAACAATCTCGACAGACCGCCTCATACAGATTCTTGCCGACAAGAACCTGGCCACTTTCAGCCACCTTGCGGCGGCTTCGAGTCGCATCGCGCATCGGATGATAGACACAGTGCGCGTGTTTTACCTCGATGCTTTCACAGAGCAATGTCAGCGCTCCGACCACTTCCGGCTTGAACGGATTGAATTCCGAATCCGTATTGAGCCCAGCCATGATGACGCGCTTGCCATCCCTGATGAACTTCTGAACAACCTTCACGAGGACAGGACCAAAGAACTGAACCTCATCCATGCCGATGATCTGATGCTTCGGGGTCACAAGCCCAAGCATCTCCTCAGCGTTATGCACTTCGAAAGCCTCGAATTGTTGACCATTGAAGCGGCGGGTCTTGAGGCAGGCGTCCGCCTCGGTGTCTTTGGCTGGCTTGAAGGCCACGACGCAGGCTCCGGCACACTGAGCCGAATCAAGCCGAGCCATAAGCTCATCTGATTTTCTGGAGAACATCGGTCCGAGAATGATTTCAGCCCATCCTTGATCTTGTGAAACCTGCACGTCGTTCATGCGCTCCTCCCGATCTCAAAGTTTATCTCCGCCGAGAATTCTACTCCCTATATTTTTCTCCCCCAAATACTTTTCCCCAGTCAGAAGGCTGACAACAAAAAAATCGGCGTAGAACACTGGTTCCGTGCCGATTCTTTTCTCTAAACATGAATTCTTGTACCAATAAAATCTTTTCCCGAAAGAGCCTTGCTAAAATTATCCAGTTTCTTGCCGTTGATGATACGAACTTCCAGGCCAATCTTTTCAGCGCGCTTCGACGCGATCGGATCAAACGGCACGTGCAGCCCCGGATCCCAATCGTTGCCAACTATTTCGCGCAATGATTTCCAGTCCATTTCTTTATACGGCTTGGCATCCGGAAATTTGTTCGGATCTTTATCGTAAACGTAGTCGGTGTTTGAAAGATTATACATGTACTTCACGCCATGCGCCGCAGCCTGCAGAACCGCATCAAAGTCCGTCGAACAGCCTGGTTTCCACCCGGCCGCGAGCATAATCGCCTGCTTAAAATTCTTGCCGCCCTTCGGATCAGTCACAACGCGCGGAAAGGCCTGGTCCAAAAAGACCATGCGCACCAAATGAGCATTCAGACGCGTGGCATGAATGCCGACCCAATCCAAAGACTCGCGCGTTAGTTTGCCGAGCTCCGAAGCCGCTGTTTGATATTGCCTTGCTACTGATCCGCCACCGCAAATAATTATAAAGCGCTCGCCTGCCGCAACCCGATTCAAGATAATCTTCTTGAACTGAGCTAGAAAAGGAATGTCGATTCCCGTCTTCGGAACGATTAGAGATCCGCCGAGCGAGATAATTATGGGTGCTTTTTTCATAGTTAGATATTTCCGCGATCAATTAATAGCCAATTTGTTATAACTGAAACTAGCCACATAAAGATTCCGAGCAGAAGCGCCGGGCCAAAACCGGAAACATCAAAGCCCTTAACAATGCTCGCGGTGAACCAAACCAGAAGTGCGTTGATGATAAATATAAACAAACCAAGTGAGAGCACGGTAATCGGAAGTGTAAGAAATACCAAAATCGGACGGGCGACGGCGTTCAAAAAACCCAAGATGAGCGCCACCCAAAGAGCGCTATAAAAACTTCGAACATGAACTCCGGGAATCAAATTTGTAGCCGCGAGAAGTGCGAGCGCATTGATAATCCAACGAGTAAATAGAAACATATTTTATGGAAGAGGTATTTCCTCTTGTTCTTCGCCGAATTTTTTCTTGATTTCGACGACTTTATTTTCGATTTCAGTTAATCGCTCTTTGCAGGCTTTGGCGAGCGCCATACCTTCTTCAAACTTTTTAATCCCCTCTTCCACATCAACATTTTCAGACTCAAAATAAGCAGCAATAGCTTCAAGCTCCTCAAAGGATTTTGCGAACGGTTGTTTTTTGGACATAGATATTATAGTTGATTCTACAAAAGCCGGCTCTGTTCTGATGTTTTTACTTCCGTTACAACGGTTTTCAGGTCTCCTCGCCACAATCTTATCGAAACTCTGTCGCCCGCGTCCATTCCCGAAGCATCACGCAAGACCGTACCGTCATCAGTCCTCACCACGCTCCAGCCACGTTTAAGCTGCAATTCCGGGTTCATGTTCGAGAGCAATCTTTCATGCGCCGAAACTTTTTCCATGAACCTGGCGCTCGTAACCGCGACCGACCGTACGCAGCCGTCGATAATCCTTTCGATATCATGATGCCGTCGCGAGATCCCGGCGCCGAAACCGACACAGGCTCGATTCAACCTGGCAACAATTAATTCAAATCGATGTTTTTGCTCGCTCCAGGTTTTTTCGATGACTCCGACCGAATTCATGACCCGATCCAAATAGTTTCTGATCGTTCCAAGCATGCCGTTTTCGAGAGTCTGCGTGAAAACGGAAATCTGGAAACCTAGGTCGCGCCTGTCCGGCACAACGCGTTCGGCTGCGTTTGAAGGCGTCGAAGCGCGCACATCGGCCGCAAAATCAGCCAAAGACTCATCGCGTTCATGGCCAACTCCGCAAACCACCGGGATTTTCGAACTATACACGGCCCGCGCCACTTCTTCGGAGTTAAAGGCCTTCATATCTTCCATACTGCCGCCGCCTCGTGTCAAAACCAAAACTCCCGGACGGTCTTCTTCCGGCAGATTGTTGAAATATTTAAAAGCGCCGACAATTTCCGAAATCGCGTGTTCGCCCTGAACTGCCACGCTCGCAAGTTGAATCGCAACGCCGCCAAAGCGATTACCAAGAATACGCAAAAAATCAGTACAGGCCGCGGCTTCGCGAGAAGTAATCAAGCCGATGCGTTCCGGAAACTTAGGAATCGCGCGCTTGCGGGCCGGGTCAAATAAACCTTCTTCGGTTAATTTCTTTTTTAGCAATTCATACGAACGCTTGAGCGCACCTTCGCCGACCAGTTCAACCCGCGTGATATTAAACGAAAACTTTCCAGAGCGCGGATGAACCTTCGGCACTCCACAGGCTCGAATCTTCATACCATCTTCAAGCGGCTCGCGCATTCCAAAAGTCGTCCAAAAACAATCCAAGACACCTTCTTCGGTATCGTCTTTCAGCTTAAACCAAACCCATTTTCCCTGAGAAACCTTGAACTCGGCGACTTCTCCGATAATCGCAACAGCGCTCGGATCAACGATGGCGCGCATGGCATCATTCAGGAAATCAAGGAATTGCGAGACTGAGAATTCGGTGATGGGCATAGTGATTGCTGGCAATAAGCCTGCTGCCGAATAAGCTTCTTGATCAAAATGTCAGGTTTCAGGCAAAGTCGACGTTAACAAATTTTTTTGTTTAGCCCTAGCTAAGCTAAAAAATTTTTAACTAGAGTTTGCCGAAAGCTGACTTTTTGAGCAGGAGCTTATTTGGAAGCAGGCTTACGGTAACACTTTATTCAGTTAACACAAAGACTCGGCGCGGACCGGTGGCCAACTGATCAGCTTCGCTCCAATCATGCATCGACTCCTGAATGATTTTATTCACGTAGTAATAATTCTCGCCCTTTCTGGTACCAGGATCGTTTGTAAAAAATCCATTCTTATCCCAACCGCGCAAAACAATCAGGTGATATTTTGGACCTCCGCCGCGAAAATTCGGATTCTTGAGCATTTTTCCATCAGCTGGCATCAAAACCGGGCGACCGGCGTAGATTTCATACTTAATCTGTTCAAGTGTCGGATTTTCAAGAACCCGCGAACTTTTAATCTCATAAGCTGTTTTCGCAAATTTAATAGTCTTTGAAACGTCGGTATCTTCAAAAAAACCGAATAACTTTTTTTGAACTTCGACCAAACGCAGAAGTTCCACTTCAACTTCGCTGTCGGTCAAAATAAGCTTTTGATTATAAGCATGAACCGTGAGTACCGAAGCTTCTTCGCACGTTTCTTCGTGAGTTGCGTCCCAAACTCCGAGTGGAGCCTGTTTAATAAACGGAACATCGAGATTGAACTTCTCCGGCAGACCACTTTTTACTGCCGTCTCACGTTCCTTTACCTGCTCTTTCGTAACTTCAGTCGCAGCTGGCGGCGTCGGCTTAGTCAATTCTTCGTATTTATTTGCGAAAGATTGGCGCTTCCAAAAAGCCAAACAGGAAAAACCTACCGCAAGAATCGCGATCAGACAAACTATTTTCGTAAAATATCCGTTAGATTTGCTCAAAAGTTCATTTTTCATATCTTCATGATAGCATCATTCTAAGACTTATGAACGCTTTCCTGATATTTATCTCGACCTGGGTTGGCACCATGACCGCCTCCTACTATTTATACAGATGGCACCCCGCGATCGCCATCGTATCTTTTTTATTTGCCGGCATCATAACCGCACTCTTCTACTCGCGCCAAACTCATCAAACAATCATTACCGAACCAACAAAAACGACAAATACCGAGCGGGCGCTCCTCGCGATTACTTTTATCTGTGACATTATTCTGATTATTCATGCCGTGAGTTCCGAAACGTCAGACGCGATTTCTTCTCCCTGGATTTTTTACAGCCTCGGGCACTTCATTCTTTTTACCTGCGCCACCTGGACGCTTTTTGCGCTCGCCAAAAGCTCAATCTCGGATAAATTACTGCTCGCCACATCGATTCTTCACCACTTTACCGCCTGGAGCGTCGTCGCTTTCATTATTCACTACGGTTTCGGTTTTGATCCGTTTATTCACCGAACCGCTATAAAAGAAATTATCGAAAACGGCGTGATTCTGCCAAAGCAACCGTACTATGTCGGAGAATATGTGCTTGAAACCAGTCTAAGCTTGCTGAAAATTCCTCTTACCACAATCGATAAATGGCTGGTTCCGATGCTCGCATCCATACTCATTCCATGGTCTCTATTAAAGGGTCTGCGTGATAGCTGGAGACTAAGCGACAGTCAGGCGCGCACCTGGATGAATGCCGCGCTTTTCCTCCCACTCATGCCGTTCGTCTTCACCGTTCCCCACAATATCAACGTAATTCTCTGGCTCGTGACGATTTTTCTGTTGCCAAAATATCGCGAGAATCACGAAGGGCGCCTCGTACTTATCGCGATCGCCTTGCTCGCTATGAGTCAGCATCCGCTCCTCGGGATTCCGCTCACGATTTTAATTTTTGTTTCAATTATATTTCCAAAGCACCAAAAACCAAAAACCAGAATTATTTTCGTTTTTATTTTGACGACTCTTTCTATTCCGCTACTCCTTGCAATAAATCAGATTAAGCTCGGTGCCACACCTTTCTCGTACACAAACCCACTCGCCCGCCTGGATTTCTTTTTCGGACTTTTTAAGAATTCTTACACGAATCCAGAATCAGCGGATTTTTTCATGCGCGCGTTGTACGGATGGAAGACATATTTTCCGATCATCGGACTCGCGCTCGCCATGGTTGGCTTCTATCGAATCAGAAAAAACGAATCCGCGCAGATTCTCGTTGCTTCACTTGCCGGCCTTCTGCTCGCGATTTTTGGTACCTCCACACTTTTTTATATTCCCGGCATTGCCTGGTACGAGCAGAGTGAATTTGCCTATCGCCTTCTATTTGCGCTTGGTATCGGACTTTTACCACTTATAATATCCGGGCTCGTCACGATTACCGAAAAGATAAAAATCGAAACGCTGATTCTCGTGCTTTCTTCATTTGCGATGACTATTTCCTGGTATTTTAGCTATCCGCAAAACAATCAAATCGTGAATGATAATGGCTCGAGCGTCTCAGAATCTGATAGTGAGGCGATTAATTTCATCGAAACCCACGCGAAGGACAAATACGTAGTTCTCGCAGATCAAATGACCTCTGTTAGAGCGCTCGAAATGCTTGGGTTCGAAAGAGCCCAAGGAAAACCAATTCCCATGTATCCGCTACCGGCACAGGAAGAAATCTATTCTGTGTTTTTGGAAATGGCTTGGCAGTCACCGCTCCGAATCTATGCACTTCGAGCCATGGATATCGCGAAAGTAGATAAAGTATATTTACTTATTCCGAGCTACTACCCAGCTTCGGCAACGCTCAAACAAATTGCACAAAATGAAGCCGACTTTGTTTATGAAACTTCTAACGGCAACATGCTTATCGCCGAATATGATAGATAGCATGATATAATTACATCAACGCAAAAATTTTTATGAAGAAGAAAGTTCTGAATAGTCCGGCACTCGCCGATAAGACGATGAAGATGGCTCTATTTTCCGCCGTCATCCTCTTCGCTGCCGCCACAAGCATACTGACGCTTGGATCCTCAGCTGCGACTGCACCAAAATCAAAAGCTCCGGCCGTAAAGGCAAAACCGGTTCCGGCAGCCTACAAAAAAGTAGGTTATAAGTTCCCCGGATACGCAACCCCTGGATACGTTGCTCCGGGATATGTAAGCCCAGGCTACGTCGCCCCCGGCTACACAGCTCCGGGTTACGTGAATCCAGGCTACACACGCCCCGGATACGTAAACCCAGGATATACGTCGCCTGGTTATGTGAGCCCCGGCTATGTTGCTCCGGGATATGTGAGACCAGGATACGTAGCCCCGGGGTACAAGAAACCAGAATACATCCGCCAATAAACACAAAAAAACCGGCTCGTGCCGGTTTTCTGTTTGCTTATTTTTTATTCATTTCATTTTCCACCACGCGCCCGGCCATGACCTTCAAAAAAGGCAGCATCACATCAAGAAGTAGGACAATTACCACAAGTTGAGGCACAACCTTCTGTTCACTGAAAAACTGATCACCAACATATAGCGCGAGCGTAAAATTCATGTACATCATGCAAAGCGCAATCGTGATACGTTCCGAGACATTGCGCCAATAAATCATGCGATAAGAAATCCAGACCAGGAATGCGATGTAAAAGAAAGTTATCATGAGCACCACAAAAGTCTTGAGCGACAGATGAAGCGCGGCCGGGTCTGAAGCCACAACCGCAGTTTTACTGACAATCGAAGCGATTAGAAGGCCAAAAATCATCACCGATACAGTGCGCCAAATCGAACTTCCGCGCGCAACCAACTTCGGTACCAAACGGCTCACGATATACGCAAGAATGAAAGGAATCAAAATCGCGGTCGCGAGTTCTCGAAGCATGAAAATAGCATGAATATGAACTTCAGCACCGGCGAAAATCTGAAAAACTATCGGCATGGTGAACGGCGCGAGAATACTCGTAACAACTGAAATAACGAGCGCGAGAGAAGTTTTTCCGTGAAAAAAGTCAGCTACGAGCGCAATCGTCATACCGGTCGGACCGGCAAGCGCGATCAGAAATGCAAGCGCCCAATGTGGCGCGAAATATTTAAGCGGCAGATAAACCGCGACCGGCAAAAAAACCAGCATAAAAAAAGCGGCGAGCAGGTTCATTTTCCAATCGAGGGTGTATTTTTTCAAGTCGTTGATATCAATCCGAAGCGCGGAAAGAAAAAATATCAACTGCAACATGAAGGTGTTCCAGGAATGGAAAGGCTTAAAAAGCTCCGGATAGAAAAGCCCAGCCAAAAGCCCGACAAGTACAATAACAATCTGATTTTCGACCAGGAATCTCTTTATCGCTGTGAACATATTTGTACAAATACTTTAGCACTCTTTGACATTCTTCCCCAGCCCCCTAGCGGTGTTTTCGCGGGTCAGGCACAATGAGTGTCAAGAGAAGCTTGTCGCTCTCGCATATGTCATTCGCCGCTCTAATTTTTCCGCACCAACTTTTTGCCGAGCACCCGGCACAAAAAGGCGCCAAGTCTACTTGGCTCTATGAATCACCGCATTTTTTTACCCGTTTCAAATTTCACAAACAGAAGTTGATTTTACACCGCGCTTCGATGAAGGCCTACGCCTCGAAGCTTCAACACAAGGTCCACGTCAGGTACGCCGACATAAAAAGCTTTCCGACGCTCGCACTGGTACTCAAAGATATCCGAAAACACGGATATCGCGAAGTCCACATCGCTGATGTTCATGATTTCGCCCTCGCCGAGGAAATAACTCGCGAAATCAAGAAAGCTAAACTCAAAATCGTCACCCACAACTCCCCGGCCTTCCTTCTCTCCACTCGGGAAACCGCTTCCATGCTTGGCGGAAATCCTCACGTGCAGATGTCGGCCTTCTACGCCAAAATGCGCAAGAAGTTCGGGGTTTTAATTGATAAAAAAGGCGAACCGGTTGGCGGAAGCTGGAGTTTTGAAAATGAAAACCGCAAAAGACTTCCGAAAAGCGCACCGATTCCTGAATTGCACTATCCAAACCGCTGCGAAACCGCACATGAAGCTTTTGATTACGTTGAAAAGAATTTTAGGCGTCACGGCGGGCACACCGAAGGCTTCATGTATCCGACGACTCACACCGAAGCCGCGGCTTGGCTTGAGGATTTTTTGCGCCATCGCCTGGCCGAGTTTGGTGACTATGAAGATGCGATCGCCGAAGGCGAACATGCGCTTTTCCATTCCCTGCTTTCCCCGCTTTTAAATATCGGGCTACTCACACCGCGTCAGGTTTTGGACGCCACACTTCATCACGCGCGCCGTCACCCGATCAGACTGAATAGTCTTGAAGGTTTTATTCGTCAAATACTCGGTTCACGTGAATTTACACGAGCTATTTACGCTAATCACGGCAAGGAATTGCCGGAAATGAATTCTCTCCATAATCAGCGCAAGCTGAGCAAGGCTTTTATAAGCGGGACTACCGGTATTATCCCGGTCGATTTGACGATTAAAAAAGTCATGGAGACAGCTTATTGCCACCATACCGAAAGGCTGACCGTACTTGGAAACTTTTTATTGCTCACCGAAGTCAAGCCGAAGCTGATCCACGCCTGGTTCATGGAAAATTTTATCGATGCCGCCGAATGGGCCGTGGTTCCGAACGTCTTTGCGCAAAGCCAGTACGTCGACGGCGGATCTATCACCACCAAATTTCACCTAACGAGTTCAAACTATATTCGCAATATCAGCGACTATCCAAGCGGCGAATGGGAAAAAATCATGGACGCGCTTTTTTGGCGTTTTCTTTCCCGCCATGATGAGATATTAAAAGCTCAACCAAGACTAGCTTCACTATTTGAACAAATGCGAAAATCACCGGAAAGGCTGAAAAAACATATCGAGCTAGCGGACGGATTTTTGAAGAAATTGTAGCGCCTTTCTCTCGCAAGCAAAAACCCCATCGTTGATTATAACGATGGGGTTTTGTAAGTCGAAAATCGCGGCGTAGAAAGATGATGCGATAAAGTATGTTTGAAGTCGTACGAGCGACATTGGGCGTGTGTGAGCCGGCCAATCAGCCGTATCTTTGGCCGCCACACACACGCCCAAATCAGCGCTCGTGTAAGCCCGAAAAGTTATTTAGCCGTCTTCATCCATTCAACGAGATGCCGAGTCGCCAAGACATCATCCTCATTATAATCGACGATTTTTTGCAATATCTTTTTATCTTTTTTCTCCAACCAATCATGATACCAGGCAATCGAATTCGCGCCTGACGCGTCCGAAGAGCGCCACTTGAAACCGAGAAATTTAGCAATATCTTTGAGAGAATAAAAATATACCGGAAACAAAACCGAACGCGAAACAATCGGCAGCACATCAATCATGATTTCGCGATTACCAAGCACGCGCGCCGCAGTTTTCGTGATCCCGTATTTTTCCGTGAGCTCTTTTATCACGATAATTTCATACCAACCATAGTGATAAATCGCCAGGTTTTTGTAGCGCCCGATGAAAGCCTGAAATTCTTTCCAAGCTTTTTCTTCGCCGCTCGGTTTCTTCGCAAGAAAAGGTTTGAACTCAGACTTTCCGTTGCGTACCACCAAGCATCCAAACAAATAATGCACGCTGCGCAAAGGATCAGATTCCATGTCGAAATATATTTCCGTTTTGGCTTTTGGAAAATTATATTTCTCAACAATCACGGCTTTTTTATCGCGCAAAGCCTCAGCCTGAAGCCTTAATCTTTCCAAACGCGGCTGAGTAATCGAAGGAACTTTAGCTTTCAACTTTCCAAGGTTGGCTCCGGCTAGCTTCTTGAGCTTTCCATAACCACCTTTCAGCAAAGCCTCTCTTTCGTCGGCACGAATCTTGTAAATCAAAGCAACATCGTCTTCGCCCTCGGCATCCAAAATACACTGTTTGAAATACGGCGACTGCTTACAGGAACCGTAAAGATGCGGTTCCGGCTTCTCCCCGGAAAGCAATTCTTCTACTTCCTTCAATTTTAAGTGATATTTTTCTTCGTAATCAGCGACGACCAATTCATGCGTGGCGCCAGTTGCATCAATAATATAAGCACGCTCCGGCATCACTCCCTGAGCTTTTTTCAGCAATTCCGAATAGAAACACAGCTGCAACCGATGAACCTCTTCAAAGTGAGACGAGCGTTTGATATCGCACGGAACGTACATCCAATCACCCAAATCTGAAGTTCCATCAACTCGTTCCAGCAAATCCGGAATCCCGACATAATTCCCATCCATGAGTACGCCGTGATAAATCAACCCAGCACCGTCTTTCATGTGCTTCAGGGTCATTTTTGCCTGGTCCTCCAGGTCGCCTTCATGTTTGATTTCAACCATGCTGGCTTTTTTCGATTTGAGGGCCACCATTTCTGCCTCATGCAAAAGGCCATCTTTCCAAAGCTTCTCCGTCATGGCCGAAACCGGCGCGCGTAGTTTGGCATCAGAAAAAGCTTCATGCCAAGGCCAAGCCGGACACTTCGAATATTGATAAAAAGATGTGGCTGTGATGCGTATTTCTTGATTTTTCTTTTTCATGGATGTTTTTTCTCACCACCTCACACTTGATAAATTGCCGGAGCCGAAAAAAGTTGGCGTATGCCCGAAGAAAGTGTACGGAGCCTATTCGTCGTCAGGCAATCAGCCGTACCTTTGCCTGACGAGCGAATAGGTCCGCACTTTCTGTAGTCCCCCGAGAAATGTTATTTAACCGTTACCGAAGTCATCTTATCCCCAACCACAATCTTATCAACCACTTCCATACCTTTGGTTACTTTACCGAAGATAGTATATGACGGTGGCAGTGGAGTATTCCCAAGCATGATGAAGAATTGCGAGCCGTTGGTATTCGGTCCCGCGTTCGCCATGGCTACAATTCCGCGATCGTAGCTGAGTTTCACAGGTTCATCGTTAAAACGATAGCCAGGGCCGCCGGTGCCATTGCCAGAAGGATCACCGCCCTGAATCACAAAGCCTTCTTCGCGACGATGAAATGTCAGACCATTATAAAATCCGCCTTTTGTTAGATAAAGAAAGTTTGAAGCGGCGAGCGGAGCTTCGGCGCCAAAAACCTCGAATTCGATATTGCCTTTTGCGGTCTCGATCACGACGGTTTTTTTCAACAAATCCGCATCTGGTAACTTTCCAGGAAATTTCCATTCCATATTCTTTTTAGTTTCAGCGGCTGAGTTATTATCAGTTTTCGCAGTAATAGGATTATTTTGATCGTAAGCTGCAACCGGAGCCCGCGTATCCAGCAAATCCTGACTCGTACCATATGGCGTTACCGTACCAGTAGTATTTTGATTTCCACAACCAGCACCTAGGAACAGAAGCGCGAGCGCAAGAACGGTTTTTTTCATAAGTTATTTATGAATAGCTATTTGTTATTTTTCGCCAAAAAGGCGTCTTCAGTATACACGTTTCGCGCGTTCCAGATGAGCCAGCCGGAGCCACCTTCATCCACAACCGCCTTCATCTGAGCCTGCACTTTCGCCTTGTCATAATCTGCGCCGATGTCGAAGTCCTGTATCCACGGCCGCGCCTGCCATTTCACTTCCGGCCATTCTTTCATGATATCTTTACCGCGCTTTAGAGTTTCAGCCACGATTTCGTAAGGATGCTCGGCTGGATTCTTAAATGTGAGCGTGCCCGGCGGGTAGTGTGAAGGATAAGCCATTGGCGAAAGAGCCGTAAAATACGGCGCCGCATCTCTTATACGTTGACCAATGGTTAAATCTTCATCGCGATACCAAAACGCAAAACCGAACAGGTCGGCACTAATCGGAATTCCCTTTTGGCGCACTTCCGTATCCATATATTTGAAGAATCTGGTCATCACCTCGGAGCGCGATTCTTTAAGCGGGTCAAAATGCGTATATTTCACGAGTTTCATGTTTCCGTCAGACGGAAAACGAATATAATCAAGCTGAATTTCATCAAAGCCGAGTGCATATGCATCACGCGCAATTCTGGCGTTATAGCTCCACGCCTCTTCCGCAGCCGCATCGATCCAGGAAATACCCTTAAAGTCCTTCCAGACGCCACCGGCCGTGCTTTGAACCGCGAGCTTAGGATTAGATTCAACCAGCGCCCGATCCTGAAAGATAAAAAGCCTAGCAATCACGTAAATGCCTGAGTCATGCAGCTCCTTAATCAATACGTCGATATCCTTCATGCTGGTTTTTTCAGAGAGATGTTTCGCGAGTTCCGGATCTTTGGCTGGATAAGCGATGCGACCGTAGTCATCCTTGATATCGATTACAACGGCATTTAGTTCGGTTTCCTTGAGCAATTTAAACATCGGCGCACGGCGCTTGGCGTCCATAGCCGTACCGGCAGTCATATAAAAGCCTTTCACAAAATCCGGAGTCTTGATGTGTGAAGCAGCTGCTACGGCTACTTTAACCGGCTCGGTAATTTTTATCTCATCTTTTGGCGTTTCATTCTTAATAGGCTTGAAAGACGCGAAGATAGATTGCCCGAAAAATACCAAAACAAAAATTATAAGAGCTGTGATTTCCGGCAATAGTTTTCTGAGGCCTTCTTTTAACATAGAGAAAATAAAACACTTCCGCGAAACTAAACTCTAGCAGAAAAATACAGCACCTTCAATTATTTAACGTCCAGCTTCTCCCAAGGAAATTCGTTCCGCCCAAAATGCCCGTAACAAGCCGTTGCTTTATAAATCGGACGGCGCAAATCAAGCCGCTCCAATATCGAAGCCGGGCGAAAATCAAATTTTTCTTTCACGGTTTCGGTCAAATCTTTACCTTCTCCGGTACGGGCGCGCAAAAATACCGGTTTTTCTTCGCCACGAGAATAAATCGCCTCAATCATAACGGTGCGGCCTGCACCCATCGCAACTAAGTTTTTAGCCGCAAATCGACACATATAAGCACTCAAACGATCGATTTTTGACGGATCTTTTCCGGAAAGCGAACCGGCGCCCCAGGGCAAAACGCCACCATAAGTATCGGCTGCGAGCTTCTTTCCCGTCACGCCGGTATCAACTTGAAAGCCGCCCTGAGTAATTTTTCCGGAATAGTTGATATCAACTTTCACGCCGTCCAAATTCCGAAGCATGGACGCAACCACGCGTTCGAAAAGCTTGGTGCGAACCATCGAATCATCAACCGAGTCATCGTGTTGAACCATGATTTTGATGAACTTCGGATGTTGACCATCAAAGCCAACCATGACTTTTCCGTCCGGACGCAGCCAATTGAAAGAAGAATCCGTGAGACGCAAATCATCCAGCCGTTTTGCGATAGCTTGCGCGAGTACCAAAGAAGCCGGTAAAAACTGCGGCGTCGCATTCGTAGCATAACCGCTCGCGATGCACATATCGTTAGCACCACCACGTTCACTTGTACGAATCGAATCAGGAGAATCGAGAGCAATGTTCACAAAAGGCTCAATCTCATCAAGATAACCGATTTCGTGATAGACCTGCTTGGCGACGGTTGCGACGTCAAAATCAGCCTTAGAAGTAACTTCACCGCCAATAACCATCATTCCGTGGGATCCAAAAACCTCTAAAGATACACGCGAATTGGGCTCGCGACGCAAATATTCATCCAAAACCGCATCGGCGATTTGATCGCAGATTTTATCGGCTTGACCTTTAGTCACAACTTCCACGAATTGCATACGATCGGAGTGAAAAAACAAAAAATCAAGAAATCAAAAAATCAAACTTCTTGAAACCTTACGGGATTACGCAGAAGAAATCAATGCGAGTTTCGTCGCGTTGATTTCTTGCTTTATTGATTTATTGTGTTTAGTCGCTGAATTCCTGCACGAACATCTTTCCGTAGATTCCGGCGTCGATTACCCCAACGCCTAATTTTCCGTAGTCTTTAGATAAAATATTAGCTCTATGGCCCTCGGAATTCATCAAACCATCATAGGCATATTCAACATCAGGCGCAAAAGCCAAGTTTTCACCGAGAACGCGATATTCGATTTTCATGTTTCCGGCGCGGGTACCGGGCGTGCTTCCATCTTTGCCGTTATGCGAGAAAAAACCCTGTTCAACCATAGTTTCACCGTATTTTCTAGCCAAATCACGAAGCTTCGTATCGTAAACAAGAGGCTTTATTCCGCGCGCAATTCTTTCGCTATTCACATGCTCAAACATCGTCGACTCGCTTTCTTCATCTACCGAATGATTGGTTGAACTAAATCTCAAACTCACGCTTTCGTCAGACTTTGGATGAATCGTAAGAAAGGCCAGACTATCTTTAACAGCCGGAGAAAATATATTATTAATGCTGCGATCGATGCGATCCGAGAAACGCGCTATCGGAGCACCGAGATTTGATCTCAACACAGCCTGCTTAACCGAACCGGAAAGCGGCAGAGTTACAAGTAGCGGCAGAACCACCATGAAGAGCACGAGCGCATCCAAAAGCGCCGGCAGGAACCCAGACCACTTATTTAATTTGTGATTTTTTATGTCATCAGGAATCTTTCGATAAATAATCCGCGCGAAAAATGGATAGAGCAAGCCGATACAGATCCAGATTGCAAAAAAAGCTATCGCATTTGCAAACGAGATCGGAATTTCTTTGAACTTCAAAATAATCTTCGCGACCTGAACATAACCGACAAAGGCAAGCAGAAGCGAAATCAAAAAACCAACCACTTCGGTCAGAACCAAAAGAAAGCCTCTTCGAATACCATCAATCGAATATAAAATAGCGATTATTACGAGAGCCGCATCAGTCCACCACGGTTGAATAACCATAAATATAATCTAAATCTACTGCTCGTAGTATAACAAAAACTATTTGTTTACGGCCGCGCACATACTTATCCACAGCCGACACTTGCGTTCATGTTTGGTTCGTTTATAATACGAACATAACACGAACATATGATTTCTCAACCGCTCACCAAAAAACAAAAAGACATTCTGGACTTTGTGAAAAAGTTCGTCGCTACAGAAGGCTACGCTCCTTCCTACGCGGAAATTGCTGAACACTTCGAACTCTCATCAAAAGCGTCGGTCGCGCAGTACATCAGCACCCTCCAAGAGAAAGGATATCTCACAAAAGATGGCACTGCTCGTGGAGTCGCCATGACCGAAGAAACTCCAAAGCGCACAGCTTTCGAACTCCCCCTTCTCGGCTTAATCGCCGCTGGCACACCAATCGAAGCCCTCGAAGGCCGAGAAACCATGACTATTCCGGAAGAACTGGTACGCGATCCGTCGCTCTCATATGTTTTGAAAGTCATGGGAACTTCAATGATAGAAGATGGCATTCTCCCGGGTGACTTCGTGGTAGTTGAAAAAAACGAAAAACCAAATAACGGCGACACCGTTGTCGCGCTGCTCGAAAACACCTACGCGACACTAAAAAGATTCTACAAAGAACCGGGAAGAATCAGGCTCCAGCCGGCAAACAGCACCATGCAACCGATCTATACAAACGACGTAACGGTCCAAGGTATAGTCCGCGCGATTATCCGAAAGTATACGTAGGACATCCCTAATCCCTAAGCTCTAACCTCTAATCCCTAGCCCCACCCATATGCCATTTCCTTAAACAAAAGGGCTGATTAAATTTACCTCCCCAACACATTTTACCAATAAATATATGCTACAATCATCGCTTTTCTCTTCGCTCACAATGAAGATTTTCAATCGTCGAAAATTTCGAATGTCGCGCAGATTCGCTGCCCATAAAAACGACAGTCAGAAAAAGAAGCAGACAGCGATGAAACTTGTACGCGCCCCGCTTTCACTAACACCATATCCTTCAGCTTTCTAAATCATAAATCATTTTGCCGATGTACGATCACATCAATGAACCGGTCGAGACTACGGTTGAATTCAGATCGCCCGTAGTACGTCCCCTTTCAATGCGCTGGAATAATCGAGACTATCAAATAGGAAGCGTCAACATGGTACATAAGGCACGTGACGGCGATTCAAGGATTTTCTTCTTCACGGTATCCGAAAAATCTAACGCTAATATATTTAAACTACAATTTAATACTGAAACATTAGAATGGCGTCTCCTCGAAATTTATAATGAGAATTAGTACCGCATTAGTTTAGTTTTATACGGGAAAGCTTTCAGCTTTGGATGAGATGCCTCGCGCTGGAGGGCAAAAAAACCGCAGAAGTATTGAACATACTTTGAGGATTTTTTCGCCTGAAGCGCGAGACAGCTCGCCAAAGATGAGAGCTTTAGCGTCAAAATTAAATTAATGCGGTACTAAGGGAGGCGCCCAAGCGCCGGGTTCCGGTATGATTTTTCTAAAATATTCTTACACTACGTACCATGCTCAATGCCGATATATTTTGAATCATCTAAATTGTGATTTTGAAGCTCGCATTAAAAATGAGTTTTCATACACATTAGATTCCAAACATGTCAGCAATGAAATGAGGAATACCGAAGAATAATCGTGATTTGCGCGCTCCTCCTCCGCAAATCTACATGCACGACTGGAGCCCGACGCTTGCTCGTAAATATATATGCTTGAACGCATCATTTTTCACATCGATATGAATGCGTTTTTTGCTTCCGTAGCACAACAGGCTAACCCCCTGCTCCGCGGAAAGCCTATTGGTGTTGGTGGTAAACCCGGAACACGTTCAATTATCGCCGCTGCCTCATATGAAGCTAAAAGACTGGGCGTGAAATCAATCATGAACTCGTACGAGGCGCTCAAAATAGCTCCTAACTTAATCATCGTTGATGGCGACAATGAAGCTTATATCGAGGCCAATCATCGTTTCGTAACAATCTTTAAAAGATATACACATCTGGTTGAGGTATTTTCTATCGACGAATGTTGGCTCGATATGACCGGTTACGCAAAATCATACGAACATGCTCGCGAACTAGCCATTGCGATAAAAGAAGACATGCGCCGTGAACTCGGCGAGTGCATTACCTGTTCAATCGGTATCGCGCCGAATAAACTGCTTGCTAAACTTGCTTCTGACAAAGAAAAACCAAACGGTCTTTATATCATTAGACCAAGCTCGGTTTCGGTGATAATGAAAACAACAAAACCAAACGAGCTACTTGGAATCGGACCACGCGTCAGCTTGCACATGGAGCGTCTCGGCCTGAAAACAAACGAGCAAATAGCTGAAGCTCCAGATAATCTGCTCGAGAATGAATTCGGGATTCTCGGCGCAATATACAAACTAATCACGAAAGGCATCGACGAGTCTCCGGTAATCTCAATCAGCTCGACAGCAAAATCTGTTGGAAATTCTTATACGATGCCGCTTGATAGCGCCGATTCACGCATACTTAAGCCAACGCTTTTTGCTATATGCGAAAAGGTTGCGCGTAGGTTGCGAAGAGATGGTCTTCTGGCCCGCCAAATTACCACCTGGGGTAGGTATAAAAACTTCGAAGGATCATTTCGTCTCATGCGCACCCTGGACGCACCGACTTTCGATGCAAAGACACTTCTCGAAACAAGTTTACCGATAATAATGTCGGGCGCAAGAAGCGGCCCGATCCGCGCACTTGGTATCACGACCCACAACCTAATCAGCTCCACAAAAACTCCGCTACCACTTTGGACATCCGATCGCAAACGGATAATCGCAGCCTCGGCCTGCGATAAAATAAATAACCATTTCGGAGAAAGAACCATCAAACCGGCTAGCCTACTCGGAACAAGACTAAATCGGCACGTTTCCGGCTTTAAACCATAATAATAAATAAAAATTGACACAACTATCCCCTCCATGATGATATTCGTTTGCGAGCAAATAAACCTCATACAAGGAGAGGCTAGCCATGAAACCCGGAGAGTCTGAGTACACGCCTGAAGAGCTGAGTGAAGCCAGAGAAATACTTCTCAAGCATTTCAAGGCTTTCCACGAAAACAATGGTCGCGGTCCGAGATTCGAAGAAATCGGTAACCCCTACCAGTACAACTCACACAAAGGGCTTCTGTGGAGCATACTTCCGTCCTTCAAGGAGATTCGACGCCTCTTCGGTGGCGACTCGAACTCAGGAACCTATACCTGCGTCATGGAGGCTGCCGGATACGTTCCTTTTCCGGCCACAGAAAAGGACACCGTGAAGACGGCGTCACCGCCTAAAAAAGTGCTGAAAAAACCTGAACCGACGGTTCCAGAGCCTAAGCAACCGGAACCCGTCGCACCCGTTCTGACGCCCGAAGAAGTCGCAAAGAAATCAGCCGAGGCAAATGCGGTTGTTCCGCTCAGGCGCAAGCCTGGCTGGGGCGAAGCACAGCCCGCGACCAAAAAACCGGACTCGAATTGAGCCGGTTCTTTTTAATACTGTAAGAAGTATTTAAAAT
Organism: bacterium; assembly: GCA_037139515.1. Classification (GTDB taxonomy): domain Bacteria; phylum Patescibacteriota; class Patescibacteriia; order JBAXGH01; family JBAXGH01; genus JBAXGH01. Next base: position 29,611 of record JBAXGH010000001.1, read on the forward strand.
TTGCCCTCCAGAATATGCGTGCTTGGTGCCGGATTTTTGTCGTTTTTTTCAAGCGTGATAATTATTTCGGAAAAACCTCGGAGGTCATCTTTTACTTCGAAAGCAAGACCGAATTTATCGTCGGTGCGCAGAATCATGGCGCCGAGCGACATAAACTTATACGGATCAGGTTGCACCGCCCAGACTTCGTAATAATAATTATTTTCAGGCTTCGGCAATTCTCCAATCACGGAAAATACCGACTTGCCGTCGGTAATTTTACGCGTAAATCTGGCTTGAGTTTTTCCACCTGTCGTATCGCGTAATTCCAAAGTCTGATCAAGATCGGATTTTGGTGACGATGAAGGTGCTGCATTCACAGCTGCAACGCTCACGGCTTCAGTCTTAACTTCAGAAGGATTATTGTTGGCTGCAAAATAACCCGCTCCACCAATTAAGGCGAACGTAATTATCATCAATTGAACAGCAAGCGCACCGCGCTGACTGCGGCGCTTGTATGTTCCGTAACCCGCAAACCTCCTCTGCATAATGACTGTTTAGAGAATCCTGACATATTATACCATATCACGCACAGCCTTCGCTATGATACCCGAAATTCGGGTATCAAGAATGTCTGGCAAGATATTTTCAGGACCCGGATTGTCTACAGTTTCAGCAAGAGCATGGGCAGCTGCGAGCTTCATTTTTTCTGTCACCTTTTTGACACGTGCATCGAGCAGTCCGCGAAAAAACCCTGGGAAAATAAAGGCGTTATTGACCTGATTTGGAAAATCAGAGCGACCGGTTGCGACCACCATAGCACCGGCGCTCTTAGCCAAATCAGGCATAATTTCCGGAGTCGGATTCGCCATCGCAAAAACGATTGCCCGTGGTGCCATGCTCGCAATTCCGGATTCATCCACAACTCCCGGCTGGCTCAAACCGAGAAATAAGTCAGCACCAACCAAAGCTCCCCGCAAATCAGACGAAACATTTCGCGGATTCGTCATTTTCATGAGTTCGATCTTGGCATCATTCAAATCAGTTCTTCCGGAATGCAACGCGCCCTTAGAATCAAAAACCACAACGTCGCGAAGTCCGGCAAGCATCAAAAGCTTAACAACTGCAGTCCCGGCGGCGCCGGCGCCCGAAACAACCGCTCGCACATCAGCAATATTTTTTCCGACGACTTTAAGCGCATTCAAAAGTGCGGCCAGCACTACAATAGCCGTGCCGTGCTGATCATCGTGAAAAACCGGAATATCGAGAAGCTCGCGCAAACGAGCTTCGATTTCAAAGCAGCGCGGCGCCGAGATATCTTCCAAATTTATGCCACCAAAGGAAGGCGCGATTCGTACCACGGTTTCGATAATCTCTTCAACATCCTGAGTATTCAAAACAATCGGAAAAGCATCAACCCCGCCAAAAGACTTGAATAGCGCCGCCTTTCCCTCCATAACCGGAAGCGATGCTAAAGCACCCAAATTCCCGAGTCCGAGAATCGCCGACCCGTCAGAAACAACTGCGACGGTATTTTTCCGACATGTAAGTTCAAACGCCAAAGCCGGATTTGCGGCTACAGCCAGAACCACATCAGCAACTCCTGGAGTATATGCGAGCGACAAATCTTCGCGTGTTGCAAGCGGAACTTTTGCCGTCACTTCAATCTTGCCGCCGAATTTTTTGTGCATTTCAATCGAACGTTCACCAAGTGTCATATGTTTATTTTTTAGGTTCGCCAAAACTATCAAGCTCAATTACCCCATCATCATCTTTAAATTCATCATCCGTTTTCCAAACCGTAGCGGTACGGTCAGATTTTTCGTGATGCCCCCGCCCGCGTTCTTCTTTTTTTCGACCTGCATAACGAAGCTCGAGTTTCTCGTATAGGTGAGGCGAGATTTCATCAACAAACATCGAAGGCTGAACCACCTCAAGATACTCATCCCCCATGACAGACGGGTAAGTCAAAAATAGTTTTCGCGCCGCCCGAGTCACGGCCACGTAAAACAAGCGACGTTCCTCTTCCAAGCCATTCGGTTCCTCCATGGCGCGCCGATTTGGGAAATATTGATCGCACAAATGCATCACAAAAACCGTGTGCCACTCAAGACCCTTCGCTTGATGAATAGTCGAAAGCACTAAATGATCTTCATTTACATCATCATCGCCGGATCTTTGCGCTACGATTCCGTCGTACAAACTGACTTCGGCCAAAAACGCCGCCGGATCATCATATTGCGCCGCAAAAACCGCGAGCTGCTCCAAATCATCAAGTCTTTCTTCAAAGTTCGGAAACTCGGCCGCGAGAATATCGCGATAAACAGATTTTGGAACCGCGCGAATCATTGAAGACGCCGAATCGGAGTTACCCATCACGGCGCGAATCACGCTTTCTATTTCTCTGAATCCTTCCCGCGAACGCGAAGTTAAAGCCGACGGAATTAACACCAAACCTTCCGCCAAAGTTTTAGCTTCGATCTGAGAAATAAAAGCTTTGCGAGCAGCCGCCTCCCCGATTCCTTTCCCCAAAAGAAGCGCACGCATCCAGGCCATTTCGTCTTTCGGATTCACCGACAAGCGCACAAAAGCCAGCGCGTCTTTAATATGAGAACGCTCAAAAAACTTCATGCCTCCGCGATATTCATAAGGAATCCCGCGCTTCATGAGCTCAAATTCAAGCTGTTGCGAATGATGTGCGGCGCGGAACAGAACGCAGGCGTCGGAAAACGGACGTCCTTCGCCGTTGATTTTCGTGAGCATTTCGGCAATGAAATGCGCTTCTTCGTGCGCACTCGCGGTCGGCACCAAAAATGGCTTCTCCCCGCTTGCAATCGCGCTCTTCAAATGTTTTTTAAATTGATTAGCATTGCGCGAAATACTTTCATTCGCGAGTTCCAAGATTTCCGGCGTCGAACGATAATTTGTTTCCAGACGAAAAGTTTTCGCGTCCTGGTAGCGCTTTGGGAATGACAATATATTCCCGATGTCGGCTGCGCGAAAAGAATAAATCGATTGCGCATCGTCGCCAACCACAAGAAGATTTTTGTGAACCGAAGAAAGCGCATCAACTACATCCGACTGCAGCGCATTCGTGTCCTGAAACTCATCGACCAAAACATATTTAAATCGCGAAGACCATTCATAGCGAGCCGATTCGGAATCGACGAGCATTCGACGAAGCAAAACTAACAAATCATCAAAATCGACGGCATTCGCAGCGCGTTTTTTCTCATCATACTTTCTGATTACGCGAGAAATATCGCCTTCGATTTCAGAGAACTGCGGATATTTGCGAGTAATCACTTCGAATAAATTTTTGGAAGCGTTACGCGAATAACTCGCAATCGATTTAACCACGTTCGCCGAAGGAAAACGCTTCTGCGAGGTGTCGACACCTTCTTCTTTGACCGCGAGCTTCATCAAATCTTTAGCATCGTCTTCATCCATGATGGTGAAATTCTTTTGCAAGCCGACCCGTTCCGGTGCCGCCCGAAGAATCCGATTTGCGACATGATGAAAAGTTCCGCTCCACAAACCCGGCGCTGCTCGTCCAAGCGAAGCCGAAACCCGATCAAGCATCTCGCGTGCAGCCTTATTTGTGAAAGTTAATAATAGTATTTCATCCGGACGCACGCCCTGTTCGAGCAGATAAGCCACACGATACACAAGCGTGCGGGTCTTTCCGGAACCGGCACCAGCCAAAACCAAAACTCGCCCATCACCACCTTTTACGACCGCAAACTGCTCACCGTTGAGTTCTTTTTCAAAATCAATCGCTCGCCCGTTAAAAGCCGAACCCTGCATTTCAAAAACAGCCATAGAATCAAAATCAACGAAAAGTGCTTAGATTATTGCCAAGCAATCTTACCAGGACAAAAAAAATTGAACAGGGGCTAAAATCCCTGTTCATATGACACCGAATCCGAACTACTCAGCCAAGGTACGAGGTGAACTCGCGAACCGAATTACGCACGTTCAGCATCCACTTTCGCGAACCACCAAGGTCGGCTCCGTCATAGCGGTCCTGAACAGCCTGGATGCAGCTACGGGCCTCCTCCCGAAGGGCGCTAGAGACACTTCCCTGCGCCCTCCACATGGCCCGCAGAGTCCGCTTGCGCAGCTCCCGAACCGCCTGCTTGAATCCGTCTCCAATGAGAGGCGAAGACTGCAAGTAGCCGTTCTCGATGTTCGTCTTCTGCACGGATTCGATGTGCTCCGAAGCCCGCGCCCGATCACGCAGTTCCGACGTGAGCATCCGAATTTCCATCCGTCCGTGATTTCCGGGACTCACGAAGTCTCGGGCAAGCACCGTCTGAAGATGCTCGCTGATGCGCACATACGGACGCGCCGTAATGCCCTGAAGCAGCGTCGTTGCCCTCGCGGCACCTTCCATGAACCTCTCAACTTCCGATCCCGAAAGCGCGTTTCGACTTGCCGCCCGCAGAAACCAGTACTCGCCGAATCTGCGCACGGCGTCAAAGACCCCGTGATACTCGTCGACCAGCGCCCGCATCGCGAGCACGTCGGTATCGATGAATTGGTAGATCCGACCAACTTCGCGCAGACGATTCCAGAGTTCCGAATTCGCCGAAACCAGCTGTGCCGCCGACTTGCCGGGATTCACGCGATTGCGCTTGTCACGCATGTTCGCGCCGTGCACCAACTCCTCGAAAGCATGAACCTTGTGCTCATTCTCAACGTTCACAAGATCAGCCGCGACGTGCAGAGCGAGCTTCTGAACACTCGCCTGCACCGTACCCTTCAGCCCGGCATACATATTGATGTACGAAAGTGCTTCGTGAACCGTCCTGCGATGTGCCAGAAGCTCGGGCGTTTCGTACCACTCAACCGCCCTCTTCCTGTGGCGCATCATTCCGCTCATCGCGTCCCAGACACCCTGGTCATAGACGTCGAATCGTCCCTTGACCCAGCGCCCCGACATGTGAAGCACGGTGCCGTGAGGCAGGATGAGAATCGCGCCATCGATGTCGAAGATCTGTCTTCCACGCGTGATAAGCGTCCTCGGGCTCCCACGAACACGGTCGACCGCCACACTTACTTCACCATACTTCGTCTGAATTCCTGGACCCGCACTCGGCTTTTCGACCACGAACGCCTCCGATTGGCGCAAAGCGCCATTAAAGAAAAGGTCTGACCCGACGGCAATATAACAAAAAACAGGCTTTTGTCAAGCCTGTTTTTTACGATTTGAATGCTTATTCTTCTTCCACAAACATGTGTCCGAAAACGTAAGCGAGCACGAGCTGGATCCAGAACATAATCATGTTTAACGAATGTGTTGATGGGCTCATCCAGCCAGCGGCAAAATAGAAGTTCGCGCTCATAAAAGCTCCAAAAAGCAGAGTCACGACCGAAAGCGCAAGTAAGCTCCTATGGTTTTCATGGCTCTCAAACATCAGGAATCCTGCAGCAAAGATAAGTCCGAGACCGACAAACAGCTCTCCCCAAGCAACCATGTATCCGAAGATATCAGCATATCCAATCGCGAAACTGACCAAAAAGTCGCGATACCAGCCATTTGGATTATTAAGCGCAAAAGCTCCGAGGGACTTGGACATTCCGGCTATGAAAGCCGGGTTCAAAATCTTAGAGACACCGGAAACCAACCATTCATAACCAAATACTATCTGAACCAGAAGTAAAGCAAAGCGATAAAGAGATCCGTATTTATGCTTCGGGGATTTTTCCAGAATACCGACTTTTTCAGCCAACCAACATCTGCCCATGGCAACTTCGAGCACCATGACTCCGCCGAAAATTATCACGCCGATTTGAGCAAGCGGGTTTTTGAAAATCGCAAGCGCGGAAAAGAAGGCAATCAGTGCCAGAGAAAAGCGTACCGACCTCTCAAAAATATTCAACTTTTGTTTTAACATAAGCGATGTATATTATTAACGCCTAATATTATACCACTCAGACAATAAAAACCTGACGTGATATCATGATTACACTAATTAATATGAAATTTTTTTCATATGGCTATCGACGTCGAAGGAGGTGCGCTGAATCCGGACGAACAAATGGTTTTCGATCACGATCTTGAAGATTTAAAAAAGGCCTCTGAAGCACTCGGACTCAAAGGCCTCGAAGGGCGTTTGAAGTATGGCTTGGATCCGGCCGCAATGATGGTCGTCGGTGATACTCGCGAGGAAGTTGAGAGAATCACAAAAGAACTCGGCGTTTCAATGATGGACGTTTTGCCGCTCATCAAGAAACTTCATCAGGAAGGTCCATGGGGGCTCGCATCACAACTCAAAGCGGCAGAAGATCCTAAAATCCAAACTTATTTGGTACTCGCTTCTATCTGCCACGAGTCCCGTGCCGGCTACACGCCAGCAGAATACATAGCAGACCGAAAGCGCGTGGTTCAGGAGCTAGCCGACTTCACCCCGGAGCGATTTGATGAGTACAAAGAAAAAATCACACGCGAATTGAAAATTGAGAGCGTAGCAGCTGATGGTCGCGTGCCAATCGCCGAAGGAGATGTCGCCCTACCACTTTCTGCGCTCGGCTACGAAGGCTGCGTTACAAAAATAAAAGACATGCGTTTCTGCCAGACATCAAGCATTCCTGATGCTTTGCTCCAAAATGAGGGTTTGAGCAAGGGCTTTGCGGAAGTCTTCAACCCGGCAAAGGATGATTTCGAACGAGTTTCGCTTTCGGATCCGAATAGCGCCAAAGGACGAGTCGTTTGGGTGAAGAACGAAGACATTGGAAAACCTGAAGCAGACATGAAGCCAATCGTGAAGCGCCTATATCCCGGATATGTGCTCGCATATAACGATGAAGAATTAGCTGTCAGACTTGTGAGCGAAGCGATTGACGCAGGTAAAAAATAAGTCCAAAAAACACCGGCCGAACCGGTGTTTTTTATTCGCGAATTACCAGCTCCCTCCCCCTCCGCCACCAAAACCTCCGCCTGAAAATCCGCCCCCGATTCCACTGCCGCCGCTTGAAGCCGATTTTTGAGGTGTTGTCGCAACTGCCGAATTGAGCGACCGATTAAGATCATGCATCGCCGAATTAAACATCAAATAATCAAAAGCGCCTGGATGTGAACTCTGATACCAATCCTGTGTGCGAATCACATCTTTTAGCGCCACCGACCACTTATCCACAACTAAGAAAACCATCGCATAAGGCAAAAACTTCTGAAAAACGTTTTCCGATTCCTGCCACTTCAATCGATATTTCTCAGCTCGCGAAAGATATTCCTTGAAACCCATGATTTTTTCGTATTCCCGGGTTCCTGCCTCGGTTCGCTTCGGCATAAAGGTGCCGAATATCGCGAATATAATCGCCGATATAATCATCGAAATCATCCAGGCGATTGAAATGCCGGAAACAAACCAAATCGCAGCTACAACCAACACGGTCGCAACCACATAAAAGAGATTTCTGACGGTTTCCGGATTTCCCACGAACCATTTACGTGAAACCATTTCTTCGTATAAAAACTTCTGCGCTGCCTCTCGCCCAGCCTTTACTTCTTTGGCACGCGACTGTAGCTCAGAAATCTCACGCCTCATAGCGCTCCCCATAATGCCCGTGAGCATCGAAGTTTCATGCTGCTTCAAGCCATCAAGCGGCTTTTCCGTTCTTTCAATCGCAAATGATTTAGATGTTCCAAGAATTCCTTTCTTCTCCGTTTCGATAATCTTCAGGTATCCGCGAACAGCCAAGTCGATAATCGTAGCCGATAAGTCCCGGTCATGAACTTTTCCATCTTCAAGTGCACCAACTTCTCCAGGAGTCATCCCCTCCGGCGCCTCAAATTCGGCGACAATCGCGAGCGGCTTTGGATCGCGACCATTGCGATACCAATACAGGAACAGAAGAATAAAAATCACGAAAGGCATCGCGACAACCTTATTATCATTAGCAAACCAAAACAGACGAGTTAAAATTGACGGCTGTTTGATGCTACCGCTCGGAAAACGTGCCGCGATGGTCAAAAAGTCATTTGCCTCAACTTTCACCACAGCGCGCCCGTCGATTTCGACCACGGATTTTGTGCAATTAGTTGAAGTCGAGCCGATTTCGCCCGTATAACATGATATTTCCACTTTCGCGGAATCGACGCCAGACGGAAGCTTAATCGTAGCAATAGTTTTTTTCGGAATTACCGGCCAACCGCTACCGGTTACGTTCCAATACAGCTCGTCAGTTGCCTTATTTGAGAGCAGAACACGGGTAACGTCGTAGGCGATTTCGTATTTCACGACACCTTTCACAAGCTTATTTGCGTCCCCGATTTTGATCACCAAGTCCTCGGACTCACGCGAAGTTGTATAACCGGTCGGCTCACCATTTGCCGTCACGCTCGCAACTTTTACTTTGATAGAAACGTTATTTCCGGAATCGTTTTTATAATCAACCGGAATCTTTCGAAAAATTCCGTGACGCCCGACAAAAAATCTAACATCGATGCTTTCTCTGACATGAACCGTGGAATTCGAAAGAACTTCGATATCAGCCGAATATTTTGATATATCAAAATCATTAATTCCCTCTTCGGTCTGAGCCTGAACAACGATGGGCAAGAAGAGCGAAAGCAGGAGCATGATTCGAGCCGCGATTTTTCGCATAGTATTACAGTTAGCGCATGTAGCGTTTATTGGCATTATGTTCCTCCAGGGTCTTCGCGTACTTTACCTCACCGTCCGGCGTCGTCAAAAAGTACCAGGCTTCATTTTTACTCGGTTTCAAAGAAGCTAGAATTGAAGCCATTCCCGGGTTCGAAATCGGACCGAGCGGCAACCCTGGGCTTGTATAAGTGTTATATTCTGATTCCGATGCGCGATCGGTGGCCGTTGTAAAAGGCGTTTCGCCGTTTTTTTGATTTGCATATTTCACTGTCGAATCACATTGCAGCGCCCAGTTGATTTCATAACGCCGCCAAAGCAAATCCGAAACCTTGGCGCGATCAATATCGCCATTCACCTCGCGTTCAATCACGCTCGCCATCGTCACGATCTGAAAAACCGATTTCTTGCTGTCTTTCGCAAGCCGAACCATATCCGAATCAAACTTCCGCGTAAATTCTTTGAGCAACTTTCTGACAACATCGACCGGCTTCGCGTCGTTCGCAAAGCGATATGTATCCGGGAAAAGATAACCTTCCAAACTCACATAAACCGGTTTATCTGCAAGAATCGGGAACTCTTTTGCCCAATCAATCGACGGCGCCATATTCGGAAGCTCGCGATAATCCGTAGCCGGACGCCCGGTGAGCTTCAAAAAATCTTCGCGTTTGCCGATTCCGAGTCTCTCAATTTCGTGCCCGATATCTTCAAGCGTCCAGCCTTCAATCACGCGTAAAACTTTTTCGGAAGCCTCGGAGCCGGAAGAAATCAGACTCGCGATTTTTGCTGCCCCGCTGCCAAGTTCAAGCTTGAAACTTCCGGTTTGAAACCGATCGCCGCCACCGTGTAACTTCAAATAAATGCGAAAAGCTAGTTCGCTTTTCACAATGCCTTTTTTGGCAAGACCTGCCGCCACAACCCGTGCACTTTCACCCTGACTGATTTCGAAATCAACAAAACTTCCGGTACCACGCGCCAGATAAATCACATATAAATACCAAATCGCGAAAATCACCGAAATAGCCAAAGCAAAAACGGTACCAATTTTGACGCCAAAAAATTTGGTTCGAGTTTTCAGGGCCTGATATCCGGGACCAAAATCTTGAATCATTTTATTCTCTATTAGAGCAAATATCCCGCGACTTGTCGCAGCTCGACTATCCCGTCATCCCCGAAACTCGAGCACGAGTTATCGGGGACCCATGACGAACACTCATACTTGGGTCCCCGATAAAATCTGCTGATTTTTCGGGGATGACGTCTGTAGTAAAAAGCACACCGTGAGAGTGCCTGCTACCCAGCGGTTTGCTGCGAGGTAGTTCATTAGTTGTTAGATAAGTGGTGCTCCGGTCATTTCAACCGGCTGAGTCAGGCCCATGATTCGGAGCACGGTTGGCGCCACATCCGAAAGCATTCCAACCGGCGGAATCAGAGCCAAATCAGTTACAGGACCGTTCGGACCAAACTGACCCTCATATTGTTTACCTACAATAATCAACGGAATCGGATTCGTCGAGTGTTCTTTATCGATATCGCCAGTCTGCAAATTCAAGACCTCTTCGGCGTTGCCGTGGTCGGCGGTAATCAAAACCACGCCACCTTTTGAAAGTACGGCATCAATCACCTTTCCAAGGCATTCATCAACAACTTTCATGGCCGCAATTGTGGCTTTCAAATTTCCGGTATGCGCAACCATGTCGGGGTTGGCGTAATTCAGTACGATAAAATCGTATTTTTCTTCACGAATTTCCTTAATCACGCGATCGGTCAGTTCATAAGCCGACATTTCAGGTTTTTGATCGTAACTTGAAACCTTTGGTGAAGGAATAATCGCGCGGTCTTCGCCGGTAAAAGGATCTTCGCGAGTACCGTTGAAAAAGAAAGTCACGTGCGCGTATTTTTCCGTTTCCGCGATATGGAGCTGTTTCAAACCGGCTTCCGAAATCACGCGCGCAAGCGGCATGACCACGGTTTGCGGAGGAAAAGCTACGGTAAGCGGAAGTCCGGCTTCGTATTCCATCATCGTGATAAATTTCAGATTCTTGATTTTTTCGCGCTTGAACCCAGGATCTTCATCAAGCACAAAAGCTCGAGCTAGCTCGCGCGCCCGGTCCGAACGATAATTCCAAAAAATCACAGCATCACCTTCTTCAACAACAGCGACCGGTTTATCGCCATCCATCATCACGGTCGGCGGGATCTGTTCATCGTAAACTTCTTTAGCATACGAAGCCTTGAGCGCTTCTATCGGATCAGTCGCCTTTTCACCTTTGCCTTCTGTGATACATCGATAAGCCGCCTCCACGCGGTCAAAACGATTGTCGCGGTCCATGGCAAAATATCGGCCAGCCATAGAAGCTAGCTTGCCGATTTTAATTTCCTTCATTTTCGCGAGCAACGTGGCTACAAAATCAACACCGCTATTATAAAGAGAATCTCGACCATCAAGAAAAGCGTGGATGTAAACTTTTGATAAACCCTGACGCTTTGCAAAATCAAGAAGCGCATGAGCGTGAGTATCCATGCCATGAACTTTTCCGGAAGAAAGCAAACCCATCAAATGCAATTTCCCGCCAGTCTTTTTGACATGATTCGCGGCCTCAATAAAAGCCGGCATTTCAAAAAACCCTCCGGAGTCAATAGCATGAGCTAATCGCGGCAAAGATTGAAACAAAACTGTGCCGGCACCAGCGGTTAAATGCCCGACTTCCGAGTTCCCCATCTCGCCCCATGAAAGTCCGACTTCTTCGCCGCTCGCCCTGAGCGTCATCGACGGATATTTTTGGATTAGCTCTTTAAAAACCGGCGTATCAGCACGCGAAACGCCATTGCCTTCGGTGTCCGGCGCAACTCCAAGTCCATCACACATGATAAGCACGACTGGCTTTGGTCTTTGTTCTGGCATAATGTGGGTAGTGTAACAAAAAGACACGATTAAGTCTGTTTCATTACGATGACCAACAGATAGGAGTAAAACTCGCGATAAGTTTACTCGCATTTCCGTGTGAGCACAGCCCTAAATACGAAGTTGTTCTTTCTTTAGAAGATTCTTCTAGTAATCTTCGCATCATTCGTTTTTTTGTCGCGGTTCGTAGAATCCGATGATCCGAAAAATGCACCCAGCCAAGAAAATCAACCCCCGAAGCCAACGTTTCGATAAACACTTTATCAGGGTGCAGCTGCAACTTTAATCGTCGGCACAAAAAGTCATCAATCACAGGTAGTAGACATTCAAGATATTGTTTTTCGTGATGCAAAAATACAAAGTCATCCGCATAACGCAGATAATACTTTACCCGTAATTCGTGTTTTACAAATTGATCAAATTCATTCATGTACGCATTCGCGAGCAGCTGCGAGGTCAAATTCCCGAGCGGCAGACCAATTCCCCCGTCATTCCCGCGAAGGCGGGAATCCATTTTAGGGTAACTTGTCACAATAGTCCTAAGGAGATCAAAGATTCGTTCATCAAAAATATAGCGACGTAAAATTCCAAGTAATGTATTTTGATCAATCGAGGCAAAGAATTTTCGTATATCGCATTTTAAAACCCAACAGGTTCGACGATGATTCAAACTCACTTTCCGCGCAAAATCACGAAAACGATTCATGGCCGCGTGCGTTCCCTTCCAATTTCGGCAAGAAAAAGAATCCGCAACAAAGCGCTGGTCGAAAAACGTATACAATTTGCGATATAATGCGTGATGTAAAACCCGGTCACGAACCGAAGCCTTGTGAATATGACGCCGCTTTGGGTCGTTCACGAAAAAGTCTTGATATATTCCATGACGATATTTAGCTACACTTAGTTCCTCATGAAGTGCTAAAATATTGTCTACAAGATGCCGTTCATATTCCAACACATCAGGCTTGCCGTGTTTCCCACAAGAAAATTCGCGCCATGCTTCAAATAAATTTTCTAACGAAATAATTTCTTCAAAACTACGTTTAAAGCACCCAATATGGTTACCCCCCCCCAACGGGCTGAATGAACTCCCAATCCTTAAAAAGCTGACCGATGCCTACAAACTCTGGCACACGGCCTTTCGGCATCTGCCGAGACTTTCCCGCTTTACGCTTGGGGCTAAGGTCGACGCGATTTTTTGTGAAGTAATTGAGCATATTTTAACAGCAGGCTATGCAGCTCGAGAGAACAAGATTCTTTGGCTGCAAAGAGCCAGTATCAAACTCGATTCGTTAAAATATTTTTTAAAATTAGCCTGGGAGCTGAAAGCACTTAACACTGGCTGTTTTTCCGAAATCTCACACAAACTGGTCGAAGTCGGAAAAGATTTGGGCGGTTGGCTGAAAGATCTTAAAAAGCAAACTCCCACATAGGCGAGAGTTTGCAAGCAAGAAGAAAGTTGCGCACGGCCAGGAACCGATTGTCGGGATCCCACTGATTACCGGGATTATCCCAGTTCAGGTTCAACTTACGCTTACCGGAATTCTCGTTCAAATACGGAACCTTACGATTACCGTCTGAATTCACGAAGTCCGAGCCGATGTGTGCGTAATGCCGTCCGCTTCACCGCTTCCCGATTTCTCAAAAAGCTGTATCGCATTTGGTATCTTTGAATACCCTAGCATCACGCACCAAGTTTCTTCATACCAGGGACAAATCGAGAGCGCACTCACACAAAGCTTGCCTTGCATGATTCCGGCATACCGATAAATCCAGAGTTCGGCCGCCCACAGCCATAGCGGTGGGAAACATATCGCCTAGACTCCGGTTAACATTATAACACCCAGTACCCGACTAATAAGAATCAAAGTAGGAGGGCTAAGCACCCGACCTCCAAAAATCAAAGTAGGAGGGTGTAAAAAAATTCGGATGGCCGAGTGTCCTAGGGCCTAAGAACCGGGAACAGAGTACCCAGGGACCAAGCGTCCAAGTTCCTCACTTGCGCACGGCCAGGAACCGATTGTCGGGACCCCACTGACTACCGGGAAAGCCCCAACTCAAGCCCAACTCACGCCTACCGGAATTCTCGTTCAAACACGGAACCCCACGACCACCGTCAGAATCCACGAAGTCCGAGCCGAGAGCTACGATCCAAGATTTTCTTTGAAGATCTGGTTTAGCCGCACCCAAGGCCAGTAATTCTTCAAGAGTCGCTGGGCGCAACCCGAGCGCATCCAGGCGATCTTCTATCTGCTTGGTAGTTAAGGTTTCGCCAAAGGCGACGGCGATAACTTCAATTTCTGTTTTTTCTTTTTCCTTGCCAAAAATGTTTTTCAGAGCCGTTTTAGCACTTCGTTTCCGAGGAAAGTTCTTTTCATTGATATCGCCGTTTTTCCAGTCGTACTTCCCGGCCGCGATCATTTGTTCCAAGCTCTGACCATAATCAACTTCAACTTTTTCTTTAATTACTTTTTGATCTGGAAAACGAGTGAAAATATTCTCGATATGAAGCTTAAAGATTCCCGGAAAAAGCGGGCCGATATAGGCTTTGATGTCAGGTCTGATTTCTTTCTCGCTTGTCGCGATTTGATCCAGGCGACAATCTAAAACAATCAGCGCGTCTTCTTTTAGATTGCGAGTTTCACGAATCTTGGCCACTCGCGGGTCGTTACCGCGACCAAAACCTTGAATCGGCGCTTCGATTTCATACAAGAAGATAAGCTCGTCTTTTGTGAGCAGTTCTTTTCTATTTATCTTTCGTTCGATGGCTGTGACTCGCTTCATGTCTGCGGACTGTTTCGCGTATTTTTCACCGTTCGGATATTCCTTTAGTTTTTTTCGCGAGCACATCGGCGATATAAGCATCAGTATTCTGGTTCGTACCGATGCCTCGGACTTCATTAAGATTGCCTTCGACAACATGAAGAGCGGCGCGCGGAATTTTCGGAGTTCCATCTTGATCCATGGAATAGTAGATGGTTAGGTCGCCACTCGAAAGATAGCTTTTAGCCGTGGCATCACCCGCGATACACAGATTGGTATTGAATCCCTTCAAAGTTTCGGTGAGCTTAGTTTCATCAGAACCTTTCCGGTATGTTTTCCAAACTCCGCGAGTTTCTTTAAGCTGTTTTTCATCGAGTGGTACGAGCGAACGCAAAGTTTCGGCATATAAAATCGGGAATTTATAGCCTTTGGTTCTTTCTTTCTCTTGCTGATTCCCGGCATTGATACGGTCAAGCACCATGGCGAGCGCTTGGCTATTGAGTTCCGGATACGGTGCCGTGGTGCCTGGTTTGCGACCGGAATACTTGTTGGTTATGCGATCATAGCTTCCGGTCTGCAAAACTTCGCGAATCACATAGTATTTGAACCAATCCGGATAAGCGGCTTCGCCGGAGACGAGATAATCAATCCAAGCGTCGAGCGACTGGCGCTGATCTTCTATGACGGTTTCAGCTAGGCGATGCTTGGTTTCTTGTTTTACTCTTTCCGGAGCGCGTTCATAATCATCCATCTCACCACGTTCACGAAACATCTCTTCTTGATGTTTCCAATAGCTTTCTGGAATATCTGCGGCTTTGATGACGTATTTTTCGTGAAATCTAGTGCGCAATAATTCGATATTTCTTTCGCGTTTGCGTTCGTCAAGCTTTCCTTCTTTGTTTTTCGGATGCAAAACCGCATCAATGCGCTCGAAATAATTGCCTACGAGCTTTTCTTTCGGCACAGCTTCCCCGGTTTCGGTCTGCGTACGACTAGCCGCGCGCAAAACCGGCTTCGAGCCAGGCAAGTCAGAGTATTTTTGAGAGATAATATCGTTTTCCATAATACGGGCATTATAACAAAAAACCGCCATGGCGTGGCAGTCTTAATTGTTTCGTTCCAGGAATTTGAGTAGTGTCTCTTTTTTCAGACCAAGCGTACGAAGGTTATTCATCACTATGAAAGGCGGCAATGGATCATATTCAGGAATCACAATCAGCCTTAACGCACCAGCCTTTTTATAAATCCGATGATCACCTTTCATGCGATCAAATTCACAACCAACAGAAATAACAAATTTTACAAAAATCTTCCAGTCCACGGCCCCAAAATCCCCCATATTTTTTATACAGAAGCTAAAATATCCATTCGCATCATTGAGTGGTTCACCACCTCTGGTGGGACCATAATTTTTTTAACTTTCTTCCAACCAAGATCCTTCAATACCTGCTCTAGTGTTCCCATTCGAATGTGCTCCTCAAAAAAGATATCAACAATCTCGTGCCACATACGCTTGGCGTCTTCCTCGCTATTCCCACAAGTCGACAAATCTAAAGCCGGCGAATACGCAACATATGCGTTGCCTTCCTTAAAGATTGTAACAGGCAGCTTAACGGAAAAAACGTTTTTCATAACGCCGTCATATTAACAAAAACTATGTTAAAACACAATGCATTGATTAAATTCGCCCTTTTATTTTTTCCCAGCAAAACCAAGCCTCCAGTAATTTCCCGGCATCCAAATACGCTGTGCGCCAAAGTGAGTTTTGAAAAGTGAATAACCGTTTCCGGGGTCAAAAGGTAGCGAGCGTGGACCGACAGAAACGCCAAAATTACAGGCTTTTAGACCCCGCTCACGGGAACGAGTAAACCACCATTCAACAAGACCGAGCATCGGATGCATCCGGCTAGCTTCCGGAATAAAAAAACCGAGAAGATACAAACTATATTTGGCCTCGTCGCAGTGGATTCCGATAAACCCTGCAATAATCCCCATGGTTTCGTGTTCAGCGAGCATAATATCAACCGCGTCCGGATGCGCGATTTGATGCCGCTGAACCTCGGCCATAAAAACATCTTGCATATCCATCGGCACTTGCGAACGGATATAGGCCGGCAACAATTCTTCTAAAGTTCCGAGGCGTAACTTTATTCCCGGAGTTTTTTTAAAAACCTTCAAATGGCGGCGCGCCTGCTCGCTCCATGATTTTGTAAAATCACCTTCAGTCAGCCATGAAACTGACTTGTGCCGAGCACCGGTCACACGCGCAAAACCAATACTCTGCTCACGCGTCGGGCTTCTCCCCGGCAACCACTCATCCAACTGAAAAAGCGACTTGCTCTTGAGTCTTGGCGGAGGCAGAGCGTCGCGCGTAAAACTTCGATACCAAGTTATGACACGGTTTGAAACCACCTGAATCGTCACCGAACGGTCGGTGATAAAAAGACTTTTTGGATCAATAAAAGTCGCCGCATACCAAGGCGTCGATTCGTGCGGAATAAACCAGTGATTCGGAAGTAGACTCACATCCTTAACCCAGCGCAAGCGTTTCAGCGGGTCATTCATAAGTCGTCAACTAACATACATAACAACACGAATCGGCGCGACGGTGTTCCCTGCGCCCTCCTCCGCGCGTGTAACGCTGCGGTGAATGCTCGGAAACACCAATCGTCGCCGATTCGTCTACCTTACAACATTTAGCCGCCGACTTCCTCCGCGATTTCCATGAGCCTGTTATATTTCGCGACCCGTTCGCCGCGCGACATCGAACCGGTCTTGATAAATTCCGCATTCACCGCGACCGCCAAGTCAGCAATGGTCGTATCTGTAGTTTCGCCTGAACGATGAGAAATCACCACTTTATAGTTGTACTGTTTGGCAAGAAGGATCGTTTCCATGGTTTCGCTAAGCGTACCAATCTGGTTCAACTTAATCAAAATCGCATTTCCAACACCCAAGCTGATTCCCTTCTGCAAACGCTCGGCTTTCGTGACAAACAAATCATCGCCAACCAGCATCATTTTTTCTCCGTTAGCTTTGGTCATTTCGACCCAGTTCGTCCAATCATCTTCTGCCAAGCCATCTTCCACCGAAATCAGCGGATATTTTTTCGCCCAGTTCGCAAACATCTCAGTCATCTGCGACGACTTATATTTCACTTTATCAGTTCGCAAAATATATCGGGCTGATTTTTCATCGTAGAATTCGCTCGCCGCCGCATCAACCGCAATCGCGATATCCTTTCCAGGCTTGAACCCGGCTTTCTTGATGGCCGCGACTAACATATCCAAAGCGTGGATAGTTTTTCCGACCATCGGTGCATATCCGCCTTCATTTCCAACGCCTGTTGATAACTTCCGAGCCTTCAAAATAGCACCCAAAGCATGAAAAACTTCGGCCGCAATTCGCACGCGTTCAGCCATTTTCTTGGCACCAACCGGAACCACCATGAATTCCTGAAAATCCAAATCAGTATCGGCGTGGCGGCCACCATTCAAGATATTGACCATCGGCATCGGCATTTTATAGCTTGAATAGCTCAAGCCGTACGCCTCGCGCAGATATTTGAAGAGCGGCATCTCTTTGCCTCTTGAAGCCGCACGCGCGACCGCGAGCGAAACTCCCAAAATCGCATTCGCGCCCAGTTTTGATTTATTCTTGGTGCCGTCGAGTTTGATCATGGCCGCATCAATCGCTTTTTGATCAAGCGCGTCGTGGCCGAGCAAAGCCGGCAAAATCTTGTTATTCACGTTCGCGACCGCTTTCTTCACACCCTGACCGCGATATCGCTTAACATCTCCATCGCGAAGCTCGAGAGCCTCATGAACACCCGTTGACGCCCCAGACGGCACCGAAGCTATACCACGAGCACCGTTATCAAGCACAACGGTCACCGAAACCGTCGGATTTCCGCGTGAATCAAGAATT
This sequence comes from bacterium, assembly GCA_037139515.1. GTDB lineage: Bacteria > Patescibacteriota > Patescibacteriia > JBAXGH01 > JBAXGH01 > JBAXGH01. The sequence goes on from JBAXGH010000001.1 coordinate 47,794, forward strand.
TCATGAGCATGGATATTGGCGATTTTCATAGGGGGTAAAAAATCAAGAAAACAATAAATCAAGAAATCAAAAATACACACAACATGATAACACAAAAGACGCCTAATGCTATTAAGCGTCCTCAGTGTTGTGTTTTTTTGATTTATTGATTTCTTGATTTTTTGTCCCGCGTCCTGTCCCTTAGTTTCTTGATTTATTGATTTCTTACTTACTCTATCTCGTAAGTTAAAGTAACACTCGAAGAAATATCCTGTGTTCCCGGCTGAATCGTCGGAGCCGGAGCTGCCGATGGCGCCGCACCAAGCATCATTTTGTCATAATACATCGGGTATGGTGTCGGGTTATAGCCGCCTTCCGAATAGTTTACGACCTTTCCAAGTTTAAATCCGGCCTGTGAAGCCATGGTCTGTGCCTTGGTCTTTGCTTTCTCAACCGCCAAAGCACGGGCCTGATCGACATATTTATCCGGGAATTCAACGCTAAACTCTAGGTTTCCAACGCGATTCGCGCCAATAGAACCAGCGGCCTGAAGCACATCTCCAGCTTTGGATAAATCACGAATCTTGATTTCCAAATCCTGACTAACCGTATAGCCCATAAAAACCTGGGCATTATTGGTCCAATTATATTTTGGCTGAATGCCGTAGCTCGTCGTCTTTAAATCTTTTTCATCAATTCCCAAAGCCTTCAATCGCCCGAGCAAATCATTAAACCGCTGAGTATTCACCTTCTGCGATTCTGCGATTTTGAAACCGTCGATACTCAAACCAACCGAAAGCATGGCGATATCTGGAGAAATCGTGACTTTATCATCCGCGCTCACGGTCAAAGTGTGACGCTCGAGCGGCAGAACGCCAACTTGCTTTTTTTGCGCATTCTTATAGCCGGCATCAACGAACAACCAGCCCGTCAAAGCCAACCCAACCATAATCATGATGACCATTTTCCCCATGTGGCGACCGCAATGGCCACCGCATCCCTGTACACCGCCTTCTTTTCCGTCAGTACCAACACCGCCGCAGCAGTTCATGCCCATATAAATTTGGTTAGATATTAAAGCGACTATATTATATGCTCATTAGACTAAAAAATACACCGCGTAGAACGGTGTATTTCATTAAATATTTTTATTTTTCCACAAGCGGAATCAAACCAGGCAGCATCCGACCCGACAAAAACTCGAGCATGGCGCCTCCGCCTGTCGAAACATAGCTAAAAGCCTGTTCCATGCCCGACATATGCGCGACTTCCAAAGTTTCGCCGCCGCCAACCACGCTAAACGCACCAAACTGGGTTCGCGCTGCAACCGTGCGCGCAAGCATAATCGAACCGTGCGCAAATGACGGGATTTCGTAGATGCCCATAGGGCCGTTCCAGACGATAGTCGAAACCCGATCCAGAATTGCGCGATATTCGCAAAGCGTAGACAAACCAACATCAACGATGATTTCATCCGACTCAATCGCGGTCGGCGGAACCATGCGCAAAGGCGCTTTATCAGCCAAGCGCTTCGCAACCACAACGTCAATCGGCAAAACCAAATTCTTATATCGCACGAGTTTCGCGGCGGCCTTAACTTCTTCCGATGCCGCGAGCGACTTTCCGACTTCAAACCCACGCGCCTTGAAAAACGCATTCGCCATCGCTCCACCAACCAGAACCAACGAACCCTGCTTCAAGAATCTTTCCAAAACATCAATTTTTGATGAAACTTTTGCGCCGCCCATCACAACCACTAAACCGCGCGGGCGCTCTTCCAAAACGTGCATTTGATGCTGAACCTCCTGCGACAAGCCAATTCCGGCGTATGAATCCAAGTGTTTCGTGATGCCGAGTACCGAAGCATGTGCACGATGCGAAACCGCAAAAGCGTCATTCACATACAGGTCCCCGAGCGAAGCCAAAGCTTTTGCAAACTTAGTATCATTTTTTTCTTCGCCTTTTTCAAAACGAAGATTTTCAAGCATCAAAATTTCGCGATTCTTGAGCTTCAAGACCGCAGCCTTGGCCTTCGGGCCCACAACATCGCCGGCATATTTGATTTTCATGCCGACAAGTTTCGCGAGATGGGAAGCCAGCGTTCGTGTTGAAAGCGAAGGCACGACGCGACCGTCCGGACGTCCCAAATGCGTCATGAGAACAACCTTAGCGCCGCGATGGACCAGCATGCGAAGCGTCGTCAAAGCTCTTTCCAATTTTGTCTCTGATCCTTCCGTCGCGCCATTAAAATCAACCCGCAACAATACGGTTTTTCCGCGCAGTTCACCCGCTCCCGAAATAGAACGAAGTCTCATAGTATCATGATTTGATGCTCTAATTATACCACGACTAAAAAAGCTCCCGCGGTCGGGAGCTTTTTTATTATTAAATCTTGCAAGCCACGAAGCAATCAGAATATTTGGAATCAACCTTCAGAATGTGATGAAAGAGCCACGATCCGGCAAAAGCCGCTATTTCCCCGACCAAAATACGCGGATCATCTTCGGCGCGTACGCGTGCCATATACTCTTTGACATCATGACGAAACTTATTGTGCACCTCAACGTGCGCTGCCACTTCCGGATATTTGCATTTTTCGAAGAGCTCTTCTTCCGTTCGCAAGTGATAAAAAGCGTAGTCTTCAAGCTCGCTTATGAGCGCGAGAACCGATTTTTTTGACGCCGTCTCGCCCTCAAGTTCATCAAAAACCTTGTTCGCGAGATCGAAGAAATGGTGGTGCTGTTCATCAATCAGATCAACTCTAACACTGTATTTCTGGCTCCAAACAAATCTTTCATGCATATGACTGCTATTATAACTCAATTCTATTTTGAATCAGGCTTAAGATATACACTAATACCGTGCCTAAAAACCTGCAAAGCATAGCGCATCGGCAAAATCTTCATAAAATAATCCAGGTCGGCTATTTTTCGAAGATAGTATGCGATGCGACCGCGAATATGCAGCGACCCGACGGTTGCGACGGCATATTTTCCGCCAAGCGTGACCACCGAAGGCCATCTTGTCGGTAGCTTATATGAAACCAAAGTTTTATTTTTCAAAAGTCGACAGATATTATCAGCCGCATATTTGCCTTCAAGCATGGCTGATTGCGCCAAATACATAACCGGCTTCTTGGTTTCCTCCTGAATCAAAGACGTGGCGTCGCCGAGTGCAAAAACATCGCTCTCGCCTTTCACTAGAAATTCCGATGAAATCACGATGCGCCCAGATTGATCTAACTCAAAAGGAAGCGTGCCGACAACTTTTGACGGCTTGATGCCGGCAGTCCACAAAACCATATTCGCTTCGATTAATCGCTCGGTTTTATCAACCGCGTCTTCCGAAGCTGGCCCGACTACGACACCGGATTCATTCACTTCCAGGACCTTATTCTGAACCAAAACTTCAACGCCAAGAGCGCGCAATCTTTCCTCGGCCCACCGACGCACCGTCATATCGTTTCCCGAAAGAAGAGTCGCGCCGGAATCGATAATCGTAATCCGCGCGTGACGGTGACGAATTATTTCCTGTTTACGAAGCTCTTCAAAAAATACGGCGAATTCAGCCGCTACTTCAACTCCGGTCGCACCGCCGCCACAAATCGCAACACTCACAACTTCTTCCGTACCGCTCAAATGACTGGCGATGAATTTATTCAGGCGCTTTCGAACATTCAAACCATTTTCAATAGTTTTTAGCTTGAACGCATATTCGTTCACGCCTTTGATTTCAAAATCCTTTGATTCACTCCCGAGTGCCACAACCAAATAATCATAATCGAGCAACTCGCCGTCTTTTAAGAAAACCTGTTTTGATGTTTTATCGACACCGGTAATTTCCGCCCGCTTAAAACTCAGATATTTTTTTCCGCTGAGTTTTGAAAAATCATTTAAACTTACACAGACGCTTTCACGCAGCTCATAAACGCACCCTTTGGAAGAATCACTAAGACAGCCACTCGCGATTTGATAAAGCAGCGGCGTGTAAAGATGAGCCGGATTTTTGTCGACAAGCACAATTTCGCAATCGTCGCCACACTTCTTCGCAAGCTTTAAAGCACAAGCGAGACCGCCAAAACCGGCGCCCAGAATCACAACCCGCGGTTTTTTATTTTCGTTTTTCATGAAAGGACAGCCGTCATCATGATTAAATGTTGTCACCCCGGGCCCTCATCGTCATCCCAAAGTTTTCTAGTTGTCATCCCGAAGCCGAGGGATCTAGTAATGTTTATTTAAGCTTTTTTGCAAATTCAAGAGCCATATCGGCGAGCCGGCAAGAATATCCCCACTCGTTATCATACCAAGCCACAACTTTCACAAAATCCCCACCAACAACCTTAGTCAAACCTAAATCAACGATAGAAGATGCCGGATTTTTTATAAAATCAGAAGAAACGAGCGGCTCTTCGGTGACTTCCAAAATCCCATTCCAACGCGAAGTCTTGCTCATCGATTTAAACAAATCGTTGATTTCTTTTTCAGTCGTATGCTTTCGAAGCAAGAAGGTAAAATCCGCGAGCGAAACCACACTCGTGGGCACACGAATCGAAAGCCCGTCAAACAAGTCTTTTAATTCTGGAATCGCCTCCGATACCGCAATCGCCGCACCGGTTGAAGTCGGCACCATATTCGCGGCCGCTGCACGCGCTCGACGTAAATCCTTATGCGGACCGTCCTGCAAGTTTTGATCAGCGGTATATGAATGAATCGTCGTCATCAAAGCGCGTTTCACCCCGAAATGCTCGTGCATGATGGCGGCGACCGGCGCGATGCAGTTCGTCGTACAAGAGGCATTGTTTATCACCTTGTACTGCTTGCCGAGCTTCGAGTGATTCACACCCAAAACGTAGGTCGGCACAACGCCACCCTTAGCCGGCGCGCTGATTATAACGCCCTTCGCACCAGCCGTGATGTGCTGCGAGGCGCCTTCTTCGGAAGTAAATCGCCCGGTACATTCCAAAACGATATCGATTTTTTCCGCTTTCCAAGGCAATTTCGTCGGCTCTTTTTCGGCGTAAACCCGAATTTTCTTGCCGCCGACAATCAAAGAATCCTTCGTGGCTTCAACTTTCTGATCATAAGCGCCGTAATTCGTATCATGACGCAATAAATGCGCAAGCGTCGCCGGATCAGTCAAATCGTTAACCGCGACAACCTCAAATCCCTTTTTCAAAAAACCAGCTTTCAAAACGTTGCGCCCGATGCGCCCAAACCCGTTGATGGCAATTCGTGGCATAAATTCAATAAATCAAAAAATCAATAAAACAAGAAATCAAAAGACATTATACCATTTTCAAAAACAAAAACCGCGGCAGATACCGTGGTTTTTGTTTTTGTTCGTGTGAGGTTCGGGTATGCGATATTTTGGCCGAAGTGTGCGACGAGCAATCAGCCGTACCTTTGCTCGTCGCAGCACTCGGCAAAATATTGTCGTATCCACCGAGTTATTTCTTAATCATGTATCTCGTAAACCGCGAGACTTCGATTTTCTCTCCAATCTTTGCCGAAGCTTCCGCAATCATCTCCCCGACTTTCTTCGCATCATCTTTTACGAAAACCTGTTCGAGAAGACAAATATCGGAGAAATATTTATCGAGCTTGCCGGTCAAAATCTTTTCGATAACGTCAGCCGGTTTGTTCTGAGCCTTAAGTTCGTCGATATGAAAATCTTTTTCCTTTTCGACGACTTCGGTCGGAACATCTTCGCGCCTCACGTAAAGCGGATCAGTCGCAGCAATATGAAGAGCGATATCGTGAGCGAGTTCCTGGAAAGCTTCATTTCGTGCCACGAAATCGGTTTCGCAGTTCACCTCAACCATGACGCCGACCTTGCCGGTTCCATGCGTGTAGCAAGCGATGAGTCCCTCTTTCGCCGTGCGTTCCGAAGCTTTCTTAGCAGCTTTCAATAAGCCCTTCTTGCGCAAGATATCCATGGCCTTTTCCTTATCGCCACCGGCTTCTTCCAAAGCACGCTTAGCATCCATCATGCCAGCACCTGACGATTCACGAAACTCCGCAACCATCTTTGCGTCGATCATAATGTCGTGTAGCGTGTAACGCGTAACGTGTAACGACAACGTTGAAAGAGTTGACGATGCACGATACAGGTTACACGATACAAGTTTTAATTTTATTTCTTTCCCGCAACTGCCGCGACCGGAGCCATGACCGGAGCCGGAGCTGAAGCCTTCGCAGCAACTGCCGCCGCCGCTGATTTTTCCGCCGCAAGTTTCGCGGAGGCCTTTATTTTATCACCTTCAACACGACCCTCGCTCGCCGCTTCGGCAATCAGGTTCGCAATAAGCGTGATTGACTTCACTGCATCGTCGTTTGCCGGGATGCAATACTGAATACCAACCGGGCTCACGTTTGTATCGCACATGGCGACAATCGTGGTATCAGAAACCTTGGCTTCATCAACTGCGGTCTTTTCATGGCGGGTATCAACCACAAACATGATTTCCGGCTTCTTTTCCAAATCCTGGATACCACCAATCTTGTGTTCGAGCTCTTCGATTTCACGGGCGAATTCGAGCTGTTCGAACTTGGTGTACTTTTTCAAAGCACCAGTTTCGTGCTGGAACTTCAAATCCTTCAAGCGGCGAAGAACGCGCTTGATCTGGACGAAATTCGTGAGCGTACCGCCGAGCCAACGGTTCGTGATGTACGGCATCTGGCAGGACTTAGCGGCGGCCTCGACAATCGGAGCGGCCTGGCGCTTGGTACCGACAAACAAAACCACACCGCCGCGGGCCACAACGCCTTTCACGTATTCAAGAGTCTTCTCAAGGATGCGCGATGTCTTTTCGACGTCGATGATATGCACACCGTTTCGCGAACCAAAAATATACTGCTTCATCTTTGGGTGCCAACGGCCGGACTGATGGCCGAAGTGAACACCGCTCTCGAGCATCTCAACCAACGAAGGGAGCTTGGACATAACTATATATTTGCCCTTTATTTTGGCGTTAAGTGTTGGATTTAGTAGCGATGTCGCCCTACGGCCTGTGGCCTATGGCCTAACCCCTATCTACCCCCAACACATCCGCCAACCGCCGCTTTTATCATCTGAACATCTGCGACACCGAAGTATCGAGGGCGATATTCATCAAAAAGCGTGAGAAATAAAATGCCTTTTTCAAGGTGGTAGCGAGTGTACATTAAGCCGATAAACCACGCAAATCCACAAATCTACCTGTCCCCTGGTGACAGTCACCTGGGGACAGGTAGATCTGGCACAGAACGTTGACACAATCACTAAAACGTGATAGAAATCCTTCGTAATACGAAAGGAGGACCGTCTTGTTCATTCAAACATTGGCTGCTTTGATGCTCGCGGCGCCTCCGGCTACTCCGGAAACCGCAAAACTCAAACTCGCCCCGGAATGCTTCGCTTGGTCACCACGCGAAAACTGCGATCCGAAACATTCCCTGATCTTCCCAGTCCTTTTCAGAAGCCGGCTCAAAGACTACGAACTGATGCAGTTTGTCGGCAGCCGCTACGGCAAGCGCTGCAACCCGGTCGAGAGCAAACCCGGCAAGTGCCTCGACGATTTTCACATGGGTCTCGACATCAAAGTTCCACGCGGTACCCCGGTGGCTTCGGTTCGAGGCAATGGTCGCGTAATCGAAATCACGCCAATCAATTACTGCCTCCTCATCGAGTACGCCTGGGAAGAGCCGCTCGCGAAGATGACCCAGCGCGCCAAGTATTGCCACCTTGATAAGATCTATCCGAAGGTTGGCGATCGCATCGAAAAAGCCGGCACCGCGATTGGCGAAGTTGGCGACCGCGGTCACGCAAAGGGCGTTCACCTGCATTTCGAGCTCAGCGTCCCGCGTGGTCAACCGGTCAGCGAATGGGAAGAAGAAACCTGCGTACCGGATGTGCCGGCGAAAATCCTGGCTATTCCGTATAAAGAAGTTCGTTTCCCAACTATCGACCCGAGCTGCTACAGCTATCGGGTCGGATATCGCAACCAATAGCAGAACCGCCTCCACGGAGCGCGGTTCTTTTTATTTACCGTATAAACATCGCGTCGCCAAAGCTGAAAAAACGATATTTGAGTTCAATCGCTTCTTCGTAAGCGCGCATGATATTTTCGCGACCGGCGAGCGCGGAAACGAGCGCCAATAATGTCGACTTTGGCAAATGAAAATTCGTAATCAAACCGTCGATTATTTTAAATTCAAAACCCGGCGTGATGAAAATATTCACATCACCGGAGAAAGCTGTGATACAAGATCCCTCGGCTTCGGGATGACAGCACTGGCCGAGATGACAACGCGCGGCAACGCCCTCGAGTGCACGAGTCGTCGTCGTGCCAACCGCAATTACGCGACGACCTTCACGTTTCGCGAGATTAATCTTTTCTGTAGTTTCTTTTGAAATCTCAACCCACTCTTCATGCATCGGATGATTGGATAAATCATCAACTTTGATTGGCTGAAAAGTACCGAGTCCGACGTGAAGCGTGATACTCGCGAACTCAATCCCCTGCTTTTTCAATTCTTCGATTAACCGCGGCGTAAAATGAAAGGCCGCCGTCGGTGCCGCAACCGAGCCGGTTTCGCGCGCAAAAATCGTTTGATAACCCTCCAGCTTTTCCGGCGCCCGCTCGATATATGGCGGAACCGGAATCTCACCGTGCGCGTTCGCAAAATCAATCAGCTCGGAATCTGAAATCGATGGTTTCACAATCGCGGTGCCGTCTTCCGGCAAAGCTAAAACCGAAAGCGACACATCAAAACCCAAATCGATCACCGAGCCGAGTTTTAACTTCTTTCGCGGCTTCACAAGCGTCACCCAAGAATCGCCATGCGGGCGCACTAAAAAAATCTCAAGTTTCTTTCCGTCCACAGTACCGTGCAAACGAGCGCGAAAGACCTTGGTATCGTTCACAACAAGCAAGTCTCCAGCGCGCAAAAACTTGCCGATTTCAGCAAAAATTCGATGCTCAAAAGCCCCGGTTTTCTTATCTAAAACCAGTAAACGTGAAGAATCCGGCGGCTCGAGTCTGGTCTGCGCGATGCGCTCCGGCGGCAAATTATAGTCAAAATCGCTGGTTTTCATGATTTGTGCGTGGATTGACGGCTTAGAACCCCCATGCTAACCTACCGCCATATTTTTAGACAATCCCTTCGTCATGTTGAGCACAGCGAAACATCATGAACATGATCCTTCGCTACGCTCAGGATGACAACAAAAACACTATGCAGAAAGAAATCCACCCAATCATGAACGCCGGCATCAAAGTTCTCTGCGCCTGTGGCAACACTTTCGCGACCGACTCAACTATCAAAGAAATCCGTACAGAATTGTGTTCTGCTTGCCACCCTTTCTATACCGGCAAACAGAAGCTCGTCGATACGGCTCGCCGCGTCGAAAAGCTCGCCGGTCGTTTCACCGCCACGAAGTCTGTGGTCGGCACCCGCGGCAACAAGAAGGAACGCCGTGCGAAGCGCGACGATTCGAAGAAGGATTCAAAATAGCTACGAAAACGCGGCCAGCTTTATCGCTCGCCGCGTTTTTGATTATCCAAAAATCTTTGGGCTTATACGCGAGCGCGGTTTGGGAGTACCTCGCGGCGGATTAGGGGCGAGCAATAATCCGGCGCGAGGTACGTCCCAAAATCGCTCGCTTCGAGCCGACCATTTTGAAACACAAGCGCCACCTATAAAAACTCCACGCTTTTTCTTGCGGGCGGCACGAGAAAAAACACACATTCGTCGGCACTCCGCAACTAAGCTAAAATAAAGAGAATATGTCTTCATCTATCGAACAGAAAAAAATACGGCTCGTAGAGCTTGAAAAGCTCCTGAGCTCACCAGAAACTATCAGCGATCAAAAAAAGTTCGCTTCGCTTTCGGTTGAATACACCGCCGTTCGCGAGCTCGTTAACATGGTTGACGAACTTGAACGCGTCGAAAATAACATCAAGGGTTCTAAAGAAATCATTTCCGGGAGCGACATTGAGCTACGCGCCATGGCCGAAGCTGAACTCGTCGATTTATTAAAACGCGAAAAAGAATTGACGATTCAAATTGAAGACGAGTTGAATCCTCCTGATCCGCTGGACGGCAAGAACATCATCATGGAAGTCCGCGCCGGTGCCGGCGGTGATGAATCGGCGCTTTTCGCGGCCGAGCTTGTGCGCATGTACTCGAACTACGCTATTACCAAAAAATGGAAGACGGCTTTGATTTCGTCCTCCGTGAACGATGTCGGCGGTTACAAGGAAGCCATCATCGAAATCACCGGGCGCCAGGTTTACTCGGCACTCAAATGGGAATCCGGCGTGCACCGAGTTCAGCGCGTTCCGGAAACTGAAAAGCAGGGTCGCATTCATACCTCGACCGTCACGATTGTGGTTTTGCCGAAGCTTGAAGAGCTTGATTTCAAAATCGACATGAAAGATTTGCGCATCGAAGCGGCAACTTCGGGTGGCGCCGGCGGACAGTCGGTAAATACAACTTATTCGGCAATCAGAATCGTGCATATTCCGACCGGCATTGTGGCGCAGTGCCAGGACGAACGTTCGCAGGCACAGAACAAAGAAAAAGCGATGGAAGTTATCCGCACCCGTGTGTTTGATTTTTACGAAGAAAAGCGCCGTCGCGAGCACGCCGAAGCACGCAAGTCACAAATCGGTACCGGTGATCGCTCGGAAAAAATCCGCACCTACAATTTCCCACAAGACCGCATCACCGATCATCGCATCAACGAAAGCTGGCACAATATTCAGCAGATCATGGACGGTGACTTGGATCGCGTGATTACTAAACTCAAAGACGCTGAGCGTGCCCTACGCTCTTAGGGTATTACCCCGATTGTCATCCCGAAGCCGAGGGATCTTGACATACTAGATGTTTCGCTGCGCTCAACATGACACAAAGGACATGATCATTCGTTCACTACTCAAAGACGCTGGGAAGAAAATAAATCCGGCTGACGCGGAGTTGCTTTTGAGTTCCGCGCTTGGCATCACAAAGCTTCTCATGATCATGGAGCCGGAAAAACAGGTTTCGCCCGATCAAGAATCCGCCTTTCGCGAGCTAGTCGCGCGACGTCTGAAACACGAACCGGTTGCCTACCTAACCGGCCAGAAAGATTTTTTCGGCCTGACTTTTCAGGTCGCGCCAGGAGTTTTGATTCCGCGCCCGGAAACAGAAACGATGGTCGAACTCGCGCTTGAACACTTACGCTTTTGCAAGCGTCGTCACACGGTGATCGATATCGGCACCGGGAGTGGCGCGATTGCCTGCGCACTGGCCGCAAACTCGGGTGAAAAAATACTCGCGACAGAGTTTTCACCGGTCGCATTCAAAATTGCTCGAGAAAATATCAAGCGACTCGGCTTCGCGAATCGAATCGAGCTTCTCCCCGGAAACGGCTTGGCGCCGGCACTCAGCAAACACGCCTTCAAAGAAGCCGAAGAGCTGATTATTCTCGCCAATCTGCCATATATTCCGACACGCGATTGGGAAAAGTTAATGCCGGATGTAAAAGACTTTGAGCCGCGAGAAGCGCTCGACGGCGGCGCCGACGGCTTGGATTTGTACCGAGTACTACTGAATCAGTTAGAAGATATAAAAAAGCCGATGAGAGTGATAATGGAAATCGATCCATCGCAGACCGAGTCTCTGCCGAAGGAAATTATTAAGCGCTTTCCTGATGCTGAAATCACAACCTACAAAGATTTAGCTAACCTTAACAGATTTATAATCTTCACAAAATAACAAAACCGCCTATTCAAGGCGGCTTTGTTATTTATTCCTTAATTTTTACTTTTGAAACTCCATCCACAACTTCGACCCAAGTGGTTCCCGGAATGAAGCTCACCTCCCCACCTTCCTGACCGAAAAATCGCAATCTGTCCGCCGCCGAATCTTTCTTCCAAGTGCCATTAATCACCACGCCTTCACTTAAAATCATCGCCTTGCCCGTGCCAATAACCGGCATATCAAGCCGGCCCTTATCATCCAAAACCTTCGACGAAGTAATCATGACGGCAACGTTTTTAGCACGGATTTCCGAACCGTCTTCGTCTTTATGCCGAACGCGTCCTTCGTAACGAATGTAATCATTGGCTGCCGAATCATATTTCCACTCAGCCTCGTATTGATAAGTTGAAAAGTTGATGACAACACCAGCGTTTCCGGAGCGTTCATCGGGCTTTTTTTCATCGCGATATAACCACGGCGCGACCGGCCCAAAAGTGCGCGATTGGAGCGCGAACAAAGCGGCCATGTTTTCGGAATCAGTGTAGGCATTGTGCGGAGCCGCCCGAGTCTTAACGCGATAAATAGTTTTCGGCGAAAGCGTTTCACCAACATTGTAAATCAAGTTCGAATTTGCAATCTCATCAAGCGCCGCCGGAGAACCGCCGATATGCAAATACATGCCATTGAATTCTGACATCAAATCAACCGCATAAGGTCGCGCGCTGCGAACCGGGCCGATTTTTTTCACTTCATCGCCATTCGCAAAAACAGCCAAGAACCGCGTAATCCCCATCTCAACAGGAAGTTCAAAAACAAGTTTAGCCTTTGAAATTCCGGCCGGCGGTCGCGCTTCCAGAATATTATCGATCATGACGCCATAGATTCCGACTTGCTGTGAAGCCTCGAGCGCCACAACGACACCATCAAGCGCACGACGATAAACAATCGCTTCTTCGATTACCGGAGTTTCCGTAACCGGATTTTGTTTCGGCGGTGAAGATCTTGTAACTAAAGAATAGATGAGATATCCACCGAGCAACCAAATGAGTCCGGTGAGCGCAATCCCAATCAGGATCGGCGAGATGCCGCGACGACGCAATCTATTGGCTGCATTTTCGATTGTGTTAAACATGTGCCCTACATTATATCAAAACGCGACGAAATAACTCATCGCGTTCCGACTTTTTTATTTTTTTCACGCGGTGAAAGCTGGCCTGTAAAGTTGAGAAAGTGTACGAGGCCCATACTTCGACGAGCTATCAGCCGTACCTTAGCTCGTCGAGAGTATGGGCTCGCACTTTCTGTAATTATTTCTTAGCAGCCGGTTTCTTCTCTGCGGCCTTTTCCGGAGCCTTGGCGCCCGGCTTAGCGGCTGCACCCGGAGCGGCGGCAGCGCCCGGAGCGCCTTCCGCAACCTCTTCACCTTCCTTCTTCTCCTTCTTGAGCACTTCAACCTTCGAAGCATCAGCGTCGACGGCGGTATCAAGCTTGGCCATTTCTTCATCAGTACGAGGAGGAGCAACGAGCACGACGACTTCTTCTTTCTTGCCGACCGGTTCCATGCCCGGAGGAAGCTTCACGTCCTGAATACGCAAACGATCTTCGAAAGTCTTAAGACCGGAAATATCGACGTCGATGTGAGAAACGAGAGCTGACGGAAGACACATGACTTCGAGTTCGCCCAAGTTCTTAACGAGCGTACCGCTCAAGAACTTAACGGCAGCAGATTCGCCGACAAAGTTGAAAGCGATCTTCACGTGCAACTTCTCGTCCATCGAAACGGCGCGGAAATCGACGTGGATGATGTGGTCCGAAAGCGGATCGCGCTGAACTTCCTGAACGAGGGTCTTGATCGGAGCTTTGGCGCCTTCAATCGCGAGGTCAATAAGCGTCGATTCACCGGCTTCGAGCAACATTTTGTTAAAAATCTTCTCATCAACAGAAACCATGAGCGATGGCTGCTTTTTGCCATAAACGACGGCAGGAATCATGTTTTTGGCGCGAATAGCAACTGCTCCGACGGTACCGGCATCTGTACGAGGCTGTGCGTTCAAAACGAGAGTTTCCATATGTTATGAGACAAGGGCGTAGGCCATAGGCCGTAGGCCGTAGTTATGTCATTTTAAGACATCCTACGCCCTATGGCCTACGCCCTACGGCCTAATATTTATTGCAACAGAATGGGCATATTCTATGCGAATGAGCGAAATCGGTCAAGGTCGGGATGTTAGCGCTTGCCCTCAGACGCCACAGATTGCGCAATTCCCAAGGCAATCAGCATAAAAATGAGGGAGGAAGCACCATAACTCACGAAAGGCAAAGTAATACCGGTAACCGGCAGCATCGACAGATTCATACCTATATTTACGCTGAACTGGATAAGAATCAGAAACAGCACTCCGAGCGCTAGCATCGAGCCAAAATCATCGGCAGCATTCTCCGCGACCCTTACCAGACGATAAAAAGTGAAGGCAAAAGCCAGAAGCAGGATCAGCATTCCGACGAAACCCAATTCTTCACCGATAACCGAAACGATAAAGTCAGTCATCGATTCCGGTAAAAAGCGTAATTGTGATTGCGAACCAAAGCCGACGCCGCGCCCAAAAAATCCGCCGGCACCAATCGCGATACGCGCCTGGGTTACATTATAGCCCTGACCGAGCGGATCGGATTCGGGATGCATGAAAACCGTGATGCGATCTTTTTGGTAAGGCGCCATCATGAACCAGCCGGACGTCGCAATCAGAATCACGCCCAGAACAAGCGCGATAAATACCCGCTTGCGCAAGCCGACCACAATAAGATAGAGAGTCCACATCCCGAGAAGCACCAGGGCTGATCCTAAGTCTGGCTGCAACATTGTGAGCGCAACCGGAATGCCGACCAAGACAGCGCTCTCGAAAACCTCGCGCCATCGTAGTGAGTCTCGCGTGTGGGCCGCAAAATATCTGGCGAGCACAATAATAACTGCAATCTTCGCGCATTCAACCGGCTGAAAATTTATCGGTCCGATTTCAAACCAGCCAGTCGTGCCGCGAATAGCTTTGCCGAGAACCAAAACCGCGACAAGCATCGCGTTTGCAGCAACATAAATAATCAGCGAAAAAGAGCGCAGTGTTTTATAACTCATCTTCGCGATAAAAATCATGGCGAGTAGCCCAAGTCCAATCGCAACAAACTGCTTTTTGAGGGTAAAAAAAGTATCCGGTTCGCGAGAGAGCGAAAGAGAATATATGGCAAGCAAGCCATGAACCAGCAAGACCATGACCGAGAAAATCAAAAGCCAGTCAAGCTTGAAAAGAGATTTTAGAAACGACTGGAACATGTCTGACAGAGTAATGATAAAACCAAAAAGAGAAAAGGCTTCCCTTTGCTCTTTTATGTTTTGTTATTGGTTAACGGTCGGCTGGATTGGCTGAATCAGCATCTCGCGAATATCAAGCGGCGGAGCTTCCGAGACCCTTGCCATGTAAACTTTCGGATCCAAGATGTTCACATGCGCCTGAACTTTTGGAAAAGACCCGGACGGAACATTAAAGAACCAACTAACCTCAACCGTGCGAGTTTCACCTGATTTTACCTGATCAATAGTGATAGTTTGAAGAGCTGACGTTTGACCGCTCGCTTCCAGACTCACCAGAATCGGCACATTCCAGTACGAAAATCCGCCGTTGTTTTTAAGAGTGAAGCTGGTGCGCAGAATTTTTGTACCCCCGACTTCCACAAAGGCATTAGTCGGCTGGCCTAGTTCAAAAGTCAGACGCGAGGCCGCCCATGGCGCATAGGCTCCGATATCATGAGGGGAAACCCTCATCCAACGTAGTTCTTTGATATTAAAAACAGGAATCATGCTGCCCGGGTCATTGATTTTATACGCCGGCAAAGCAACTTCTTCACCCGGAAGCACAAAATCACTTAAGACTCCCGTCTCGGCGCTACCATAACTAAAACTATAATCAACCATCGCCGCCCAACCGGCATTCTTGTTTCCGACGCGGGCCACGAAATCAACCTTCCCATCACCCGCCGGAAGCGTAAGCGTGTCCGAGATAGACAGATTCTGCGGACTCAAACGTTCACGAACACCAGCAAAATCAACCTTGTCATTTTGCATCACGATTGCGAGCGCTCTTTCGCGCACGCCCTGAAGGAGTCCGAAATCGGCCATTCCGTATAACGAATAAATAGCCAGTAATGCGATAATCAGGCCAGCAATAATATAAAGCGCCTGCCTTATTATCAGCTGGTTTTTGGCATACAAATATCCAAGTTTTAGCTGACGCTCTGAAAGGCCGCTTGAAAACTCGTCCATACACAATAACTTATCATGATTTGACCTGTGCATTGTACCACTTCCGAAGCTGCCCGCGACATGATAAGCTCCGAGCACCAAAAAAACATGCGGAAGTTCTAATCCCTATCCTTATTATGGCTATCAAGAAAGTTGCCGGCGAATATAGTGCAAAACAAATCACAGTGCTTGAGGGTTTGGATCCGGTTCGAAAGCGTCCCGGAATGTATATTGGTTCGACCGGTCCAACAGGTCTTCATCACCTGATTTGGGAAGTTTTAGATAACTCTATCGATGAAGCGCTCGCGGGTCACGCCAACAAAATCACCATCCGACTTTTGCCGGATAGCATTGTTTCTGTTGAAGATAATGGCCGCGGTATTCCGGTTGACCCTCACCCGCAATTCAAAGTTTCAGCGCTCGAATTGGTTTTGACGAAGCTTCATGCCGGTGGAAAATTCGGCGACGGTGGCTATAAAGTTTCCGGCGGTTTGCACGGCGTCGGTGTTTCGGTTGTAAACGCTCTCTCAACTTTTTTGAAAGCCGAAGTTAAGCGCGACGGTAATTTATATGAGCAGGTTTTCCACATCGGTAAGCCTCAGGGCGATGTGCGCAAAACCGGAACTTCGCGCGGAACCGGTACGATCATCACCTTCCAGGCTGATAAAACCATTTTCGAAACCACCGAATACGATTTGATGACGGTTATTGATCGCGTTCGCCAGCAAGCTTATCTCACAAAAGGCATCGAACTTCGCGTCGAAGATCACCGCAATCCTGATGATTTGCATTCCTACGCTTTCTTCTTCGATGGTGGCGTCGCTTCGTACGCTCGCTATCTGAATCACAACAAGCAGGTCAAACACGAAACTGTTTTCTACGCCAACAAAGTCGTGGATGATGTTGATTGCGAAATCAGCGTTCAATATACCCAGGACTATACCGAAAACCTGCTCGCCTTCACGAACAACGTTATCAATCCTGAAGGCGGCACCCATGTTCAAGGTTTCCGCGCCGCACTCACCCGCGTTTTGAATACCTACGCTCGCAAGCAGAATATCCTGAAAGAAAAGGATGATAATCTTTCCGGCGAAGATGTGCGCGAAGGCATGACCGCGGTTATTTCGGTGAAAGTCGGAAATCCGCAATTTGAAGGTCAAACCAAAGCAAAACTCGGCAATCCGGAAGTTAAGGGCGCCGTTGAAACTTTCTTCTCGACAGAATTCGGATCTTGGCTTGAAGAGCATCCGCGTGAAGGTTCAAGCATCGTTGAAAAGTGTTTGCTCGCCGCCCGTGCCCGCCTAGCCGCTCGTGCCGCGCGCGAAACAGTTTTGCGCAAAGGTGTTTTGGATGGTCTGACTTTGCCAGGCAAACTTGCCGACTGTTCATCGCGCGAACCAGCGGAATGTGAATTGTACCTGGTGGAAGGTGACTCCGCCGGCGGCTGTTTTTCGGGTGACACAAAAGTAGCGCTCGCCGATGGACGCAATCTTTCTTTCAAAGAATTAGTCACGGAAGACGAGCAGGGAAAGGAAAATTTCTGTTATACAATAAAAGATGACGGCCATGTTGGCATCACAAAGCTCACCGCACCCCGCATCACGAAACGCAATGCCGAAACAATCAAAGTAATCTTGGATAACGACGAAGAAATTATTTGCACGCCAGACCATCGTTTCATGCTGCGCTCTGGCGAATATCGCGAAGCAAAGGATTTGGTTTCTGGTGATTCCGTGATGCCGCTGTATCGTCAAGTCTCACGACTCGGCAAGCGAATTACGATTGAAGGCTACGAAATGGTTTTTGATCCGAAGGACTCGCGATGGATATTCACGCACATGCTCGCTGATGCTTTTAATCTTGAAAACGGCATTTACGATGAAAGCGGTGAGCATCGCCATCACATTGATTTCAATAAGAAGAATAACAATCCAACAAATATCGCTCGGCTCGAATCCGATGCTCATCTTGAATTGCATCGCGAACATTGCGATAAAACACTGCGACGTCCAGAGGTTATGCACAAGGCTCGTCTCGCCCATAAAACTCCAGAGTATCGAAATTACATGAGCGAAACCATGAAACTTCAAAGCTCAGAACTAAGTGAGCGTGCAAAAGCACAATGGGAAAACGATGAATACAAAGCCTTCATGGTACAAAAATTCTTGGAATTTTACGCTTCGAACAAAGAATACCGCGTGAAGTCACAAGCTGATCTGCAAAAAGCGCAAAAAGCTTTTTGGGCGCTTCCGGAAAATCGAAACGCGCAGTCGCTACGCACAAAAGAATTTTTCACAAATCACCCAGAACGAAAGGCTGAACTAGCAGAACTTGCGCAAAAGCAATGGCAGGACAGCAGCCTCCTCGCCTGGAGATCATCAAAGACCAAGTCTCAATGGACGCCTGAATTCAGAGCGAAACGAAAAACGGCGTACGATAAAACCTATTTCACACACACAATGAGTTTGCTTCGTAAGGTTTTTGAAGAAACTCAAAACGTGAATGCTGAAATCTTTGAGAACGCGAGAAAAAATCGACGAGATAAAAATGTGCTTTCTTTCTCGACCTTCATAGAACGCTTCTTCGAGAATGATTCCGAAGCTCTCATCGAAGCCGTAGCGAACTACAATCATAAAATAAAGGACGTCATCGCAAACACCGAACGCCTAGACGTGTACGATATCGAAGTCCCAGGAACCCACAATTTTGCGTTAGCTTCCGGAGTTTTTGTCCACAACAGCGCAAAGCAAGGTCGCAATCGCGATTTCCAGGCCATTCTTCCATTACGAGGCAAAATTTTGAACGTCGAACGCGCCAGGTTAGATAAAATGCTCGCAAATAACGAAGTCCGCAATCTCATCATCGCGATGGGAACGAATATCGGCGAACAGTTCGATATCACAAAACTCCGCTACGACCGCATCATCCTCATGACCGATGCCGATGTCGATGGCGCCCATATCCGCACGCTTCTCCTCACGCTTTTCTACCGATATTTCCCGGAACTCGTGAAGCAGGGACATGTGTATATCGCTCAGCCGCCGCTTTATCGCGTCGCGCTCGGCAAAGAATTCAAATACGCTTTCGATGAAGAAGCAAAAGAAAAGATTGTCGCCGAATTGATTGCCGCCAAAAACGCACGAGCTGCCAAGACTGGCAAGAAAGTCGAAGCTGTGGAAGTGATCGTAACCGGCGATGATGGCGAGTCGATTGATCTTTCAAACGAAGCCACGGAAAAGCGCATCAATATTCAGCGATACAAAGGTCTTGGTGAAATGAACCCGGAACAGCTCTGGGAAACAACCATGAACCCGGCGACTCGCGTCATGAAGCGTGTGAACGTGGAGGATATCGCGAAGGCCGATGAAATCTTCGACATGTTGATGGGTTCCGAAGTCGCGCCACGCAAACGATTCATTCAGACTCGCGCTAAGGAAGTGGAAAATCTTGACCTTCAGGGCTAATATTTACAAACTACCGCCTTGTGGCGGTTTTTTGTTGCCGTCATTCCCGAAATTTGAGCACAAATTGTCGGGAATCCATTTTCTTCAAATAGACTCCCGCCTTCGCGGGAATGACGGAAGGGGCAAAAAAACCGTTTACTTAATCAGAGACCGGTGCTACATTCCGAAAACAGCTCAGCCCTTTTCGGAAAGGAGCAACCCATGACGTTCCTCGGAGCCTCAAGTGGAAACGGCGAATGTCACTGCATCTGCCATAGCAAGCCAGAAGGCGTCATAAAGCACATGCGCGCCTGTTGCGACAAGTGCCCATTTTGCGGAAAGCACATCTCGAATGCGAGACGGCACGATCCGGTCTGTGAAAAGAACCCGGCGAACCAAAGAAAGCCAGCGAGCGGAGGAGAAAAGAAATGAGCGGACTCGAAGATTTTGCTCTCGGACTTTGCGATTGCGCCTGCCACCGCGGACCAAAAGGCTTCGTGAACCACATCACGGCCTGCTGCTCACGCTGTCCGCATTGCGGCAAGAATGTGAAGTTCAGGCTTTTCTTCACGAACCAAACTGCAAGCAGAACCCGGCAAACCAGAAACCAGAAGAGCCGCCAAAAGAAGGCGGTTGACGCCCTAGCCCCAGCGTGTTATCCTATGTTTATTGGATGCCCGCCGGGGCATTTTTAAATAGCGAAAAATAGAGATTAGAGCTTAGGGTTTAGAGATTAGTGACATCCCTAACCTCTAAGCTCTAACCTCTAAGTTCTACCCCATATGACCAAATACGTTGATTCGATTGTGAACTACTTCAAAGACGCCAAGCTCGAACTCATGAAGGTTTCCTGGCCTTCAAAGCATGATTTGACCCGCTACAGCGTCATCGTCATCGCCGCTTCGATTATCGTCGCTGCTTCTTTCGGCGCGCTCGATTTCGGACTTGCGAAGGGACTCAACAAACTCATCGATTTAGTTTCTTAAATCGAATTTTAACGCACTTTAGCTATGCCTAAGCAAACAAGTAATTACGGCCGTCGCTGGTATGCCATCCATACCTACTCCGGCTACGAAGAGAACGTCGAAGACAACCTTCGCAAGCGTATCGACTCGATGGACAAAGAGAAAGAAATTTTCAACATTCTGATTCCGAAAGAAAAGAAAATCAAAATCAAGAACGGCAAACGTCGCGTGGTTGAGGAAAAAATCTTCCCGGGCTATGTCTTGGTTGAAATGATCGTGACGGATGATTCCTGGTACGTTGTGCGCAATACCCCAAACGTGACCGGTTTCATCGGCACAGGTACGACGCCGACTCCCGTTTCGGAAGACGAAATCAAGGCGCTTCAGTCACGCATGGGCGTCAATGAGCCGCAATTCAAACTTGATGTTACGGTTGATTCTCCGGTTCGCATTTCCGACGGCCCATTCAAAGGCTTCGAAGGAAAGGTTTCGGAAATCGACGAAGCTCGCGGCAAAGTCAAGGTGTTGGTCAATATGTTCGGTCGCGAAACTCCAATCGAACTCGACTTCTTGCAGGTTAAGAAGATATAGCGCTCGACACTACAAAATAAAACACGGGTCCTGGGTCGGTATGTGTTGCGCGTTCGAGACGGGACTGTCCCCAAAGCCGCAGGGGACTGTCCCTCCGAACGCGTAACACGGGGCCCCTCCCACCCGTGCTTTATTTTATACATTCGAACCCCCATCGTCATTCCCGCGAAGGCAGGAATCCATTCTAGTCCCAGTTTCGCGCGAAAATGAATTGCCTGCCGAAAAAGGGGCCCCTTTCGTAATGGAGTGATTACGGTTTTGGGCCGTATTTTGCGAGAAGCCCACAGGCGCCCAATCTTAACTACGAATTTCAGCTAAACTCAGCGGGCGCCGAGGACCAGAAGGCGCGACTCCACACGCGCCGGTTCTCGCAAAATATGCCCAAAAGCCGTAATCCGAAGTCCTGCTTGACGTTTAATGTGGAATTAGATATAAATCACGGGCTTAAAACAAAGGCGGCATCCACCGCCACTTCTCTTCTCTGGAATCGTCTGGGTCGGCCAATGCGTTACCTCATTGCCCACACCCGTACTAATTCCAAAACTCAGTATGGCCAAGAAAATCAAGGCCCTAGTCAAGCTCCAGATTCCGGCAGGCGCAGCTAACCCAGCTCCTCCAGTCGGTCCGGCTCTCGGTCAGCACGGTGTCAACATTCAGGATTTCTGTCAGAAGTTCAATGCCGCAACCCAGGCCATGCGCGGTGATACGGTTCCGGTCATCATCACGATCTACGATGACCGCTCGTTCACCTTCATCATGAAGACGCCTCCGGCCGCCGATCTTATCAAAAAGGCCATTGGCCTCGCGAAAGGATCCGGCAAGCCGCAGTCGGAAAAGGTTGGCAAAATCACGATGGCTCAGATTCGCGCCATCGCTGAAAAGAAAATGCCAGACATGAATTGCCGAACGGTTGATGCCGCAGCTCGCTGTATTGCCGGTACCGCAAAGAACATGGGAGTTGAAATAGTTGGGTAGGTTCAAGAAATCAAAAAATCAAGAAAACGAGAAATCAAGGAACGCTGCCCGCGCCCTTGATTTTTTGATTTCTTGATTTTTTACCAATACCGGGCGGCTTTTCGTATTGACAAAGCTAAGATTCTTTGCTAGTTTCAGCTGAGTCCGAGAAAGGAGGACGTGATGAATTTTCTCAAACACAATCTGATGATTCTCATCCCCCTCACGATATGTGCAGCGCTCTTCGGCGCTCGCGTGTATCAGAAAGCCGAACAGGAACAGACGCTGGCTCAAAAGGAAAAAGCGCGCGCAGAAGCCGAAGATAAACGCAGCAAGAACGAAGCTCTGAAAGACTGGCAATATGCCTACACCGATCATACAGCGCTTCCGCAGGGTACTCAGGTAAGCTTCCCCGCGATTCCGCCACTCGTCATTTGTCGACCAGACAATGCTGGCACCGAAGGCTGCACAATGGAACTCATGGGCAGATTCTCGTGGCTCCTATCACAGCTCCCAGAACCTTCGCGTGGCGCGCTCACCGCGTCTATCGAGAACAGTGAGGTTTTTCCCGGACTGCTCTCCGATGCCGACTATGTTGGCGCGGCGTTCATCACCGAAGAGAAAGCCTTGCCGGACGGCGGAATGCTCGTAAAACCGCGCCTCGGAGTTTCAGGAACTGCACTCATGAAAATTCCGCAGGAAAAAGGAGTCGGCGAAACCCTCGTCGCCATCCTGCACGAATACCGTCACTTCCTTCAGTGGCACGAGGATTGTCGCAGGCAAGGCAAAATCGTGAGCAATCGCGTGGACCGAAGGCGAATCTTGCCAATGAGCGAAGCAAAATGTGCACAGCACTGGGAGAATGAGCACGAGGCATACTTTGAAGGCTGCTACCGAGCCTTCAGCTGGGGGCTTCCGAGAAACAATCTCTCCGACCTCTGCGACAAGCTTGATGATCCGAGCGTAATTGCCTTCAAACGTGCACTCTTCTTCGCGCTTGGAAATACTATCGGACAAGACAAGCAACCCGAATGTCTCCCGGTTTGGGCGCGCCTCGCCGGACACCCGCACCCGGAAGCGTTTGCCGAATATTGGTCACAGCGCAAAAACAGAAACCTATGACCCTAAGCTCCGCTTCAAAAACGGAGCTATTTTATTATCCGATACAGCCTCGGGCATCGTATTGACAAAAATCAAAATCTTTGCGATTCTACGCCTTGCAAAACAAATGCCCGTCGGGCAGAAAGCGAGTCGTACCTTGGAAATCATTGACGCACATGCTCATTTGGGCTCAAAAGCCACAGAACAGACGAGGCCCATCCTTGTGAGCGCTGACGAACTCGTCGCTTCGATGGACAAGAACGGAATCTCGAAAGCGCTCGTGATCGCACGTGCCGAGAGCGGGACTTCGAATGCCAGGCTCATGAGCGATCTCAAGCCACACCGCACGAGGCTTTTCGCGATTGCGGAAGTTGGGCCAGGAACAGAGCACGCCGACGCGCAGCTGGATTTCCTTTGGCCACTTCTGGAAGATGGTGTGATCCGTGGATTCAAGCTTTATCCCGGAAACACCAAGTGCCACTCATTCGACAAACGCCTGCACAAGTACCTTGAATCCCTGGAAGATGCCGGCCGACCGGTTATCGTCCATACCGGGGACTGTCTCTGCCGCGTTCCAGGCTCCGACCTGGCTTTCGTGAAAGCTCGTTCAGTCGAGATTCTCGCGACGATGATGCCGGAACTCAAGATCGTGATGGCGCACGCCGGTGCCCCACACATCGCGGACACCGTCAAAGCCTGCCTCGAGCATCCGAACGTGAGCGTCGATTGCTCCGGGTTCATGCGCACGCGAACCGACGACGAAGACGATTCTGAGACCGCCTGCGACACGCGCTGGCTCCTGACATGCTTGATGCAGCTTCTCGAGGCCATCGGACCCGAACGGATTCTCTTCGGTACCGACTTCCCAATCGCACGACACATGCCGTACATCAAGGCCATGAACGGAATGCCGATCACGGCGGACAAGCTCGCGCTCATCATGAGCGGAAACGCCAAGCGGATTTTCGGCCTGTAATCAGAACCTTTTCGCGAGTTAGTGCAACGCAAAGCGCCCCAGAATACCGGGGCGCTGTTTTTTATCTTGTCTGGCACTGCGCTTCAACCGCCTGCAGCCTTTGCCCCATCTCCTGCGTCATCCGAGTCAGCGCATCGCGAGTCATAAGTACGTAAACACCGAAAACCAGAACTACGACCAGCGCCACGATATTCGCAAGCCAGCCATCGTGATGATGATGATCAAACAAACTGTGAGCTCCGACTGGTTTTTTCGCCTCGACGACCTCCTTTCGTTTTGGCATATTATTCTTCTTTCTTGTCTTTAAAGTATTTTACAATGTGCTTGGCCGCATCACCGATAGTTCCGAGATGCGCAACCGAGTGTTCGATCCTATCTTTTACTCCGCGAATGCCTTCATCAATTCGTTCAACCTTTTTCTGAATATCCATCATGAAAGCTTCAACTGTGCGTAGAATCACGACGAGATGATAAAGTAGCCAACAGAAAAACACCGTCACCCAAAGGATGCAGAAAGCCAGCACCAGAAAAAGAATATCCTGCGAGGTATTCACCATAGCCACATTTTACCACATTCCCATTTCTTCTTCCTCTACAAAACAAAAATCAAAATCACTCAGGTACGGAAATACGCGAACGGCGGTGCGCGATTCTCTCTGCGCCCTCCTCCGCGGCGTGTGACGCCTGCGGTGAATGCTCGCGAGAATACGCGCAATCCGTTCGCCTACTTTTCGGGCTCAAACTGTTGCGTTCGAAATGTTTTGAAAGTGTACGAAGCCTATTCGTCGCTGGGCTATGGCTCCCCTCTAGCCCAGCGAGCGAATAGGTTCGCACTTTCTGTTGCTGAGCGAGAAAAAAGAAAGTTAAGACCGCACTTCGGCTGCAAACCGATCACGCAAAACCTTGCGTACTTTTTCGAGCAGTTCATCTGCCTGAGCCGTGGTTAGAGTTGCATTCGGATCGCGTAATTCCAGGTGATATGCAAGTGATTTTCGCTTCTCCCCAATCTCCGGCCCGCGATACTCATCAAACTTCTCGGCGCCAATGACCAACGCATCAACAGCCAAGAATGCCTCCATTATTTCATCGTGAGTTAGTCTGTCCTGAACCACGAAGCTGATATCGCGTTTTATCGACGGAAAAGTCGGAATACCCATGAAAATCTTAGCGAGCTTCATGTTCGGTACAAGTTTTGCGAAATCAAACGTAAGCACGCCAGCGCGATGCTCCAGGTCGGCACCCTTTTGAACCTCAGCTCGAAGCTCGCCCACCATGCCCACCGATTCGCCGTTAATCAGAATTTCAGCTGACCGGCTCGGATGGAACAAGATATTATCAGTCATGCGCATTAACCTAAAACCCTCGAAACCGAATTTGTCGGCCAGCGTTTCTAATAACCCCTTGGCGGATGCGAATCCTTCTTCATTGTGACCATATGAAATCGCAGTAAACCGCAGACCTTCGACCGGCAAACCGGACTGTGCGGGCATAAAGACATTACCAATTTCATAGATTTTACCGCTTGGATAGCGCTCCTGATTTTCTTTGATTGCGACAAGCATGTTAGGCAAAAGCTTATCGCGAAGATGCGTGAAGTCTGAAGAAAGCGGGTTCGAGACCGCGAGAAGCGTATCAGTCGACTGACCAATAGCCTTATAAATCGCGGCGTTCGTATACGAATAAGTCATGGTTTCGGTCCAACCAGTCGCCTCCAAAAAACTTTTCATCTCATCAATCCAGAAGAATTCGGTATTTTTAGCTTGCGCAATACGGCTCGAAAAACCGGCCGGGAGTACCGGCTTGATATTATGGAGTCCGTAAATGCGCGCCACTTCTTCAACCAAATCACGCTCGCCCTCGATATCAAATTCACGCCAAAACGGAACTTTCACGCTCCATTTTGTGCCTTTTCCTGAAACCACAAAACCTAAAGACTCGAGAATCTTTTTCTGCTTTTGCGCCGGGATTTTTTCACCAATAAGTGATTCGGCATAGGCTGGCCGAAAACCGTAAACATGAACCGGCGATTTCTTTGGATTCACGTCGATAATTTCCGTGAGTTCAGATTCCGGCATCAGCTCTCGCACAAGCTCAAGCGCTCGCGACATCGCCCAAGCACATCCATGTGACGACAAACCCTTCTCAAAACGCAATGAAGCTTCGGTGATCAGGTCTCGTGAACGCGAGGTTTTGCCAACTGATCCGGGATCAAAGGCCGCCGCTTCAAATACCACCGAAATAGTTTTTTCTGTTGTACCGCTCTCCTCGCCACCAATCACGCCAGCAATCGCAATCGGTTTTACTGCATCAGCAATTACCAAATCCCTTTCATTTAAAGAATATTCTTTATTATCGAGCGCGAGCATTTTTTCACCAGGCTTGGCGCTGCGAATCTTGATTAAATCGCCTTCAAGCGCGGCGCGATCAAAAGCATGCATCGGATGTCCGATTTCAAGCATCACATAATTCGTGATGTCGACAATATTGTTGATTGAACGGATTCCGGCCTGCGATAGTCTCGCGCGCATCCAGGCTGGAGATGGACCAACTTTGACGCCGCGAACTACGGCGCCCAAATATCGAGAACAGAGCTTTTTATTTTCAATCACGATTTTTAAACCATCGCGGACTTTCTTGGTTTTCGGAAGTCCGGATTCACTGAACGAGAAGCGCCCAAGTCCCGAAGCCGAAGCCTCGAGTGCGAGCCCAACCATCGAAAGACAATCTGGACGGTTCGTCGTGGCCTCGATATCAAAAATCGGATCTTCTAAGCCAACCGCGGTTGAAACCAAAGTTCCGGGCTTTGCTTTCGTGAAAGTTAAATCTAAAATTTCGCGCTCACCGCTCGACGGAAACAAATCCGTGAGTCCGATTTCGTTCGCGCCACAAATCATACCGTCGGATTTCACGCCGCGCAGTTCCGCGCTCGCGAGCAAGACCGGCTCGCCTTCTCCGTGCCATCTAACGCTCGACCCCGGAAGCGCGACTGCGACCAATTGCCCGACTTCCAAATTCGAACCTCCACAAACAATTTGCTGCGGTTTTTTGGCTCCGACATCAACTTGCGTGACACGAAGTTTATCGGCATTCGGATGTTTTTCGACCGAAATCAATTTTCCGACGACGATATTTTTGAACTGGCCGGAAACGGAAATAACTTTTTCCACTCCCGGTCCGCGCAGCGAGAGTTCGCGCGCAAACTCATCCGGCGTGGCGTCGGTTTTAAGAAATTCTTTAATCCAATTGTACGAAGCGAGAATATTCATAGTTCGTTCGGGCGCAGAGCAAGAGCTTAGGGCTTAAAGCTTAGTGATATCTCTAAGCTCTAATCTCTAAACTCTAAGCTCTAATCCCATTTTACTTCCAATTAATCATCACGATCGCGAGCACCGCAAAGCAGTATCCGGCCATATTGAGAGCGCTGATATTCTCGCGAAAGAAGTACCAGCCAAAGAACGAAGAAAAGATAACCGCCGAAACTCCGAGCGTAATCGTGGCCTTCGAAAGCGGATATCGTGAGAGCACATAGATGAAGAATATGTGTGGCACGATCGGGAGGATATTTGCGGCTAAGAATTGCCAATCTTGCAACAAAGTCAGGTTGAATGGCTTATCCGCCATGCGTGTTTTTTTGAGAACATCCGAGAGGCTATAAAGCAGCTGTGAAAAGACAATAATGGCAACGTACATAAAGAGCGGTTTATAACTGCTTTAAGAAGCGGAAATCGTTTTTGTAGAGCATACGCAAATCCGGCACCGAAAGCCCCTCTTTCATCATGTAGCAGCGCTCAACACCGAAGCCAAAAGCAAAGGCACTGTACTTTTCAGGATCCACTCCGCCAGCTTTCAAAACATTCGGATGCGTCATGCCGGCGCCCCCAAGTTCAAGCCAGCCGCGCTTACAAACTCCGCATTTAACACCATTCTTCAAACCGGTACCGCCACAAATAACGCAGGAAATATCTACTTCGAAGCTCGGTTCGGTGAAGCGGAAATGATGAGGACGCAGGCGCGTTTTCCGATCAGTGCCAAAGAACGATTTAATAAAATAATCTATGACGCCTTTAAGATTAGCAAGATTCATGTTCTTATCAACACAAAAACCCTCAAACTGATGAAACATCGGGATATGAGAGATGTTCGATTCACGCCTAAAAGCTTTGCCGATGCAGACCGCGCGAATCGGAAACTCGCCACGCTCAAGCAGACGCACCTGTGAGTTTGAGGTATGCGGAGTCAAAACCATTTTGCCGTATTTTTTATCGGTCGCGATTTCGCCTTCACGAGGTCCGACAAAGAAAGTTTCGGTTTCGTTACGCGCCGGATGATCATGCGGCATATTCAACGCTTCGAAAGCATAATGATCCCAGTCGGCTTCAAAACCCTTCTCGCGCACAAAACCGATACGCGAAAAAATCGCCTCGATTTCGCGAGTAGCCTTGGTTATGATATGCGAATGACCAAGTTCGTGAGCAACGCCCGGGGCTGTCACATCCATCCACTCAGCCTCGGCAATAAGATTTGAAGCGCCAGCTTTCAACTTCGTATTCTGAGACACAAAAGCTGCTTCAAGTTCAGACTTGATAGAATTGACCAACTCCCCCATCTTTTTGCGATCTTCAGGCGCCAAAGCACCCAAGCCACGCATTAAACCTGATAGTTCACCCTTGCGACCGAGATACTTAGTTTCCGCTTCACCTAGCGATTCTTCGGACTGCGCCGCATTGATTGCTTTGAGCGCAGCTTCTTTGAGCGTTTTTAGTTGTTGTTCCATAGTTAGACCTGTTACTGAATAAATCTTTGGTCGAAAAATCGCGTTTTTCGGCTGCATCGCGCTTAAAAATGCTCGTAATACTATCAGTATTCCTGTGCTTTTATGCACGCGATGCCGCTCTAAAAACGCGACTCTCGCCTCAAAGTTTATCAGCAACAGGTCTAACGGATATTCTAACAAGATTTAGGAGAATGTCGATATTTAGCTATTTTAATCTTTTCTGCTCTTGCGATTTCTTAAAATTATCACCGTTCACGATTTTTTTACCGGTTTTTGATTCAATTTCTTTGCGCGCATTGCCAGCTATACTTCCACCCTCGCGCGCTACCGACCTATTTTCATCAAAATCCTTCGGCTCGCGCTTTTGTGAGATTTCCGTCGTCGCCGTTTCCGCGAGCATGCTCAAAACCAATTCCATGTTAGACATGTTATCGTGAAGATTTTCTTTCTTTAAATCTTTAAGATTTTTATATTCTTTGGTCGTAAGTCCAGCCCAAGCTTTTGTGATTTCGTCAGTCAGAATCGCAAATTCCAAACCCTCTTTCACCCCGCGCGTCTCCCACTCATTCGTGAGCGACTTGCGAATCTCGATACTCTTCAAGCGTTGATTCACCCATTCCGGGCTATATCCTTTCTGCAAATACGTTTTAAGAGCGCGATTAATGGCGAGTTCCGGATCGGCGGCTTCTTCAAGTCGCTCATAACCGACGCGGGCGAGCCAAAGCTTGAACGGTTCGGCATTCTGCGAAGGCACCGACTGAATCAACCGAAGCATAGTTTCGGTATCGGCGGCGTCCGTCGTGCGCATCTTGCCGTCCGGAGCCACCATTTTCAAACCGTGACATTTTGTCACGGTTTCATTTCCACCTTCTTTTAACAGCCTTTCTTTCAACTTTCGCCAATAAGCGACCGGGTCGATACTTTTCGTTAGAACCGCAAGAACGTCAGACACCGCAAAATACCAAAGTTCTTTTTCCGCATCCCAGTGGCGACGAATCTGCTGCCCATCGAACAAGGCAATGACTTTAGCTTTTGGGAGTTGATTCATATCAGAATAT
This sequence comes from bacterium, assembly GCA_037139515.1. Classification (GTDB taxonomy): domain Bacteria; phylum Patescibacteriota; class Patescibacteriia; order JBAXGH01; family JBAXGH01; genus JBAXGH01. The sequence goes on from JBAXGH010000001.1 coordinate 77,652, forward strand.
TCTAGCAAGAACCGGGAGAATGTCGATAATAACAAAAGTCCCAGACCCGCGGTTGCGGTTCTGGGACGGGAAGAACAGAGGGAATGAGGACTTAAAGTACTGCCACGAAACGGAATGCGAAGCAGTCGTTCGAGCGCGACGGACGATAGCTGTCGACAAGCGCAAGGCCACCGAACTCACGGTTACCGACGAGGAGCCGAAAACCCGAGTCGTAACGATTATCACACCACTCCCAGGAGTATGTGCTCCCAAGATCCGGCAGATCCATCCCGCGACTCGCGCGCAGCTCGTTCATGACGTTCGCGAACAGGTTGTACTGCTCCGCTGTCATGTGGCGGAACGCGCCGGCTGTGAGGTGAAACTCGCGGTCGAGCTTCGGGTAATGCGTCTCGACGCAGTCATTCCAACTCACGCCGAACCGCGTCTTCAGACCCAGGATCTCGGTGATCTGATCCTTGTACGCGGCCTCGTCATCCCAGTTGAGCTTCGGGGTCGTATCCACGATACCCCAGAATCCTTCGATCGGCTTGCGCTCGATCTCGGATTCGTCGGTGTACTGGCCCCACTTGGGCTTCACAAAGCTGTTCGGGTAATCCGCCTCCGTGACCGACGGGAAGTACCACCACATGAGTTGGGGGTACTTTTCGAGCGCCGCCGCGGTTTCCGCGCTCACCTCCATGAGTGGCGGAACCACGATTCCCTTGCCCGGAAAAAGCTCGTCGTACAACTCCTGGAAGAACTCCTGCGGCCCGGCAAGCTTCACGCCACCCTTGGTCTTCCGGGCAATCAACGCCTGGATTTCGGCGAAAAGGCCTTCTTTAGCATCAATCTCAAGGAGTTGCCTCATCTGCCCAGTCGACATCTTCTTTTTCTTCGCTTTCACGAGAACCTCCAAACCATCCGCGGGAGCACAAGTGACAGCGCCGTATGCGCCAGCATTTTGGTTACCCTTTGGACAGCCGACACATAATCGCATATTTTAGCGAAGATGTCAATATACAATAACAAAATCAAGGGAATCAAGACCCCTCGGCTTCGGGATGACAACTTTAAGGCTCTAGATAACAACAAAGGACTTTTTACAGCCAAATCACATCCCAACCAACCCCTTCAGTCCACCTAAAATACCGGCGCCGTAGCGCGCCACATCTTTCAGTGTGATGACTGCAACCAGCAACATGAGTAGAAAGAATCCGACGGTGTGAAAAACATTTTCGATTTTGGCGGCGACTTTTCGACCGCGGGCGGCGGCAATCGCGACAAACAACAAACGTCCGCCATCAAGCGCCGGGAACGGCACGATATTCAAGACTGCCAAATTTATCGAAAGCATCGCGGCAAATTGCAACAGGTGCATGAATCCAAGTTTTGCGACCTGGCCGGTAATCACCGCGATACCAATCGGACCAGAAACTTCACCCACTCCCCGACCACGGAAAATCCCGCTAATCAAATCACCGAAAGCCGCAAAAGTCCCGACCGTAATCGCATAAGTGGTTTTTGAGGCTTCAACCAGAGCGCGAATCGGACCGTATGACACGACACCGGTTTCAACCAAACCGACTCCGATTCCGTAGCGCGCAGTGCCATCTATCAATTTTTTTTCGATTTTCAAAACGCGGGTTTCACCGTTCACAACTTCAACTTCGACCGTGCCCGGCTTATCGGATTGAGCAGCCTTGATAAAATCACCATAATTCAAAACCGGTGTGCCGTTTGCTGACTTGATGCTATATCCTGGCGCGATTCCAGCTTTGTCGGCCGGCGAACCAGCAACCACCTGCTCGATCATGAGTTTCCTGTCACTCACGGCGGCGTCCGAAGGCAGACCTTCAACCGCCATCGGAAAACCGGAAATATAACCAATCCAAAACAATAACAATGCCAAAACCAGGTTCATGAAAACCCCGGCCACCAAAATAATCGCTTTTTGCCAAAGCGGTTTCACGAAAAAACTATCCTGCTCATTAGCTTCTTCGGATTCACCCTTGATTTTCACAAAGCCGCCAAGCGGAATCCAATTCAAGCTCCACAAAGTTTTTCCTTTTTTAAAACCCCAGGCGCGCGGCGGAAAACCGAAACCGAATTCTTCAACCGCACAGCCAAATAATCGCGCCGTCAGATAGTGTCCACATTCATGAAAAAGCACTAAGAGCGAAAGAACCAGCAAAAAAATCAGCAAAGTCATAGGACGCTACTATAACATCACTTTCTCGACTTTGACATCCTCACCCAGCCATTTTCGCGCCAAATCCACGGTTCCTATGCGCGCATCGGTGAGCGCGAGCGTGAGTTCGCCATCGCCATCAAATAATTCTCCGCTGAAAATCTCTTTCACGATTCCTTCGCGAAAATAGTTCAAAACCGCAGGACCGGATTCAACGAGTTCAACTTTTTTTCCGACGACGCTCGCAATTGTTGCTTCCATGAACGGAAAATGAGTACAACCTAAAATCAACGCTTCCAAACCGGAATTAGCGAGCGGCGCAAGATATGTGTCAGCAATTGCCCGAGCGCCGGTATGCTTTTCAAAACCCTCTTCCACGATTGGCACAAAAAGCGGACAAGCGATTTCGCGAATCGAACTCAAGCCGATTTCCTGCAAACGACGGGCATAGACATGAGATCCGACGGTCGCGCTCGTGCCAATCACGGCGACGTTCTTATATCCACCGGTTTTTATCGCCTCAATTGTGGGAGAGATGACATCAATAATAAGGGGACAGTCCCCTTTGGGCCCTAAGGGGACTGTCCCCTTAGCAGTATCTGCTGTGGATAAGTCGAAAACCTCAACAAAAACATCGCGGGCGACAGCCGAAACCGTGTTGCAGGCGATAATCGCAATATCCGCACCTCGTGATTTCAAAAACATGGCACCTTCGCGAGAAAATTGTCTAATCGTCTCTTCGGAGCGCGAACCATACGGCACTCGCGCAGTATCACCAAGATACAAAAAATTAGCACGCGGAAAAGCCCGTCGCAAAACGCGCAAGACGGAAAGGCCACCGATTCCGGTATCAAAAACGCCGATCATGTGCGCCTGATTATTTGATTAAACTCAAAACTTCGGTTTTGCGCATTTCCATTTCCTCGCGCGATTTCGCTTCCAGATTCAGCCTCACAAGAGGCTCGGTATTGGAAGCTCGAAGCGAAAACCAGAAGTTATCAAATTCCATTCTGATTCCGTCGGCATCAAAAATTTTATTCGCTTCCGATTCGTAATGAGCACGAACTCTCTTCAATAATTCCGGCGCATCTTTGACTTCAATATTCATCTCCCCGGTCGCGAAATACTTTCGATACGGCGCGACAAGTTCCGACATCTTCTTCCCTTCTCTCGCATAGCGGCGTTTAACCAAAAGAAAAGTCAGCAAAGTCGATTCGACATTGTAGAAGTCGCGATAATAGAAATGATATGAAAGTTCGGCCGCGAAAAGCGCCTTTGATTCTCGCATGTTGATTTTGATATTTGCGTGGCCCACGGGAGTAATTTCGAATTTCGCTCCGGCTTTTTCGACAGCCTCGCGAAAAGCCCAGCCAGCATTCGTGTCACCCAAGATCAAAGATCCTGGTGCTGAAAGCAAAATTTCTTCCGCAATCAGAGCGCCGATATGATCGCCGGCGATGCGAACGCCTTTTTCATCAACGAAACCGATGCGATCCGCATCACCGTCAAAAGAAACGCCGTATGCCGCGCCTTCATCAACTACGGTTCTTTTAAGGGCTTCAAGCGTCGTTTCTTTGACCGGATTGGCTTCATGATTCGGGAAAGAACAATCAACTTCCGGAAATAAAACTTTCGCATTAATATTTGTGCGCTTCAAAAACTCCGGCAAAGGCACGCCGACCATACCGTTTCCGGCATCAATTACAATGCGCCCCAGCTTTTGATTCGGTTCAGCATCAAACCTAGCGATTTTCAAAACCGCCGAAAGATAATCCGAAATAATTTCGCGTTTTTCAACCGTTCCGCCAGAGATTTCCGTTTTTTCACCCGCTTCTTCGACTTTCAAAACCTCATCAAGCATGCGGATTCCGCTAATCGGACGCGCGCCGGCATAAACCATCTTAAAACCGTTATATTGCGACGGATTGTGCGATGCCGTAACCATGATTCCGGCGTCGATTTGATGATCAGACGCGACCGCGAAGTTAAACATCGGCGTGGTACACAAACCAATTTCGATAATTTTTACTCCGCGAGAAAGCAATCCTCGGCGCACACCATCACACAGTTGTGGCGAAGAAGTTCGCGCATCCCACCCGAGCACAACCCATTTGGCGTTTGTAAAATCAACTAGCGCTTGCCCGATTTTTTCAGGTAAACCGCCATCAAAATCCTCACTTGCGATTCCGCGAATATCGTAGGCTTTAAAAATCGACTGGTTAATCTTGCTTTTCATATGTTAACGCGATATTATCACGAGGAGACAAGAAATCAAAAAACAAGAAATCAATAAATCAAGTAACCACCAGTATTTATGATGATGATTCTTTGGATAGCGATCGCGGTCGTCGCAGTTTACGCTGTCATTGCCTATAACGGTTTGGTTCAGCTCAAAATCCGCACCGAAGAAGCCTGGTCCGATATCGATATTCAGCTCAAGCGTCGCTACGATTTGATTCCGAATATCGTAAACACGGTTAAGGGTTTTGCGGCACACGAGGATAAAGTTTTGACCGCCGTAACTCAGGCCCGCGCGAATGCCATGAATGCTAAGACCATCGAAGAACGCAGCGCGGCAGAAAATCAACTTTCCGGAGCGCTTCGCGGACTTATGGTCGCGGTCGAAGCTTATCCTGATTTGAAATCAGCTCCGAACTTTCTTTCACTTCAGCAGGAACTCGCCAATACCGAGGAAAAGATTCAGTCTTCGCGCCGATTCTACAATGCGAACGTTCGCGACTTGAACACGAAAATCGATACCTTCCCGACCAATATCATCGCGAGCGTTTTCAAGTTCGTGAAACGAGCCTTCTTCGAAATCGGAAACGAAGCTGAGCGTCAGAATGTGGAAGTAAAATTCTAGGTCAAAAAATCAATAAATCAAGAAATCAAAAAAGCAACAAACGTGGTACAATAAAGGGAGCTAAAAGGCTCCCTTTTTTGGTATGGCATTTGATGATCGCGTAAAACTTGAACAGCCTGATAGGTCAGAGAGAAAGTCCGGTGAAGGCTGGGAAACTTCCGCTGGCCAGGAACAGGAGCAGGAGGAATCTCCTGCAAGTTTTGTGAACGCCCCCGCAATTGAAGGAGAGGCTGAAAAAGAAGAAGCTGAACAGGCGGGTCAAGAACTGGAGCCTCCACCCATCAACGCAGCATCAGTACAGGCACAGGACGAATCAACTGATGAAACCGATGAGCCAACCGAAAGCCCGGACGTTAGAAGAAGAAAGGCGGCTAAAACTTATCGCGCCTTTCTAATCGGCACCGTCCTCACGCTCTTACTGCCGTCAGCCGGGTTAAAGTGGCTACAGAAACCGATCAAGGCCGAAGCCGCCGAAAAGATGCAGGCGCTTATTCCGGTGCCGGGAGTCGAAAAAATAAAAAGCCAATACGCCCCCTACTCATCCGGACAAAAAGTCGTCGCCGGCCTAATGATTTACGCATACCCTTACATATACGGGGTGATTGCTACCGCGCTTATCATCATCGGAATCATTTTTACAATCGCGATTGCCACCTGTCAAAGTTCGGCCGCCGGCGAAGCAATATGCAAAATGTTCATAAAATCTAAAACCGGAGTTGATCTTTAGAAAAAAAACTTACTATGCCTGAACGCCTAAAAACAATTTTGTCCGCAATCGTCATTCTTCTGACCGCCTGCGTTTTAGGTTTTTTGATCTGGTATTTCTTTTTTAAAGCCCCCCTTCCGTCTCCAACCGTGCCAACCGTACCAGTCGGCCCCGGACAATTCCCGGTAGGCGGAGAAGGCGCGCCAGTCGCAGTCACTCCTCGTCCGCCGGAATCTCTCGTTGGAGCGCTCGAACCGCTCCCGACTTTTGCTCCAGGCGCACAGGGCGCAACTCAAATCATGACCGAAAATCCGGCTCAAAACCTAATCGTCTCCGGAAACACGGCTTCATTTTACGATCCAAATAACGGAACTTTCTCAAAACTCGATGCAAACGGAAACATCGTCAAACTTTCGGATAAAACTTTCTTCGATGTCAATAAGGTTACCTGGGCACCGAGCGCGGAAAAAGCTATTCTTGAATTCCCCGACAAAAGTAAGGTGATTTACGATTTCAAAACCGAAAAACAAATCACTTTGCCAAAGCACTGGGAAGATTTTGGATTTTCACCCGACGGCAATAAGATTATTGGCAAATCAATCGGGCAAGACGTTGAATCACGCTGGCTCTTCGTTTCAAACTCCGACGGTTCACAAAACCAGGCCATTCAAGAACTCGGCGTTAATGCCGGCAAAGTCGATGTCAGCTGGTCGCCCGGGAATCAGGTCGTGGCTTTTGCGCGAACCGGTCAACCTCGCGACGGCGAGAGCCAGGAAATCATTCCGCTTGGGCTCAATCATGAAAATTTCAAATCGATGATTGTTCCAGGCTTCGGATTCGACCCGAAATGGTCTCCGGACGGTAGTACTCTATTATATTCGGTTTATAATACTGCTTCCGGATATCGACCAGAGCTTTATATCGCGACCGGCGGCACAAATACTCTCGGCGAAAATCGTCAGTTTCTGAAGCTTCAGACTTGGGCTAATAAGTGTTCTTATCAAAGCGCGACAATAATTTATTGTGCTGTTCCGACCAGCCTTGAAGCTGGCGTCGGTATCGTTCCGGAAGCCGCCGACAATACTAATGACTCTATTTACCGCATCAATACCGCGACTGGAGTTCAAGAACTCGTTGTGCCTCCAGCTTCGCAAACGATTTCGCAGATCAGCGCTTCGGCTGATGGGCGCACTCTTTATTACACCGACACTCAAACCGGCCGCCTGAATAAAGTGAGCATGTAACTCGCATCGGTTAAATCTCGCTATGAAACACGCTATCGTGACAACTGTGGTTGCAGCTCTCGCTCTCGGCGTGGTTGGAGTTGCAGCTTATGCAACTTTCTTTCCGTCTCAATCAAAAATAGTCCCACCTCCTCCACCGATTATCTTTGAACCAACAGTACCGGTTGCGATGTCCGATGATCCACGCCTTGGCGCCGCCGAACCAAAACACACGATTATTATGTTTGGCGATTTTCAATGTGCGGCTTGCGAACAAGCTTCAAAAGAAATTTTGACGGTTCTTTCTAAGCACACCGATACTCAGCTGGTCTGGAAGGACGCCCCAAATCCAGTTACCCATCCGTGGAGCGTGAATGCCGCGATTGCCGGACGCTGCGCCAATCAGCAGAAAAAGTTTTGGGAGTTTCATGATGCTATTTATGCCGTCCCGCTTCCGGATGATATGGCAATCGCAAAAATCTCGGACGATTTAAAACTCAATCAAATTGTTTTCAATTCCTGCATAGGCGCCGAGTCGGTTAAGCAAAAAATCTCGGTCGCGACTCAACTTGCGGAAGCCTACGGAGTCGACGCGGTGCCTTTCTTCTTTGTTGATGGCAAACCGGTCGGGTCGCTGAATGCGGCTGCGGACTTCGAATCATTCCTAAAATAGTATGAGAAGATTCAAACGCGTTTTTATCTCGCTTCTATATCTTTTCGTTTTATTTTCTCCGATTGCGATTCTTGCCGCCGACGTTACACAAAACTTAGCACCAGAACCTTCGATAAAAATCCCGGGATTCGAAGGATTCTCAAAAATCACAAGAGACGTAGGTAATGCTGGCTTAATTCGCGTACCCTATATTGCCGAGTACGTTGCGGCGCTTTACCGATATGCCGTCGGCGCCGGAGCAATCATTGCCGCTTTCATGATTACGGTCGGTGGTTTTCAATATGTGCTTTCAGCCGGAGAACCGGGGCGCGTCGGACCGGCAAAAAAACGCATCCAGGATGCACTTGTCGGGTTCCTGTTGCTTATCGGTTCCTACATTCTTCTGTATTCAATCAATCCGAATTACGTGAAATTAGAATCTATTGCGCTGTTTTCAGTACCGCATGTTGAACTCCAAGACCGCGGCACCGAAAGCGAGCAGGTCTCAGCAAATGAGTCGACGTCTTTTGATACCAATTTTAATTTATCGAATTGCCCTGATTTGGTTTCCATCGAAAAATCAGGTTTTGGCTTCGGGCCACGAGCACATAGCGCTGCACGAAAAGACACAGCTGAGGCTCTAACTAAAGTAGCAGTTGACTGGCAAATCGCCTATCCTGGAAAAACTCTAACCATAAATCGCGATTATCGAACTACCGGTGAGCAGCAGTATCTTTATGATGCCTATAAGGCCGGCAAGGGCGCTAAGGCGGCAGAACCCGGACATAGTAATCACGAAAGAGGTAACGCGGTAGATATTTCCACCGACGCACTCACAACTGAAGCGTACACACGGCTTATTAAAATAATGGAAAATAACGGTTTTAAGCTTCTCGCTGACGGAACATACACATCTGCTAATGTTCCGGAAAAATGGAATACAATCTCCGAACGCTGGCATTTTGATTACGTAAAAGGCGGCGCCGCCAAAACAATTCAATGCAAAAGTAGTGCAGCTGAAGACCAAAATTCGCAGAAGAGTCTTCCGGTCGGCAGAAGATAGGAGTAGAGTCTCTGCATATGTTTGCCTGCTCAAAATGCGACGCACAATTCATGAAGTGGGCCGGGCGCTGTTCGGAGTGCGGCGGCTGGGGAACTTTGACCGAGAGGGCTGGGCAAGAAATCAATAAATCAAAAAAACAAGAAATCAAAGGGAGGGCGCCGATAACCATCGCACTCGGCGACAATAAAGCCCGCTCGGTGCCGCGGATTGCGATTCGTAGTGCGGAATTTTCACGCGTGCTTGGCGGCGGAATTGTGCCGGGATCGGTTTTGTTATTATCTGGCGAACCGGGTATTGGAAAGTCGACGCTCGTGCTGTCCCTGGCTGACGATATCGGGGCGCGCGGCATTGTTTTATATGCTTCGGGAGAAGAATCTCCGGAACAAATCGGCGGACGCGCTGAACGCATGGGCCTTAAAAACCCGAACATTCGAATCACGAGCGAAACTGTGGCTGAAAATATCGTCGCCGGCATGGAAGATCTAAAACCCGTTCTAACGATTGTTGATTCGATACAAACCACTCGTCTTCTATCAGCCGACGGCGAACCCGGGTCACCAACACACGTGCGCGGTTCAACAGCGATACTCGTCGAAACCGCCAAGCGCATCGGTTCACCGCTCGTGATTATCGGCCAAGTTACCAAAGAGGGTTCAATCGCTGGGCCAAAGTTACTCGAGCACCTGGTTGATGTAGTTTTGAATTTGGAAGGGGACTCGAATGGCACTTTGCGGGTTTTGCGCGCCGGAAAAAATCGTTTCGGTTCAACTAACGACGTCGGGCTTTTCGGCATGACCGAACAGGGCTTAGTCGACGTCACAAACCCATCAGCAATGCTGCTCCGCGAACGCGTCATCGGTGCTTCGGGGTCCTGTGTAACTTCTATAATAGAAGGTTCACGACCATTATTTGTCGAGATTCAAGCCTTGGTTACGCCGTCGCCATTTCAGTTTCCGGTACGCAAAATTTCCGGCATCGACCAGAACCGTTTGCACATGATTCTCGCGGTTCTGACTAAACGCGCGAACATGAACTTGTCTCACGACGATGTTCACGTGAATGCGGTCGGGGGAATCGATGCGCGCGACGCTTCGGCAGATTTAGCAATCGCACTTGCAATTGTTTCTTCTAAGTTAGATATCGCACTACCGGATAAACTGGTCGCGTTCGGGGAAATAGGCTTGTCCGGCGAACTGCGCTCGACACCTTTTGTGGAGCGCCGCATCAAAGAGGCTCAAAAATTAGGCTTCACGAGAGTAATAGCACCAAGCAAAGACTGCCGGGACTTATCCACAGTGCTAGCTTCCCTGAATCTGCGCTGAAAGTTATCCACAACCGCTTTACTGCTCAACTAAGTCATTTCTACACTTATACACAGATGGTGACTGTCACTAAAGGGACAGTCATTTATTTATATCCAAAAAAATCCCCGCAAACGCCACAGATTGACAGTTATCATTTTTAGATGCCACGCTGAGAAAGATAAAACTTAATACGCTTTCTATGCCTCGAATCGCACGTTCGCTGGTTCTGTTTGATGCTCCCTACCACATTGTTTCCCGCGGAAACTCGGGATCACATGTCTTTCACTCAAAATCCGATTTCGCCTATTTTTCAAAAATTGTTCAGGAAACAAAAGTTCTTTTCGAATTCAAGCTTTATCATTACGCGTTTCTGAACAATCACATCCACATCATGATTCACGCGAAGAACCCTGAAGATTTTTGTCCGATAATGCGCAGAGTGAAACATCATTATTCGATGTATCACAAGAAAAAATATCATGAAAGTCGCCAGATGCATCTCTGGGGCGATCGATACGCGTCAATCGAGATACGAAATGATGAACAGCTGCTAGTTTGTGGTATATATATTGAGCTAAATCCTGTTCGCGCGGGAATCTGCGAAAATCCAGAGCAGTACGAATGGTCGAGTTACCGATACTACTGTTTCGGAACTCAAAATCAACTGATTGACGAGGATCCTTGTTATCAGGCGCTTGGAAATAGTACCGAAGAAAGACAACGAAAATATCAAGAACTGACGATTATGTGGCAAAGCATGCCGCGACCACAAAAGTTATCCACAGATGGTGACTGTCACTAAAGGGACAGTCACTCACAGACTAAGCTGATTGCAACGAATAATTCTCTTTTATATCCGCGATCGCATCGTCGGAAAGCACTTTTTCATCGAGTGCTTTTTTCGCCGCCAACTTCGCGATTTCGAGATTCTTCGCATCACTCCAAGAAGCAACTTTGAAAGTCGGCAAAAATCCGCTCTGACTCTTCCCCAGCAAATCTCCAAACCCGCGCATCCGCAGATCAAACTCCGCGATACGAAAACCACTATTCTCCTTCTCCATGATCGCGAGGCGCGCAGTTGGAGCCTTAACATCAGACGGCACCAAAAAACAAAACCCGGGCGCCGCACCGCGACCAACGCGACCGCGCAACTGATGCAGCTGAGCCAAACCAAACCGCTCGGCACCCTCGATGAAGATGAAAGTCGCCGCCTGAACATCAACACCGACTTCAACCACCGTCGTCGAAACCAGCGCTCGCCCACCGCGTTCTTTGAGCCACTCCATGGCGTCGGATTTTTCCTGCGCTTTCATGCGTCCATGCAAACCGCGGAATTCAAACTTCGGTAAGCGTTTTTGCAAATCTTTCAAAACTTCTTCCACCGATTTCACACCGAGCGTATCCGACGGATCAATTAGCGGACACACGATGTAACCGCGTTCATCTAACTTTAAGCGCCGCTCAAGTTCAATAAACGAAGTTTGACGATTCATGATTTTGGTCGCGACCGGCACGCGCCCCGGAGGCATCTCATCAAGCACCGAAATATCCAAATCACCGTAAAAAGTCAGGTGAAGTGTGCGCGGAATCGGGGTTGCGGTCATCGAAAGAAAGTGCGGCTCGGATTTATCACCGCGAAGATTCTTCAAAGCCTCACGCTGAGCTACGCCGAAACGATGCTGCTCATCGACGATTGCGAGCGCCAAATTCGGCAAACGAACCCAATCTTCGAGCAGCGCATGCGTGCCGATGACAACCGAGACCAAACCCTCGCGCACAAGTGGCTCGAATTCCTTTTTTGGCACATCTTCCGAAGACCCGGCACAGGCAATCACCCGCGCCGACTGCGTGACAAGCGCGATTTGAACTCCCCCATCGTGCGCAAATAACTTTTTAAAACTTTCAAAATGCTGGCGCGCGAGAATATCGGTTGGCGCGAGTAACACTGATTGTGCACGAGATTGAGCCGCATTAAAGCAAGCAATCGCCGCGACCGCCGTCTTTCCCGAACCGACATCGCCATTCAAGATGCGTTGCATTGGCTGATGCTCCTGGATGTCTTTCAAAATCTGCCAAGCTGCGCGCCGTTGCGCATTTGTGAGAGCATACGGCAGTTTTGAAACAAACTCTTTTACGCGAGCTTCGTGAAATTCCACCCGCGGCGCATTGGTTCGAGCTCTTTCTTTGCGACGAAGCTCCGAAGCAACTTGCAGCGAAAACATTTTTTCAAAAGCAAAACGCGATTTGGCGGCCTGCGCCTCTTCCGGCGTATTCGGATCATGGAGCATTCGAAAAGCTTCGGCGCGCGACGGAAATTTATATTCGGTGATAATCGCACTCGGCAGAATTTCGGGAATATTTTTCACGGCCGTGAGCGCTGAAATCACATAGCGCCGCATCATCTTAATCGTAACCCCGGCAGTCAAATCATAAACCGGCAACATGCGACCGGTTTGAATTTTTGGCGCGGTTTTGAGTTCGAAGGAAGACGAAATCATGGCAGCGCCGCGCGGCCAATCAGTCTGAACTCGACCTGAAAAGCGATATTCCAGACCTTTTACAAGCGCTGTGAGCAGATATTTATTGCCAAACCAGGCGAGCGGCACATTCCCTGTTTCCGTGCGCACTATTGCTTCAATCAAAACCATCCCGGCGCGGGTTTTGCGCGAACCGATTTGCTCAAGTGTGCCAATAATGGTTCCGTGCTCGCCGGGTTGCAGGCGCGAGACATCCAAAACAGGACGCATATCCTCGTATCGCACCGGAACATGCCAAAGCAAATCCCCCACGGTTTTGATACCGAGTTCAACCATGCGTTTAGCCTGAATGTTTCCGATGCCTTTCAAAAGCGAAATCGGCGTCGCGAGTCTCATACGCCGCTATTTCATCACACAAACCTCAATACTTATCCACAGCCATGCCAGAGGCCTTCATTGCCGTATGCATTTCCGCCTGCGCTTTCAGTAGTTTTGCTTCGATTGCACCTTCAAGCTTGACCTGAACAGCTAATTTCTCTTCCGGCGTTCTTGCCTCCGAACTCTCTTTTTTGAGTCGCGCGATTTCCTCACCGCACGGCACGATAACATCAAAAGGTCCCACGACTTTTTTATTTTCAAAACCCATCTGCATCTGAACCAAGCGATTAAGTCCGAATCGGTCACGCGCCGACATGCTTTCGATATCTTTATACTTCGTTTTCGCGAGAATCTTCTGCCCTAAATCGTTGGCTTGTTTTATCGCCGAAATAGTTTCAGCTTCTCTTCGCCTGTAAAAATCATCATCCGCCGGCAGAATATTTGTAGCAAAGAATCTTAAGCGCGGCGCAAAATCCATACCAGCTTCGGAATCAGCGATGACTCCGCCGGTCACAAGCCCAATGCCCGCAATATCTTTCGTGAGCACCACGCCGTGCCCGCCATCGATTAAGTGAATTTTTTCCCTGATCCCCTCTTTTTCAGCCTTTTTGATAGTTTCGCCTGGATCAATACCGCGACTCCGCATGAACTCCAAAACATTCATGAGCGTCCCCATACCTTCCGGCAGATTGAGTTCGATGCCAGAAGCAGCGTCAAAATTCTCACGAAACAGATCGCGGAACTCATTTTCTCCGCCAAGCTGTTTGACCGCCAGACTCTTATCGCCTTTAAAATACAACTCGCGCACCGCATCGGTTCCGATAAGCGACTCGATAAAATAAGCTGCCATAAATTCGCCGCCGGCATAAGCCTGATCTTTAACCTTCAAACCCATGGATTCAGAAACTCGAATCGCCACAAGATCGGTCATACCTTCGTAAACCATAAAAGGCACACCAGCCGTGAGCGCCGGAGAAACCTCCTTCGCCGACGCGATACCGGGTATTTCCTCCGCTTTGTTATTCGCAACGATATGACACTCCTCATGAATCAGCGTGCCGAGTATCCGATCGGTATCAACCTGACCATGACTATCCAAAAAGCCCGAAGCGCGCACATAAACAACATGATTTTCAACCACCATTTGCGTGCCGGGACCGATGTCGGGAATCTTCTCACCGATTTTTTTCATGAGCCCGTCCGAAAGAAATCTAATCTCATGAATACTTGATTCTTTCAGTTTTTGCTCATCAATTTTAGAATAATCAGCTATCCCACGAATTAGGATATCCTGGTCGAATTCAATCATGAACTCACGCAGACGATTCATCGATACCTCCCCGATTTCGCTCTCCAATACACGATCTTTATTAAGCCGAGCGATCGTCTCATTTCTGATTTCTTCAGCCGAAGGGACCTTCTCGACGGACTTAGCTTGTGGTTCGTATTTTGTTTCGACCCGAGTCTGCACGGTAGCGCAACCTTCCGCAAAAGTTCCAGCTCCACCGAGAGCCACAACCAACTCCGCGGCAGTTGCGAGACCCTTGAATGCTCCGCGCAAACCACGCTGCGCTTTTCGGGCCGCGACTTTAGCCTTGTTATCCCAGGCAACAAAATCTTTCGTAAGCGCTCCACCCACAACTTCGTCAAGCTTCCCGGACTCACGTTTGTGAGCCGAGAATAGCTCAGCTATTTTGCGACGCGTATCTTCTAAAAGCGCGACATATTTTGATGCAACTTCCCGCTCAACACGCTCCCCACGCAAAAGAAGCTCCCGCGCTTCGGTGGGAATTTTTTCTTTCTCGAAAAGCGCTTCTGATTCCGATAAGCGCATACTATTTTTTCTCCCCCGCAAGTTTACGGGCGAGTTCCGCCATCAAACGCTCGCGTTCAATTTCAAGCAAACGCAAATCTTCTTTCGCGTCAATCTCAATGCGCCACAACCCAACTTCAGCATCTTCAAGAATTTTCTTGGACGCATCAGTCATAGCTTAATTTAATAGCTGATCAGCCGTGGCGCCTTTCTTAACGATTTTAGGGAATTCTTGAGCTATGCCGGAATAAATCTGTTTAATATCACCAGACAGAACCTTCAACTGATCAGGCGTGGCTCCCTGACCCTTCAAAACATTGTATTCAATCAGCTTTTGTTTAAGCACCGTTGCCTGCATATCATACGACTGTCTCGCCATGCCCTCATCACTAATCCCGCTGCCGGCAGGCGAATCATCACTTGCGTCGTTGAATGTACTTTTCAGTTTATCGCTTACGATGCCGTTGAACCTAAGACCTTCCGGTCGGCGAAAATCCTGACCGGCATTTAAATTATAAGTGCTCTTACTCTCTTTAAAGGTGGTTCTTGAACCATCATTTCCGAGCGTTTCAGTTACACGCGAAGAAGTCGCCGGATATTTTCCCGGTCCTGCTTCAACTTCCCGTACCGGCGACGCCACAGAAGCTTCAGCCTGCACACGAGCAATATTTACACTTTCAACCGGCTTAATGACCGCCGGCGTGCGGAATTCAGAGGACGCCGCCTGAGCTTCTACCCTGGTAGCCGGCGCAATCTCATCCGGCTCGACCAGGGCTGCGTTCGGCATTTCAACTTTTACCGGCGGTCGCGCCGCCGGCATTTCATTGATGACCGGCCGTACCGGTTTTAATTCCACCGTTGGCTTTGGTATCTCCTGAGGCTTCAAATCCTTCGAAAGTCCGGCCCCTGATCATTCTGGCATTCTCGCTTCGACCTGCGCAACAGCGGCAGGCGCCGGAGCTTCCACGACCGTTGGCGGCTGTAACGGCCTGAGTTCGGAAGCTCGCATACCACCACCCATTCTGATCGATGAACCTTTCGACATCTCAACTCCCATTTTCGGAAGCGGACCTTCTCCAGGAACCATATTCTTAGTCATAACAGAGCCGAAATCCTCTTTCAATTTGCGCGCCATGAACATATTCCATCTTTGCGCCTCGACGCCTTCCTTGGACCCCAACTGTCCGAGAGCTTTATAGGTTTCGTACTTGACTCGGTGCATCTCAGCGACATCTTTAAAGTACCTAAAATCCGCAACCGCCCTATCCGGGTTTTTTCCGGCCACCTTAGCCATTTCACGCACGGTTTGCTCAGCGTCTTTGCTAAAATTAGACTCCATGCCCGCAACAACAGCTTTGAGCTTCCCGGCAAGCTCAGGATTAGTTTTCCCAATATCACGAATAATATCCTCCTGGCTTACGGCATGCAGCATTTTCTCCACTCCCTGTGACTCTGGAGTACTCAAAACTTCAGTTATTCCAGGCAAAACAGACTCCGATACTACCGGAACCTCAATTTTGGCCGTGCTGGCACCGCCATAATTTGACTCCACCGCCGGACCCGCACTAACTATGCGCTCAATCGGCGGCTTTGGAATATTTTTCAGCTGAGTATATTCGGTCGCATTCGTTTCCGACATAGTCAAGTCACTGTTGAGCTTCACAAATGACGGCTTGCCGGCGTCAAAACTCAAACGCTGTTCTGCGTTCTTTTCAATCAGATGATTCAGTTTCTCAGCCTTAGTTACCGCGTCATGAATCCATTTTTCTTTATCAATACCCTTCGAAGCATCAAATCCAAAGTTTTCGGGGTTTGCCCGAATCTGCCGATCGAAAATCTTCCCAAAACCATCGCCGCGACGAACCTGGGTTAAGTCAACAGTTTTTACCGGTATTGGTTCAATCTTAATACCGGTCTCCGGATGCGAACCGGTCGCCATCGCAACAGGAGCCTCGCTCTTCAATCCAAAGTATTTCAGAGAAGTATCAATCCCCTCCTTAACCGTATCTTTAACAGCGCCAGCTGCGTGCCAAACACCAGAATCTTTAACGCCCGAATATCCCAAGGCCCAGTCGACATTTTCATAAAGCGATTTTGCGGCTTTTGCAAGCGCCCCGCTCCCCGCAAGCACGCCAACTCCAACCGCTGCCGCTTTCATGATTTTAATATTGCGGGCATCTTTACTCTTCAAATCCTCCAAGCGCGCATCACTTTCCTTGATCATGTCCTGCATCGGCTTATCAACACCCTCTTCTTTATATTTCTTGATAAATTCCTGGCGCAAAGACTTATAGGATTCATTTTCTCCGATGGCTTTTCCGCCCACCATCGCCCGCGATTCCATTTTTTCCATGCTTTCGGTGAGTTCCGCGCGAGACATTTTTCCGATCGCTTCTTTGCTAACTGATTCTACCTTACGGTCACTCAAGTTCCGCATCAAATCATAGGAACCAGCTGTAGCGCCGATGCCGGACATAAAACGACGAGCTGCAATAGCACCGATACCAACCGCGGCGCCGGCTCCAGCAGCTGCGGAAACGCCAAGCAATCCCAAGCTGACACCAGTTCGAACGGAAAGCATTTTTGCAGCCATCATTCCGATTCTTGAAGTCGGTTTTATACTATCCGGTAAAGCGTTGTAAAGATTTAGTTCGCCGGATTTCTTGTATGCATCGTATATTTTAGTCGAGATACCCTTGGCTTCACCGATTTCGGCTGCCGTTTCGTCGGCCAAATCCTGATTTTCTTTCGTCTGCCGATTGATTTTTTCCCCAACATATTCTGCGCGAGCCGACTCGTAAGCCTCCCGAGCTTCCTCGACCGCCGCCTCCGCCATTTTTTTATCATCCAAAGCACCCGGAACCAGAAGCCTGATAGCATCTAGTCCTTCATATGATTTTGCCTTCGCCTGAGCTTCAGCTAAAGCTTTTCTGGCCTTGCGGGCTTCGCCGATAATTCGCCGCGCCTCGGTAGAGTCGAACTTTTTTTCGGGTGAGGCTGCGACGGCTGATGCTTCGGAGACGATATCTTCCGGGCTGATTTCGATGGTACCATCCGGTTTTTCGACGCTCTTTTCCCCAGACGTTTCTGTGCCCCTGGAAGCTAAAACACTATCCGAAAGCGCCGCGCCAGCTTCAAGTTTTTTTGCGCTCTCTGCTTTCTTCGCAGCCGCAAAGGCTTCATGTTCTTGATTAGCCCGAGCCAAAAATTCTTCCTGCTTTTCTCCCTCATTTTTTGTATACACGCGTCCGTCGATAAGCTTCGTAGCACCAAAATCAACCCTACTCTCGACTGGAGCGGGTTGATCCGGGCCGAAATCAACCGGCTTCGGGACCTCCTGAGCCTTAGCTTTAGCCCCGCCCGGAGTTCCACCAAACGCAACTGGTTCCGGACCAAGCATTACCGGCTTCGGAATTTCTTTTGCAACAACATTATCGCTTAATCCAAGCTCCGCAGAAATAGCGGCCTCGGTTTCTTGACGAGCCTTTTCACCCATTTCCTTTCTCATGGCCGCTGTCAGAATCTGAGTGTTCTCAGCCGCTTTATTTTTTACCGCAGCTTCTTCCGGGGTCAGCCCACCCGCCTTCGACGCCAAATCGCCGATCTTTTGATCGACCGTATGACTTTCCTGCTGGAATTTTTCAACATCCTCATTTGCCGCACTCCTTTCAGATTCCAAAGCCTTCCGACCAGCTTCCGCTTCGGCTTTTTCAGCGCCTACGGCAGCCACTACCTGGTCGGGCACCTGACCGCCCTCACCACCCTGTTTATAAAAAATCATACATAAGAAGCTTTGCTTTGATTTATGCGCTTCTCCACATCGTCCAAAAGCTTTTTCTGTTCAGCTAAGATATTCGCCGCGTGCTTATTAAAATAAACCCGAAGCTGGGCGATTCTTTTCGTCTTTTGTTCGTCGGTGAGTTCAGCTTTTTCCGGCTGCACTTGTGATTCTTCCATAGAAATTATTCTTCTTTGGAATCCTCGTTAAGTTCTTTATCGGCTTCATTCGCAACCAGCGTCAAACCACTTTTTACCTTTTCGGTCTCTTCATCAATTACAACCTGAATATTCGGCACAAAACCAGCCAGAAAGTTAAAAAGCTCATCAGGGTTATCGGCGAGTTCATTAGCCTTGGCGACCTGATCCGTAGGCAGAGCTTCCATTAGTCTGATAATCACGCGTTTCATCACCAAATCCGAAGTATCCTGAATGATTTTGACGCGGTCATCTTCCGAAAGAGCCACGATATTCAATTGGTTGATAATATTCCCACTCTGCACACCGGAATCATTTGGCATATTTATAGCATTTTAATACTCTGATTATAACACAATACACAACACAAACAAAAAACCGAGCCGGAGCTCGGACTTTTTGTTCGGAGAGGGAGGGATTTACGCCTAGCCGCGCACTGTGAACAAAGCAAGGATTCGGTCGTGAGTATTTTTTCTGACGAAAAAATCTCCCGACTGCCTTACCTCGCGGCGTTCGCCTTGCGTGCTCGCAAACGAACGCATCGCTCCGGTTTTCGAATCCCTACGCAAGCCAAGCAGTTGGCTTGCTCCTCTCTCCGAATCAAAAAGCCCAAGCTACTGCTTGGGACTTTTTGTTCGGAGAGAGAGGGATTTACGCCTAGCCGCGCACCGCGCGCGGCGTCGTTGTCCTGGGCAGCGGCGACGCACAATGTGCCTCGCCGGCGCTCCGCGTCGGGTGCGTCCCGCACCCTAGCGTCGACTACTGCCCGTTCGAATACCTCTCTTTTTACAATATTAAAATTACCAGCCCTGCTGGACTGGTAATTTTAATACGGAGAGAGAGGGATTCGAACCCTCGATACGGGTATAAAACCGTACACAGGTTTAGCAAACCTGCGCCTTCAGCCACTCGGCCATCTCTCCACATTACTGAGACAGTTGAAATACTCGTGCCTTTCGTCATCCTGAGTAGCAACGAAGGATCATGTTGTTGAAAAAGACTAGCAAAACATGATTCTTCGCAAGCTCAGAATGACAACCGAGGGTATTTGAACGGTCTCATCGCTAAGTTTAGATTAAGGCTCGCAAAGACTATCATTTTAAATCGCTCGCTGCAATAGCCAAAAATGCGCTATACTATCCACATAACTTTCTCAATATGAAGGAACCTGTCGTTTTCTTCGCCTGGCAAACTCCGCAAGAAGCAAAATGCGTGCGCAGTCGAACCTGGTGGATTATCGCAATCATCATCGGGCTCGCGTTTTTCATCTACGCGCTCGTCTCAAAGAATTTCGCCTTTGCGGTCATGCTAGTCATGTTTGGTGTGATTTTAATGATAGCAAAGCAGGATTCTGAGCCGGTTGACGTAGTTATCGCCGACCAGGGCATTCTGATCGGAAAAACCCTATATGAGTACCGAAATATCACGGAATATACGATAGTTCCGGAGGCAGACTTGCTCTATTTCTTCATCAAAGGTATGCTTTCGTCCCATACGCACGTGCATTTGCCGGATGATATCGATCACGACGATATCCGTGTGGTATTCCGAAATCGCATCGCTGAGAACCCGGATCGGACAACGGAACCGCTAGTCGATTCTATTGCCAAGCGATTGAAGATATACTAGATATTTACAATACTTTTTAGACTCACAGCCGTATCTTTGATACGGCTTTCGCTACGCTCAACGACAAAAACACAACTTCGTGAGCAAAGAAAACCTTTTCTGTTTCACCCCGCCAAGTTCGTAAGCGTGCTCGCTTCCGACCTTGTCTGGGTGAAACAGAATCGCTTCGCGATTTCTTTGCTCACTCAATACATTCCGTCCTCTCACTCCACTTGCAGCCGTAGCTCAGCTGGATAGAGCATCAGCTTGCGAAGCTGGGGGTCGCAGGTTCAAATCCTGCCGGCTGCAAATATAAAACCGGTTTCCGGGACTGTCCCCGCATGGGGACTGTCCCTCCGTGAAACCGGTTTTATATTTGCATAAGCATCGGCAGGATTTGAACTCGAAGGGGCTTGGGGAAACAGTCTGTTTCCCCAACTGCGTCGGAGGGAAAAGTACGCGAAAAACCGGGAGGTTTGTCGCGAGCACAGGCAATCGCGAGTGCGATTGCCGAGCAGTTCAATTCCGCCGGGTATAATTTATCCATATGTCCCACTCAAGCCTCGCCGTCCGGCTCATCCAAAAGCTGGCCCGCCAAATGAAAATCAAGCTCGATATCGAACCGACCTGGAATTTTGTCGGCCAGATAACGCTACCCGACGGCCGTAAACGCTATTTTAGGAATACAAATTTTGATTTGAATGGTCAGGGCGCCTGCGAAACCGCTCGCGATAAAGATTTTGCTGCTTATTTCATGGGAAAAATGGGCTATCCGGTTGTGCCAAGCCAAGCCTTTTTAACCAAATCATGGGCTGTTGAAATGAATAGCAAAGACCGCGGACCTAAAGCTGCCCTAGCTTTTGCACAAAAAATAGGTTTTCCGGTCATCGTAAAACCGAACAGCAAGAGTCAGGGTGATGGGGTTCATCGCGCTATGAATAAGCAGGAATTCTTGCTAGCGGTGCAAGAAATCGAAAAAATAGATCGCGTTTTTCTGGTTCAGCGATTATTGCAGGGACATGATTATCGTATAGTTGTACTCGACGATGAGGTGATTTCCGCCTACGAACGCCTGCCGCTTTCGGTCGAGGGTGACGGCGAATCTTCAATCGCAGAGCTGCTACGCAAAAAACAGGAAGCTTTTAACTCAATCAGACGCGACACGATCATTGATCAAGATGACCCACGCATCACAATCGAACTCAAGCGACACAAGACCACAAAACACACCGTTCCTGCGAAAGGCGCAAGACTCGAGCTTCTTCCGAACGCTAATCTTTCAACCGGCGGAGACGCGATTGATGTGACCGAGGAGATTCATCCAGAGTGGTGTAAATGGGCCGTAAAATTAGCCCGCGACATGAACCTGCGCTATACCGGCATCGATGTGATGACGCAGGGCGCGCTCGCCGAGCCGCCACGCGATTTTCATATTCTCGAAATCAATGCCGCCCCGGGGCTTGATAACTATGCCTCGATGGGTGTGAAACAGATGAAAATTGTTGAAGATTTGTATCGAAAAGTATTGCTTGCGCTCATGAAGTAGTTGACTCTGATTTTTTCCCACCGCGAGCCAAAACCACGCCGAAGACTTCGCACACACCAGCTGACTCTAGAACTCGCGCTGCTTCACCCAAAGTTGCGCCGCTTGTCGCCACATCATCAACCAGAATCACGCGCTTCCCCGAAACCGGCGCACAAACGCTGAAAACTTCGCGGATATTTTTGAGCCGCGATGCTTCGCTTTCGAGTTGACTTTGTCTTTTGTGCTCTTTTGCAGCCAATGCTTTAACGATTGGCGCTTTCAAATTCGCAGAAACAACTTTTGCGATATCTAAAATATGATCAAATCCTCGTTCGCGCAATCGACTCGCGACGACTGGAATTGGAATCACAATCACATCATCTCCGCTCGGGAGTTGTGATGCGAAATGCGCCAAGCCTTTTCGCGCGAGCTGAATGATGGCGCCGCGAGTTGGCTCGACCGCGTGAAACTTAGCCTTGCGCAACAGCCCTTTCACAATCGGATTCGCGTATGAATACATCGAAACAAAAGCTACCTGTCCCCCGGTGACAGTCACCTGGGGACAGGTAGTCTCTTCATTAAACCTAAGATTTGCCAGGCAATTTTCGCAGGCGATGGTTTTCTCAGCTCCACACCCCACACATTCAAGCGGAAACAAGGCGTCGATCAACCAAGAAAACATAGAAACATTCAGCCTAATCCGCGAGGGGGCAGTCCCCTGCGGCTTTGGGGACAGTCCCCGTCGCCATCATTATTTCACCCAAACTGCGGAATCAACCAGCCATTCTTCGCCAGACTTCACGAGCGTCATTTTAATATCCTGATCATAAACTTTTTCCGGCGCTGTGCCTTTGACCTCGGTTCGATGAGCCGACACGACGACGCTCGCCGAAGTTCCGGTATTAGAAGTGACCTTAACCGGCACCAGAACTCTTGAAGTAACACCGTAAAATTCTTTACTCGCGATGCTGTTAGTTATAAAAGACTTCATCTCCGCCGCGAATGAACTAGTCATGACCGGATACAAGTCAACAATATTTTGATAATTGGCTTCCGAAGAAAAACTTCCGAAACGTTCCACGAACTGCATGGCAAAAGTCGACATGTTGCGATTCTTTTGCGCCGCGGTCTGCTCTTTGGTAACCGGCGCGAGCGGAATTACGAGTTCTTCCGGCTTAGTTTCTGATGTTTGAGGCGCCGAAGTAACCGGAGTATTGGTTATTTTAGTTCCCCCGCCACGCAAAAATAAGGCTACCAAAATTAGCACCAGGATAAATAGCGCGATAACTCCGATAAGTATTTTTTTTGCGTTTGGCATAAATTATTTTATTTCATCTTTATCGGAAGAATCGCATTCCGTGACTAGATCCCTCGGCTTCGGGATGACAACAAAGAAAGCTCGGGATGACAACGTCATGGTACGGGAATGACGAAATGAAGGCTCAGGACGAGCGATTTTGGGTCGTCTGCGCGCCGGGCAATCAGTCGTATCTTTGCCCGCCGCGCAGACACCCAAACCGCGCTCGCGTTTTCTGCTTCCGCGTTCGTGTTATGCCGAAGTAGTTGGTTTTGTCGAAGCCTGAGCAGCGGCTTCGAGAGCCGCGAGCTCTTCCTCTCGCTTCTTTTTTTCTGCTTCCTGCTTCAAAAGCTGTTCCGGATTCGTGGTTACGATTTGATCTTCAGTATAAGAAGCCACAACGCGAATTGCCGCGTGTTTATTGCCCGCAAAGAAGATTCCCTCACCCACCCCGGCTTCAAGAAGCAAGTATTTTTCGCCTTGAGTGAGCAGGAATGTCTTCGCAATCATGTCGATGGCAGCCGGGCTTTGTTTGAGCAAGATTTGCATGCTCGAATTCGTCACGATGGCCGCGCCATATGGGTTGCGCAAAAAGTCGTTCACATCCTGCGTAATCGTCGTGATTCCAAGATAATATTTGCGGCATCGCTTAACGAGCGCATGCACGAAACGCGCCGAATCTTCGTATTGCATGAGCCACCAAGCTTCATCAATCACCAAAACGCGCTTTTTGCGCTCCGAACGCACCACATTCCAAATATAGTTCACTATGGTATAGATCGCAATCGGACGCAATTCATCTTCCAAATCACGCGTCGAGAAGATTACCAGCATGTTCGTCATCGAAACATTGGTCGGCGAGTTCAAAAGTCCGCCAAAAGTGCCCTTGGTGAATTTATGCAAACGCACCAGCAAATCCTTGGTTTCCTCAGCCTCCATGCCCGACAAAACCTCTTCAAAGTCATTCAGGAGCGGCGGTTCGACCTTGGTCAGGTCGGAATCCGGAGTGATGTCTTTTTTGGCGTAGGTTTCAAGCAGCGCACGATCGATAAGCGAATCTTCGGTCGAAGTCAGCTGCGGCGCGCCGCGCTCTCCGGTCGGTTTGCCAAGCATGATGCGCATCAGGCCCTTCAAAGTGATGACGGCGCTTCGAATAACATCTTCAGCCGAAACCTGCTCGCCCATCGGTCGCGGCAAATCAAACGGATTGATTTTTGCCTCCGAAGAAAGCGAAACGTTGATAAAAGTTCCGCCGACGGCTTCTGAAAGATGCGAATACTCCATTTCCGGATCGATGATGATGACGTCGCCGCCAACCATCAAAGTACGCAAAATCTCGAGTTTCACGCAATACGATTTTCCGGCGCCGGAAGTTGCAAAGACGACCGCGTTCGCGTTTTGCAAGCTGAAGCGATCAAAAATAATCAAAGAGTTATTGTGACGATTGATGCCGTACAGAATTCCCTTATCGCTCGTGAGTTCCGATGAGATAAACGGAAACGAAGCCGCGATTGGCGAAGTATTCATGTTAAACACGAGCTGAAGTTCATCATTTCCAACCGGCACCGTCGAGTTAAAACCCTGTTCCGCCTGGAAAAGCACGCGCTTCGCGTAAATCAGCTTGCCGCCGAGCGTCGCTTCGACATCATCAGAAACCTTGTCCATTTCTTCCTTGGATTTGGCGTAAATCGTGACGTAAAAAGCGAATTGAAAGAAATGCTCAATTCCCTGAGATAAATCATCGCGCAAACGTTCGATATCACGATAAGCCGTTTCACGAATCGGGTCGCGCGGCTTGCCCTTATCGGCATCATAGTTCAATTGCGCTTCGATATTACCGACTTTTTTCTGCAATTGTTTCAAAATGATTTCCGCTTTGACCGGATAAAAGAACATCGAAATATCAATCGTGGTATTGAAATTGATAATCGGGCTCGACCAACCGACGGTGACATAGCGCGGATAAGTCACGATAAAAAGCGTACGCACAAAACGGTCGCCAAGACGCAAATAACTCGGTTCAACCTTAAACGCGGCCGGCGCGATAATATCTTTAATCGAAACGGTACCGCTACGATAAATCCGCTCCTCTTCAAGTTCGGTTTTCTCAACCTCTACCTCGCGCGCTTCCAAGGCCTTCTTTTGCTTGTTTTTATCAGCCAAAAGACGCTCCTCTTCTTGAGCTTTGCGTTCGCTCTCCTTGAGTTCCTTAACTTCTTGGCTGGCTCCCGAACCTCCTACATTAAATGGCATAAGAAGCGAAGATTATCGTTCTACCCGCATTTGCTCTAAAGGCTGCATGCGTTGGTTCTCCGAAGTCTCGGGATTATAGACAGTATAATACAATTCAATCAGGCCCTGCGTATCAAGCTGCACGCCCTGAACGCCCATAGACCCAAGACTTTGCTGAATATGGCCGACGCGCTGTTGCAGTAATCCTTTTCTTTCATTGAAGGCTTTTTCGCTCAGCTTGATAAATGATGCCGCCGAGAAAACTTCCTGAACCCGATCAAAGAAAGACTTTTTCTTATCCGAGAGCGGATTGTACGGAATTACCACGTAAAAACGCTTCGACATGATATCGCCAAGCGAAACCAGTTCGGTGATAAAACTAATGTAATCGACGATTTGCGTGCGTAAAAGTTCGTTGGTTTGGGTCTCGCGCTGATCGGCGAGGCGTTTCAAATAAGGCTCGATATTCATGCGCCGCGACTGAATAACGATTTGAAGCGGATATTCGAGCGAGTTCAAAAATTGCATGTAGGCCTGAATCACGCCTTCCTGCTCGTCTTCGGATTTAAGTGCAAAATTAATAGATGATGCAAGCAAAACCACACGCATGGTGCCATCTTTCATGATTACGACATCGTCGCGAATCTCCGAAATATCCAAATATTTGGTCGTCGAAGGACCCGGTTTGGAACCGGCGTGTTTTTGGGACTGCATGTCTGGGTGAAGTACTTCCGCCATATCTATTTTTTATTACTCCTATGCGTCATTCTCGAAACTCGAGCACGAGTTATCGAGAACCCATGTTGTTTGTCATGGGTCCTCGATAGTTCCTGCTGGAACTTCGAGGATGACGGAGAGTGCAGGCTATTTTTTACCATCGATATTCAAGTCCAAACCATCATCTTCGCCCGCATAGACGCCACCGGTATTCACGACAAGTGAGAGCTCCGCAAGTCGCGAACCGGCCGGTCTTTCCTTGCTCAGAATCTCAGCCGGCGGAGGCGGTGGTGCTTTTTTGATGTAATCACGAAGTTCAGCATTCGAAAGTTCCTTATACCAAACTCTTAAGCCGGGTTTTTTAAGAGTCACGACCACGTTTAGCAAAAACAGATGAAACGCCTGGCCGTTGATGGTCGCAAACGCCAGAATAAAACCAACTCCAGCAATCGGAATCCCTATCAATAAAAAAGTTACAAAAGTCAGCAACGAATAGAGAATAAAAAGAATCATGGCCGTTACCATAAGCTCGACAAACTGCCGGACCGAGATAGGCCCGATGATTTTGTCTTCAACTTCGATGAATTGTGGCACGACGTATTGAGCAGGCATGTGGTGGGGTTAGGGCCGCAAGAGCTTAGAGGTTAGAGCTTAGGGATATCACTAAGCGCTAAGCGCTAAGCTCTAAGCTCTCCTGATCTAATATCGAAGCTTCGAATTCAACTCCCGAATCGCCGAACATTCTTCAAATGTGAGCATCTCCGGAATCGTGCGACGTTTTTCTTCAAGCACAGCGGTGAGCGGAATCGCTTCATCGAGTGAAGCCTTCGTGACCGTCATATACAACTTCATAATTGGAGACTCGCGCCAAGCCATAACTCCGGCGACCTTCTTTTCGTAGCCGTCGGCATTCAATAGCTCGAGTTTGGCGAGAAGTTTTTTGATGGCTTCTTTTGGATCCTTCGAAAGCCGTCGGAAATCCGTGAGCCTCATATTCTTAAGTTCTTCCGTCGGACCGGAAAGTTGGCGCTGATATTTCACGTCGGCGACAGGCTCAGTGTTATTTTTATATGAAGGCGCCACTGATTTTGACGAAAGCGTCACGTTAACCCTGCGTTCCGGCGCGGTTTTGATTTCTTGATTTCTTGATTTATTGACTTCTTCCCCCCTCGGTAGCGTCATCGGCATGTCTTTGCCGGTCAGCTTCTTGAAACGCTCGTTCAAATCTTTTTCGTTCGCGAAAATCTCTTCGCGCTTTTGTTCCAAAACTTCCTCGCGCGCCCGAACGCGATAAGCACGTTCACGCTGCAGAGTCCGCTCAATCACCTTGCGCTGGAATTCAAGAAAAGCTTGTTCAGTGTACATGACGATTTTTTCAACCAAATCACGTGATAAATCGCGCTGACCCTGCGAAATTTTCGCGAGCAGCTTGGCAGTTTCTTCAGAACCTCGAATATCGCGCAGACGCGAACTAACAATATTGCGAACGCGCTTTTCAAGCGAAGCGTCGGCGGAATGAAAACCACAGTCATTCATGATGCGTTCAAGCAAGGCTTCGAGCGTCGTCGAAACCACAATCGCCGTTTCCGGCACATCTTTCATGAGTTCCTCGCGATGATGCTCGATTTCCAAAAGCTCACGTTCGAGCAATACATCGGAAGCATGAAGTGCTCGCTCGAAAACTGTTTTCGGAGCTTCTTTTTCCGCCAGACCGCGATGCTCGGTGATATTTGCAAACTCGAATTCAGGCTCGGGAAGACGCGGTATTTCAAAAGTCATCCCTGAACCGGCATTTCCGGCTAATTCTTCGAGCAAATCCGCGAACGGATCAGCATGAGTCTTTGAGATGTTTAATTCGGCGTCCGAAAGATGAGGTAAATTTTCCTGAATCAGAAAATCAAACGGATCCGGGAGCGATGGAATTTCCGGAATATTTATGGTTTGAGTTTGCATAACGGGTTCTTCTTTAGTGATGACGGCGGTAGCGACGGTCTCCTGCTTACTTACGTCATCCTCGGGCTTGACCCGAGGACCCATGACGGTCTCCATGGATCCCCGATAGTTCTGCTGAACTTCGGGGATGACGGAAGAGCTCGCCTCCGCAAAAGCCGTTTCCAGCTGCTTCCGAACTTCCGCCTTCCGAGCCGCGACTTCCGCGAACTTTTCCTTTGAAACAAAGGCCGCATGCTTCCCTTCCGCCTCGCGAAGATGAGTTTCAAGCTTTTCCACAACCGGCAAAGCGATATCCTGATCCCAGCCCCATCCGCCAATCTTGGTCGATTTCATCATCGCTTCAAGAAGCGATGCTTTATCAAGCGAGCCGTTCAGATAATCCTGCATCTTCACGAAAATCGCATCACGAGAACGAGTCGGAATTAAGTCGACATTGATATCGCGAAGAGCGTCTTCGATGGCTTCGTCGCCGTTTAGGAGTTGTTTGTAATCCATTGGATCACCACCAATCGAGCGCAGCAAATCCAAGATATTTTCGTTAAACCAATCTTGCGAGCGAGACAAGTCGCAACCAAGAGCGATTTGAGCAATTTTCACGCCGCCTTCATCGGGAAATTCAGACTTGATCGCTGCAACCATTTCAGATGGCGTTAGATCGTGTTGATATGCAGAGAGAATTTTTTCGAGAATCCTTGTACGCGCCGCACTTGAAAGCATTCCGAAACATGCCGAATTTATTTCAGCGCGTTCATCGCTGAAAATCCAGTCTACAATCTTCGGCGGCATGTTTCGATATGCGATGGGCATAGTTTTATGTCACCGTGGGCGGTATCGTGAACGAACCCTTTAATGACGCATCTTCGTTTAGATCTTTGAGAATGCTTTTTGCATTATTATTACCTCTTTTTGCAGACGCCTCGATCGTCTTCAGTAGTTTATTAATCACTGCTTTTTTCTCAGTCGCGATTCCTCCGCTCGTCGTCTGATCCTCCTTAACTAATATTCTAAATATGCCGCTTCCACCCTTAAGAGCAACCGCTTCCCCAGGCTCTCCGGAAACCGCCCCCATGTCGGCAGATTTAGCCCATGTTGCCATCGCTCTTGCATTCGTCGCTACGGCTTCAAAATTTTCTTGTGCATCATCGCTTACAAACCCATATCCAGGGACCCCTGCCTTGCCTCCCAATTTATAACCCAACGTCTTTTCGGTATCAACCTTATCAACACCACCCTTACTAACTGCTTCAGCCGCATGGAAATTTATATTCAAAGCGGTTGTCTGAGGACTATCATGCTTAACGGTAGCGATAGAGTTAGCGCTATCAGTTCTAGCTTTAAGATCAGCAGTGTATTTAGCCTTCTCTTCAGGGGTCGCGCTAGGAGCTGGCGGTACCGGCGGTGGCGCCGTAGCCAGTGCTACGAATGCGCTACGCTGCGCGACTAAAGCAGTTGCATTTTCTTTCTTACTCATCACTTCGGCGAGCACATCTGGTTTAAGGTTCTTCGTGAACTCCATGGCCGCAGCAGGCTGAAATGCCTGCAACGTCTTAGAGCTGACCTGTTCTTCATCCTTAATACCTTTAGCGACTTCAGCGGCCATAGGCGTGCTCATTACCGCAGCAATCGCCGGAGCGTCATCCGAATTCTTTGGATCCTTCATGATTTTCGTGAGATGTTCAGCGCCAACGGCTTCCTGTACCGCTGCATCCTTTAGTACACCAGTTTGAATCTCAGAAAACGCACTCGTATGACCATGCGCTTTTAGTTCGTTTATCTTTGCTACGCGACTCGCTGTATCCGGGTTTCCATCTTTATCCTTAAGATGCTCTAAATTTGCAGCCGTAAAATGCGAAGCGCCGTGTTGGGCTTTGCGCTTTGCAACCGGATCGCTGATTTTGTCAGCCGCGTCATCAACTGCTTTCATCGCGTTCTTGACGTTCGTCGAACCATTAGGACCCTTAGCCAGCTCAGTCATTGCCTTAGAATCCTCCATGAATGACTTGTTAAGAGCCTCTTGTTGAACTTTTTGATCCGCTGAAAGGCTATCCTTATTAGCCGGATCATTCAGGAATGCGAGAGTCTTAGCCTTCGTCTCAGGCGTACCAGTGAGCGCCTCTTTTTCAAGCGCTTTCTTATGCTCCTCCTTCTGCGATTCGCCTCTATCAGCAATTTTTCCACCAAACGCTTGAACTTTCCTCTGAATAAAAGCACCGCCTGGAGCTTTATTTAAAAGTTTGCTGGTCGCCAAACCGGTAACTCCAGCACCAACATCAGCCATAAGAGGTGCCGACAAGCTTGTCGCCTTGCCATATCGCGCAAGACCCTGTCGAATCCTTCCGCCACCTTCTTCCGCAGTCTTTCCACCCATACGCATCCCGGCGCGCAAACTAGCCGAAGCCGTATACGCCGCCCCAGCCGCACCCAAAGCTCCCACGCCTTTCCCGGCCTTCTTCGCCATGTCCCCGGCTTTGCCGAGCAGGCTCGCGCCCGCTCCACCCTGCGCCTGAGCGACTTCCAGTCCTTTAAACAAAATCGCGATCGCGATAATCGCCTTTACAACAGCTTGCATCGTAGCCGAATCGGTCGGCGCGAATTTAGCATTTGCGTCCGGACGAGTTCCACTTGGCGATGGTGCATTTGCAAACTCAGATCCGGCGCCGGAAGCGGTCGCGAGTGCCAGCCAGACAAAGAAAGCCATGATCGGACCAAGCGTGAGCTGTCCGCGTAGTTCCTTCCACCAATCGCTGTATGTGTGAATACCCCATGGTTCAATCAACTTACAAAACCAAGCAAGCGGTGCCAGGATTATCAAAATCCAAATCGTGACGATACGAACCAACATTATCACCGCCAAATATCCTAAAATAATCGTGACGCAAACCAGCATCACGGCAGATGCGATATTCGCGACCACGACGCTCGTCATCGCGTCAACTCCGTTCACAAAACCGCTATCAGCGCTGTAGTTTTTTGAAACATCAACCGAAAATACCGATATAAAATTTCCGGCGCCGGCATCCGCAAAAGCATTCACGAATGTCGCCATGAAAACCTGCGAGATATCCGTCAAAAAACCAACAATCGTACGAGAAAAGTTTATCGCAATCGAAACAATGAATAGCTGAGGAATCATTTCGATTTTGCCGTATTTATCAACACCAAAGATAATTCCAAAGGCTATCACGAGCAAAACTATAATAAATAGAAGATTGGTGAAATCACGCACCACGACCCAACCCGCGACAACCGGAGCCGAATTTATGAAATTACTGAACTGCATGGTCTGCAACAAGGTCGGTATAACGACATACGTAAGCAGCATTCCGAAAATGAAACCGACCAGAGAGAAGAACCACGAAATCGCTTCACCAAGATAAGACTGTATCTCCGCATGCGCGCTGTGACCGAAAATAAAAACTCCGCCTAATATCACAAACGCAAAACCAAAAACCGTCGTGTGTTTTCGACCGAATTCCGACACTCCGACAAGAAAATTTTTGAGTTTCATTAGAAGCCCCCTCATGGCAGATATTATACCATGAGGGGGCTTTGGGAGGGTTAAGGGTAAAGGGTTAAGGGAAACTCAAAATCACTTTTTCGTATAAACCCAGACGCCGTTCCAACCCGGTTCCGGCGGATGCGCCATGAATTCTTCGCAGCGACCGATATACAACTTAGAGGCAGCATCGCCACTCTCTGCGAGCTTTACGAATATCAATTTGGCTTCTTCAAACTCCTGCACACGATAAAGCTCGATAGCTTGTTCGAACTCCGCGAGGGGACAGTCCCCTGCGGCTTTGGGGACAGTCCCCATCGCGCTACTCGAAACACCAACAACCTCAAAAATCTCGACCGGCTCTTTTTTGCCTTTAACCGCGACTAAATCAAGCGTGCGATAAATAAACTTTCCCGGCGT
Organism: bacterium; assembly: GCA_037139515.1. Lineage (GTDB taxonomy): Bacteria > Patescibacteriota > Patescibacteriia > JBAXGH01 > JBAXGH01 > JBAXGH01. The sequence goes on from JBAXGH010000001.1 coordinate 109,521, forward strand.
CGCGAGTCGTTTTGCAAATTCCGAAACGATAATCTGCGTCCCGTATTCCTTATTCAAACCCTCGATGCGCGAACCCAAGTTCACCGCGTCCCCCATGACCGTATAATCAAAGCGCTTCGATGAACCCATGTTTCCGACAACCATATCGCCGGAATTCACCCCGATTCCCAGGTTCAGCTGAACTCCGTTCGGCCAAGATTTGCTCGCATTCATTTCGTTAAGCGTAGAACGCATCAAAATCGCCGTCTGAATTGCGCGATCGGTATGGTCGGGGTCCAAAAAAGATGCTCCCCAAAAAGCCATAATGGCATCACCCATGTATTTATCAACAACCCCGTTCGTGGCAAAAACTTTTTCCGTCATGGTATCCAAATATGCATTCAAAACCGTGACCAGCATTTCCGGCTTCAAACCCTCGGAAAGCGTCGTGAAACCACGCAAGTCGGAAAACAGCACCGTCATCGAGCGCCGTTCGCCGCCAAGTTTCAGCTTATCCGGATTCGCGAGCAAATCGCTCACAACTTTCGGCGAAAGATATTGATCGAGCGTCGCCCGAAGTTTTTCACGCTCACGCTTTTCGTGAAAATACCGCGTCGCGACCACCAAAACATAGGTCGCGAAAATCGCCATTTCGGGCCAGACGATCGGCAAAATCAAATTTGATCCGAAGGCGATGATCGCAATGAGCACATGCACGACGGCTAAAATCGGTACCGCGATAGTTCCGAATCGCAATTTATATCGCGTAACCAAAACGCCGATAATCAGGGCGTAAATCAAAATCAGCGCGACGCCATACGGCTTCGGCAAAGTCTGCAATTCGTTTCGACTGAGCAATGTGTCCAATACGTTCGCATGGATTTCGATTCCCGACATCGGGATACCGCGTGAAGTCGGCACCATCATATCGTCGTGCAAATCCGAAGCTGTTGCGCCAACCAAGACGATTTTTCCGCGAAGTTTTTCGACCGCAATTTTATCATTCAACAAATCGACAGCACTATATCGCGGAAAATTTCCGGGAGGCCCGGCAAAATTCACGCGAACCACCTCGTTCCCCTTCGGTACAGTTCGAAGCTCAGTGCTTTGAAGCGCAAAAATCATCTCAGCAAAAGCCGTCTGCGCCTCTTTTTTACTGATATAAAGCGGCATCGAACGCGCAATTCCGTCGCCGTCGCGCGGGATATTCACACTCCCCGTTGCGGCTGACTTTTGAAAACTCGCAATCGGATAAAGCGGATTACTCCCCACCCATTCGCCGTTGATTTTTTCGAGAGTTAGCTCAACCGGCAAGACAACATTCGCGCCGATGAGAGCTTTTTGGAGCACAGCATCATCCGCCGCTCCAGCCGAACTGGCTTCCGGAAAATTCACATCATAGCCGATCACGCGAGCCCCGGCTTCATGCAACTTTGTGATAATTTCCGTGTGCAAGGCGCGCTTCCAAGGCCACTGCCCGATTCCCTGGATGCTTTTATCATCAATCGCGATAATTGCAATCTCCGGCCGCGGCGTACGCTGCAAAAACAGCAAATCGGAAAAGCGCGCATCGAGAAAATAAGCAACTCCGGATACGAAACAGGCGCTCATCACCGCGGAAGCGACGAGCGTTAAAATCATGTTTTCACGAAACCGACGGGTGAAGAGTTTCATAAAAATACTAACTATGAGCTAATCAGAAAATTACGTCATCCTCGAAACTCGAGCACGAGTTATCGAGGACCCAAGACTATGCCGCGTGGATCCTCGATAGTTCCTGCTGGAACTTCGAGGAAGACGTCTCGGCGCTCATGGCATCAAGTCCAACTGCGGCTCAACCAAAACCGACTTTTTTCCAAATATATCTTTTCCATTCGCATCTTTGGTGGAAAAAGTCACCGTTACCGATCCGGCCATTATCGGCGCTTCAAAAGATCCATTCGTAATCACGCCGCCGGTTGCACTCCACGTACCCTGACGCGTCACATCGCGACTGATACCGTCGGATGATTTGAGCGTCGCGGTGAGCTGAATCGTGTCGCCGGCTTGAAGCGAAGATGGCCCGCTCAAAACTACCTGCTCTTCCACGACCGGCTGATAAACAATCGGAGGTGGCGGAACCGTGACATTAATCGTGGTCGAAGGAACTTTGACCGGTTCGATAATTGGCGCCGGAGCTGGTTTTACAATAGTCGGCGCTTCGATTTTCAGAGGCTCTACGATAGTTGTCGGCACCGGCTTAGTAATAACCGGCTTTATTTCACCCGGCTTGATTGCGGCCGGCGGAACATTTTCAACTTCTGGTTTTGGCTCTTCCGGACGAGGCGCTTCTTCACCAGATTCCAGCTTCGAATTCCAATCGCGCAGATATTCAAAACGCTTTTTCAAAATAGGATTGTTCTCTGACTCGATCGACTTCAAATCCAACCTTCTCGGTTTCTGCTTCGGATTTTCTTTATTATGATCCTCCATCCCGCGCAAACGGTTTTCGATAAGCACGCTTTTCATGAGCGGATCCTGAACTTCCGGCGCGATTTTATCACCCAGATTTTTTGCCAAATCACCGCGACCAATCGACTCATTCATTTTTTCGCGCAACAAAACCGCCGAATCGCCCCCGAGCTTCGCCGCTTCATCGCGAGCCTCCTTAAAACTCTTCAAAGCTTCGTCTGACTTACCTTCGCCGGCGAACTGGTTCGCAGCCGCGAGCTTTCTCTCAATCAAATTTGATGCCAAAGCTTCGCGCTCCGAACCAACTGCGCCTTCAATACGACGCTCGGCAACCGCTATCGCAATCGCGCCAAGAACCGGAATCTGCATCGGTTGCGCAAGCCTAGCCTCTTCCTGTTTGCGTGCCTCGGCTAAATCGTTCAAATATTTCGTATCGTCTTTTGTGTTTTCCGCGGTCCAAGTCTGACTCACAGCTTCCGGAATCACATTGCCAAGCACCACGCCATTCACAGCACCGAGTTTTTTATCAACCGTCATGCCCTCTTCCGGCACATGAAGCCAGTCGCCTTTTTTGACCGTGCCGTTCCATTTTTTGGTATTGCAATCAACCAAACTATCAGCGCCGTTCACGTGAGTCCATTTCTTTCCGTCTTTATCTTTTTTGACCGCGAAATCAAAAGCTGTGCCACGCACCGTCGCGACCGTGGTCGAGCTTTGCACGGTATATTCAGAATTGAGCGAGAGAAGATTCAAAACCCGCGACCAAACGCGACCGATTTCAAGACTCAAGCTGATTTTATCTTCCGTTGGTTTTTGCGGGTCATGAGAAAGTCTTTCTATCGTGAGCGTAGTTTCGGGGGCCAAGCGCGCCACGGATTCGTCAAAAAACCGGAGTTCGGCTTCGGTATCAGCGGCGGTTTCTATCGTCATACCGGTCGTCAAAATATCACCGCTATTCGCTTTGCGCGCCTCGGTTTCGTTGAGCTGCTTGATTTTAACCTCGCCTTTCGTGATCACGAGTTCAGCCTTTTGCTCTTTCGGCGCAATCGGATCAGTCACGGTTTTCGCCCAAACTCCAATGCCACCGACGCCGAGCAGAAGCATGATGATTACAACAACTGCAAAAACCGCACCACCGGATTTTTTGTTTGATTTCGAGCCCATCACGCCTGATGCTTGAAAGATTTTTTCGCTGTCCATAAAGATTTTATTTTGAGTAACATTACCGTTTTTTGTCCCGCTTGTCATTTTGGCTAATCTATCTGGGGACAGTCCCCAGTATATTAAGCGAATTCGGCTTTGTTCTCTGGGGACAGTCCCGGGCATTTTAAGCGAAAAAATATTTTAGAAACCATCACTTCCCATGTGCATAAGTGGGCTTCGGTGGACCCTTGACTTATCCTATACGTTTGCCACGATGAGATTGCTCACAACTAACACAAAAATATGCCTCGAACCGCTCGTTCGTTGGTCGGAGTTGATATTGTCTATCATGTAATCTGTCGCGGAAACAATCGACAAACCGTTTTTCGAAAAATGGATGACTACCTAGCCTACAAAACATGCTTGGCACGAGCAAAATCCGAACGTTCGTTTGAAATCTTCCATTACGCCTTAATGCCCAATCATGTTCACCTAATTGTGCGGGTGTGGCACGCTGAGCAATTGTCAAAGATAATGCAGCTTATCAATCTAACTTACGCGCTTTACTATAAAAAACAATACACGAACATTGGCCATCTGTGGCAGGATCGCTATAAGAGTATAATAATCGACAACGATGAATATCTGCTTTCTTGTGGCGCGTATGTGGAACTCAACCCGTTTCGAGCGTCATTGTGCTCAAAACCTGAGGAATACCCGTGGACAAGCCATCGCCATTATGTCGGAATAGCGCGTGATCCTCTTATCAACGAAGATCCGATTTTTACTAGCCTTGGAAGAACCGATAATGAAAGGTTTGCAGCCTACGCACGCCATATTAACGGCTGGCAAACCATAGTGCCTCATAAATATCTCGGGCGAGAAGAACTAATTGAAGATTTAGTTGATGGCCGAAACTAATTTTTTCGCTTAAAATGCCCGGGACTGTCCCCAGTATATTAAGCGAAATAGTCAGTATGGAAAACAAAAAATTTCAACGCAAGATTGAAGATTTCACCTGTGAACATTGCGGTTTTTTGATGCGCGGAACCGGTTATACGAACCACTGTTCCGAATGCCTGTGGAGCAAACACGTTGATATTAATCCCGGCGATCGTGCGGCTGATTGCGGCGGAATGATGGAGCCAATCGGGCTTTCGGTTAGCGGGAGTGCGCAGAGCATCATTCAAAAATGTGTGAAATGCGGCCACAAGCGCCGGAATAAAGTTGAGGTGAGCGACAATATCGACGCCGTGATTAAGCTTTCGACCTTGCCAACACAAGACTAAGCATCAAACCCGATTTTCTTTCGGATCATTTTCATGTGCTCAGCGATTTCTTCCGGATCCATCGGCACAATCCCATACTCGGCGCACAGTTTTCTTAATTTAGCTTTTTCTGATTCGATATCTTTTTCATCCACAAGATTTTCGCTTTCCATTTCAAAGTGAAACTGAAAATCGGGAGTATATTTTAAAGATAAAATCGCACCCGGCAAAAAATAATTTGCTCGTTTTTGCGGTACCAGATGATATTTTTCGTATCCAAGTGCAACAAGTAGCTTAATCGCAGCCGGAACTTCGGTGCGCGCAATTTTCAGGTCTACCTCACGCAGAGCACTCGTTTCCAGATCACCGACTTTCAAACAAATCTTCGCCTGATTGCGCGACTTCTCGTCGCTGATTTTAAAAGTCCCCTTTTGGACATTAAAAAAGTAGGTGTCCTTATCATCCTCTTCGCATTTCACGCCCTCTTTCTTCAAACGCGTCTCTAGTGCGCGAAAAGCCTCTTCAGCCATTAATCCACGCAATTCCACCTCGATATTATGTTCCATATATATGATAGGTGCTCGAACTATACCAAAACCGCTAGATATTGAAAATTTCGCTTAATATGCTCGGGACTGTCCCCAGCATATTAAGCCAAAAAGCTTACACCCCGCAGAATACCGCTCAAAGACTTGCGTGATTAAAATGCTCGCGTTACAGTTGTTGTAACGCAGATACAAAGTGCTGCGTCAGCACACGGTACAACCCACAGCAACGAGGCAAACATGACCGTCAGACACCCGAACACCAGCACCTACTCGAATCCCCACCAGAGCGACTCGTGCGGCGGCGAGGAACACGTGGACGTGGTCCGCACCGACCACAACGGTCACTACAACAAGGAGCACTCCACGGACCGGCGAGACATTGACGCCGGTCGAAACCTGAGCGAAGCCATGCGCGAACACCGCCGTGGCGGCAACTGACCAACGAGACAGTGCGGGCAGATCGGTGGATTAGAGGGATGAATCCCACTACATCCACCATTTTTATCTAATATTTCCTATGTGTAATCAAAAACTCCCAAACGAAGAAATACGCGCACTCGCAGACGCTGATCGCTCACGCGCTTCCAGTACTATTAGCTGGAAACCAGGTGAACTCGAGAATATCCTGTTACGAGCAAATAAGCTGACTCTTGCAGAGCTGAAAGAGCTAACCCAAAAAGTTGGCATTGTTTTTAAAAATGACGTTTCAGCGGAAGAATATCTTGAAGTTTTGGATGAAGCCAATAGCCTTGAGACCATCGAGGCCTTTCTTACCAAGAAAGGACTGTAGTTAGAACAAAAGCATTCGAACTATACCAAAACCGCTAAATATTGAAAATTTCGCTTAAAATGCTAGTGACTGTCCCTTTAGTGACAGTCACCATCGTTTTAAGCCAAAAAACTTGCATCTTGCGGAATACTACTCAAATGCCACCAGGATTTGACAAAAGTCCTTATTTTCGCTACGGTCTACCTATAACAGCAACAGTTCATTTTGGGGAAAGGAGCACATTTACATCACGCAGAACCTATCACTTACACAAGTGTCCCTTGGGGACTGTCCCCTGGGGACACTTTGCGGGGCTCACAGCCCAGATGGAGAACACCATGTTGAAGCGAATCTTGATGGGAATGGTGATCGGGCTTGCGAGTTTCGCTTGCTCCGACTGCACCGATGGCGGGAATGGCACCAGTTCTGGATCTTCGAGCGGAGACGAGTCGTCTTCTTCCTCGGCCCAGAACGTCTCAGGCGAGAGTTCCTCCGGGAACGCTTCGAGCTCGAGCGGAAACTCGAGTGGCACTTCTGGCGGCACGTCGGGCATTTCCTCGACCTCGTCGTCCTCGTCTGGCAGCACCTCGGGGGTCAGTTCCTCGAGCAATGGCTCCACGAGTTCTTCTTCGGGCGAAAGCTCGTCGAATGCCTCGGGCGGAACGAGCGGAAACTCGTCTGGAGCGAGCAGTGCTTCCGGTGGCACGTCGGGCGTTTCGTCGGGCTCGACTTCGTCCTCGGGCGGAAGCTCGGGAGACTCTTCGTCGGCTTCGAACGCGTCGTCATCGTCCTCGGGCAGCACTTCGAGCACGACTTCGGTCAAC
>JBAXGH010000002.1:0-91978 GCA_037139515.1 bacterium
TTTACGCGCACCACAACTTCGGCATTGGCCGGAAAATCGGTCGCGGGATTCACCGTAATCGTATAGTTCAACGGCGTGCCGGCATAGGTAAAAGTATTGGCGCCAGTTTTTGTATAAACCGTGCCATTCACATCAACCCGCAAACTGTCCAAATCAACGCCGCTCTGATTATCGGTTATATGAAAACTGACGCTTGAATTAAGCGCGATGTTTGAAGCAGCATTTGCCGGCGAGATAAGCGAAACAGCCGGTGGCCGCGTATCGGCAGTACATGGACCGGGGACAAAAGTCAGGGCCGAATCAGTCACCGAAGTCAGCACATCATCACTCGTCAAAAATTCAGCGATGTTCGAATCAAGCGTGCTTCCGGGAACAAACTCGACCGTGATATTCGAACTCGTAATACCGGGCTTTGACTGCAACGGAATCGATCCGAAAAGACCGGACCCGGAAATTTGCATGCCGATAGAAAAGCCGGTTAGTCGAATCAAGCCAGCGTTCGGATCGACAAAGTTATCAGCGTAGATTGAATACGCGGAACCCGGTGCGATCTGAATTCCATTCTGGCTGGCACTCGAATCCAGAATTTCGATTTCGTTTGGATTGTAATGAATGATGATATTCGCAGCGTCCGACTGAATTGAAGCGGTATTGATAATTATCGGCACGCTAATCGGACAGCCTTCTTTAAAAGCTCCGGAACCAATCGTAAAAGACCCCGCTTGCGCTTCCGCGGCAATAAATAGAAAAAACAATCCGAAAATAAAACCGACTATTTTCCTGAAAGCCATGAACACATTATACCAGAGTAATTTTTCAGGGACTATTTGTTGTCGTCATTACCGCGAAGGCGGTTTTGTTTTCTTTCGCTCTGTCTGCCCTTCACGTCATCCTCGAAAAATCAGCAGATTTTATCGAGGACCCAAGAAAACCCGCATGGATCCTCGATAATTCGTGCTCGAATTTCGAGGAAGACGTCGGGGATTGAGTCGCTTTCGAGCATCAGAGCATCTGTCCCCCGGGGACAGCCTCCGTCCTTTCGTCATCCTGAGTAGCAACGAAGGATCAAGATGACAAAGACCTGGAAACCATGATTCTTCGCTATGCTCAGAATGACGAATGGGAGAATGAGTGTCCCCCAGGGACAGCCTCCGTGTCCCCCGGTGACTGTCACCAGGGGACAGGTACCATGTCCCATAAACGCGCTCTTAATTCCCTGCTATAATAGAAGCAGTTCTTAACACCGGCCTCGATGTCTGTGCCTCACAAAACTGATCTTCTCCAAAAAAAATCCGCGCTGCGGACGCTTTTCGTTTTCGTTTCCGCAATTATTTTGCTTGAAAATATCATTCTTATATCGCCGGCCCAAGCTATCGATGTTGAAATCCGTGCAACGATTCCGTCAGCGGGCTTTATTCCCCCGCCGCCGCCACCGCCAGACACAATCGCGCCGGTTATTTTCAATATTCGCGTGCCGGTAATCGGATTCACCAATGCCGAAGTCGCCTGGGATACGAACGAACTCGCGAATTCCTACATGGAATACGGTCTTACAACTGCCTATGAATTGGGTACCGTCGGCAACGGCGCTTACGTATTCAGCCGCCAAATCCCGATAGCGGGACTCACGGCAGGCACTCTTTACCACTTCCGACTTCACAGCACCGACCCTTCCGGCAATAGCGCTGTGAGCGGAGACAATACTTTTACGACTCTCGCAATCGCCGATGTAATACCGCCGATTATTTCCGGCGTGACGGTTACAAACATTACGAGTACCTCGGCAACCATCAACTGGGCCACGGATGAGCCGGCAAATTCGACCGTGAACTATGGCCTTACCGTAACTTATGACGGCAACGTTTTCGAGCCCCAATTCATCACCACCCACGCAATCAACTTAATCGGCCTCACGCCGCTAACCCTTTATCACTTTCAAGTTATTTCCGCCGATGCATCCGGCAATTCCGCCACTTCGCCCGACGGCAACTTCACCACGCTCCCGGGTCCTGACCTTATCGCCCCAGCCAATGTCACGAATTTGGTGGTCGCAAACGTTGCTGGGCAGCCCTCGCTTCAACTTACCTGGGTGAACCCGCTTGATTCTGATTTGGCAAAAATCGTGGTGCGCGCCAGAACCGATACTAATCCGACTAGCCCGACCGACGGCCGAATGGTTTACGAAGGCCTTCTGGAAGCATTTTTGGACACCGGTTTAACTCCCGGCACAACTTACTACTACACGCTTTACGCCTTTGATACGAGCGGAAATTTTAGCTCCGGTGTTTATGGTAATGGCACGATTCCGCTTGGCCAAACCGTGAGTTTAATTGTGCATCCGGAAAAGCGTCTTCGCCGTTCATTGCTCTGGAACGTTGATGGAACTTTTACTTTCCGCGCGCTAAATTCGCTTCTTCCGATTGAAACCTTCGCTGCTAATATTCCTGACACCGGCACGCTCCCGCTCATCTCTGCTTTAAATCCCGGAAACTACGATGCGAGCTATAAAGGTTTGGGATATCTGCGTTCAACTATCAAAAATTTTAATCTCATAACCGGTTCGATTGCGGATTTTAGTTTCGGACAGATTGGAAATTTGCTCGGCGGCGATGTTCACGCTTCGAATGATAATTTCGTAAACTCGCTTGATATTTCAACCATGATAGGCAAGCTTTCAACCCCGTTCCGAACCACCGACCTGAATCGCGACGGCTTAGTTAACTCAATCGACATGAACATTCTCCTCGCCAATCTTTCAAAGCCGGGCGATCGGTAAAGCTTTACTCCGAACGTTGTCATGTTGAGCATCGCAAAACATCAAGACCACTTGATTCTTCGCAAGCTCAGAATGACGACACGCTTATTTTATTTTCTCGACTGCATCTTTTAAACCCCGTGCTGTTCCCGGTGAGAATACTTCAAGCTTTGCTAGAATTTTTTTGTAGTTAACCAAATCGTTGGACTTAAAACAAACCAAGGCATGAGCCCGCATCGCATCAGAATCACTAGACATAGCCGAATCTAACCGCGCAAAATATTTTAACACTTCCGGCTCGCGAATCGAGTTAGGCAATGCGTCCGCAAAACCCAAGGCCAGCTGAAGCTGGTCGGTAATTCTAATCCCGTATTTTTCTGCCAATCCAAGCTCCGAAACTGCGACCTTAAATTCACCCGTCTTGATGGCGATATGCGCTAGCCTAAAATGAGCTCTCGCGAGTCCCTGGAACCGGTCCGGCAACAAAACCGCCATAGCTTTGCCGATCAATTCGCGCGCTTTTTGATATTCACCCGCTTCAATGGCGGTTTCCGCAATTTCCATACGCGACTCAAAACGTTCGGGCGATAAAATCAAAGCTCTATCCGCGTATTTATAGGATTCTGCCGCCAAAGCCGGCTCATAAACCATCGCGCGCCGATACAAATAAGCAGTCATGATTTGCAGACGAGTATTCTGCGGATGAGCCCGAGCGAGCTCGGCCATCTTCGGCGCCGCGTACAAAACATGATCTTTCAAAATCTCGGTCGACTGCATTGAGCGAGCGAACGCCGCCGATATCGTATCGGCCAGATGATAAGCATTTTCAGGATTAGTAAAAGCTATCGTATCCAACGAAGCTTTATAATTTTCAAGCGAAAGCTTCGTGTTGCGGAAAGTCTCTTCCCTTCCCGACCTGGCTTTGAGTTCAAGATACATAGGCAAAAAGCTCGCTTTGTACATCACTACAAACACCGCAACGAGCCCAATCACTGCAACGGTTTTTCCGGCTCTAACATCAGCTGCTGACTCGTTTTTGGTTTTTTTCTGAAGCACTACAGCTGAAGCTGTGTTTGAAGTGATTGAATTTGCCAAAGCCAGCAAAGCATAAAAAATAACAAGTGAAGAAGGTATGTCGAAAATGAAAAAGCTGTTCAAAAAATAGGCCACAAAGCATAACAGCAGCGTTGCTATTGAGTATTTTTCAGCATCACTCGTGCATAGTCGGCCGGCAACAATAAGACCGCGAATAAGCGCAGTCCAGAAAGCGAGATACAAAAGTAAACCAATCGCTCCGAGCGCGAGCCAAATCTCAAGTATTTGATTATGCGCCCGGTCATACCAAGTTTCGCGCAAAGACGAGTCCAGGGTCATCGGACGGAAATATTTCTCAAAAACGATACCGTAGTTTTCGAGTCCCCAACCAAGCACTGGTTTTTCCTTAATACCTTCTATCGCGATACGCCAAAGCGCTTTTCTGTCACCACCGGCATCGGTATTGATAATCCTGTAAATCGACTCCGGAAACTTCTCGGCAATGCTTTTTCCGGGTGCTGAAATTCGGAGCCACAAAAACGCACTCGCCGCAAGACCGATAAGCAGAATCACGCCCGTGAAACGAATATATGTTTTGCGCTCGCCAAGCTTGGGTCGCAGAAAATAGATACCACCAAGAATGCAGGTTAAAGATATCGCGAGAACCGCAGCTCGCGTTCCAGACGCCAGAATAATTGCAAAATGCGCCAACACGGAAAGTGCATAAAATATTTTCCAATTGCGCGAACCGGCCTGCAAAAACAGTATCACTGCAAGATAGACATGGAGCAGCGCATAGGTCGCAAGAAATCCCGCATTGCCCATGATCGAAGTTTCTCGTACCAAAGGAGCCATGCTGGTTGCGAAATTATGAAAACCAATAGCATCGACAAGTAAGCAAACAGCATTGGCTGCAAACAATGTCGGCTTCCAGTCTTCCCAGGTCTTTAAGGTCGAAGAAAGCATTAAAAACCAAACAAAACAATGCAGATACTGAACCACCCCAGTCATGCGAGTTTGCGTGGACCAGAAAGAAAATGCCGGATCAACGCTCCAAAAAGTAGAAATCGCGAGCCAGAAAATATATAAACCAAGCGCGACTGTTACTGGATTCTTAAAATTAGGTCGAAAAGAATTATCACTGACCATGGTTATTATCCAAACGAGCGCCAAAATCTCCACGAGTATTTGAAAAAATATCGTGAGTGTAAAATTAACCTGAATATAATCGAACCCGGATGCGACGAGCGGCAAAAAAGCCGCAAGAGGCGCAAGCCATTTAAAAATATTCGTTTGCATGTTCTAGTTGTCATCCCGAGGTTTATCCGTCATCCCGAAGCCGAGGGATCTTGAAACGTTGGTAACTATTGAAGCGCCCCATCACACACTCCTCCCCTCGCCGAGCACAAAAAACAAAGTCGTCTTCAAAATAATTTTCAAGTCCAAAAAGATCGAGCGATTCTTGACATAGTATAAATCATAACAGAGTTTTCTGGCGGCATGCGCCACCGAAGAACCGTAGGAAAAGTTGATTTGAGCCCAGCCGGTGATTCCCGGGCGTACCAATTGGCGCAAATCATAATACTTGATAACGCGCGAAAACTCGCTCACAAATTCCGGGCGCTCCGGTCGCGGACCAATAAAAGACATATCCCCGCGCAGAATATTCCAAAGCTGCGGCAACTCATCCAAATGAGTATGGCGCAAGAATCTGCCCAGAATCGTAATTCGCGTATCATCCTTTGAAGCAAAAACCGGCGTCCCCGACTCCGAATTCGGTTTCATGGTACGAAATTTATAAATCGTGAATATTTTTCCGCCCAGACCGACTCGGGTCTGTGTATAAATCGCACTACCGTCATTTGTGATTTCAATCAAAAGAGCGATCAGAATCAAAATAGGCGAAAAAATAATAAATAGAACGTCAGCCAAAATAATATCAAAAATCCGCTTAAAAACATCGTAGCCATCTTTTTGATTGTGCCCGAGCGTGCTCAAAAACCACGATTCCTGAGCTTCTTCAATCGGAATTTCAAAGTTTAAATCCTCGCGAAAAGAAACCGCGTCGACAACCGAAATGCCTTTTCCCATCAGCCCGCAAGCTTTTAAGCTCGTGACTCCGGAACCAAGCACGATAGTTTCTATTTTATGATTCGCGACTAATCTGACAAGTTCCTCGACTGAAGCTTCGCTCAAAGCCCAGCAAGCAACCCTAAAACCGGAAGCCGGATTTTTTACCAAATGCTGGTTAATCGCACGCAAAGACTCTCCTCCTCCAAGCAACAGAACTGATTTTCGCGCTGCTTCATGAAGAAAAAGCTTCAAAATCACGAGCCTCATGATGAACAAAAGCACCGGAAACAATATCAAATCTGCGATTAAAATGGTCTTCGGCGTGATGCTTGAATGATTTAAAAAATAAAAATAGAGAATCGAAAAAAACGCTCCCAAGGCGCTGCTTTTAAAAATCGCGCGCGCTAGCACGGTGATATTTTGAAAAACACTGTACTGGTAAAGATCGAAAATCAGGAAAGCGGCGAACCAAAAGGCGAAAGCAAACGAAAACGGCAGGAAAAAAAGATCGAAATATTGATTTAATCCCGCGGAGCCGTTTCTTAGAAAGACGATAATCGCGAGCGATAGATTCCAAACGCAGTAATCAAGAAATAATAGCGCGATTTTCTTCTCATTTTCAGTCATAAAACATCATGAAGCTTTCGATACAGATTTTCGGTTTCTCGAATCAGGCGCGGCAAAGCATAGTCCCGTTCCACTTTTTCGCGAAGCACTTCCCCCATTTGCGCAACTTCATTCCTGTTTTCCAAACAATAATTCATTTCGTCCACAAGCGCGCTGGCGTTGTGACTCTGAAAAAGCCTTCCGGTGGCCCCATGTTCGATGATTTCCGGCACGCCGTCAACTTTACTCGCGATAACCGGCTTCGCACTAAGGCCAGCCTCTAGAATGGTAAGCGGAAGGCCTTCATATCGACTCGTAAGCACGAAAACATCAAAAAGATTTATCGCCGCTCGCGAGCCTTCAAAGTCACTTATCAACAGGACTTTTTCGGTTAAATTAAGATTTTTGATTTTTTCGCGCAGAATTTTTTCATCAGGGCCACTACCGATAGTCACAAAGCCAACTTTCTGATTTTGCATCCGAGTCGCCGCTTCAAGTAATAATCCCAGGTTTTTTTGAAAACTAAAACGAGCCAACGTGCCAAAAACATACTCCTTCGATGCCTTAAATTCGCGAATTTTATTGATTTCAACCGGATTTACGATCGGTACAGCTTCACTCACCGCATAATTTATCAAACTGCACTTTTCCCGAGCAATCAAGCGATTCTTCGCAGCCAAGTCTAATCCGCTATGCGAAACCAGTATCGCTTTATCGATAAAAACGAAAAGTGCTTTAATCAATACCGAGAGAAAGATTTTTTTGATTCGCGGAGTTTCGGCTCCGGGACAAAGAAAACTCCAACCGTGAACGGTCGCTACTATCTTTGGTCTGTTTTTTAAGCCAAAACAAGCAAATCCGGCAAAATATGTGTTCGAGCTGTTCAGATGAATAACATCAAAAGCACCGCGCTTGATATAGCCACGAAAGCTCCAGCAGAATTTGAGTATTGCAAGAGGATTCCAGGTTTTTTTGAGCTCCGGAAACGCGACAAAGCTGATATTTTGGCATGCAAGCGAATCCGAAAGCCAACCGCGACTCCCGGCCATGACCGCTACTTTGTGCTGCGCCACATGAAAGCCGCGAGCTAACTCAAAAACATAGCGCTCGGCGCCACCGACTCCACCACCGGTTACGGTTAATAGGATTTTCATGTGTCGAATTTAAGTAACTCTCCGTCAAGATAGATTGAATTTCCAAGCGAAACCAAATCAAGATGGCTTTTGCACGAATTCCACGGGCCACAGCATTATGCACAGGAAATAAAATCCATCACCTTTTCAGCTCTCTTCCCTCATAATTAACGATTAACTCCAAAAGAGACGCTTATTTATTCCCTCTCACCGTCCAACTATATCCGTGCCGATGGTACAGCTGCACATCAACAAAACCGGCATTCGTAAACAGAGCCCGCGCTTCATCTTCACGAAAGTATTTTGCAAAAGTTGGCTTGAGTTGATCGTAGAAAGTTAAACAACGTTTGGAAAACGATAACCGATTAAAATGTTGTTTAAAATATCGCGCCATCGGCAGCGGAATTACGGTAGCAACAAAACCGTAGCCAGAGGCAAGGACAGCAAGAGTATTAGAAATCGTCGCCATTAGCCAATGCGGCAACTTTGGTGTCAACCAATGAATCATGTGAAACAACTTCAAGTAAAATTCATTTCCTTCATATCCGTATACCCAAATCAACATACTGCCGCCTGGTTTTAAAGATTTATACGCGGCACGCATCGTCGCTTCCGGATGCTGAATATGATCAATCACGCCAAAAGAAAACACGTAATCAAGGTTTTCATATCGCCCCACGGCTTCACCGATATCGTGGACTACCTCGACCTGGTTTTTGCCACTATCCACGCGAGATTCGATTACCCGGTAACTCTCTGAGGGCTCAATAGCAATAACCCGTGCCACGCCGACGTCCAGCAGCATATTCACTATCCGCCCAGTGCCGCTCCCGATGTCCGCAACCGTCTTGCCGACTAAGTTTTCGCTTTTCTCTAACGGGCCAATAATATCCAAGAATAAATCCCGGGAACCATAATAGCCGCTATTATCCGTGGCGTGTTTCCATTGAATCGAATAATCCTCAATTTCCTTGCGCTCAATCTCAGTAAGCATATTACTCCTGTTTATCGCCGATAAAACTTAATAAAAATAACCAAATGGCAGCCGTCATCGTATCATAAAAATCGCGGCTAATGGAATCGTAACGCGCATCATATCTGCGCGCCCAATGCAAGCGCTTCGTTATCATATTTTAATCCTGCAACCTCGTAGTACATGTGCCGAATTAAGATTTTGCTTCTCTCACCATACTGGTCAATAACCATTAGCCACAAAAGCTGCAATCACCTCATTCGCTGGTCCAAACATACGCAACAAACCATTTTCAATCCACAGCACCCGATCACAATGCTTGAGTATCGAATCGGTTGAATGGCTAACAAATATAGCTGTTACTCCGCGAGACTTTAAACGCTCAAATTCAAGCGCTGATTTTGCCTGAAACTCAGCATCGCCGACCGCTAAAATTTCGTCTAGCAAATAGACGTCACCCGTCACCTGCATGGCGACCGCGAATGCCAGGCGCACCTGCATACCAGAGGAAAAATTCTTCAAGCGCTGATCAAGAAACTTTGTAATACCGGCATAGTTTGCAATTGCTGGGATTCTAGATACCACCTTAGCGCGTCTCATTCCCAAAATCACACCGTTCAAACAAATATTTTCGCGCGCCGTTAGTTCCGGATTAAAACCAACCCCGAGTTCCAAAAAAGGCACCAGCTTGCCGTGAACGCTAACCTCCCCACTGTCTTGCGTATAAACTCCAGCAATAATCTTCAATAGAGTAGATTTCCCACAACCATTCTTGCCGATAACTCCCACCCATTCGCCCTGGTGAATATCGCAAGAAACATTCTTCAAAACGTTAATCTTTTCAAACTCTATTTTTGAAAATGGATGCAAGAACCTCTCCTTCAAGGAATTATTTTTTTCATGCGGCAACATGAAAGACTTAGATACATTTTTAATCTCAATCGCTTTTTCCATAATGATTTAGAAGTGTTCAGCGACACCCGAAGAATGTTTTTTAAAATACCGCAAACCCAACCAGAAAACAAAAACCGCAATAAAGCCCAAATAAACGATGGGGGCGAGACGAAAATTACCGCCGCGAACTAAAACGTTTCTTGATTCTTCGATTGCGACGGCAAGTGGGTTTTTCAATAACACAGCAACAATGCTTTGCGGAAACACTGTGACCGGATACATGATCGGAGTAGCATAAAAGAGCATATTCATGAAAACTTCTACAATCGAAGAAAGATCCCTGAAGCGCACCGTAATAAGGCTGGTAAAAAAAGAAATTCCAACCATTAGCACGGCCAGTTCAAGTATGATTATCGGAAATGCCAGAGCAGCAAAACCAACCTTTACTGGGCTGATAAACCAAAAAACTAAGAATATCAAAAAACAAATCAGAAAATTAATCAGTGCATTAATGATTGGGACTAAAACCAGGAGCTGTCTCGAGAAACTAATTTTTAATATCATGTGGGATTTGTCGGAAAGCGCGCTCAGCCCCCGTGAAATTCCCTCCGAAAAAAAACCAAAAATGAATATTCCGAGTAATAAGTTCAAACCAAAGTTTGGCTCATTCTTGAAAACAAAACTGAACACTAGATATATTGTCGAAAATATCAAAAGAGGCTTCAGCACAACCCAAACAAAGCCCAGCATCGTGTGGTTATATCGCAATTTAAAATCAGTCTTGACTAGTTCGATTAGAAGGTCGATTTTCTCGGGAGAAGGCAGTCGCATACAATAGCTTTAGAGACAAATCGTGTCTTGATGAGTATACTACCCGAAAACACTTACAGGTGCACGAAAACGTGTCTTTTAGCAACAAACTATGCAATTCACAGGCGAACGCTTCCTGCCGGAAATTTCAGGCGAGATTAAATACGAGCATTGGCATCGCTATCTTCTCGCAAACGAGCTTATTAAAGGTGAAAAAGTTCTTGATTTGGCTTGTGGCGAGGGATATGGGTCGAGTCTGCTCGCCGAGTCAGCGGGCGAAGTAACCGGCATAGACATAGACACGGAAACCATCGCGCACGCAAAGAACACATATTCGCAGACACGAAAGAATTTAAATTTTATAAAAGGATCAGCTGAAAAAATTCCGGTCGAATCCGGTTCTTTTGATGCGGTTGTATCTTTTGAAACAATAGAACACGTAAATAGCCCGGAAACCATGATCACCGAAGTCAGACGTGTCTTAAAGCCTAATGGCATATTTATTGTTTCAACACCTAATAAGTTCGTTTATTCTGATCATTCAGAAAAAAATCCATTTCATCTTCATGAGCTATATTTAGAAGAGTTTTATCGGGCTCTAAAAAATAAATTCAAGTCGGTTGAGATTCTGGGGCAACGTTTGAGTACTGCTTCTTTTATTTACCCTCTCGTAAGTGGCGCTACCGATGTCGATATTTACTCGAATTATCTAAATAACACGAGAAAATATCTAGCCTCACTCTACTCTCCGCGCTATTATCTGGCAGTTTGCTCCGACGACGCGACGCGTATCGAAAAAGCTAAAGCTTCTATATTTGTCGACATAGAAGATGATCTACATCAGGAATACGGGAAACGACTGTCCGAAAACTACGCCGGATACTTTAATGAATTTGTAAAGACCAAAGACCTAGAAGCAACGAAATTAAGATCCATTCACGAAACCGAGATCTCTAATATTAGATTAGCGCACCAAGCCGAGCTCGCCGATACTAAGTCCGCTCACCAGGCTGAGCTCGCCGATACTAAGTCCGCTCACCAGGCTGAGCTTGCTGATACTAGAAGAATTCTACTAAACTCAACGTCATGGAAACTCACCAAACCTCTTCGCTGGATAGCCGACTTTATAAAAAAAACATAGCAAATGAATATGCAAGATTATAATCAAGACGGACTTCAAAGTATTCACAATAACGAATTCCTAGAAGATCCCGATTTTATACGTGCATATGCTCGCGGAATAAAAGCCGCGGGCTGCGATTATAAGTGGCACTGGCGCGTGCACATAGGGCTCTGGGCAGCGCGCCACTGTCAACATATTCCTGGCGACTTCATTGAATGTGGCGTTAATGCGGGTTTCATGAGCTCCGCCATCATGGAATACATCAACTGGAATGGTCTGAATAAAACATTTTTTTTACTGGATACTTTTAAAGGGATAGATGAAAACCATGTTACAGCGAAGGAACTCGCTGAAGGAATCCTGAAGAAGAACAAGGATCTTCTTCTGAGCCACTTTTATATTACAGATATTAAAAAAGTAAAAGAAAACTTTTCTGAATGGAAAAACCATGAAATCATCGTCGGCAGCATCCCGGAAACTCTTTCGCGAGTAAATACCAGACAGGTGGCCTTCATGCATATCGACATGAACTGCGCGCAACCAGAGCTGTCTTCTATTCAATATTTTTGGGATAAACTTTCCGACGGAGCTATGGTTATATTTGATGACTATGCGTATCGAGGCTATGAACAGCAAAAATATGCACTCGAAAGATTCGCTGAAGATAAGAACGTTTTGATCGTATCTCTCCCAACCGGGCAAGGACTACTAATTAAACCACCTTCACCAAAGAACGCTCTTGGACTTATCTCTAAAGTCTTAAATTATTTCTAGCAGTACTATCAGCAACTAAATATCTACTTTATTAGGCGAGAGGCTCAGTTATGAGCAACTAAGTTTGATGTAACTCCAAACAGAGTAAAGCGTCTTATCTGTATATTCCCGTCTTCAAAAAGAGATTTCAAACGACCTGCGCTTAGAAGGTTAAGGTTCTCAGTTTTTGATAAAAAACCATATCCTAATACCCTTAAAATAGCTTGGTGATATCTTCTTGGGAGCCAGTGAACAAGAGGTAAAAACGTATGAAAATCAACTGGGAAGAAACGATTAGGCGTGGTTATAAAAACACGCCTTGCTACACGAACGCATTCTGAAACAAATAATTTCTGGTCCTCATGATCGCCAACATGTTCAAGTACGGCTCCGCAAAACAATATATCGAAAGCTTTATCAGCAAATGGCAGTCGACCCGCATCAATACGAATGAACCTTACACCAACGAAATCGCGCATTGCGCCCGAGGCGTCTTCAACGCTCGCAGCTACAAGTTGATTCTTGTATGGGTAAAGCTTTTCAAATAGATTAGATTCCGGAAGGCTCGATTCAGGGGTTACGCCCAAATCCAGAACCCTTGATTCATTTTCTGGGTTCATTTCGGCAAAAAAATAATCGAACATTATTTTTCGTGCGCGTACTGCGAAAAAACTTCTAACATATCGTAACGGCGACTTGATTGAAAAGTAATCAAGCATAGTTTTATATTATTAGCACTAGGACTATTTAGTGTTTAACTTAGCACCGACTAACTCAAGCAAAAACGAGCTAAATACTGTCTGAACGCCAATTACTAGAAGAGCTGTTGAAATCGACACTGTGCGCATGATGTTGTCGTCGATGATTGAACCAAAATTCATCAACTTCCAATCATATACACTATGGAGTGCGCCAGCCATGCCGGCAAGAAATAATATGGCCCCAATTCCAATGCCCTTCTCGATAGAAAAAATATTCATAAAGCAGGCGCTATCCCCCTCACGCAAATATGAGTAAGTAGAAGCAATTTGAGCTTTTGCAATTATCGCAAAGTAAACCGTCTGCACACCTATAACGGTAAGCGCATTCAAAAATATTAGCGTATGAACACTAAATGCAACTCCAAAAATATATACATCCTTAAAATAGAGAATCGCCGAACCGACAAACCCTCCGATTGACATAATTAACCCAGGATATAAAAATAGCCAGCGCGGGCTCATAAGTAACAAAAATTTTAAATGCCGCCAGCCATCACGAAAGCTTCGAAGATGCGGTGGGCGATCGCGTCCATCTTTTGATAAAACTACCGGAACCTCGCTAATCGAGAGCCCTGCAAGAGTCGCCTTCACAATCATCTCACTCGCATATTCCATGCCGTCAGATTCCAGGTTAAGCTTTTCAATGGACTCTTTTCTAAAACCACGCAAGCCACAATGAAAATCGCCAATTTTACTTTTAAAAAATAGCCGTCCCAAGAATGACAGTACTGGATTTCCTAAATATCTGTGCAAGAAAGGCATCGCACCTGTTCTAATTCCTCCAAGAAAGCGGTTGCCCATCACAAGCTCTGATCCTCCGCGCAAACGCACCATGAATTCATTCAACTCGAAGAAATCATAGCTCATATCGGAATCTCCCATAACGATGTATTTCCCGCGTGCCGAAGTGATTCCAGCCCTAAGAGCAGCACCATAACCGCGTGCCTTAACTGCAATACAAAGCGCCCCGGCCGAAATGGCGATTTCGATAGAACCGTCCGTACTTCCATTATCGGCAATCAACACCTCTCCGTTAACGCCGCTCTCTTTAAAAAACTGTTTTGCTTTATTTATGCAAAACGCGAGCGTTCTAGCCTCATTCAAACAAGGCATTAATACGGTTAATTCAGGCCCTTGTCCTTGTATAATTTGCATATAGACTTAAAATTCGCGGTAAGACTAATCTGAGAAATGTAATAACTTCAAACACTATGCCAAACACGAATAGCGGCAGAACTAGCGCTAGGTAGCGACCGCTGTTCGAAGCCATATATGAAGTAACATCTATAACCGCAAGCAGTACAAGAAAGGTTAGTACAGAAGACATTACGCCAATAAAAATCATGATCTCGGCAACGCCTACACGGTACCTGAATGCTAAATATGCGCGCACGAAAAATGAAAAAAGAGCAAATCCGCAAAGTATCTTTATGACCATCATATACCAAACTACGCCGGTCTTGATCACCCGTATCGCCCAAGCGTCCCGTTCTACATATTGAACCTTTTCTAAGATAAAGTTCTCAAATGCGCTGATCTTTTGCGGATCATTAACAACCCCAAGGTTTGTACCGATATACGATTGTGGGTTCACAAATTTTACAGCAACAACGAAAAATTCACGATAAACAAGCGGCGAGTAAGAGTTTTGCCAGCCGGCGAGAAGCGACCTGCCCTTCTTATTACAGGTCAATTTTCCAGAGTCACAAGCGCTATCTATCTCAAAAGCTAGCTCACGATAAAAATCGTGAGCTATGGCTCCGGAACGAAGATATCCAGCTCCCGCCATCGCACTTCTAAAGCTCCAGATAAACCATCCATCTACAAAATCGTCACATACTCCGACCGATTTGCATCCTTCCTTTATCCACAAAGCCTTAGACGGGCCATCAATAAACGGTTCAAGCTTTTTAAAACTAGGGCTCACCGCCGCGAGCTTTTCACGTGATTCTTTCGAAATAGTGACATACCTTCTCGGGGAGCTGTCTTTCACTCTATGCGCAGAAGACCAGACAGAGACGAAGTCCCGCGATGTCATGTCGGTAACCACATAAATACCATATTTTAGATAGTTTATGCGAGCTATCCATAGATTAGCCAAAACGATTATCATGAGCGGTATCAATAATAAAGCTAATGACTTCATTGAACCCCTTCTTTTTGCTGCGGCTAAAATCAGAATACCAATTGCAGACATCGCCGGAAGCATCCAGTAATAATCTTCGCGATTTAAAGTGAACCCAGCAGACGAGATTCCTAAAATAACAAGCCAGCCCAATTTTCTCACCCCATCCCTATATCCGACATAAACTCCAACGAGAGATGCTACTATCAATAAGGATAGCGAAATATTCACAGCTTCACGAATAGCGGTATTGAAAACTGAAGTCGTAGTAATAACCGGGCAAAGCGCCAAAAACGCAAAAAGAATAAAAGATCCGAATCTATTTTTCGTAAATGGCGCAACAGAATAGGTTAGAACCAGACAGGCAAAGAGATAAAGCACTCTTTGAAGAAAAAAAAGCGGAATATTCATTACATGCGCGGCAGCAATGAAGAGTGGGTAGAGCGGCCCCTTTGGTAAGTTGAACTGATATCCAAACCAGGTACCATTAACAATGCTTCGCGCAAAACTGAAGAATGCGTGATCATCGGTAAGAAAAGTTCTTCGTGGCTGCTTTAGAGAGATCCAGCAAAAAATCAACGAGATTGCAGTGATTCCAAGAATGAAGATCGCACGCTTCAATACACCGATCACTTTCTCGTTGGAAAAGATTAACATTAATTGACGGATTCTTTCGTTAAAAGTCATATTATCTACTCCTTCCTAAAATGAAAATTCAGTATTCTCCGAGAATAAATAAGACTCTCAGTAATATATTATCAAAAAAACTTTCACGTTGTACCTTAGCTGAGAAAGCATAGGCTAATCGCGACCAAAAAGACTTTTTCGAATTAATAAACACCGTTAATATTTTTGCTTTTTCTGGCGATAAATTTAATCCGTAATATTTTTCAAATTCCAGCGCCTGCGACATGCCTACAAAAAACTTCCGCTCCCCCTTGATAATCCTCGCAATCCTTCTTTTCAGCCTACCAATATTGCCCGACGCCATCCCGATGGCATTATTCCCATGCTGTCGATATCGCACGAGCGGCTTCTGGTCATAAATAATCTTTCCGAAGGCCGAAACAATTAAATAGCACCAGGAGTCATGCATCGCAACATGGTCCGGCTTAGATTTCAAAATTAATTCTCGCGCTGCACGGTTCAAAACCATTGAACAGCCGGGCATCGTGTTCTCTACGAGTGCATTTTCAAACGAAAGCAGTTTTGGTATTTTTGAATGACCGATTATCTTATCATTTTCATCTATCAAAGTTAGACGAGATGCGAATAATGCCGGTTGATTAATATCTCTTAACGCCGCCTCTGCGCACTCAAGCTTATCAGACTCCCAAATATCATCTTGATCACAAAACGCATAATAATCGAAATCATCAGGAACTGCGCGCAGCAGCTCAAGAAAGCTTTTCGCGGGGCCGAGGTTGCCAAAATTATCTTTGATCGATACCGGCCTAGGCTCGCCTAAAGAGCAGTCATCCGTAACTGCCACATTTTCGCACGAATCATCTCTAACATAAACCGAAGAAACAATCTTATTCTGCGAACGAATGCTTTTTAACTGCTTCAAATAGAAGCATTCGTTCGGTTTAAAAGTTGAAATGACGACACAAGAGCTCTTCATAATTCTAATAACTATTTACCACGAAGACCGCGAGCTCGCTCATAACAGGCATCGTATTTGGAAAACATCACGTCGACATCGAATTTTTTTGCCACTTGCGGGACGGCGGCTACCATTTTTAAATAAAAATCACAGTCTGATGCGCATCTAACAATCAAAGATGTAAACTCCTCATGTGGTATGGTCCAGTCAACCAAATCAAAAATCGCACCGGCCGAAGAGCAATCTGTCGCAGTCAGCATATTCTTAACTTCACCCACATTACTCGCCAGAACAGGTTTGCCTGCAAATAAACAATCGATGACGGTAAATGGAAAGCTTTCACCCTGGAAACGAGACGGCAGGATTCCCATATCTGACGTTGCATAGTAATCACGAACATTACTCGCATATCCGATAACGGACACAAAATCAGGTGCTTTTTCTTTTATCTTTTCCTTCTCTGGCCCATCGCCCACGAGGACTAGCCAAATATCTTTTCCACTCACGCGTCTCGCCTCTCCCACGGCCATAATCGCTTCTTCCCAACCCTTTTCCGGCATCGCCCTAGAAATTAAACAAAAAACAAAAGCATCATTACTTATTCCAAGATCTTTTCTCGACACCGGATTCAAAGCGGAACGAACAAGCGCATTATCAATTTTTAAAAATCTATTCTCTTCATAAAACCCATGGCGCTTGAACGGACCAAGATTTTTTTCTGCCGTATAAACCCATTGATCGACCCGTTTGCATAAAATAGGCAGAACCATTTTCAGCCTTTCTTCTTCGGCGAGTTCATAGATGCCGTGCATTGTAACCACGTGGCCGCATTTAGGCATTAGCTCCCTTTGTCTGCCAATATCGATATCGATTCCACCATGGTGAGAGTGCGCGACTTCGGCTCCTATCGCTTGCACAATATCAGGACAATCTGCCGATTTCGAACATCTGACTACCGGAATCGCACTATTTAACATCTTTCTAATGCCTGAAATCCTAGGCTCACGATCGCAATCAATATAAGTAACCCCGTATCCACGCTCATAGAATAGGTTTGCTAGAACAATCGGAAAAGTCTCTCCCCCGCCAATCATAAAGGCATAGCCAAACATGGCAAGGTTCGGCTTGCGGACCGACTGGCGGGCTTTGACTTTCTCGACGTTATAACACAAGTCAAAAGCTTCCTTGCTATACGTAGGACGCCTCATCTTCCAATATTCACGAAGCATCTTATCTTGCCAGTCGAAGACTTCGGGTATAACCGAGTAAAGCTCAGCTACCGTCAGAGCAGCATATTCATGCTCTTTAAAATACAGATCAGTGGTCTGCAAACCTGTCGATGTGTTCTTGTCATGCTGGCGATAGAAATTGGTTGCCCGCACAGAATACGCAATCGCCCCGCCCCTCATAATATTGAGATAAAAAACCAAGTCACCACAAAACCTTAGCGACAACCACTTCTCGTCGCTCAAAAGCTTCATCGACCCAGGATTTCTAAATATCACGCTGCTCACGTTTGGAATAATATTTCTTTTACTCATCGCCGAATTAACAATCTGATGAGCAGATTCAATGAAATCAGATTTCCATTTATCAGGATCAATGTCTCGTAAATATGTTTCAATATCCCAAAAAGGCTCGCCATTCTTCACAAAAACCGTGCGACAATATGCGAGCATAATCGCTTCATTTGCAAAAAAAGGTACGAGTGAAGAGATTAAATTGGACGAGCAATAATCATCACTCTCAGCAATCCAAATCAATTCCCCTTTTGCCTCCTCAATTCCTCGCTTCCATTGTCTGAATACGGAACCAGAATTTACTTCGTTAAAAATGCATCTTGTCTTTTCTTTATATTTCTCCGCATATTCTGACAATATCTTTCTGCTACCATCAGATGAGCAGTCATCCATCAAGATTACTTCATAATTTTCATAATCTTGCGAATATATTGAGTCTAGTCTCTGTTCTAAATATTTTTCATGATTGAAATTCGGAACGATTATTGTAATCTTTGGCCTAAAATCACTCGCTGATTCTGATGATCTAAAAAGATTCAGATTTTTGTTAGAAACATCGCCCGCGCCTGGTGTGATTTTCCTATACATCGCATCAATGCCAGCAACTAGAAACTTAAAGGTTTTATTTACTGCGACAAATAGACCGTCTTTATTTACAACACGCAAGAAAGACTTAACTAGAAACACGCCCGAGTTAATCTTATAAAGAATCTTCTTCTCAAGTAACCTCAGCCGATTTACTATTGTTGATTTCATAAAGCAAAAACCACCCACGAATACTCAACGAGTATAGCTCATTACTAGGGAAACGATTAGCGAATCATTCGGTAAAGACGCTTCGCGATGGACCTCCGAATAGTGCCCACCGGCATAATTACATCCGCAATTTTTCTTGCAAACAATCCCGTCAGAATCCTTCCAGAAGTTAATCGCCCTTTAAGCTCTCTCAATTCGCTCTCAATTCTGCGATTTTCGACTTCGAGAATAAAGGTCTCCCTCTCCCTCCTTTCTTTTTCTGAACGCACTTGGTTTTCGAGCTCACTTTTATCTGCCGTCAGAGTCACCACTTTAGCGCCTGAAAGACCAACGCAATCTAACAGCACCTTCTCATTAATATCTCGATGCTGAATAAACGCACGAAATACTTCGCGCTTCTCCTTCGGGACCATCTCAGAATACCTGCTCGCAAACTGGTGCGCATCCAAAGCTCGCTTAGTAGCATCCAAACATCCAAAGCCATGCTTTTTATCCGGCTCAAGATATGTGCCCTCAGCCCACTCATTCCAAGCATTCACAAAAACCAGTTGCTTCTCATCGCTAAAATTCTGAGCGGTGTGCCAAACTGCATTTCCAAGCCAGCTTTCATAGAGGCCTAACGAGAAATCCGAAAAGATAGTTGCATTATTTCCTTTGCGCGCTGTATTGTCCCAATTCAACATAACCGTCTTATGGAGCGGAAAATCTAGCCTTTGAGATGATTTTTCGACCCTAGCAATATCCTGATAGCTACAAATGTTTCCGTTGAAATCATGGTTATGTTTCTTGGCCATGTTCGTATTTACCACATCCGCCGAAGTGCCAAACGGTGGAAATTCAACACATGCATCAAAGCCATGTGCATCAGGCGCAGAAGTATCGCCAAAAACCTGACACTTACATAGATACAAATCCTCAAAACCCGCCTCTTGTGCGATTTTTCGCCAAAGTCTAGTTGTTTGTAGGATATCCGGAAAAAGCAATGCCCTATATATAATCAAGACCGGCTTGTTACCAACCTTTATGTATCGCGGATCCTTGAAAATCGGCAGCAGATCTCGTATGAACTTTTCATCATTTTCTCTCGAATGTTTCTGTTCCATCAATATTTCTTGCTCCTTACCATCCCAGCGCCGAGTCCAATTTTCATTCGCATAGCAAAGGCAGAAAGGCAAATCAACCTTTGGATTCTCCAACATCTGGGTGAGGGGCCGATCCAATAACTTTTTGCCGTCGAACCAATAATAGTAATAACAAAAACCATGAATGCCAAACTTTTTTGCCATTTCAGCCTGCTCGATCTGAACCTCCGGAACACGGAGATCGTAAAAACCAAGATCCGCTGGCAAACGCGGTTGATCATGACCTGGAAAAAGTGGTTTCGCTCGAGTCACGTTTCGCCACTCAGTAAAACCCTTTCCCCACCACTCATCATTTTCCGGTATCGGGTGAAACTGAGGAAGATAAAAGGCGATAACTTTCATAAATCTGAAACTCTTTAGCTGAGTATTACACCGGCTTCAATACAACGATAGTCTGAAAGATGTCACCCTCATCTAGATAAGATTCCACAACCCCCCACTCTACCCAGTTAAGTTTTATGAACTCTAGAGACATCGATGCATCCCCATACGGAACATCTCCGTCGATGTTTGGCCTATTGTGCGGCGCATAGGCAAAACCCAGACTCTCATGACTACTCTTCATGACTCCAACATCACATCTGTTGTTTGAAAATTCCAAATGTCTGTCCCAATACTCTTTCGGCCTGATAGTCACAAACAATAGGCCATCTTTAGAAATATTTTGTCGGAGGACTTTAAGTATGGACTGACCGCATTTCTGCGACAAGTGAGTAAATAAGGAAAAAGCATAAATCAAATCGAACTTTACCGAAAAAGGTAAACTCTTTGGATATTCATCAACAAGCGCTGTTTTTTCAAGTAGCTTGCATTCGTTACAGATATTTATGGATTCCTGCCAAGCATCAACTCCATATAAGTTTCCGACAGGAACAAATTTATACATTAAGCGGGAAATTCTCCCCCAGCCGATACCATAATCCAGAACCTTGGATTCAGCCAGAGCTCTGCGCGAGTGTTTCTGATACTTCTCAACCATTGACCGAACAAAGATACAGCTTTGGGCTAGTAGAATATTGCCAAAACTTCCGGTCCACTGCGTTTGAATTTCATTCGATGGCATTGCAGGAAAAAACTGCTTCATCCTTGGGTATTGATCAGGAATCATCAAAAGCAACTCGCCAAAGTCAGCAATATCGATTTCGTTAAAAAGCTCCGGAATATTATTTGATGCGGCCGGTAGAATAGAATCCTCGATACACTGCAGCGTGGTTGCTGAAATCATATTAATCTTTATGAACAGATTCGATTATTGACTTTGTCTCTTCTAATACTGAGCATCGTAATAGCATCTCTTTAAGAGATTCTCTGTATGCATTCGTTAGTACATTCAAATCAGCTCCATTCGTAAAACGTTGGTTATAGCTATTCTTGTGAATGCGCCAATGCGTCATTTTCTTATCCGCCAGACAGAATTCACCGCGTCGTGCAACTTGCGACCAAATCCACCAGTCAGTCCATGCATCAAAGTCTCTGGGACAGAACTCGACCCCACTTAGCGCGCCCGTTCTAACCATGACACTCGAAAATGTTGGAATTGCATTTTCTTTAACAAACAACTCAATGGCATTGAAGGGCTGTGGATAATTACGAAACTTACGTACACAATTTTCCACATAACCTTGTTTATCAGGAACGTTTTCAGAGTCACCGAATGCCTCAATATCATTGAATACCAGAACAGCCTCTGGGAATTTCTTAAAAGCCGAGATTTTTTCTGAAAGCATCGAATAGCTCCACTTGTCATCATATTCCAAAAAAGCTACATATTCACCTTTTACTTCATTTATGGCGCTGGCCAGCGTAGCTGATAGGCCTCTATTAACGTGACCTGGATGGGTACGCAGTTTCACCCTTTCATCGTTCAGATACCCAGAAATGACCTTTTCAGAGTTGTCGATCGACCCATCATCAAAGACAATCAATTCCCAATTCGTGTAATTTTGTGCCTTTACTGAGTCAATCGCTTCTTGTAAATACTTTTCACCATTGTAGTTAGCCATGATTATAGAAACTAATGGTGGTATTGGTGCGCATTGTGCTTGGGATGCTTTCTTCTCAACGACAGACCGAATCAGCTTTATTATTTGCGGACAAACTACATTAGGAGCGTAGTGCCTTTCAACTTTTTCGCGACCGGCCAGACCCATGGCACGGGCCCTACCCTTGTGCTGCATCAAGAACAGAGCCTTACTTGCCATACTAGCTGCATCGCCATACGGCACCACAAAACCGACATCATCCGTCACAAACTCAGGCATGCCACCCGCACCCTCAAAACAAATAATAGGCAAACCGCATCGAGCAGCTTCTAAACAGACCAGTGGAAATGGGTCCTCTCTGGACGGCAGCAAGAACAAATCACCAGCAGCAAAGTACTCGCTCGGATTCTGCTTTTCTCCTAAAAACGTTACGCGATATTCTAGCTCTTTCTCTCTAGCCACCGATTCGATGTCCGCATATTCATTCTTTAAAATAGATCCAAGCCAGAAGAAATGAAAGTTTTTTACATGCATTTTACTCAATAGTTCTGCCGTCTCCACGAATATATCAGGACCCTTCCGCCAATCAACGGTTCCGCATCCAAAAACTAGAAAGTCATCCTCCGGCAGGCACAGCTTCTTCCTTAGTTCCGATGAAGGATCGCTATTTCTGACTTTTCTCTCACCAATAAACTCAGGAATCACAGCAATATTCTCTTCCTTTATTCCATGATTCTTCATCAGGTTTTGCTTTACTGGTCCTGAAACTACAATGTAGCAATCCATATTCAGCACTAACTCCCTCATCGCTTCTTTGCCGGCGAATTTTATGATGCTCTGTTCTAATTCATGAACACAACAAATCTTTGGCACATTTAAATACTTGAAATACTCCAAATATTTACCGGCGACAACGGTATTAAAATACACCACGCCGACATTATCTCCACAGAACTCTTTTATCCCATTACGAGCATCGTGACTACTCTCAATAACATATACATCTGAAACCTCTTTGTATTCCCCAAGTAACACCCCACCATGACCAAGAACAACTTTGAAACGTATCGCGGTATTTATCTTTATCCATTTTAATAAATCCAATAACACAATTTGCGCGCCAGCCCTGGCTGCGTCATGACCGAAAAAAATTATCGTAGAAGCTATTTTGCATCCGTCATTTCCCCTTGCTATTGATGCTAATATTCTTTGAATAAATTGCATCATAAACCAATTAGCTTCTTAATTTTCACAACGATCTTGCGTCGTTTTGAATCCACAGGAAACATGCGGTCAGCAAGCGTCAATAGGCTCTCCTCGAACTTATTTCGTAATGAAATAGGTTTCCCCGTCGTGTTTTTTGTGTTCGCCGAGTTTATGCGCTCGGCACCTTTCTTAATAACATATAAATCCTGATGTTCCCACCACTCAGCCTCTTTAAAAAGAATTATTTCCGCACCAAGTTTATAACATTCGTTAAATACAAATTTCGGTAAAGTTATCGTGAGTCCATAGTCGTTCACATCGAGGTCATTCTGTTCACTACTTGGCTTAAACCAATAACCATCTCCATCTAAAACCGATTCAGGAAAATGCTTTTTCAAACTCTGATTTCCATGCGCGGTAAATATAAGATATCCATCTTTTTTTAACCCACCCAATAAGGCGACAAGCCATCTCGACCATGTTTCTTTTGGCATATGGGAAAAGAACGAAAGCGTAAATATTACATCAAATGGTTTATTTACGCGAAAATCCTCAGGGCGTGTTTCAGAAAGAATTACCGGCAACTTCATCGTGCTATTTATAAAATCGATAGTCCCCTTATGTATATCGCACGATGTCACGGAAATTTCAGGAATAGCATTCTTTAAATGCCTTGTCACGCATCCATACCCAGAAGCGAACTCCAACAGCTCTGTTGTCGGTTTCAACATTCCATAGTCCTGAAGGATACTCCGCAATTTTTCAGCTGACTTCTTTCCATCTTCGAAGTAATAACGCACCGCATGTTCATAATTAGCTATTGCGCCAATCACGAATTTAAATATCAAATCTTCCGGATGAATTTGCGGAACTACGCCAACCCGCTTCGCTGCTTCGATAATAATCTGATTCGTGTTCATATTAGAATGCGCTCGGCTTATTAATAGCTAATCATAAAAGTCTTTTTTCCAATTCTACCGATTATCTTGATGTCCTTAATATCTATTTCTTTTTTTAAAGACAACACAAAATCAAAGCCGTTATTTTCTACGTTGTTTACTGAGAAATGCCTCGAAACATCGTCCCTGCTGACATTAGGCACATGCGAGTAAATCACATCATCGTTCAACAAAATATAAATATTATCAATAGCCCTACTATGTTCGAGGTTCGTCGCCCAACCAGATATCTTCAAACATCCTCCATCGATACTCACGCGCTCAACATTATAACTCGCCTCATCAACAACAAACACTCCCTTCAACGAAGAGCTGCCGCCTCCGCCATTTGATAACTCAATGAGATTATCCTCGCTGCGCACGCTGGATGTTCGATCAACTGCTCCAATCGAGGCAAGCAAACACCGTTTGTTTTCCGGAATAGCCATGCGCGACTTCCTAATGCGTTCGCGACTGAAAGACAGCTGACAGTCATTCATATCGACTTGCTTCATCCTATCATCCAACAGCACTAGATTAAAGCCGACCGCATCGCGCGTACCTTTAAAGTAATTATCGACATCGATGCGAGGAAGCAGCGTAGCAGAAACATCTCCAAAATTACCGCAACTAAAAATGACTCGATTGACTTTTGTGGACCCCTTGGGGACCGCTATCCATCCATTAATACTAACAAATACACCTAATTTTTCGCGCACACTCTCAATATTATATAAGGCATCAGAAGCCGGAGTCTTCACCGAAGTAGATTCTCGGAAAAGAACCGTACCGCCGACACCAGATAAAGGACTTCCAATAACCGTCTTCAATTCACACATTGGTTTACCTTTACTATCCAGCTCATATGCCGAGACTATGTTTTTGCCATTCTGAAAAAATCTCTCGGGACTCATCGCTTGTAAATTCTGAGTTCTATCTTTTTCAAATACTGCAGCAGATGAAGTAATAACTCCGTTCAGGCTAATCACAAGATTACTATTTGTTCTAGCAGTTAATGAACCAGTGACTAGAACCGGCAGAAACTGCGACAAAGTATTTACATTCTCAAAAAGAGAGCTATTTCCGAGCAAAAAGCTGCCTCCACACATCGGTAGGTCGTAATCAACCCTTTGTCCGACTAATTCATGCTGTTTTCTGAGCTCCGGAAAAGCGTCTTCGCCATATGTAAACAGCTCTAATTTCTTATCTAGAGCAGCAAAATTCATGGCTTCTTTCTGAAGTTTCTCATCGGCCGGAAAAGCATGGAGACGCTCGCATGACTCAAACAGCGAGCAGCTACTCATGTCATACGGCTTCTGTGCAGATAACAATTCTACTATTGTCGGCACGATATCGAGGCTGGAAACAAACCGGTCATCTATATTTCCTTCTGCTTGATTTGGCTCTTTAACAAGTAAGGGAATCGGTAAAATCTCTGGAGCAGTCATGCTAGTTATGTTGCGTCGCGGTTCACCAGCCAAAAAAGAAACGCCGTGATCGGCTGTGATGATTATTAAGGATTTTTCATAAATCTTCTCATACTTGAGCTTTTGGATAAACTCGCCTAAGAGCTTGTCCGCAAACTGCGCCTGAAGAAGATACCGCTGATATCCCTGACTGACCAATTTCTCATTATTTGCCCACCTGCCACTACTCATGTCAACGCCGTCAGGCAACAAAGTGTCAAAATTATAAATCTCACCGTTGGGAAGAAACCTATACGGCACGTGAGGCAGGAAGAAATGACCGAAATAAAAAGTATCTTTCCTACCATCGATTGAAGCTACGAAATTGCGAAAACGCACATCTTCACCATCACCATAATTTCTTGTATCAATAGCGCTCCGACGAAATTCTCCAAAACCACTCCAGCCACCATCAATATTAATCGCTCTATCTGCAAACAAGCCCGGAAGAACGGTGTTGAAATAGATTACACCTGTATCGATCAGCTTCTCGCGCTTACTTAATCCGGCTGTCAGCGTACTGCTGCACTGATCCTGAGGACAGAGCGACGTGGCCCTTTCAAACCCCTTAACCTCATATTGACCCTTGAAAAATGTAAACAGATTATCAGGATAATTTTCGAGCACTGGAAGCTCAAATGGCGGAACTAACGACTTAGGCCTTATTCCAGTCAATATCGCCGGCACCGCAACTTCCGTGGTGCTGGCAATCGAAGTCGCCTTTCGAAACCAAATCGAATCATCCGCGAGCTTCGCAAAATTCGGATATATTTTTCTGTCGATATTTTTATCCTTATCAAGCAATGCAATCGTATTCATCTCATCAAAAACAATCAAAAACACCGGAAAGTCCTTGTCGATTTTAGCACCGCTACTGCCAATCTCCACATGAGTAAGCAACATTTTAACCGGACTAAAGAACAAAAAGATAATCGGAAAAACCAAAATCGCGATCGATGAAATGGCGACAATTCTTGAAATCGCATTTTTGCGCGTCAAATATCCAGCTACAAGACCGGCTAAAATTATCACCGCAAGTTCAGTCCGCGGAACCATCGCGAATCTCTTCAGCATCGGCGAAAATATCACCGAAAAAAGCGCCGCGGAAAACAAATAATGTGCGTATTTCCCAACCCAACCAAATAAAGCAAAAAACAATTCGATGATAACCGCGACGAGCGCCGGCACAAAACCGATAATCAAAGCAAACCAAACAATACTCCAATCGCGCATTCCATGAGCCACGAAAAACGTACCGTTCTGCCCAAGAAGATTCAGAAGCGGCCCCGAGACGGCAAAACTCGCGAGCGCCGCCGATTGAAGTAAATATCGCTTATTCGGCTGAAACCTCATATTTCTTTCGCATCAAGTATATCCAGCGCAGAGAATTCTTCACCGCGACACGTTTTTCGATCGTAAAATACTCGCAAAACTCAGCTTCGAAAGCATTTTGATTATAATCCGTCGGAATAATTCTAGTCCGCCCTAAAATCTGCACTTTCGAATCCTCGGCCGGAATAAACTCTATCACCAAGTTCGAAGTGAGACGACTAAAGTATTCCGCCATCATGCGAAACGGAATATTATTTGAAATTCGCAAGTGATGAACGAGCGCCAAGGCCAGTACCAAATCCACCGGGCCGCGTTCGAAAAGCGACATTCGCTCTTCATTCGCCCAGCCAATCGAAGGCGATGGATTGGTTAAATCCAAAACCAGCGGCAGCAACGATTTCTCTCCCAAAGCCCTTGCTTTCAAATAAGCTTTTTCAATCGCAGCGCTATCGATATCAAAAGCCACAGTATCAATTCCCTTTCGCGATGCCAGCTCACTGAACTCCCCGGTATTCGCACCCAAATCCCAAACTGAATGCGGCTTTAACTCGCTAATCATCAGCTCAACGGCCTCAAGTTTAGAATTCATCGCCACGGAATCATAATTCGTGTCAGAGTAATATTCCCCCCATTCTGTCCCCTTCGGCGCCCAGGTGAGCCCCTGAATGCCCATTTTCAGGCTTTCAACCACGGACAGAATCCGATCCTTACTCATACGAATATCATCATGTTTTGGCGCGCTGCTAGAATGTTTATTCTGAAACCAAGCGTGCAGATGGATATTCGCAAGCAGAGAGAGATTAAAATACGAGCTAAACGGCAATATGCGACTCGTAAGCGGCAAGGGCACGCCGTCCAAGAATACTTTCAGCAATTGATTGAGACGCGCGTCGGTTTTGCTCATCAAAGCAAGTGGCGCCAAAAAATGCTCACAAAACTGGCGATAAGCGATCCACGGCTTGCCTTCTTCGTATATTTCAAATGATAAAGTATCAATCAAAATCGGTTTGCCGTTTTGAAATTGGATATTATATGCGCTGGCATCTTTAAGCGTCATGCCACAATTCAAGGCGAACTTCTGAATTTCGAGCGTCAAAAGCGCAGCATCTTTTAGCTGGCTAAAGCACCATTCGTACGGATACGAGATAAAATCAATCTTTTTTGGCTTGATGAGTTTATAAACATTCGCAGGAGCCACCTCTTCTTCATGAGAAATCAAAAAGCCGTTATCGGTAAGTTTTTTCAGCAAACCGGATGAAACCAATTTCTCGTAATGAAGTTTGTATGTAAACGAAATTTGGCGCCTCAAAACACCATCTTCGGTGAAAACGAAACCCGCCGGATCGCGAAACGAAGCTTTATTTAATTTCGGGTCCATTCGAATCTTTTTTATCCTTTCTAAACTTCTTCACGATTCCGATAACACCATTTTTAATCTGACCGAAAAACCCGAGAGCAATCGCAAGCGACGCGACAACCGCCTGAATCACAAAACTTCCGGAGCCTGGGTCGATATAGGCCTGCGCCATGTTTGGACGCACCAGAACCACTAACACAATTGCCAAAAATATCCTTAACTTCATAAAGTGTTTATTTCTTTGTGCTAATCAAGACATCTAAATACTCACCGTCTAATCCGCGACTTTGATCTTTGACGCTTCTAATGACTGTAAACATCCCCGTGGCTTCAAAGATGATTACCGGCAAATCAGCTCCGTAATGATATGTTACAAGCGAACCTTTCGAATCAATCGGATTGCCATGATACGAAGGCTCGCTAAGATGAACAATCTTGCCATTTTCCATCTTAGCTCGCTGAATAGATTTGAGCCACCCCTTTTCCATTGGTGCGGTAAAAATATGCATGCCGCCAGGCTTCAAGACGCGATGTATTTCTTTGAAAGCTTTGCGAATGTCAAAAATATGCTCGAAAACGTCTTGAGTTATTATCAAATCAAAAGTCTCATCGCCGAATGTCAGATTCTCTAAGTCTTCCGAACGATATCCATCTTTATATTCACCAAATTTTACATCATCATAAAACTGCGAGCGAACATAGCCCGGGCAGCCCATCAAAACCGATTCAGTAGCGCCCCAGGCCGAAGGCTCGAGAATCTTCTTTTCCTTCCAATCAGGCATCATTTCGCGAATCGTCGCCATCACCAGCCTTTGTCGCGGAATACTGCGACACTTATTGCAAAAATACTGGTCCCGAAGCCAGGGACCTTCTTCAACAAAATTCACTTCAACTTCACAAATCGGACAATAACTGCGTCGCAAACCAAAACTCCTTAGAACATTTTTAACCGCTAAACGTCGCGACGAACCGAGCGGCAACGCGAAGTCAACAAGTTTACGGATCTTCGCTCTCGCTTTTGCTAACATAATAATTATTTTCGCAGCTAATCATCCCATGCGGAGGACATATCTTCAATAGTTATTATCCACCCCTGCCAAGCATTTCATAACCCCGCGTTTGGAAATATATTTTTGAGTACATTCAAATACTCTTCAAAATACTGGCTTATTCGCACGCCACCACGAACTTCGACCAGCTTGCGCCCAAACGCAATATCATAATATATCTGATATCCGGCAGATTCTGCATTTCGCAAATCAGATTCGGCTAAATCAAATCTTCTGACTGCTAAATCCATAATCCCCCGCCTGAAATATATCAAACCAAGCGAGTTTTTGTCCGCGGTCATGAGTGCTCGGTTAAATTCCGCCGAGGCTTCTTCGTATCGCTTTTCTGCAGTTAGACTTTCCGCGAGTTCAAGCCTTAATTCCGGGCGTTTTAATGCTAATAAAATCCCTCGCGCCGCAATAGTTTCTGATTTAGCGAGTCTTTCCGGCTCATAACCAGAAGCCATGCGATTCGCATAAGCCGCAAATAGTTGATATCGATAGTTCCCCGGATGCTCTTCCGCCGCTTTTTCTATCTCGCGAGTCGCGAAAAGTATCAATTCCCGACGCTCCGCTGGCACCCCAAGGCTTCTATCAAATACATATGCGATAACTTCGCTCATATTCACTCGGAGCGCCGTATTCGCAAAAGAATCGGTTCGCAAAGAGTTTTTAAATAATCTCGTCGACTCTTTCGGATCAATTAAAAGCAACGAATATGCTTTTCGATGCTCATATGTCTGCATCATCGGCAGAATATTAATAAAATATATCGCAGAAACCAGCGCAATTATAATAATACACAGAATTGGATAAGAAAAACTACGATTATTTAAACCCTCGCGATTCTGAACATCGTCGCCTGCTTGAACCGCTAAAAAAGCCAAAACAGCATAAAAAATCATGGCGCCCGAAGCGATTTCAAATAGAAATAACCCTTGAATCAAATATGCTAAAAATATACATAAAATCACCAAAGCGGTTTTCTTTTTTTCAAGAATTTGCGTTTTGTATATTTTCACCAAACTGGTGATGATCACAAAAAGCAGCGCAAGATAAGCGAGCAAGGAAAACGCGCCGCCGGCGACTAATATATCAAGAAAAATATTATGCGAATCGGTGTACCAAAAATCATTGACGGACTTTTCTCCCGGCGCACAAAGCCTGTTAAAAACCGCATCAAAGTTGCCGATTCCATAACCGCTAATCGGTTTTGATTTAATGCCATCAAGAGCGATTTTCCAAACCGTAATTCGATCCTCGGCAAAGCCACTACCGGCAATTCTTGAAAACAACAAAGTTTTTGATGCCAAAGCAATAAATGCCAGCGAAATAATCGCAATCGCAAAACAGCAAATTGCCATCTTCTTTCGGCCAAACCCGCTGATTATCGGATACGCAATCACAAGAACTAGCGCCGAGATAATCAAAGCGACCAGCGGACCGCGACTGCCGGTCAAAATCAGAGCTGCTAGATTTGCGATAACCGTCAAAGCGCACAGAATTCGTAATCGCAAATCGGTCTCTTTCACATAAACCAGAATCACGATAAAGATGTGCAATAGCGCATATAATCCAAGATAGGTCGGGTTTGTAAGTGTTGAAAAAATGCGCCCGTCGATCGTTAAAGAATAGGCCGCTTGAAAATAGCCATAGGACGCCGCGCCAATTGAAACCACGCCTGACGTTATGAATAACCAGCGCCAAGAAACCCAGGTTTTGAAAACCGAAAATAGCACCATGAACCAAAGCCAATAGTGGACCAAATTTACGAGCCCCATCATCCGCGTCGGAAGCGACCAGAGTGATTGCTTAACATCAACGCTGAATATCTGGGCGAGAGTTAGCGCTCCGGCAAAAATCACGAGCGCCACGAAGATTTTGTTTTTGAAATCAGGTCGATAATTCTTATCGAAAATCATGAGCAAAAGCCACGCCGCCACCATAATTTCAACCAAAATCTGAAAAAGCGAACTTTGCACGAAAATATTTGAATAAAAAGTATTGCCGGTGTTGATAATCGGCACTAAAAAAGCCAGCACGGCACAAACCCTGATCACCCAAAGCAAAATCTTACTTGAAGTTTCCATAGCTCATCCCCAACTATAACTCAAAAGAAAAACAAAAACACGGATTATGATTCCGTGTTTTTATGGTGTTGGCGTAGATTCTGCTGGTTCTGGAGC
Organism: bacterium; assembly: GCA_037139515.1. Lineage (GTDB taxonomy): Bacteria > Patescibacteriota > Patescibacteriia > JBAXGH01 > JBAXGH01 > JBAXGH01. The sequence goes on from JBAXGH010000002.1 coordinate 31,582, forward strand.
TGAACTTGGATCAGCGGGCGGAGCAGGTACTTCTTCCAACGTCGGAGCTGGCTCAAGAGGAGCTGGTTCAATCACAGGAGTAATAACCGGCTCAACCGCAGGCGCCGCCGGGGCCACTACAGGTTCGATAACCGGCTCGACGACCACCGGAGTCGGCTCAACAACCGGAGGAGGCACAACTACTGCCGGATCGCTCACGATTACCTCTGCCGGTGCCGTAGGCGTGGTGGTTTCCGCTGGCACCGTAGAAACCGTAGACTCAGCCGGTGCTGTCAAAGTTGTCGTATTATTCTGAACCGGTTCCGAGGCGATAACCGGTGCCGGGTCCGCGACAATCGGCCGCTCATCAACTAAGTCAACTATCCAATAACTCAGTTTAACCCCGGTCAATGTCGGCGAAGCGAGCTTTACCGAGAAAGACCCCTCATGCTTATCCTGAACCCACGAAACCGAGCCTGGATTCCCCTGCCACGAAAGGAAAATCTCGCTATTTTCATGCGCCGAAGGGTTTGTGATCACAACCGTATCCACGCCAATCGGGAAAATAACCGAGTCCAGCGTAGCTGCTTCCTGCGTCTTCGTAATGATGAGTCCACCGGTTTTCGTTGTCTTTACAGCCAGAGCTCCGGCTTCATCAATCGACCAGTTCTGACCGCGAATCGCCTTGATATTCGTAATCGAGAAGCCGCGGAAATCGATATCTTGATAAATTTGAAGGCCCTGATTCTGTGGCGCCGCAACTTCGGTCGCGATATTGATCGGCACCGCGTTTTCAGTTTTCACATAAACGATTACCAAGCCTTCAACAGAAGTCGCCGAAAGCGCATAACCGATGGTTTTTGTGGCTGAAGAAGTCGCTTTAGTGGCAAAGCCCGGGCGCGTCGGAGAAACCGTAAGCGCATCGCCAATCGCAATCGGACCGTTTTCAACCGTCACCTTGGTTGGTACGCGACCGGCAAGCGCTACCGGAACCTTCTTTTCAGTCTTATCCCACTCACCCGCAAGGAAACCTGGGCGAGTTGAAATGATACCCAAAAGTAGGTTTTGTTCGCTGGAAGTCGCTCGTTTTACGTGTTCGTTATAGAGCGGATCGATAGCGACGACTTCACCGGCACCCAAAGTTTCATCTTTCGTCGGGAAAAGCTCAGCAAAATCATATGAACCTGTCGCCCACCCGGCGGCATTCGTGCGCATATAGTCACTCGGCGAAGCATCTGAATCGTAGTATATGTACTTCGAATTCTGCGTCGAACCCTTATCTGATAAGTATAACTTTCCGGCGATTGAAACATCACCAGACTGGTTCACCGAGAAGACTTCCGCGCCGGCAGTATTCGCGATTGCGAGTTTCGAAGTCGAAGCGTTGGTTGTAACATTCGAAATCTTGAAAGACGTAGCGAGCGCCGCCGAACCGTCCCAACCGGAACCGGCAAAGTTGATATATTCAGAGTCATACCCCGGAACCAAAGCCGTAGCTGTATTTTTTGCCCGAGTCGTAACCGAATCGCCAAGATAAGTCAGAACTCCGTCGGACGTAAGCGTCGCGCCGATAAAGTATTCAGCCTTCGCAAAAACCATTATCGTACCAGCACCAGGACCGGCAAAAGCGCTTAGGGCGCGGCCGATAATCATGCCTGGCTTTGTTGATTTCATACCAACGCCAGCCGCTGAAGAAGATGTAATCGCATCGCCCACCGCAATCGGACCATTTTCATCGTTAACCTTAACGATAACGCGTCCGACAAGAGCGATCGGCATCGGGTTATCAGCCGTATCAATATTGTAACCAATCGAGTTAAAATCACCGGCTTTGGTTGGATCAGAAACTATACCGAAAAGCTTTGACTCGTAAGTCGAAGAGCTTTTTACGAGCTGTTTGATGGTGTCGCCGTCAATCGTCGTAACATCATCTGCACCAATCGAAACGATATCGCCGCTCGCAATGCCAGCCGCGACCGGATATTGCTCGGCATAATCGGCAGCCGGAGTGCTGCTACAGTCACGAAGCTCATAAACTGAGGTCGCTGTCGGCGAAGTGGTGTTGCCGAGCGACGAACAGACCGCCGTAGTACTTGCGGTGCTTCCGAGCGCCACCGAAACCGTTCCAGCATTGCCGTTGATATTCAAACGCGTCGTACCGCCGGTACCGCTAGTTTTAAATGTGATATCGCCAATTGCGCCATCTGATCCACCAAAACCTCCACCGGTACCTTTCACACCACCGGCAATAGTAACCGTTCCACCGTTTCCACCGTTCCCACCCGTACCACCAGTTATGCCGGTTGCATTGCCACCATTTCCACCGACAATCTGAATCATGCTTCCGGCACCGCCGTTAGCTCCGTTATTGCTGGTCGTCGTAGCACCACCAGCACCACCAGAAGCACCATTAATTTGGATTACGCTACCATTGCCACCCGCGCCCGGAGTCCCTCCGCCTCCTGGCTGAGTCATATCACCGCCCTTGCCACCAGCGGCTGCAGTAATCACGAAGGCGGATCCGTTTCCACCAGCATAACCAGGTATCAAGGTCGCCCCCGAATTCGCGCCGTCACCTCCGGCTCCAAGTGTAACCGTGAAAGCACCGCCATTTGTTCCGACGGAACCAGACCCAGCATAACCATTACCAGCCTTCAAAGTTACGGCATCGCCGTTATATGAAGATGATGTGCTGTTACCACCCTTAATCGTCAAAAGTCCATTACCGCCATTAATGTTGCCGATCGTATGGTTCGACATCTGAAGAAGATTCAAATCATCCAAAATCGTCGCGGTTACCGTAAGTTCATCAGCCGTAGCGTTACCTATAACCGTATTCCCGTTTGCATTCAAGCTGCCGGCAACAACCGTGTTGCCCGCCGATGTAACGGTGAAGTTTGATGTCGCCCCGGTACCGACCGAGAAAAGCTGGGAAGGTGCGGTGGTGCCAATGCCAACATTGCCGCTCGGTAATATCGTCATTTTTATATCCGAATCAACATAATTGCCAGCACCAGAACTATTGACCGAGAAGTTCAAATCCCCGGTTCCTAACTGATCAAGGGTAATAGCGGCATTTCGAGTACCTATTTCGAGCCCAAAACCCGGAATAGCACCCGCAGGCGTGCCGACATTCAATACGCCCATTCCTAATTTCTTGTATTTTGTAGACGAAAGAACGTACTCAGCGACTGTCCCGTGAACCATGCCTGAACCATTCACAGCAAGTCTGCTTCCAACCACGGGAGACGAAGAGGATCCGACGCTGACGGTGCCATCATCGCGAACAAAGAAAAGCGAAGTATCAGCTGAGTCGGTCACATTAAGAGCAGATGTAGCGCTCGTAGTACTGGAACTCTTTACAACAAGCTTTGATCCCGGTGAAGCAACGCCTCCGATAGAAACACGGCCGGTGCCGTCTGTGATCAAAAGCTGATTGACGCCGGAGTTAAAGAAGGAAAAATCAGCATTACTGCCGTTACGACCAGTGCCCACCAACCACTCATCTGAACCAGCGGTCGCGAATCTTATAGCAGCATCGTCGCTCACAGCACCGCGATCAAGTCGCATCGAAACAAAGTCCGGGGAATCAATAATGACGGCTGGGTCACCAGTCAAAGCTCCAGGAACAACCACGAGCTTAGCGCTCGGACTCGAAGTGCCGATGCCGACATTGCCAGATTCAACCACCAAAGCCGCCGAATTCGTAATTGTCGCGTTTGTGCCGGCAACCGGAGCTCCGCTAATCGAAAGCGTGGCGGCATTTGTGATTGTTGAAGCGCCCACGAAGGCGTAAGTCGGAGCCTGAATCCGCATGGCACGCTGATTTGTGATTGCACCAGTTGCAAATTGAACTGTTCGTGCCAGGTTAAAATTGATATCAGTAGCTTCGGCGCTTGCAGTCAGGGCCGTATCAGCCGCACCCGTGACCGTAAGAATGCTCGGCGACAAACCGGTTCTGGCCGGAGGCGCCACAATCAAAGCACCGTCTGTTTTCAACGTCGAAACAGCAGAACGATAAAGATTCGTATCGGCAGATGCACCGAAAAATATACCTCCTTCGGCGCTCGTGATGTCATCACGAGATGAGACCCAAACAGTCTTAGCTCCAGTACCCTGCGCGGACTCAATAGCTATCCCCACGTTGGAAGACTGACCAATAGTCTGTTGTCTAATATAGACACCCGTCGCATTCGAAATATACCCCCCGCCCGATGCCGTCATTTCACCAGCCTCGACACCGATCATATCGCTAGGTCCAGCACCACCTATAACATATGGCGTCGCCCGCACACCGACAACCGACCCACCAGAGCCGCTTGTTCGATATGGTCTAGCATCCATACCAATCATCGACATAACCGGCTGACCAACACCACCGCCGCCGGAGGATATATTAGAATCAATACCGCTAAAAGTATTTCCGTTGGCGCTCGAGTAAGACAGCGATGAATTCAACATCAAAGAAGCATAATCCCCATTTCCGAAACTCACATCAGAGGAAATGCTCATGATATTCTTAGAAGCAGACACCGGCTCACTTGTTCCAACCCTCAACGTCCCGTCACCATGCACCACGAGATGAGCCGTAGCATCAACATCAGCAATATTCATGATCGGCCGTCTAACCGTGAACATGGCACCTGGGAAAAGTGGTGTATATGGCCCTTCGAAATATCCACCCACAACTGCTAAGGTATCTGTAACCACCCGCACGACGGTTTCGCTAGGCGCTAAAAAGCTTACAATAGTCATGACGTCACCAGGCCTAATCTCAGTCAAGAAAGCAGTTCCGCTTCCAGTAACCACATTATACGGATGTCGAACATTAATAGTTTGTGTCGACCCATCTCCAAGAGCGATGTCCGTCGCAAGCATCGTGTCTCCATAGATAGCTGTCACAACCGCATAGGTCGCAGGTGCCGAAGAGAACGAAATCTCATCTCCGACAACCAAAGAAGTAGAGAACGTCGTACTGGATCCAAAAATAAAGGTAGTCGCATTCGCATCTGTTGTGCCTCCAATATCAGATATAGACGCCCCTGTTTCAATCGTCCCGTTTCCGCCGGTTGCGACCGATCCCTTAACCGCCAAATTGGCAGTTGGAGTGGTGGTTCCAATACCGACATTTCCAGCCGCAGAATCCGCGATAAGCGCATAAGATGTACCCGAAGTCACTGTCCCGCCGGTGATTTTGATACCGGTGGAAGTAAGTACTCCACCAGCTTGTGTGATATCCGGCATGGTCAAATCAAGCCCAGTCCATGTTGGAGTACCCGATACACTCGCTACCGCCCCTGGAGACTCAATCGAGATTCCCTTGATTGCTTCTGTGCCAGTAGCCGTTGTTGCCCCTGGAAGTGTCAAAACCATTCCAGAAACACTTTGAGTGACGTTCGTGACACCGGTTTTTAAATCAAGCGCCGAACCAACCAGAGATCCGCTCAGAGTTGTCGCAGTGCCATAAGCGATATTCTGAATTGTGCCGGAGGTATTTTTGGAATTTAGATAAAGCAAGTTCGCCGAAGAAACGTTCGTACCGGTAAGGGTAAGCGCCACAGCATCAGACGAAGGCGTGGTTGAAATTAAGCCGGCCGAAGTCACCTGAAAAAGATCGCCGTCGCCCACCGTGAGCATCGCTGCCGGAGTAGTATCTCCAATACCGACATTGGTCGATACGACTGCGCCATTAAAGCCATTAACGCTGCCAAGTACCATGCAGTTACCGCATCCAACTTGGGCTTGGTACCCAATTGCCGAAGCATTCATGAGGCCAGAAGAAGCCACATCAGCCCCGACACCTACAAAAGTATTGCGAGAACCAGTTGTGTTAGTAAGACCGGTGCTATAACCCACGCCGGTATTATTGTCGCCAGTTGTATTGACAAGAGAATACGAACCTAACCCAGAATTAAACTCCCCGCTAGTGTTAGATTGCAATGCGTAACTTCCAATACCTGTGTTTCCACCACCGGCGTCATTAACGAGTAATGCGTTATAGCCAAATGCCGCATTATCTATTCCTACATCAAGGGCGTTCAAAGCATAGGCTCCGGTCGCCGTGTTTCTGTCTCCAGATGTAAGCGCGAGCATAGCATTGCCGCCAAGTGAAGCATTATTTGAACCAGATGTCAGTAAGGCGAAGGCTGAATTTCCGACCGCAATATTATCGGTACCCGAAGCTGTAAAGTTGCCTGCTCCCGACCCGAGGAAGATGTTAGCACCATAGTCATGCAGGAATCGCGAGCCGCCAACAGTCACCACGCCAACGCTACTCGAAGTGGTCGTTGCCAAAGCTAAATTACCATCAAGACGAGCATCACCATCAACTTCTAAGCCGCCACCAATAGCTAACAAATTAGTTGCGCGTGTTGAACCAATCGTCGGACTGCCGATTCTAACTACCCCGTTTACCCCGGTTCCGCTTCCATTACCGCCAAGCAAAACAATGTCGCCACCATTAGAAGTCGCCGAGATGCCAAGGCCACCGGTAACCTCCACATTGCCAGCATTACCCGAATCACTACCCGAAGTTCCACCGTTCAAGACCAGATTGCCTCCGGCGCTATTTCCGTTCCCATTTCCAGGCCTAACGGTCAGTTGATTTCCAGCAACATCCGGATTGGCGGTAGTGATCCCTATTGTACGATCGGCACCATTTCTAAAATACATGTCCGAACCGTATATCAAACTGCTTGCGTTAATCGTTACCTGATCAAGAGCTGAACCGATGTTGATAAAATCAGTGGCAGCATTGTTAGTACCGATATTTATCGTGTTTCCAGCATTTCCATTGCCGATTCCAATCGTCTTAACGGCAGAGCCCGAGCCAATATTAATAGCCTCAGCGCTCCCATCATTACCAATTTCTATATTTCCCGTGGTAGCACTATTCAACGTTAAAGTAGTATTTGTGCCGCCAGAAGAAAGTGTGACAGCCCCGGTACCAGAATACGACTGCGAGGCGCCAACAGAGACGCCCACCGTACCAGAAAGTAGCCCAGCTGAAGTGATGGTCCCTGAACCGGTTGAGGAGATATTCCCAGTTGTAGTAATCGCGCCAGCGGAAGTGAGCGAACCGGAAACGATATCGATAGCAGAACCGATACCAGCATTACTAATCTGCAGCGCATGAGCTGAAGATTCGTTGTTGCTCAATGCTATCTGAACCAATGTTCCGGTAGACAGATTTGCATGCGAGCTATCTTCCTGCACCGATAATACTGGCTCCGAACGTGCACCCCCTAAAACCGTCGCGAGTATTTCGAGTGTTTTATCATGAGCTCCATCAAAAGAATCTGATACATCCGAACGCAGGAATGACGCCGAATCAAGATCGTCAAAGGTATCGACGTTCAAGTTTGAAACTTTGGTTGTGGATGCAACTACAAACGGAGCTGAACCGGTTGCGAGAGTCGATGTTAGTTGACCCGACATGCCGAGCGTCGTGATGCCGGAAAGGGCACCGCCGGAAGAAACGTCCAATCCAGACGAATCAAGCTGGAAAGAGTCATCGTTTGCATTTCCGATTCGAATAACCTTAGTACCAATGTTCGCGCCGATATCAATAGCCTGTGCTCCAGTACCTCCGAGCGTAATCGAACCAGACGATGTTCCGGTCGCGATATTCACACCGAAGTCCGAGCTTGCGTTCAAATTAACCGTGGCACCGGTCACGTTGAGACCGAGATTTCCGGTGAGCAGTCCGGCTGATGTAATCGTACCAGAACCGGTTGAAGAAATATTGTTCGAAGTCGTAATCACGCCAGCGGAAGTGAGCGAACCAGAGATAATATTAAGAGCTGAACCGGAACCAGATTGAGTGATCTGAAGAGCGTGAGCGGATGAAGCCGTATCAAGCTGAATAATCTCGGCTAAGACTCCGGTATTATTATTCGCTGCGTCATTAGCTTGCGAAACCGAAAGTACAGCGGCGGTTCGATTCCCTGCCGTGAGCGTTGAAAGCAGTGACAAAGTTTTGCTGTTAAGCCCATCAAAAGAATCCGAAGCATCAGAACGCAGGAATGACGCCGAATCAAGATCGTCAAATGTATCGACGTTCAGATTTGAAACTTTGGTCGTTGACGCAACCACGAATGGCGCTGAACCGGTTGCGAGAGTCGAAGTGAGTTGACCCGACATGCCGAGTGTTGTGATGCCAGAGAGGGCGCCAGCGGAGGTAACATCCAGGCCTGATGAGTTGATAGCAAAGAAATCATCATTTGCATTGCCGATAGTGATGATTTTCGATGCCACGCCGGTACCAATATCAATCGTCTGACCCATTGATCCACCGAGTGTAATCGTACCAGTCGATGTTCCGCCGGCAAGACTGACTCCGAAGTCAGAGCTGTCGTTTAAGCTCACTGCGGCACCAGTCACAGTGAGACCGAGGTTTCCGGTTAAAAGCTGCGAAGACGTAAGCGCTCCATTCACCGTAGTCGTAATGCCGGAACGCGAAACCGAAACCGAAGTTGCGGCCACAGTTCCAAGGTTAAGCGCGCCAACCGAGTCGAGCGCCATAGTTCCGGAAGTCAAAGTCTGAATCGTAAGATTACCGCCGGCATTGTTCCAAGAAGAAATTCCATTGGAAGCAATCGCCAAAGTCGATGAATTGATAGCCGTCGGATCGTTAACTCCGTTACCAATCGTGATAGTTTTAGCCGCAACTCCGGTCCCAATATCAATCGCCTGAGTGCCGGTACCGCCAAGCGTGATTGTGCCGGTTGAAGTTCCGGTCGCGATGTTCACACCAAAATCCGAGCTCGCATTCAAACTGACCACGGCGCCGGTCACGGTTAGGCCGAGGTTTCCGGAGAGCAGCCCAGCTGATGTAATCGTGCCAGCGCCGGTTGTCGAGATATTATTAGTTGTGGTGATAGCACCGGCGGAAGTGAGCGAACCCGAGATAATATCAAGCGCTGAGCCAGATCCAGCTTGTGTGATTTGAAGAGCGTGAGCTGACGAGCCAGTATCGGACTGAACAATCTGCGCCAAAACTTCGGTATTATTATTCGACCCATCATTGGCCTGAGTAACAGAAAGCACGGGTGTTAAACGATTCCCTGCCGTAAGCGACGAAATTATTGATAAAGTTTGATTATGAACGCCATCAAACGAGTCAGAAACGTCCGAACGCAGGAATGCGGTCGAATCAAGGCTGTCGAGCGAATCCACGTTCAGATTTGAAACCTTGGTTGTTGAGGCGACGACGAATGGCGCCGAACCGGTCGCCTGAGTAGAAGTAAGTTGACCCGACATGCCGAGCGTCGTGATGCCGGAGAGCGCACCGGTGTTTGAAACGTCAAGGCCTGATGAGTTAATCGAGAAAGTATCGTCGTTGGCATTGCCGATCGTGATGGTTTTAGCCGCAATTCCCGTGCCGACATCAATCGTTTGCGCGCCGGTGCCACCAAGAGAAATCGTGCCGGTTGATGTTCCGGTACCAATATTAATCGCGAAATCAGAGTCATTATTTAAACTCACAATTGCCCCGGAAACCGTGAGACCCAGGCTTCCGGTCAAAAGACCGGCTGAGCTGACAGTTCCCGTGCCGGTTGCAGAAATATTTCCGGTGGTTGTGATATTACCCGTCAAAGTCAAAACTCCGGCATTTGTAACCGGCACAAAATCCCCCGCTCCACCCGCTTGAGAAGTATTAAAACCATCTAAAAGCGAAGCATTTCCGGCCTGAAGCGCAGTCGCCGAAGAAGCCATTTTTCGTCGCGGAGAAAGCGTTTCGCCGTTGACTGTGATTTCGAGCCAACGCGAACTTGCGGTATTGAAAAGCGAATCTGGAAGCGCGTTCTGCGGAGCCGCGCCAAGTAGCACGTTGAATAATCCATCGGTCACAGAAACCGAAATAGCTGTACTTGGAAGATTGCCCGGGCAATCTACGGCTTGCGAAAAAGTCGTATCAACACCATCACCCGCATCATCACCGGCGCTCCACAAGCAGTTGCCGGCTGCTACCGCATCAAAAATAGCAAACTTTACATTTTGAGATCCATCAGCAACGGTAACTTTTTGCGCATCAGTCAAACGACCCTGATAAGAAAGAATTTGTGGGGTATCTAAAGTAGCGTGAGTTGCAGCCGGTAAAAATACCGCAAGCGAGGTAAATACAAGCACACCAGCCGCAACAGCTCTTGCGCCGGGATGCAATAATAAAGATGAAATTGTATTTCTACCTCCGAGCATGGATATAGGCACTCTGCGCCATTAGGAATTATATCACATACCGCCCTCTGCTTTATTGTTAATAAAAAATCAAAACGCCGCTTTGTGCGACGCTTTGATTCGTCTAAATTAATTAAGTTGTTGGGGTACCGGAAAGATCAGCAACCGGAGCCACTAACCCACCATCGGTAGCTGGCACGGGTTCGACGGCTGGGGCTGGATCGCTGATTGGAGCTGGGGCTGGTTCTGGCGCAGGATCAGCTACCGGATCTGGTGCTGGTACCGGATTAGGCACAGGATCGGTTACCGGAACTGGATCCGGTACCGCTGCTGGAGCTACTGGTTCGATCACCGCGGCTGGTTCTGTAGGCGTTGTTGTGGTAGCTGGCGCGGTTGGGACGGTTGATTCAGCGGGTACGGTTGGGGTCGTAGTTGGAGCTACCGGACCATTCGCAACCGGGTTTTGCGCGGTCACCGGACGAGTATCGTTCACATTAATAATCCAATACTCGAAACGAAGTTGCATCACAGCTGGACTGCTCAACCTGATTTCGAAGGACCCTTCAGCCTGATTATTAACCCAATATCTAGCACCCGGGTCGCCACGGAAAGTTAAGAAGATGCGTGAATTTTCGTGGACAGATGCGTTTGTAATAACAACCATGTCTGAGTTCGCCGGGAAGTAGGCGGTGTCGATAGTCGCTTTCTCTTCGTTCACCTGAACTATATATTCATTGGACGAAACCGACTTAACCACGAGTGCGCCGTTTTCATCAATAGACCAGTTCTGACCGCGGATTGCTTTGATATTCGTAATCGAGAAGCCCCTGAAATCAACATCTTGGTAGATCTGGAAATTCTGAGTTTGTTGCGAGGTTGATTCGGTGGCTAAGTTAGTTGGGACGGCGTTTTCGGTTTTGACGTAGACGATGATGGAGGCATCAACCAGGGTGGCTTCGAGCGCATAGCCAATATTTTTTCTGGTCGAGGCTGTGGCTTTGGTGGCAAAGCCTGGGCGGGTCGGAGAAACCGTGAGGGCATCACCGACTGCGATTGGACCATTCTCAACCGTCACTTTAGTTGGAACACGACCAGCGAGAGCGACCGGGACCTTCTTTGAAGCCTTATCCCACTCACCCGCTAGGAAGCCAGGGCGAGTTGAGATGATACCGAGAAGGAGGTTAGGCGCCGAAGAGTCGGCTCGCTTCACGTGTTCTGGGTATAACGGATCGATTGCGACGACTTCACCGGCTCCGAGGGTTTCATCTTTGGTTGGGAAGAGTTCAGCAAAATCATAGGAACCGGTCGCCCAGCCGGCGGCATTGGTTCGCATGTAATCTGACGGCGACATGTCGGAGTCGTAGTAAATATACTTCGAAGTTTGTGCGACGCCTTTGTCGGATGGGAAGAGCTTGCCGGTAATCACGACATCACCGGATTGATTGACGCTAAAGACTTCAGCTCCAGCCGTGTTCGCAATCGCTAATCTAGATGTTGCGGAATTGGTGGTGATATTCGAAAGCTTGAAATTCGTGGCTTGTGCAGCCGCACCATCCCAGCCGGAGCCGGTGAACGAGATCGCTTGGGAGTCATAACCTTCAACAAGCGCGGTTGCGGTGTTCTTGGCTTTTACGATTACGGAATCATTCAAATACGTAAGCGTGCCGTCGGTTGTGAGGGTGGCTCCGAGATAGTATTCAGTCTTAACAAAGACCATGACTGTGCCGGCGCCTGGACCCGCAAAGGCGGAAAGTGCGCGGCCAACAATCATGCCCGACTTTGTGGATTTCATGCCTTCGCCGGCGGTTGAACTTGAAGTAATCGGGTCACCGACTGCGATCGAACCATTTTCGTCATTAACTTTAACTTTTACGCGACCAACGAGCGCGACTGGGAGCGGATTATCGGCCGGATTGATGTTGTAGCCGATAGAGTTAAAATCACCAGCCGTGGCAGGATCGGAAATGACGCCAATAAGTTTGGCTTCGTATGGAGCTGAAGATTTGATGAGCTCCTTAATTGTGTCACCTTGAGTCGTGGTGACGTCGGTTGTGCCAATCATGACTATGTCCCCCATCGCAGCACCGACTTCGACCGGATACTGTTCGGCGTAGTCAGCCATTGGACCACCATTACAATCTTTGATTTCATCAATACCGGCTCCATTGGTATCGTGACAAAGTGCGTACGGTCCAGTAATGCCAGTCGCAACAATCAAACTGACTGTGACGCGGCTATTGATGGCGACGGCCGGTTGGTTCATGCCAGCATAGCCTATGGTAATCGCTTTTGTATGAGAAGTTCCAATATTCACATCTCCATCATTTGCTGAAACGCCTGAACCGCCTAAGACGCTAATATTTCCTCCGGTTTCACCTGGAGATCCTCCGTTGCCGCCACGAAGCGTAACAGCTCCGCCGGTCGCACCGGTTCCACCATAAAGATTAACCGCTCCGCCGGAGCCATCGTTCGAGGCGCCACCAGCCAGGTTCAAAGCGCCTGCTGTGCCGAAGGCATTCGTTGTATTTCCGGAAGTAATCGTGAGATCTCTTCCATCAGTGGCAGTTGCACTCTCTATTGAAATATTGTGATTCGCGTTCTTGCCAAAAACTATTTCTCCCGCAGCATCAACTGAGAGCAGCCTGGCAGCAAAACTGTTCTGAAGCTCCATTAAATTTCCAGTTTGCGAAGCAGCACCGGTAAGCACAATACCCTTGTTTGCGGCGACCGAAACTTCAATGTCGAGCTCACCATCAGGTGTGCTGTCGGCTGGATAACCAATACTCATGCCTCCGCCAGAAGCCTGGTTTTTTATCTTGAGACGACGCTGTTTCCCTAGTTCATCGATGTAATAATAATCATCAGTAGAGTCGTAGGCCATGACCCAGTCATTCGAATCAGTAGAATTGTGGAGGCGGACGTTGCCATCCTGAACAGTGAGCTTATCTCCCATAGGAGCCGTACCGATGCCTACGCGACCGGTCTGATCGATCGTAAATTGGGAGTTAGCTGCTCCACCATAAATACTTACCGGACCAGTTACGTTCATACCGCGTCCAACCTGCATACCACCACGAATATCTAAATCATTACCAACCTGAACGTTAGAACGCGTAGTGAGAGTTCCAGTTTCTATGCCACCCGCTTCGAGTTGTTGGATATAGGCACCACCCATATCAAAAACTTGGAGCGTAGCCGAGCTATAGTTAATTACGTAAGCATAGCGACCTTGGACATAGACGCTGTATGGATTAGTACCTGTGGTGACAGAGCCAACACTCGTTGGGCTACCCGGAGTTGAAACATCGAAGACTTGAAGTGAATTAGGAGAGACCCAATTGGTTAGATAGACATAGCGACCTTGGACAAATATTCCGGTAGAAACTGCTGCGGTGGCGATTGAACCGGCTGAAGATGGGCTTGCGGGATTTGAAATATCGAATATACGGAGCGTGGCGTCGGTAAAATCAGTTTCGTAGGCATATCGACCCTGAACATAAAGGCCATATGGATTGATTCCTGAAGCAACTGAGTTGATGAACGTTGGGCTCGCAGGGTTCGAGACATCGTATATTTTTAAACTGCCACTCATCGCCACATAAGCATAGCGACCTTGGACAGATACAACTCTAGGGAGAGATCCAGTTGCGACCGAGCCTACAACTACCGGACTCACAGGATTTGAGACATCGAAGACCTGGAGAGTTCCGGCATCGCTATTAACTACGTAAGCATAACGGCCCTGAACATAAACGCTTTCCGGCGAGCTACCGGTTGCGACCGAGCTAATGGCTGACGGACTAGCTGGATTTGAAACATCAAAAATTTGAAGAGTCGCCGCGGTATTACTGACCACGTAAGCATAGAGACCCTGAACGTAAACACTGGACGGATTATTGTTGGCTGAAACCGAACCGATAGCCGCCGGACTCGCCGAATTGGACACGTCAAAAATTCGGAGGGTGTCAGAAGCCCCGGCGACGACCACATAAGCATAGCGTCCCTGAACGTATACTCCGGTTGGGGTGGTGCCGGTGCTAATAGAGCCGGCGGCAGCGGACGGTACTTTGCCGGCTGCATGAAGTTGAGAAATTGGAGTTGCCGTGCCGATGCCGACATCGCCATTGCCAAGCACGGTTACGAAAGTTCCGCCAGAATCACCAATTTGAAGTACCTCATCGGTGGCGCCTAGATTGGTGGCAGTCGTGAAATTGAAGGCTGAACTGGTGGTGTTGCCGGATGGGAAATCTGAAGTTAGATTGATTTGACCGCCGGTCGCGGAGCCGTTTCTGGTTGTCGTAAGATTCAAAGCTCCGGCGCCGGTTGTGCCGATGAATTTTAATTCCGCCAGAACATCATTGGTTCCCCCACCTATCGCGGTGGTCGTGGAATACATCTTCAAACTTGCCGGACCGAGGTATAATTCGCGCCAACGTTTGGCCGCCGAACCCAAATCATAGGCTATATCAGTCGCCGGCGTTAAATCACCAGTAAAAGAAACTGCGTCTGAGAAAACGAAACTCGCACCGGCTCCGGTGGCGTCAAAGGTAGTGGCACCGTTCGAGGCGGCACCCATCGTGGTGTAATTTGAACCATCATATGCCATCCGTAACTGCGGCGAAGATGTGCTTAAGACCTCAAGTCGGCTATTTGGCGAGCTAGTCCCGATGCCAACATTCCCCGTCGAATCAATGCGAACCTTTTCAGAGAGCGCGGCACCGGCGGCGCGAGTGATGAAGCGGAAAGAGCTATCCTCGCTTCCTTCGGTGGCGTCATCCAAAACCACATTAAACTGCGCCACAGCGTTATTATTTCCATTTGCGTTTTCAATATAATAATCCGTTCCAAATCCGAGTCCATTTCCACCCACGGTAGCTGAATTCGTAATCTCAAATCTTTGAGCTGCGCTAACTGCGTCGCTTGAGGCTGTAGCCGCTATCGTGAAAAGATGCGATGGAGCCGTGGTGCCGATGCCAATATTGCCATCCTTATCGATACTCATCTTTACTCCCGCGGTGGTTCCGTTCGCGGTCACAAAATCCATGCGCGCAGGAACATCAGCGCCAACAGCACCGGTCTGAACAACCTGAATCAAGCCTCCATTCAAGAATCCGGAGCCATCATTTCCCTGGAATCTGAATTGACCCAAGATATTGCCGTCCACCGTGGCGACATTGGTCGCTGAAGCGGAGTTAGATTTTTGCAAGTCGATACTTGAATAAAGAGATGCATTATCGTAAGTCGTGATGGCGGTGGTACCGTTTTCGGCGATTGTTTGGACTTGGAGTTTTGATGAAGGAGTCGTGGTGCCGATGCCGATGTTGCCGCTTACTATCAGACCATTAGCCGGAGCGGCGCTTGTGGCGGCGTAACTTCCGATTGCTACCCCTCCGTTTACATCGAGCCTGGACAATGGGGCGCCTGTGCCGATGCCGACGTTGCCGTTTTCAAGAATGCGCATTTTTTCAGATCCGGCGGTATTGAAAATAACATCATCAGCGCCGGCGGTAGTGGTCGCGCTCAAAGTTAGCGCGCCAGTCGATTGCAGAGTGAAAGCACCATTCGCGACTGTCGACGATTCACCATAAGTAGTAGCTGCAAGAATGCCACCAGTTCCAGAGGTGAAGGAATTCGCGTAGACACTATCTTGGGCGGCAAAATCACCGTTCACGAAAGCATCATTGCCATCCGGCACAAAACTCGCGTGGACACCAACGGGAACAGTGGTAACACCACCGGTCCAGAAATTTCCGGTTGAATCAAAGCGGCCACGCTCGACATTGTTGGTTTCAAAAGTCAGAGCAAAAGCATCATTTGTGCCAAGAATTGCATCGGCCGGGCCAAAGCTGTTTCCGCCCTGGATGAAAGCAAAACCCGAAACATCGCTCGACTGAATCGCGTTTGAGACAAAGTTAGTACCATCGCCACGGAGAAAATTGCCGGCAGTTGCGGCGTTCGCAATTCTAAAACCAGTCGCGGAATTAATAATGCCGTTTACATCAAGCAAAGTTCCGGCCCCCGGCGCCGCGGTGCCGATACCAACTTGGCCAGTGGTTGTAATGCGCATCTTTTCGCTTTGACTCGCGGTTTTGAAAATGATTGCATCGGTAGTGCCGACTCCGGAGGTTGATTCAAGTGTGAGGATGGAAGCGGCCGCAGCTCCACCGATAAGAAGTGGCGTGGTGACAGAGGTTCCGATTGTTGGCGCGTCTGAAAATGATGGGACGCCGGCATTGGCAATCAAAATCGAATTCGCTCCACCTTGAGCTGTAACCTGAATGGCTGAAGTAGTGTTGCCATAAAGTATGCCGTTTGGCGTAAAAGTCGTGGCTCCGGTACCACCATTCCCTACCGGTAGAGTGCCGGAAACTTCGGTAGCGAGTGCAACAGCTCCGAAGCTTGGAACGGCGCCGCCATGAAGAATCTGAGACGAAGTGCCGGCGGTGGCTTGGGAGAGAGCGCCAGAACCATTGGTGAAGAGCGGGCCACCATTTGATGAAAATCCACTGAAAGTGATAGTGCCGGAACTCGTGATGCCGGCGGCGGCTGCAATTATACCCGCAGAGCTGACTTGAAATTGACTAGTCGCGCCGACAGAGAAAAGGCTGGTGGGAGTCGTGGTGCCGATACCGACATTTCCGGTAGCTAAAATCCTGAGGCGTTCAATATTTTTGGTTTCGAGCGCGAGCGCATTTGCATCATTCGTGCCAAGAGTTGCGAGGGCGGCAAAAGAGTTGCCACTTTGAACAAAAGTGTTTGGATTACTCATGGAGACAAAGGCCGCTCCATCATAAGCATAAAGTGTATTGCCGGTTGAATCCCAGACGACATCGCCCTCTTCCGTTCCGACGACAGCCGAAGGAGCTCCAGCATTGGTTGGGACTCTTAGACCCTGACTCGCTGAGTGCACTGGAGCTAGAATGCGACCACCGACGGCAAGATTTCTGGTGAGAGTCAAATGGCCACCAGAGTCGGTAACCGGCACGAAAGCCGCGGAGCCGCCGGACTGCGAAGTATCAAAACCATCTAAGAGAGAGGCATTTCCGGCTTGAAGGGCGGTGGCGCTTGAGCCGATGCGACGGCGCGGAGAAAGAGTTTCGCCATCAATTCTAACTTCCAACCAACGCCCTTCGGTGGTATTGAAAAGTGAATCCGGAAGCGCAATCTGTCCACTACCAGTATCGCCAAGAAGGATGTTGAAAAGCCCGTCAGCTACAGTAACGGAAACCGTGCCTGGAGAAGCACAGGTTCCGACAGCAGTCCATTTACAATTCGCAACCAAAACCGCGACTGGATCATTATAAATTATAAAACTTATCGATCTCACACCATCAGGAACCGTCACTTTTTGAGCATCAGTTAAGCGCCCTTGATAAGACAGAATCTGAGGCGTGTCGAGAGTGGCTTTAGAAACACTTGGCAATAAAACAGCGAGAGAAACAAAAACAAGCACGCCGATAGCA
The DNA here is from genome assembly GCA_037139515.1 of bacterium. Taxonomy (GTDB): domain Bacteria; phylum Patescibacteriota; class Patescibacteriia; order JBAXGH01; family JBAXGH01; genus JBAXGH01. The sequence goes on from JBAXGH010000002.1 coordinate 49,203, forward strand.
AGCATTCTTGCTCCGGGATGCAATAACAAACCAAAAACTCTGGATTTTAGATTGCCTTCAAGCATGGACAAGGCAGACCTCACCATTCGTAATTATACCATGAGGCTTTAATGCTGAGCTGCGAATAAAAAAAGACGATGGGAACAAAGTTTACCCACCGTCTTTTTTTCTTATTTTAGGTTCAAGAAAGGCACCGTTCCGCTCAACATATATTGCGGCAGAATCCCGTTCCATTTTTCAACCGCGCGCAACTGTACCAAATCTCGGTTTCGAGAAAGCGCGTCGGCCTGAATGCGGATGCTTTCTGCCGAAGCCTTGGCGGTTTCGATTTGCTGCTGAGCTTCGATCGAAATACGGGTCAAGTCATTCTTTGCTTTCAAAGCCTGCTGTTCGGCGACCTGCTTAGCTTCGACTGCTTCTTCAAACTGATCCGAGAAAGAGAAATCCGTGACTGAGAATTCGTCCACGACCACATAGCGCGGCGAGAGTCTCTCGACCAAAGCTCCCTTAATCATATCTTTCACCTCACCGCGGCGACTAATCAACTCTTCGGCGGTAAAATTAGCCATCGTCTGCTTCACCGCTTCTTCAATCGACGGAGTGATGATGCGACTCTCGTAGTCCAAGCCAATTTCCTTATAAAGCATACCGACTTGCTTCGGATCAAGGTGGAAGTTCAGAGCGATTTTAGTATCAACCGGCTGAATATCCTTCGAATACGCAATTGTCGGATGCTCGACCTTCTGGGTCTGAACATCGATCGCGATTACGCTCTGTGCAATCGGCGTGCGCCAATGAATGCCGGGCTCCAAAACCGTGCCATCAAAAGCGCTCCAATTCAGAACCACGCCACGCTCACCGGCACCAACAATGACAAAAGGGGCTAAGGAAATCAAAACAATCAGCCCAACGATGCCAAGAACTGTAAAAACAATGATTTTCTTCATATGTCAGGCATCTTACTTGGACCGGGTAAAAAATCAAGAAATCAAAACGCAGCAACACAGAAAAGTACTACAGGATAAATACGAAAAAACCGGCTTTTACAAGCCGGTCATCTTCTTTTTCATCTCCATCAAATCAGTGCGCGAGAAATAATCGATAACGATTTTGCCGCGGCCATTTTTTTCCGTAATTTTTACCTTCGTACCAAGCGCCTGACGCAACTCGTTCTCATAAGCCATCAGATTCGGATCACGTCGCGAAGTCGAAATTCGAGTTTCAATCGTAGCGTCTTCTGCCTGACGCGAAGTCATCCCCTCGTTCATGATTTTGTGAAATAGCGCGAGCTGTTCGGATTCTGATTTAAGCGCGAGGATTGCGCGCGCCTGACCAGCCGCGATTCTCTTTTCACGAAGCGCGGTTTGAATTTCGGTCGGTAATTGCAACAAGCGCACCGCGTTCGCAACCGCCGGACGCGATTTTCCGACTCGCTTACTCACCTCTTCTTGAGTTAGCGCGAATTCTTCCATTAATAATTGATAAGCCAAAGCTTCTTCAATCGGATTCAAATCCGAACGTTGCAGATTTTCAATCAAAGCAAGTTCAAGCTTAGTCCTATCATCAACCCACTCGCGAATCACGACCGGAATTTTAGTGAGTCCGGCGAGTTTTGAAGCGCGCAAACGGCGTTCGCCAGCGATCAGTTCGTATCGATTCCCCTGCTTCGTGACAACGAGCGGCTGCATGACACCGTGGATTTTGATTGAATCAACCAGTTCCTGAAGATCCTCGGGATTAAAAACGGTACGCGGCTGGAAGGGATTCGGATCAATCGCGTTGATATCAACTTCAAGCATGCCGGTTTTTGAGCTTTCTGGAACCTCAAAAGTTTTCGACATCATTTCGTTTGATGCCGAACCGGTACTCGAACTCGAACCCGCACCCACGCCCATCGCGGAAAGCGGGAGCATTGGTTTCTTTGGAATGAGCGAACCTAAGCCGCGACCTAAACCTGACATAAGTATATTGGTTACGAGCCTGCTCTTTTAATGACTTCCTGCGCTAAAAGTTGATAGGCCGCTGCGCCACGCGACATCGGATCGTAGCCGATAATCGTTTTTCCGTGTGACGGCGCTTCAGCTAATCGCACCGAGCGCGGAATCACGGTATCAAAAATCTTTTCCGGGAAATACTTTTGCAACTCGGAAACAACGTCGGAAGAAAGTTTGGTGCGATGATCAAACATCGTCACAACCGCGCCCATAATCCCGAGTTCCGGTTTCAAATGTTCGCGCACGAGTTCAACCGTCTCCATTAAATGCGTCAAACCCTCAAGAGCATAATACTCCGCCTGCACCGGAATCAAAAGCGTGTCTGCCGCGACTAGCCCGTTTACCGTAAGCAAACCAAGTGATGGCGGTGAATCGATGATAATAAAATCATACTCGCTTCGAAGCTCAGAAAGCGCGTCATTCAAGCGATATTCGCGGCGTTCGAGCGAAACCAACTCGACGTTCGCACCCGAAAGCGCTGAAGTCGCCGGAGCCACAAATAAACCTTCGTGCTCAGTGCCCTGAAGAGCCTCGCGAATCTGTTTTTCACCAATCAAGACTTCGTAGATTCCGTGCGACAACTCGCGATGATCGACGCCGACACCGCTCGTGGCATTGGCTTGCGGATCTAAATCGATAAGAAGTACGCGCTTTCCGGCGCCAGCCAAAGCTGCGCCCAAATTCACAACCGTGGTCGTTTTCCCGACACCACCTTTCTGGTTCACGACTCCAATCACTGTGGCCATAAAAATATAGAGATTAGAGGTTAGAGCTTAGGGCTTAGAGATATCACTAATCTCTAAACTCTAAGCTCTAAGCCCTTGCGATTCAGTAGTATACAAAAAAATTTCGATTCAAACAATCGTCGGCCGGAATGTTTCCCCTTCCTTCGCCTCGTGCCCCTGGTGACTGTCCCCTTGGTGACAGTCACCTACTGTGGATATCATTTTTGACTTCGCTTATTCTGCACGATTAATTAAGAGTGACTGTCCCTTTAGTGACAGTCACCCCCTGTGTATAACAAAGTTAGTACCCTCACAATCGTCGCTCATAAAAAAATCTTAACACGGCTTGAATCCTTGTTTTTTGAGTTCATTAATCGGCGAGAAACACGGTTGCGGCATCTCGTGCCACAGAACCCATTGCCAGCCACCACATTTTTCCGGCTCGCAGATCCGAGGTTCGCCGCTCTCCCATTCGCAAATAATAAATATTGTATTGTAATGTTTGCCTTCATCGCGAAATAAGTCATTGGTAACTCCGGCAAAGCGCAGATTTCTGACTTCAACCCCTGCTTCTTCCATGGTTTCGCGCGCTGCACATTCTGCCCACGATTCCCACATTTCCAAATGCCCTCCCGGAAAACTCCAAGTCCCATCACCGTGAGCATTCAATCGCTTCCCCATCAAGATTTTCCCATCGCGAACGACGATAGCCGCAACCCCGATTTTTGGCCTTTGAATTTCCATATGCGAAGATGATAGCGCAGAGTTTAACAGCAGTCACCCCACCATGTTGTCATCCTCGACGGCCGAGGGATCTTTAACCCCCCGATACGGTTGACATCTCCGTGATTAAATGCCAACATTCATGCGACCAAAAGGAGGTCAAGATGGACCCGAATTTCAAGCCACACGAAGGCGAGCTGCTCGCCGCATTCCGGGACTGCTGGAAGATTGAACGCGTCACGAGCGAGTCGTTCGTTTCAACCGAAACCCTGAAGCCGACCGACTACGAAACCCTCGGCTACACCGCTGAACAAGAAACGGCGCAGCAATTCAAGAAGCGCGCTGGTGACAAACTCGGCCAATTCCGAGTCATGGCATGCAAGGGAATCGTCGCGGACGGGCGCATCTTCACCTTCGAAGAAGTCGTGCCTCTCACGCCCGACAAGGCCGACGAAGCGCTCGCCAAAGCTGCACTCGTCGGGCTCACGCCGTCGCAACTTACCTACGTCCACAAGGAGATGCTCCTGATTGCGAAGGAAAACCAGTCCGAGTAACAACCAGTTCATCGAAGTCGCGCCGCCCGAAAGGTCCGGCGTTTTTTAAACGAAAAAATCACCCACTGTTTGCACTATTGATTGGAAGCAGCCACAAATATACTATGAACGCAAAATATGAAACATTTAACAATAGCCGTCGGCACAACTTCCGCTCAAAAAATTAGTTATCTCAAAGAAGCTTTAGATGAAATAGGAATTGAAGCCTCACTAAAGCCTATCGAAGTAAAAAGTGGTGTCTCTGAACAGCCAATAACATCCGACGAAACCCAAGAAGGCTCAATCAATAGAGCAGAGAATGCTCTCAAAGAAACTCTCGATGCTGATTTTTCCCTGGGCATTGAAGTTGGTTATCACAAAGGCGCCAAAGACAAATTCGAGATGTTCTGTTGGGCGACGATTCTTGACCGCAACGGACACCGGACATCTGGACAGTCTCATCGATTCTTGCTGCCAGAATATCATCAAGACATACTCGGAAGCGGCAAATATCTTGGCGAGCATCTGAACGACTACGCTAGTAAAGCTAATGACGCGGCAGGAGTATATATCGAAAATATGATCCGACATCGCAAACCGTTCATCGTGAGCGCAATAAAAGACGTCCTTATCCGATATCTGAGAAAAGAAGACTATTGATAAGAAAAAATCACCCGCACCGGGTGATCTTTTCTTTGCCGCTCTGTGAGATGTCGAAGCTAAATTTTGATAAACAGTGGAAATCAAAATTTAGCTCGCGACAAACCTCCCGGTTTTTCGCGTACTTTTCCCTCCGTTGCCGTGGGGAAACAAATGTTTCCCCTAACCCCTCCTAGTTCGACTCTCACAAATCTAGTAGCAAATAAAAATCCCGAGACGAGCTCGGGGTTTTTATTTGCCGCTGGTGAGAGTCGAACTCACATGGTTTCCCGCGCGATTTTGAGTCGCGTGCGTATACCAATTCCGCCACAGCGGCCTTCTAGCGGGGGCCGGATTTGAACCGGCGACCTAGGGCTTATGAGTCCCTCGCTCTTACCAACTGAGCTACCCCGCCATATAGTTGAGTGAAGCAAAATGCTCAAATCGCGAAGCGATTAACTCATCGTGCTCAAGCGGAATCGAAAGTTTACTTTCGAGGCCGATTGAGCCGATGAGTCAAGGCGAGCATTTTGTGCATTTTATTTCCGAACGGTTGGCGGGGCACGCAGTACCCCGCGTATCACCCCGCTCTGCATATGGCGGACAGAATGATATCAAAACCCCGTCATCTCGGCAAGCTCGCAATTCCCGCACAAATGAGCTACAATAGCGGCTTATGACCAGAGTTTTCAAACTATTATTCAAGATTTTTTGGCTCCCGGCGCTCGTTTTAGCCCTCCAATTGTGTCGCCAGAAATTCCTTTACGGGCATGACGACATCGACCCGATTGCGCATTTTTTTGGCGGTCTTGCCATCGCCCATAGCGCCTTTATAGTTGTAAAAGCTATCTACGGAAAGCTCAAAATCCCGACTCTATTCATGGCCACGTTCCTGATAATGTCAGGAGTCTATATCGGAGTTTTCTGGGAATGGTACGAATATATCCGATTTCACAATGATCCGACGATGGTGAATTGGCCCTGGTGGCCAGATACGCTCTATGATTTATTCATGGACATGATAGGCGCCGGATCCTATGCTCTCACAGCCGCAATCAGAAAAAGAATTTAATTTCCCTTGACATATCAATCAATCAGGCGTAGCCTTGTGCTCGCGGGGTAGAGCAGCCTGGCAGCTCGTCGGGCCCATAACCCGGAGGTCGTTGGTTCAAATCCAACCCCCGCAACCAAAAACACTCGTGGATAAACCACGGGTATTTTTGTATTAAAAAACCGCCAGAAGCCCGGCGGGTAACTCGGAACCGAATCGCTATTTTTTCACCTTGAGCAGGATTTTCTCTTCTGGTCCAAGCACGAGCTCGGTGTCGCCAGGCTCTTCGAATCCGAAGTCGAAAGATGTCACGATTTGCGAGGGCATTCTTTTCCGCGTGATGACGGCGTAGAATCTCTCAAGGATCGACTTGTCGAAATCCGGCAAACCAGCCGCATGACGTTTCTGCTGATCAACGTGGGTATAAAACGCCTCAGGAAAGAATCTGAGATTCCTTCTATCTATCGGCGCAATAACCCGAACATCGCCCTCTTCAATCGGCAGGAAATAACCGAAAAAGAAATCTAGAACTCCGAAACGAACAAACTCACTCTCGTTTTCGGAAACCTTTTTGATGAGCTCCCGAAGACTGCCGCCATTCGAAAAACCAAGCTCCGTCATGCTCGCGACCGCGAATTTGAAGCTCAAACCGCTGTAGTTGCGGATTTTTTCATTGCCCGCCTTTATCAGCTTGCTAAACGACACCTTCCGATTACAGAGTCTCGGCTTGGAAAGGTTTCCCCAATGGAGACGGTGCTCAAGACACCCGCAACTCAAGGGCAGCGCAAGGAGAGATAGCTGCAAATCTCCAAACATGGCTGTCTCTGTCTCACTCTCTTCATCAACCCGGGTCTCTTTCAGTAACATGAGGACTCCTTTTTGGCTGTTGGTCGTCCAAAGCTTGGCACCATAGAGCTATTCTGTCAAGCCGGAGACATCGGCTCTTATGCGTAGCAATTGCGTTGTGAAATAGGCTGGTTTGAACATGAAAGGATTCGGGGAACCACAGGAAATTTTACATAAAAAAAAATCCGCCAGAAGCCCGGCGGGCAACTCAGAACCGAACCCCTACTTCTTCACCTTGAGCAGAATCTTCTCCTCTGGACCAAGCCTGAGCTCAGCATCGCCAGGCTCTTCTAACCTGATGTGAAAATGCGTTACGATCCGCGACGGCATTCTTTTCCGCGTGATGACGGCGTAGAACCTTTCGAGAATGGACTTGTCGAAGTCCGGAAGCCCTGATTCTCGACGCTTTCTCTGATCTTCGACCGTGTAAAACGAATCCGGCGAGTATCTCAGACTGTCTCGAGTTATCGGCATGACAACCTGATCACCATCCTCCTCAATCGGAAAGACGTGACCGAAGAACGAATCCGCTGACCCGAAAAGAGCGAACTCGCCTCCTCCCTCAGAAACCTTCCCGACCAGCTCCCGAAGACTTCCACCACTCGGAAAACCAAGCTCGGCCATGCTCACGACGGCGCACCTGACGCTATATCTGTCGAGCGTATTTTCTTTCACCCTCATGAGCTGGCTGAAAGAAATACTTTGCCCGCAAAGTCTTGGCGTAGGTGGCGTTATTCTGAGAAAATACTCAAGATCTTCACAGCCCATGGGTTTTGGAAAACAAGCCATAGGCACGATTCCGTAGGCAACCGCTTTACGAGCATTTTTCGCATCAACGAAGATTTCTTTCCGCAGCATGGACTCTCCTTTTTGGCTGTTCGGCATTGAAACCTTGGCACTACACAGCCATTTCGTCAAGTCCACAGCCTTGACTTCGGCCTTATTTCATGATAGCTTGCTGAGCATCCAAGTTAGGCCAAAAAACTAACCCCAGGAGGCACTTTTGGACTCAAACGAACACGACGAAAACCTGGAAAACAAGTTGGAGTTCTTGTACGCCTGTCTGCACAAGAACTTCGCCCTCGGAGACAAGGTTCTCCCGAAGCTTCAAGGGACACTCACGGACCTCACGACCGTGAATCACAACTACAACCTCTACAAGTTGGACCCGACTTCGGAATACCTGACAATCATGCGTGATACGCTCATGAAGTAGCCGTCGCGCCTCAAACAAAACGCTAGCCCGAGAAATCCGGACTGGCGCATTTTATTTAGTGATAATTATTACCCCATCATCGCGCGGTGCAAGGCTGCGAGCGTCGCTTTAGCTGTTTTTTCCCAAGTGAATTCCGCCGCCCGTTTCTTCCCTACTTCTCCGAAGTGTTTTCGCGAAGTTTCATCGCGAAGCAGACGCGCCATACCAAGATACATCTCGTTCGTGAATTCCGGATCGACAAGAAGCCCCGCGTTCCCGACAAGCTCCGGAATCGCACCGCGGTTTGCGGCAAGCACCGGTGTCCCGACGCTCATCGCTTCCAAAACAGGTAAACCAAAATCCTCGAATAAAACCGGATACGCAAAAATCTCGGCGCGTTCAAGCAAATCCCACTTTTCTTCGGCGCTCACGTATCCCAAATAGCGAATCGCGCGCCGGCCGAGAATCCCCTGAAGTTCGTCGTTAAAGATTTCCATTTCTTCGAAAACAAAATCACTTCCCGCGCCCTTAGCGCCAGCAATCGCAAGTGACAAATCTGTCGAATCATTCGCATGTTCCCGACACTCGCGCACAAAAGCCGACATCAACCCGTGAAGATTTTTGCGCGGTTCAATCGTGCCCAGGAAGAAAACAAATCTCTCCGGCAAACCAAATTTGATGCGCGAGTCATATGTACGGTTTTCAACATTCGGCGTCTCCTCGACCGTTCCGTCCGACAAAGTAAAGTGAAATTGCGGAGTCACGCCACACGGGATCACTTCGATTTTTTCCGGTTTGATTTTTAAAGCTTTCACCGCTTCGTGTTTTGCATATTCCGAAAACACAATCACCCGCGATGCTTTTGAAGCTGCGAAACCTTCTGGACTATGCGGCAATAAACCGTAGACTTCGTGTAAAACCACAACCTTTTTGCCCATAAAACCTCCAGCAGCCGCTTCACCCGAAGGCTCAAGCAGAACATCCAGCCGCTCTTTCGCGTAGAGCGCCGGCAGAAAAACTCCGGTATAAAAATCCGGCAAGTGCTTGCGATATTCGTGAAACGGAAAATGCTTGATCGTGACATTCGGCGCCGCACCCAAAAACTCTCGCACAGCAGCGAGCGAAACATTGGTATCAAAAAACAAAACGTAGCGATTCGCGGGATCGTTTTTAACGAGAGCCTCAACCAAACAATAAGTGTAATGCCCCACCCCGGCCGATTCACCAAAACCGGGATTCAAAATAGTCCGGCAATCAATACCGATTTTCATATGCAGGTATTGTACCAGCTCCTAAACCAAAACTGGATCCCTCGGCTTCGAGATGACAACAAGTTAAAAAATCCTGATAAGCCCGAGGGTTGCAAAAGTCACAATCAGACCGGCGCCGACAATGCCGAGTATCATCGAAATAATGGTGATTCTTTTCGGCAAACCCATGACATGAGCGGCGGCAGCGCCAGTCCAGGCGCCGGTTAAAGGCAATGGAATTGCGATAAAAATAGCCAAACCAATTGCGCCATACTTCGCATGCGTACCAGCAAAAGACTTTCTGGCCCGCGCCAAATATCTTTGCACGATTAAGTTGCACGATGGCAATCTTTTAACGCAGAACGATTCGATCGGCTGAAGAGAATATAAAAACAAAATCGAAAGCGCAGCGTTCCCGATGATTGCCCAAAGAAACGCCGAAACCGCGCTCAGGTGCAAAACCTGCATGCCGAATGGAATGCCAGCGCGCAACTCAACTACCGGAAGTCCGCTTAAAACCGCGGTCACAAGCTCCGGCGGAAAAAAATTCATTATGTCTGTGAGATTCATAATTCCCAGGTAAAAGCATCAAAAGTCCAAACCGCGAGGGATTTTACTTCTTGAAACCTAAGCTCGTGAGCCGTCGCTCCAAGCACGATAATATCAATCGTGTGTCCGCCGTACTTCACCGCCTGTGCCAGACAATATCCAGCCTCGTCTATAAAACCGGTTTTTCCACCGATGATTCCGTATGGCTTGCGATCCAAAAAAGTTCCGAGAAGCTCATTCGTCACGTCGACTTTATATTTTTTTCCGGCTTTTGAAACTATGCTGATGCTCGGCGAAGTGGTGGCGCGGCGAATATCAGCATATTGCATAGCCGCCCGCAGCATTTTTTCAACTCCGAGCGCGGTCGACTGATTTAGAGCGTTCAGCCCCGTCGGTTCCACAAAATTCGCGTCAATCCCCAGCTCTTCCGCCTTAGCATTCATGCGCGCCACAAAATATTCACGCGTTAAACCACTGGTTCGCACAAGCGCCGCAACCACATTGTTTGATGAAGCGCCGAGCGCCACCTGAAACAATTCACCGCGGGTAAAAACATCTCCAGGTTCAAAATGATACTTGCCGACCGACTGGCGGTCATCTTCGGACATCTCAATTTCCGTCTTCGGATTGAGCTTTAAATCCTCATAGACAAGCGCCGTCATGAGTTTTGTGAGACTCGCGAGCGTGCGCTTTTCACCGATATTCTTTGAAAATAATACTCGACCGGTATCAGCATCGACCACAATTGCGGAAGGCGCCGTAAGCTCAATCCCCAAACGACGCGGATCTTTTTTATGCGGCAAAACACTGTCAGCCATCGGAAAACTGTTTCTAAAAGCAGCTTTAAAAATCGAAGTTTGCGGGGTATCCACGACAAAATCGACACGCGCGAGTTCCGCCTGGGCATCATAAACCTGCGCGCCCTGAGCAATCAGGACGAAAAGCGCTGCGATTGCGATGTGGCGCAGATGATGACGCATGGGGTGGGGGTTAGAGCTTAGAGATTAGAGGTTAGAGCTTAGGGAAACATTTTTCGGGCCTTCATTTTCGGGTACGGCTTTCAGTTCGCTCAGCGCTCTTTCCAAATCCGGATGATGACGCAGCGTTTCGTATTCCGGCAAAGTCGCGACCCCGGTCACGCCCAAGTGCCCAAGGAATGCATGCGTCACCTGATAGGTCAGTTCCCCGTTCGCATTTTGAATCTCTTCAATCAGCCCACGTACAAGCAGGTTTCGAATGATGAGCGCGCAGTTCACGCCGCGGATTTGTTCCATTTCCGGCTTCGTGACCGGACCTCGATAGCTTATGACGGCAAGTGTTTCGAGCGCCGGTCGCGTGAGTTCCCCGTGTTCATCGGCGCGCAAAAACTTTTTTACCACTTCCGCTGATTCCGGCGCCGTACCGAGCGACAGCTTATCAGCGTGCAAAATCAATCTTAAACCGGAATTTTCTTGATTATATTTCTTTTCGATTTCGATAATCGCTGCGTTCACCGCGTCTATTTCAGCACCCAAAATTCTCACTAACTCAAAAGGCGAAACCGGTTTAACGGCGACAAATAAGATCGATTCGATTTGAGATGAGAGAGACATACCCGGTTCGTCATCCTGCATTCAGTGTTGTCATCCCGAAGCCGAGGGATCTTGGCGTTCTTGATGTTTCGCTGTGCTCAACATGACAACTTTAGTGTTCTGACTTTTTTATTAAGATATCACAAAACGCCGCTTCCTGCTCGACATGCACGACCCGTTGTTTAACAAGTTCAAGAAGTGCCAAAAAGCTCACTACGACGTCGCCCTTCGATTCCGCATCACTCAGATACTCATGAAAAGCCATGGTGGTGCGCTCATGAATCATGCGTTCGAGTTGTTCCATTTTTTCGGCGAGCGAAACCACCCGACGCACCCGAGTTTCTTCAAGATTCGCAAATGGTTTCAAGCGCGCTACGACGGCCGCGAAAGCTTCGCGCAAAGTCGCTGCCGTTGAGTTATTCGACGGCGCGAATTTCGGACCTTCGTCGAGCACAAAAGTTTTCTCACGCGCAAAAAGTCTGCCATCTTTCTTCCACATCTGCTCAAGCTTTTTCGAAGCCGCCAGAAAATCACGATAAATCTTGAGTTGGGTTTCCAAGTCGAAACCGGATTCAGCTTCCAACTCCGGATCCGGCAATAACAATGATGACTTTAAATACAATAAACGCGTGGCGACAACCAAAAAATCAGCCATCTCATGAGGCATTTTCTCCTCAATAGAATTCAGATGCGCTAAATACTCTTCGGTCACTTTTGCAAGCGAGACTTTGGTAATATCAAGCTTCTCCTTGTCGATTAATTCAAGGAGAAGTTCGAGCGGACCCGAAAAATGTTCGTGCGTGAATTGATATGGCACAAAAACTGACGACATCGTGTAACTTGTATCCTGTATCGATGACAGTTGACGATACATGATGCACGATACACGAAGTTATTTTTTCTCCTGAGCGCGAACCGCGGCCTGAGAAAGTCTGATATGAACCTCATCGAGCGCCTTGTCTGGCATCGGAGCTGGAGCATTCATCATCAAATCCTTAGCATCGCCGGTTTTTGGGAACGGAATTACTTCGCGAATATTTTCTTCATTCGCGAGAATCATAATCATTCGGTCAATGCCGGACGCGATTCCGCCGTGTGGCGGCGCTCCAAATTCAAAGGCCTCAAGCATATGTCCGAACCGTTCACGAATTGTAGTTTCATCGAGTCCGAGAATCTGAAAAACCTTATTCTGCAATTCGCGTTTGTGAATGCGCATCGATCCACCAAAAACCTCATTCCCGTTCAAAACCAAATCATAAGCATTAGCGCGAGCCCTCAGAGGCTCGGTCTCGAGAAGATGAGCATCTTCCGGAAGCGGCGAAGTGAACGGATGATGAACCGCCTGAATAGAACCATCATCGGCTTTTTCAAACATCGGAAAATCAACCACCCATTCAAAAGCGAGCAAGTTTTTATCAGCTTTATCTGCGCGGAAATCAGGCTTATCATTGCCGTATTTTTCCATCGCATCTTTATACGTGATGCGTGGGAATGGCGCCGACTGGATTTTCTTTTCCGGTGCCACAGTTTTAACAAGCTCAAGCACCATTTCCTCGACGAGCTTCAAGATATCCTCTTGCGAAGCAAAAGAAAGCTCCATATCGAGCTGGGTGAATTCCGGCTGACGGTCGCCGCGCTGATCTTCGTCACGAAAACAACGCGCCACTTGAAAATATCGCTCGACACCTGCCACCATCAATAGCTGCTTGAATTGCTGCGGCGATTGCGGCAACACATACATCGAACCGGGATGGATACGCGACGGCACCAAAAACTCGCGCGAACCTTCCGGCGTGCCTTTTGTAAGATACGGAGTCTCGATTTCGATGAAATCTTTTTTATGCAAATAATCGCGAAAGAAAGTTTCGACTTTATCACGAAGCTTCAAATTTTTAAGCATTCTTTCGCTTCGCAAATCCAAATAGCGATATTTCAAACGCAATTCTTCGCCGACAAGCTTGGTATCTTTGTCGACTTCAAAAGCCGGGGTCTTCGACTCGTTCAAAACTTCAAGTTCGAGTGCGAGCATTTCAACCGTGCCGGTAACCATATCCGGATTCACCTGCTTTGCCGGACGAGCATTGATTTTGCCTTTGATGGCCACGCAAAATTCGGAACGCAAAACGTTCGCAGAAGCTAGCAGTTCTTTATTATCGGGCGCAAAAACAACCTGAATCAAACCTGAGCGATCGCGTAAATCGATAAAAATCAACTTACCCATGTCGCGACGGCGATTGACCCAGCCCTTCAGCAACACTTCTTCGCCAACTTTTCCAACCGTTTCCGAGACAAAAATACGTTCCATATCATGATGGTTATATGCTCGAAAGTCTATCAACAAAAAATCAAAAAATCAAGAAATCAAAGCTTCCCACGGGAAACCTTCGCGACCGAAATGCCCATATGCTGAGGTTTTTTGATAGATTGGGCGGCGCAAATCAAGCCGCTCGATAATCGCCCGCGGCTTGAAGTCGAATTCACTCAAATATCGCGATAAATCTTCGCCATTTTCGTTAATCGCCGTAACCATCACCGGTTCCGCGCGACCGATTGCGTAGCCGACCGAAACCAGACATCGTTTTGCGAGTCCGCGCGCCACCAAGTTTTTTGCGACAAATCGGCACATGTAAGCGGCCGAGCGGTCAACTTTTGTCGGATCTTTGCCGGAGAAAGCTCCGCCACCATGAGGTGCTAATCCGCCATAAGTGTCAACCATGATTTTGCGTCCGGTTAAACCGGTATCGGCCTCAAAGCCGCCAAGCACAAACAAACCCGTCGGATTCACTAAGATTTCGACACCGCTCAAATCACCGACCACGGGCGCAATTAGCTTTTCGATAAGCGTGCGCTTGATTTCTTCCTGCGAAACCGCGGCATCATGCTGAGTACTCACGAGAACGCTCGTCACGCGATCGCCGTCAATCACCACCTGAGTTTTTCCATCTGGCTTGAGCCACCCAAGTTCGCCAGATTTTCGCAATCGCTCCAATCCGGCCGCTAGTTTCTGCACCAAAACCACCCCGCACGGCAAAAACTCCGGCGTTTCATCACAGGCATATCCGTACATAATCCCCTGGTCGCCGGCGCCACCAGTATCGACGCCCTGCGCGATATCCGGCGACTGCTCGACGACACGCGTGATGATTTCAAGCGGCTCAAGATAACCAATCTCGTCGTAAACCGAGCGCGCGATTTTTTCATAATCCGGCTTCGCGAGTGTCGTAACTTCCCCGCCGACAATGAGTAACCCGTGGCAACCAAAACTCTCGATTGCGACACGACTCTTCGGATCCTCACGCAAACAAGCATCCAAAACCGCATCGGAAATTTGATCGCAAACTTTATCAGGATGACCGGACGTAACACTTTCGACGGTATAAATGCGCGGCGAGTACATAAGCCAAAACAAAAAAATTCTTCCGCAGAGAAAGAATGGTTAATAATTATCTTTCCTCTCGCGAGGTGAGAATTAGCACATTACGCGAGTAAGTCTGTTGCCATTTAAGCTTCTTGACCAAAATGATAGATTTCGAGCAAAGTCGACGGCTATAAATATTTTTGTTTAGCCCGAGCTAAGCCAAAATATTTTTGCCTAGAGTTTGCCGAAAGATATCGCTTTGGTCTGGAGATTAAATGGCAACAGACTTAACGAACCGCGTACGCTGCCAGCAGGTCATAGGGCTCAATCCCTCGCTGCTTCTTGATATATTCAGTTGTCCGAACACTATATCACAGGCTTGCTTCCCTCTTCAAATTCCGCGCCGTTTCCGGGAATATATTTCGGATGATAGATAAACACATCAAACCAAGCACGATAAAGCGCCGCTATTTCACGCACATACCGCATGAAATCGCCTTGATAGTCGCGCAGCGAAGCCGAAACGCCGACCGAATCGATGCCTGATTTTTCGCATAACCAAAGCGAACGATAAAGATGATAAGTCTGCGTCACAATGATAGCCTCATCGACTTTCCAAACCCGCTTCAAACGCAGACAGCTGTCATAAGTGCGGCGCCCGGCATAGTCGCGCAGAATCGCCGACTCCGGCACGCCGTTTGCGACAAGATATTTCGCCATCGCGACCGGTTCATTATAATCAACCGTACTATTATCGCCGGACACGATAATCTTTTTGATTTTATTATCTTTGTACAGTTTTACGGCTACATCCAAACGATCAGCGAGCATATCCGAAGGTTCGCCGCTCCGGTTGAGTCCAGCACCAAGTACGAGCGCATATTCGCGAGCCGAAACCGCACTTTTATCAACTATCCTGTCACGCGAAAAAATCACGATAAAAATCGGTGTAATCAGAAAAGCAACGAATAAACCGGCCGCGACGATTGCTAAGGCTATAATTTTATTGCTGATTTTTTCAAACATATAAAAATCATGACATAAAAAGACCGGTCTTTCAACCGGTTTCGCGAACCTTACGCATGATGAGTTCATCCGGACAGAATGACCGCTTCATGACGCGGACGCGCTTGAACCCGCACTTCTCGTAGCAGCGAATCGCCCGAGTATTCAGCGTAAAAACGCCAAGCTCGAGCTCGAACTCGTCTGGGAACATGCGGAAAAACCAATCGCAGGCCTTCAGGGTAGCGATCGTGCCGACGCCACGTCCCCAGAAATCCTTGTCGTGAATCGCGATGTATATTTCGTAACGCCTGTGATGCGGCTTCAACTGGACGACGATGTGCCCAGCGATTTCCCCATCAACCAGAATCACAAAATCATGCATCTTCGGATTCGTGAGATGCTCCTCGAGCTTCGCAAAAACCTCCTGACTTGTGAGCTGAAATTGCCGCTCGGTTGTGAGCCTCATGATTTCCGGATCATTCCAGGCCGGAATGAACGCAGAGAAGTCCGCGCGCCGAAGCTTCCGAAGCCTCACTCGGCTCGGTTTTACTCTCTCACCTTTTTCCATATCTCCTCCGTGGGTTAAAGTACTTCGTGGGAATCGCCGAGGGCGAATACCGCCTGACCGTCAGCGATTGCGATAACAGGATAATCTACCTGTTGCGAGAATTCATCAACCTCGGCCGCAAGACTTGGCTTGAAATGCGGAAAAACCGCGATGTTGGTGAAACCAAAACCGGTTAAATCTTCAAGCGCGATTTCGTTTTCGTCGCCTTCGGAACCAAAGCCGGCGAGTTCAATCGACCCGCTCGCGAGAATACTGCCGGCGCTCACGCCGATATACAAAGCTCCAGCTTTCACACGAGCCTGGATTTTTTCAACCCAACCATGTTCGCGGAGCGCCGCGAGAATCGAAAAAGTATTTCCGCCGCAAACGAAAATCAGGCCGGCATCATCGAGCGCCGCGGCGCCGTTACCATTCGAGAGATTCACAATTGCAGTGTTGGTGATCCCCGCTTCCGCTAGCTGGTCTTCAATCAAAGCAAGCCAAGGGATTGACTCCGGCGTCACTCCGGAAGTAACAATCGCCGCCCGACAGGTCTTCGGATCCGCGATAGATTTTTTGACCGCAGCAATAAGCGCTGGTTTATCGAGTCCCGATGATGTGAGAAGAAGTTTCATAGTTTACGGCTCGATACGATTCATAAGTCGCGGGAACGGAATCGTTTCGCGGACATGATGAGTGCCGGTAATCCAGGCGACCGTGCGTTCCAGGCCCAAACCGAAGCCCGAGTGCGGCACTGAACCATAGCGGCGCAAATCCAAATACCATTTGAAAGCCGAGAGTGGCAAACCGTGACCTTTGATGCGCTCTTCAAGAAGCGCTAAATCATCGATGCGCTGCGAGCCACCGGCGATTTCACCATACCCTTCCGGCGCCAGCATATCCGAATTCAAACAGAATCCAGGATCGTTCGCGTCCGGCTTCATGTAAAAAGCTTTGACTTCAATCGGATAGTGATGCACGAAAATCGGACGGTCGTACAAATTCGTGAGAATCGTTTCATCATCGGCACCAAAATCGTCGCCCATTTTCATGTCGCTTCCAAGCTCGCGAACTTTTGCAACGGCATCGCGATAATGAACCCGCGGGAAATTTCCTTCCACGGTTTTTTCGAGCTTCGTGATATCGCGACCGAGTAATTTTAAATCCTCAAGCGAAGCGCCGAGAACATGCTTCACGACCGAAACCATCATATCTTCCTGAAGCTGCATGTCGCCGCTCAAATCCATGTAGCTAGCTTCAGCTTCAAGCATCCAAAACTCGGTTAAGTGGCGACGAGTTTTTGATTTTTCAGAGCGGAAAGTCGGACCAAAACAATAAGTTTTGCCGAGAGCCGCCGAAGTTGCTTCCTGATAAAGCTGGCCGGACTGCGAAAGATAAGCTTTGGTATCAAAATAAGTCACTTCGAAAAGCTCGCTGGTGCCTTCGCAAGCGTTCGGCGTGAAAATCGGCGAATCCTGCAAAATAAACTGGCGCTCATAGAAAAACTTACGCAAAGCAAATTCGATTTCGTTACGAACACGCATCATCGCCGCTTGAGTTTCACTTCGAAGCCAAAGATGGCGCATATCGTGCAAAAACTCCGGACCATGTTCTTTTTTGCCAATCGGATATTCTTCCGACTTCGACACAAGCGTGATATTTTTTCCCATGACTTCAAAACCCGACGGCGCACGAGGCTCAGCTTTAACCGCGCCTTCAACAATCACCGAAGATTCGATGGTGGTATTCTGAATTGCTTCCCAGGTTTTTTCATCGACTTCGGCCTTGGAATAGACAGCCTGAACGCGACCGGAACCGTCGCGAAATTGCACAAAAGCAATCTTGCCGGACGAGCGGATATTATAAGCCCAGCCCTTCAAAGTAACGGTTTCGCCGACATGTTTTGATAGGTCTTTTACTGATATTTCCATATAGTTTGAGTTGACAAGAACTCTATCAAATATGACTAAAACAAAAAAGACCCCCATCACGAGGGTCAGAGAATCCCGAGACACATCGCTTTCCCGATCGCGAAGACCGTCTTGCCGTCGTCGATCAGACCGTTCCCGATCATTTCTTTGACTGCGAAGATCGGCAACACCAAGTTTTCAATCATGCCTTCGTCGTGCGGATCAAGCGTCGGATTCGCGACCGAAGAAAGCCTCCGAGCCACGAATATCTCGCAGAAAAGATCGGAGCGACCATTGCTCGCATACACCCGTCCGAGTTCTTGCCAATCTTCCGCCCGTAGCCTCGTCTCCTCCTCCAGTTCGCGCTTCGCAGCGGCGAGCGAATCCTGCCCGTCAGTACCACCCATCGGCAGCTCAATCGTGAACTTGTTAATTGAGTAGCGATGCTGTTTCACGAGGCACAGGCAGCCATCATCAGTGATAGGGATGATGACGACAGCGTGACTCGAAGACCGCACGATCGAGTAAACGCCGTCTTTCCCCGCCGGAGTCATGACCTTGTCGGTCGTGACCTGAAAATATCCGCCAAAATCATGAGTACTGACACGCGAGACCTTAGTCCATGGTTTAATTCCCAAAGAACACCTCCCTGTGGTTGACCCGCAAAACCTTAGCCGAAAATGCTCGGATAAGCAAATATTAAATGAACACCAATTCTGAACCACGCAGACCTTGACAAGCTAGGTAAAACATGCTAATTTAGCCAAATCCACGAGGAGGAAAGATGATCACGAAAACAAACTTCATTTTCGGAGTTTACGAGCGCCGACTTCCAAGTCACGAATTGCCAGAAGAGGTAAAAAAAGAAATCGATCGCCTCGCGTCAACACCACTGATTTGGCCAAAAACAGAGCACATTGGCCCATGCGGCTGGAAAAAAGACCTGAAGAGCGAATGCCACTATCCACCATGCGATGACGACCGACTAGAGATTCTGCAAAAGACCCATCACTTTCCACACAAAAATCATCTCGGCGGAAAAGTTCCGTTTGTCTATCGAATTCAGGACGAAATCACGCGAGATCGAAAAACCGGAGAGATCCTTGAAAGAAGTATCGGCAATGTAACGGTGAATTATGCTCCGCATAGCGATACAATGTGCCCAATCTGTGGAGCGGATTACGGAATTGAGAGCGAAAACAAATGGGGATCTTGTTGGCGCTGTTACGCAAACTGAAGAGTGTTATATCCGCGAGTCCTAACGGCCTCGCTTTTTAAATTATAATCATCCGTATTCACTTGGTTAACTTTTTTTCACGGATGATATAATCAAGCTCAAGCACACTAATAAACTTCAATCCCAAATATGTCAGTGACTGAACATAGCCATACAGAAATAAATCAAGGCGCTTTAATGGAATCATCAAATCTCGAAAAAGAATACTTTGAAAAATCCCGTGAAACTCTTCGCTATGGGATCATGGAATTATCAAGAACTCTAGACGAAATCCTCAACCGAGACCACGAGCTACCAACCGCGATCATTTTTCCAGAAACAACTTCACGCCCACTTAGGTATGCAATTGAACCAATCATCGAGCACGTCTACCGAAAAGCGGGCCAAGCAAAGCCAAAGGAATATTTCTTCAAAACTTTCTCCGCGCATCACGAAGATGATGATTTTCGTGAACTTGCAAAAACCACCTCAGCAGAATTCTCTAAATACGAAGCCGAGCGCAACAAGTTAGAGGCTATTAGAAAACAAGAGCTCAAGCGCGTGAGCTCGTTGAACCTAGACAAAAATGCAAGCAAACGCCACAGCGACAATCTTCAGGATCTTCAAGAAAGCATAAATGTTTTGACGACCAAAATCGGTAAAATGCGAAACGAATGGAGTGAGTTAGAAAAAATTGGCGCTACAGGCAAGATACATAACGAACGCATGAAGGAAATACTACAGCGCACCAAGACAGGTTCGCTACTTATTGTTGACGACGTTTTTATCAGAGGAAGAACGTTTAATACTATTCGATCTAGCTTAATCGATAATGCCGCGGAAAAACGAGCAAATTATTTTGCCTTTCTTGGCACCGCACATACTTTTGACGAATCATATTTATCGCCAGATCAGCTTTCGATAGGAGTTTTACTTGGCGAACCAAAGCACCACATGGATCGAGTCGGCAAAAAGATTCCCTGGAAAGATTATTCGGAAGCATGGTTAATGATGCAGAACCTAGGTTTTCCATTTCGTTATAACAAAGAAGCCTCAACCGGCGTCATTAAGAATCAAGCTTCAACCTCGCGATATGTTGAAATTTCCAAGGAAGCTGATCCAAAAAAAATGCGTGAAGTACGCGAACAATACCGAAAATTAGGCGAAACGGCAGCCGCGAAACTCAAATAAAAATACTCGGGTAGGCAATCTCCAATCGAAATTGAAAATGCTCCGCAAGTGCATGAGAAAACTCCGCGAGTTCGCGCCCATTCCAGTTTCCTGTATACGGTTTGCCTAAAAATCCGCGCAACGAATCGCTCGCCGACGTGCCGCGGCTCTTAGCACAGGTTTCGCAGAAAAAAGTTCCGGCCATCGGTACAAATCTCGCCGTACCGGTGAAATTTTTGTGACAGGCACTGCATTTTTCAAGTGAGCCGTTATAGCCAAGCTCACCGAGCAGTGACCAATAAAAATGAATCTCGCGCGCAAACAAAGCCGTCGTCGTATCTGATTGATGCGCCGCAATATCAAATAATAATTTCTTGAGCATTTCAAAAATCTCGCCCTCACCTTCTTCCTCGCGCATAATCCGGGCGATGGTTTTTCGCGCCGCATCCGCAAGCAGTCGCGCTTCAAGAGTCGCGATCCGCAAAGGTTCGACCATCTCGGCCGAAGCCAAAATATAACCGGCGCGCCCGCGAACCAGCATGATATCGACGACGCCGAACCCCTCAACGTGAGGTCGAACTTTAGCCTTAGGCTTAGATGCCCCGCGAGCCCGAGCGCGTATCAGGCCATGTTCCAAAGTAAGCAAAGTATACAAACGATCGTGCTCCTCATAAGGAACACGATCAAGGACAATGGCAGTAACGCGTTCTGTCTGCGCCATGTGTGTGTTTTTTCTTTTTCCCTCTCAACCGGAAGCGCCGAAAAAGTAGTACAGCTTCTGAATGAATCACTTGCCGCCGGGCTATGCGCCCCCCTCTAGCCCGCCGGCAAGTGATTCTTCGAAGCTGTGCTATGTGCCCATCCCTATGCTTCCGCCTCTTCCCCTTCTTCATTATCGAATTCGCCATCGCCAGATGAAAAATATTCATCGAGTATCATAGCTGCCGCAACCGCATCAGTGTCCCCGCCGGAAATGCGCGTCACACCCGCCGCCGCCTTGGTTGTAAGATATTCATCAACCGTTGCGACCGGAACTTCAACCCGCGATTTCAAATCTTTTACGAATTCTTCCACCTTCTTGGACTGCATGGTTTCCTCGCCGTTCTCGTTCAGTGGCAAACCGACGATTACCTTCGTGATATCTTCCATCTCAATCAAATCCAGCAACTCGCCGATCAAATCTTCGCCCGTCGAAGTGAGCGTATCCATCGGAGTTGCGATTTTCGTAACCGTGTCGCCGAGCGCTAGACCAGTACGTTTCCCGCCGTAATCAATTCCAAGAATCATATGAAAGAAAGAAATTTAGAGCTTCGCGGGAGCTACAAAAAACGTCCCCCTGAAACAGTTCGAAAGATAGCAGATTATTAGAAACAAGCAAGCCTGTGGATAGGTCTATACCTTATACCACAAAAGGTGTCAAAAGTTCGTATCCGTCGTCCGTGACTACGATTGTAACCTCAAAATGCGCAGAAGGCGTGCCGTCGCGAGATACCACCGTCCAGCCATCGTCCAAATGATCGACGCGCGAATCACCGCCCATGATAATCATGGGCTCGATGGCAATTGTCATGCCAGTTTCAAGCTTTCCCTTCGCACCCGGTTCATCATAATTCGGAATACTCGGGGCCTCGTGCAAATCATTTCCAACGCCGTGCCCGACATAATCGCGCACGATTCCGTAACCGAACGGTTTTAGATTTTCCTGAATAGCTTTGCCGATGGCGCGCACCGAAGCTCCGTTTTTGATTTGAGCTAAACCGACGCGCAGAGCTTCGTAGGTTCGCGACATCAAAAGCTGTTTTTCGCGCGAAACTTTTCCG
The DNA here is from genome assembly GCA_037139515.1 of bacterium. Lineage (GTDB taxonomy): Bacteria > Patescibacteriota > Patescibacteriia > JBAXGH01 > JBAXGH01 > JBAXGH01. Next base: position 71,305 of record JBAXGH010000002.1, read on the forward strand.
CATGGAACCGTGACCGCCATGTCAGTCGCCATGCCTTCAAACCAGGCACCGATATCAAGCCCGACGATATCGCCTTCCTCAAGCACAATTTCGCGATTCCCGGGACCATGAATTACTTCTTCGTTCACCGAAACACAAACCGTCGACGGAAAACCGGCTTGATGCGCCACTTGGGTATAGTTCAAAAACGAAGGCATAGCGCCGAGCGAGCGCATCTTGGCTTCCGCTGCCGCATCAACCTCCTTAAGCGTCGCCCCGGGCTTCACAGCGCGAACAGCGGCACGCAAAGACTCGGCGAGGATGGCCCCACCGTGCTTCATGGCTGTGATTTCTTTCGTGGTTTTGATTTTCCCCATAATGTTTTCCTGCGGCCTACGGCCTTTTTCTATTCCCGAGCCTTCTCGATTCCGCAGCTCCGTTTAAGTTCAAGCACGATTGCTTCGTGCACCTCAACGATAGGCTGCTCGCCGTTTACACGAGCCACAATACCCTGTTTCTGGTAATAGTCAATAATCGGTTCAGTCTCTTTGTGATAGGTCTGTAAACGATCGCGAATCGCATCCGGTTCGTCATCTTTTCGCTTCGTTAAAGCAGCGCCGTCTTTATCACAAATTCCCGCCGTAGCCGGAGGCAGTGAAACCTCGTTATAATTTTTTCCGCACTTCGAACAAACCAAGCGACGCGAAAGTCGGTTCACCGATTCGATGTCGGAAATATCAATCGCAACGAGAGCATCAACATGCGCGATTTCATCAAGCGCTTCGGCCTGAATCAGATCGCGCGGATAGCCATCTAAAATAATACCGTCGGCGTGCTCCGGTTGCTTCAACTGCGCGGCGATAATTGCATTTGTAATATCCTGATTAACTAGCTTCCCGGAATCAACATCAGCGGCAATCTTTTTGCCGAGCTCAGTTCCGGCTTTGATTTCCGCACGCAAAAGCGAGCCGATGGAAACGCTCGGAATTCCGAAGTGATCGGTCAGATACTCGGCCTGAGTTCCCTTTCCGGCGCCCTGGGGACCAAGCAGAACCATGATGATTTGTTTCATACTTATTTTAGACAAAATAAAAAAGTGACCTGTACTTGTATCACATCTAGAACAATACCGCGAGCACCGTGCAGACAGTAATCCCCAGCATCAAAAATGGCAGCGCCGGAAGAGGATGTTGCTTTTTTCCGGATAAAAACGTCGCAACCAGCACCAGAAAACCGGCCAGAGTTCCAACTATCACCGCGGCCGCCAAATTGGTGGTCGGCGCTGTTGCAACCAGAATCGCCGGCAACGCGATATCTCCACCACCCAGAAAAACAGCCGAGGAGCCGGGTTCGAATCTGGCTACATGCTCGAAGTTCGCCGTGAGCCTATGCGGCATTACAAATACCACCGGCAAGTGCTTGCTAATAACAGTCTTAGCCATCGCGACCATGTGATGTGTGATATTAACCGCCACAATATCGTAAACCGCAAGAATCGCGAGCAGTCCAAAAGCCACCGGGAAAGAAATCATCGATCCGAATTGCGCGGCGACCCCGGCGAGCGCGAGCGCCAAAACCAAGTTTTGAGAAAAAACCCGTGGCGAGAAAAATAGCAGACTGGCGGCGAGCGGAATCATCATGAAAGCCGCCGGCAATGGCCAAATCATCGAAAACAGCGAGAAGGTTCCGTAAATCAAAGCAAAATAAACCAACCCCGAGTACACCCGAATGAAAGCCTTCACTTTTGCGAGCAATAACACGAACAGCGTAGCAAGCGCGAAAGCCGAAAGCGCCACAAGTCCAGCATAAGCCTCGCGACCGTCAGCCACCGGAATCAAATGCCCGCGAGTCGCGAAAACGAAAAGCGCCGTGGTCAAAAACCACCCGGCAGTTTGAGTATAAAACGAGACACCGATAGAAACAGCCTCCTCCCGAGTCATGACACCATTATATCAAACCACGGAAACGCCGACGCTCTATCTTCAAAATCCGCTCGTGGAACTCATCAAATTTTTTATAAACTTGGTCAGTAATCATCTCAGAGGCTCGATATCGTTCATCAATCACATCAAATCGATGTTCGAACTCATCGAATCTTTGATCAATATCACGAAACCGCTCGTCGTTTTGGTCGAAGCGCCGGTCATGCTCCGCGAGCTTTGCGTGAACTTTCACAAACTCACCATCGTGCTCCTCCAGTTTCTTGAATATCAAAGCATGCTCCACGTCGTTTTTATCAAAACGCTCGTGCATGTGCGAGAAGCCCTGTTCCATCAGACTTGCCAAATCATCAACCTTGCTACCAAGATTGTTTAAATTATAAGCCAAGCCTTCGATCTTAACCGCCACGTCTTCAATTTTCATTTTTCCCTCCTTCATATTTATGATTATGGGAATATATTTTTCCCTCGGTCAAGAGTCACATTTGCGAGCGTTTTCAAAATCGTGTGGATAAAAAATGACGCGATGCTGACTTGCAACACCACGCCGCCTAAACACCATCATTACTCGCTACGGAGACTTCACTGGAGCTGATTTCGAGTCGTACGCAATGATTCTCAGAGTCATGCCGAGCGTGAGCCCCATTCCAGCCAGAACATTCCTGATTTCTCGAAGTTTCTTACGGCCAAGGTTTTTGGTTTTAAGGACTTCAGTCTCAGTCATCACCACGAGTTGATGAACCACTTTGATGTCTCTGTACTCAAGAGCGTTTGTAATGCCAATCGAGAGCTCAGTATCCTTAATGCTCCTAAAGAGCAGATCACCCAATTGAACTCCTGGTTTGACGCAGAAAATTTCGGCCAATGGCCCCTCGCCCTCAGGAAACTCGAACTGAACGTTGGGAAGCTCGGTGGACGAACCAAGCCGGTTCTCCATGAACAACTGGTTCGCGCGAATCAACTGCTTCACCATCCAGATTTCACGCTCGCTCCGGCTCACATGCATCAGGTTTGTGGCCTGAAGCAAAGCGAGTTCCGCGAACATCGATGTGACTTCTTTGCTGAGATTCACCGCCATAGCCCTCTCCTCTCTTCGTATAAACACTCACATGTTTCGGCGACCTGCACGCCGATCGTATCCGCCCACCCGGGGCGAAACTTCCGCTAATATCAACATGTTTAACGACGCTTGTCAACTGCACGCCTATAACAAAACCGCCCGAAAGGCGGCTTTGTGTTTTGTTCGAAAATGTTTCCCTAAGCTCTAATCTCTAAGCTCTAGACCTTAGAGTATGAATCGTATTCCGCGGTCTTGAGCTGAGACTCAACCTGTTTCACCGTTTCGATAATCACCGAGACGACGATAAGGAAGCTCGTACCACCAACCGCGATTTGCGTTGAGTTGGAATATTGCTGCAAGACGTGAGGCAAGACAGCGATAACGGCGAGGAACAAGCCGCCAGCGAGCAAGATTCGGCTCGTCACCTGCGAGATGTATTCCGCGGTCGGTTTACCCGGGCGAATGCCAGGAATAAACGCTGACTGCTTCTGCAGATTCTCGGCGATTTTTTCCGGCTGGAAAACAATCGAGGTGTAGAAGAACGTGAAGAAGAAAACCAGCAAGAAGTACGCGACCGAATAGAAGATCTGGTTATTGAAGATGCTTACAACCCAGTGCGCGATATCCGAAAGCCAAATCGAGCGCACATTAAAGAAGAAGCGCGCAATCATCGGCGGGAAAAGCATGACCGAAATCGCAAAGATGATCGGGATGACCCCGGCCATGTTCACACGAAGCGGAAGATGGTTCGAGAATCCCGGAACGCTTGAATACTGCGTCGCCTGGCGGGCATGCGCGATCGGAATATTGCGCTGAGCTTCGTTAATCATGACAACTCCGACGACCATGAGAAGCGCGATCGCGACGAAAAGAATCGCCGTGAAGAGCTGCGAGCGGTCAAAGGTCACGAGGAACTGCGTGAGCGAAACCGGCATGCTCGCAATGATACCAGCGAAGATAATAAGCGACATTCCGTTACCAATCTTCTTCTCCGAAATCAGTTCACCGAGCCACATCAGGAATACCGTTCCGGCCGTCATCGTGGTCATCGCGAGCACCATTTCTAGTGGTGTGCTCAAGACCTCTCCGCGAGCCGCAAGCGGCCCAGAAGACTTGAGAAGTGCAATCAAACCATAGGACTGCAGAAGCGAAAGCGGAATCGTGAGCCAACGCGTCCAACGGTTGATTTTCTGCTTGCCGAATTCCCCTTCCTTCTGAAGCTCATCAAGCGCCGGGAAAATCATGCCCAAGAGCTGGAAGATAATCGAAGCTGTGATGTACGGAGCAACGCCAAGCGCGACCACGGAAAATTGCGCAATCGTGCCACCGCTGAAGATATTCAAAAGACCAAGAACCTGGTTCTGTTCAAAAAACTGACGCAAAACCGTGGCGTCAACTCCAGGAATCGGAATATGCGCGATTACCCGGAAGAACGCGAGCACTCCGACGACAAACAAAACACTCTTCCGCAGTTCCGGAATATTCCAGATTCGCTTAAGGGTATCAATCATACGGAATTTAGCTTTAGCAAATAGCTAAGAACCTGTTTAGAATCTCATGCTTAGGCGAAAGACTCAAATTTCGAGGCGGAAATCGCTCAGCCTGAGGAGGAATATCTAGATATGCTGACGATGGATGGGCGATTTGCGACCGAAATTTGAGTCTTTCGACAAGCAAACAGCTCATTTGAGCATATCGTGCTGTGGTGAGATTCTGAACAGGTTCTGACAGCCTATTTGTGCTTGTGAACCTTTTTCGGTTTGATAGCAGCAACCGAACCGCCGGCTTTTTCAATCAAAGCCTTGGCGCTCGGAGAGCATTTGATATCAAAGACGTGAAGCGGCACATTAATCGAACCGGTCGAGACGATTTTTGCGGTTCGCTGCGACTTGTTCAAGAATTTCTTCTCGTGCAGAGCTTCAAGGTTTACCTTGCATTCCTTCGGGAAAGCTTCCACGAGTGCGGTCAAGGTAATTGTAACATCTTTCGTGTACTGGCTCGTGAAACCACGCGCCTTTGGCATCGAAAGCATGAGAGCACGCATACCTTTCAACCGAAGACCGGACACACCCGAACGGGCGGCCTGACCTTTGGTACCACGACCGGAGGTTTTACCCATACCGGAACCGTGACCACGACCGATGATGAACGGGCGCTTCGCAGAACCCTTCGCCGGTTTTAGATTGTTGAGTGAGAGTGCCATAAGTTTATACGGTTACCGGCAATTTCTTGGCTTCCAATTCCTTTGCCTTTTTGTGATCGACGCGCTCCTGAGCCTTCTTGGAATATCGTTCAAGATATTTGATGGCGAGGAAAGCGGCGCGAACGTTGTTGATTTTGTTGCTGGCGCCAAGCATCTTTCCGGTGACGTTCGGGACTCCTGCGAGTTCCAAGACGACACGGAGCGGACCGCCGGCTTTGATACCGTTACCGCGGGAAGCTGGCTTAAGCATCAAGACCGCTGAACCAAACTTCATGGTGACTTCGTGAGGAATCGTTTCATCAACGATCGGCACCTGAATCACGTTCTTTTTGGCCTTCGTGAAAGCCTTCTGAATCGCGAGCTGGACGTCCAGGCCCTTCGCGACGGCGTAACCGACGCGACCCTTGCGGTCTCCAATCACAAGACAGGTGCGGAAGCGCATACGCTTACCACCGGCTGTGACACGGGTAACGCGGGCGAGTTCCAAAATCTTTTGGTCAAACTCTTCCTTCGGACGCTCATCGCGTCCACCTTCGCGGCGTCCACCGCCACCTTTTCCACCACGGCTGTTGTTTTGAGAAAATGCCATAGGTTTAGAATTCTAGTCCGTTTTCACGCGCACCCTCGGCGAGTGCTTTGACACGTCCGTGATAGGCACGACCTCCGCGGTCAAAAACGACCTTGGTGATACCGGCGGCCTTTGCAACCTTCGCGAGTTCGACTCCAACTTCCTTTGCGACGCCAACCTTTCCGCCTTCCTTCGTCTTCTTGACCTTGAGGTCCGAAGCTGCGGCCAAAGTCTTACCAGAATCATCATCGATGAGCTGGGCGTAGACGTGCAAAAGAGTTCGACGCACCGAAAGACGCGGGCGAGCACTCGTACCAAAAACGCGAGCACGAATGCGTGCCTTTCGACGAGCCATGATGCGTTGTTTATTTTTTGGTGTCATATGGTTTAGGAGGCGGCCTTCGTGGCGGCTTTACCGGCCTTTCGGCGAACTTGTTCATCGATGTATCGGATACCTGTGCCCTTATAAGGTTCCGAAACCTTGAAACGTCGGATGCGGGCGGCGGTCTCTCCAACGAGCTGTTTGCCGATGCCCACGATTGTGATGATGTTCTTATCAACTGTGATCGTAACGCCATCCGGAATCTCGAAGTTGATATCGTGTGAGAAACCGATTTCGAGTTTCAGGATTTTGCCCGTGACATTGACTTTGAAACCAATGCCGTTCACTTCGAGCTGTTCCTTATACCCTTCCGTCACACCCTTTACCATGTTCGTCGCGAGCGCCCGGGAAAGTCCCCAGAGCGAGCGGTCGTCACGGTTTTCTTCATCTTTGACGGTGAAGTTAATCACCTTTCCGCTTTCCGAAGTCTCAATCTTGCACATAACGTGAGGATGGATCTTCTCGGAGAGAGTTCCCTTCGGACCTTTGACAGTGAGCGTAGGACTCGTGAAAGTCACCTCGACGCCGGCCGGAACCACTACTGGTTTTTTTCCAATACGCGACATAGAGTTTTAGTTAGAAGATTTCACAAATTACCTCACCGCCAAGGCGACGCTTGCGCGCTTCCTTGTTGGTCATAACGCCGCTAGGGGTCGAAATCACGGCAACGCCGAGACCGGAAAGCACGCGAGGAAGCTCATCGGCTTTCACGTACATACGATGACCCGGAGTTGAAACTCGCTTGATGTTTCTAATCTTAGGACCGTCAGATTCGTATTTGATGCCAATCGAAAGCTTCAAGAATTTGCCATCTTCAAGCTTTTTGACTTCACCGACGAAGCCTTCACCTCCGAGTACTTTTGCGACTGCGAATTTGAGATTCGAGTATGGCAAAACCACTTCGGCGTGACCTGCAGCCGAGGCATTACGAATCCGTGTGAGCATGTCTGAAATTGGATCGGTAATCATAATGGTTTACCAGCTTGATTTTGTAATACCCGGAATCTCACCGCGGTTGGCGAGTTCTCGGAAACAAATGCGACAGAGGTCGAAGTCCCGCATGAAACCTCGAGTACGACCACAGCGCCAACAGATGCGTGTGATGCGAGTCGAGAACTTAGGCTTTTTGTGCGCTTTCGCGACGCGTGCTTTAGTAGACATAGCGGTTATTTCTTAAACGGGAATCCGAGAGCTTTAAAGAGTGCTAATCCGCGCTCTTTAGACTCCGCATTCGTCGCCATCGTTACTTCGAGACCGTGGAGGTTTTCGATTTCATCCGAACCAACCTCCGGGAAAGCGAGCATTTCTTTGAACCCGATCGACATATTTCCGCGATCATCAACCGACTTCAATGAAAGACCTTGGAAATCTCGGACACGCGGCAAGGTGATGTTCACGAGCTTTTCGAGGAAAGCTTCCATGCGACGACCTCGGAGCGTAACCATCATACCGACCACCATGCCTTCGCGAATCTTGAAGTTTGAGATAGAAGCTTTCGACTTCGTTTTGACCGGCTTCTGACCCGTGATACGTGTGAGCGTGGATTCGACCGCGTCTGTGAACTTGGCGTCCTTCAAACCGCGGGAGAGACCGGCGTTCAGCGTCACTTTGAGAATCTTCGGGAGCGCGTTGACATTCTTAAGCTTGAGCTCAGTCATGAGCTCAGCGTTGGCCTTCTTTAATTGTTCTCGGAACATCGTCATAAGCGTTTATTCGATGGTTTCGGAACACTGTTTACAAACTCGGGTGCGTTTTCCGTTCTCAAGCGTCTTATGCCCGACTCGGGTCCCCTTTTTGCACTTCGGACATTCGAGGATCACGTTCGAAACGTGGATTGGACCGAAGAATTCAATCTTCTGACCCTGCTGATCCTTCGAACGAGCCTTCAAAAACTTTTGCATCTTATTGACTCCCTCGACCACGACGCGGTCTTCCGCGCGAAGTACCTGGATGACCTTTCCAATTTTGTTTCGATCACGGCCGGCAAGCACCTTAACCATGTCATTTGTTTTGATTTTCATAGTTTTGGTGTTTTAGATAACTTCCGGTGCGAGCGAGATAATCTTCTGGAAACCGCGGGTGCGGAGTTCGCGGGCAATCGGGCCAAAGACGCGGGTTCCACGCGGATCCTTCGTCTTCTTATCGATGACGACGGCGGCGTTTTCATCAAATCTGATGTAGCTGCCATCCGGGCGTCGCACTTCCTTGCGGGTGCGCACGAGAACTGCGTGGACCACGTCAGACTTTTTGACGGTCTGGTGCGGAGCTGCTTCTTTTACGACAGCCGTCACGACATCGCCGATACACGCATATCGTTTGCCGCCACCGCCGTGTACGCGAACAACCTGAAGCTTTTTAGCTCCCGAGTTATCGGCGACTTTTAGCATTGCACGATGTTGAACCATATGAGTGTTATTTAACGGCCTTCTCGACCTTAGCATTTCCCTTAGAGGAAACGACTTCGGTAAGAACAGCATCTTCCGCGAGAGCGACGTGCTTCGGAGCGACTTTTAGAATCTCCGAGAGCTTGCATCGCTTGTCTTTTGAAATCGGGCTGCATTCTTCAAAACGGACCAAATCTCCGATGTGAGCTTCACCCTTCTCGTCGTGTACCTTGTACTTCTTCGAGATGGCGAAACGCTTTCCGTAACGCTCGTGCATCTTGGTGCGGTCTACGCGAACCACTATCGTCTTCGACATCTTGTCGCTTGTGACGATTCCTTCAAATGTTCTTTTGTTGATTGAGGTTTCCATAGTGGTTTATTTTTTGACTGGCGTTGCGGCACGCTTCTTATCATTCTTCAAGGTAAGAATGCGCGCAATCGTACGCTTGGCTTTCTTAGCCGCACTCGTATCTTTGGTTCGACCAAAAATACGGCTGAAAGATCCGGTTGCGACCTCGGCCTCGAGCTCGCGAAGCATAGTCTCGAGTTCGGCATCGGTTTTGAGTTTTATTTCTTTCATCTTCATACGGCGTGTCGTTCAACTGTTTTTGTTTGAGCACCGATTTTGTGGGAAGCGAGGCGCAGGGCTTCCATCGCGTCAACCTTCGGGATGCCTCCGATTTCGAAGAGCACGGTTCCCGGGCGGACGACGGCAACGAAGTGATCAGGAGCACCTTTACCTCCACCCATCGGAACTTCCGAACCCTTGATGGTGACGGCACGATCCGGGAAGACGCGAATCCAGATTTTGCCTCCGCGCTTTACAAAACGGGTCATGGCGCGACGGGCGGCTTCAAGCTGGCGAGACGTAATCCAGGCTTCCGACATCGCTTTCAAACCGTATTCACCGAAAGCGAGCGAAATTTTTTGCGAAGCAATACGTAAGCCGCGAGCGCGTCCCTTGTGTTGTTTGCGATGTTTTACCTTCTTTGGCATGAACATATGTTTGTTGGGGTAGACCGTAGGTTATAGGCCGTAGGCCGTAGTTTAGTCATTCAAGACATTACTACGCCCTATGGCCTACGCCCTACGGCCTCACCTTTACGCTTTCGCGGGCGCCGCGACTTCCGCGCGCACCGGTTTCGTCTCCGTCGAATGGCCTTCGGCTTTACCAAAGACTTCACCGCGATAGATCCAGACTTTGACACCTATCGTGCCCATCATGGTCTGTGCGAAGTCCTGACAGTAGTCGATATCGGCACGGAGGTTGTGAAGAGGAATTTTTCCGGAAACGAGCTGTTCGCGACGTGCGATTTCAGCACCGTTCAAACGTCCGGAAACGCGCACTTTGACGCCGAGAGCACCGGCCTTGAAAGCGCGTTCAATGGCGCCCTTCATGGAACGACGATACGGCATGCGCTTTTCGATGTCAGCGATGATCTGCTGAGCAACGACCGGGGCGGAAAGTGCCGGTTTCGAGATTTCCTCGACGGAAATCGAGAGCTGGACACGGCGTCCACGGAAGAACTTGTTCATGATCTTTTTCTTCAAGTCTTCAGCACCGACGCCTGAGCGACCGATGACGAGACCCGGCTTAGCCGTGCGGATAATCACGTTGATTCCCTTGGCTTTGCGTTCGATCATGACTTCCGAAACCTGAGCCTCGCGCAAATCCTTCAAAAGAAAAGCGCGCACCGTAACATCTTGCTCGAGGTTCTTCTTGAAATCGCGACCAGCGAACCACTTAGAGCTCCAGGTCGTTGTGACGCCCAGTCGGAAAGCTTTTGGATGTACCTTATTTCCCATAGGAGTTATTTAGTGGTTTTCTTCGCGGCCGGTTTTTTGGCGATTTTAGTCTCTTGCTTTCTTGCTTCTTCGCCTTCTTGTTTTGCTTCCGATCCCTTGATTTCTTGATTTTTTGATTTCTTGATTTCTTGAGTCGGAACCTTTTCGCCGAGCACGATTTCGAGATGAGAAGTGCGCTTGCGAAGCATGAAAGCGCGTCCCTGAGCGCGAGGATCAAAACGTTTGATCGTCGGACCCTGGTTCGCCATCACCGCCTTCACAAAGAGATTGGCCGGATCGAGCTTATTATTGTTGACGGCGTTCGCGACCGCGGATTTGAGAAGTTTCAAAACCACCGGAGCGGACTCCTGCTTCACAAAAGTAAGCTGAGTTTCGGCATCCAAAACACTTCGGCCTCTGATGAGGTCGATAATCGGCTTAACTTTACGCGCCGATTTTCGATAATTCCGTAAGATTGCTTTGATTTCCATATGCTTTGAGGCTTACTTTTTGGCCGGAGCAGCCGGAGCAGCCGGAGCGGCTGCAGTTTCAATATCCTTCTGCATCTTGCCACCGTGGCGCACGAATTTGCGGGTCGCGGCGAATTCACCAAGCTTGTGACCGACCATGTTTTCGGTGATGACGACCGGAAGATGAAGTCTGCCAGTGTGAATACCGATGGTAAAGCCGACCCAAGGAGTGATAATCGTCGAAGCACGGGCCCAAGTCTTCACAACCGTCTTATCGCCTACGCGAAGTTTGCTCATCTTGATAGCGAGCTTAGCATCAACGTATGGTTCCTTTTTAAGTGATCTAGACATAGGGTTTTAAGTACGCTTTTTCTTCCCGCGACGCGAGAGGATAAAATTCTGTGAAGATTTCTTGAGGTCACGAGTCTTAACACCGAGAGCGAGACGGCCAGTGTAAGTAACCGGGGCCTTAAGACCGATCGGATGCTTACCTTCACCACCACCATGACGGTGATCGACCGGGTTCATGGCTTTACCGCGAACCGTCGGGCGGAAACCGCGATGACGGGTGCGACCTGCCTTACCCCAGCGAATGAGCCAGTGATCAATGTTCGATGATTGGCCGACGGTTGCGAAACACGCTTCCGGGACCATGCGAACTTCGCTGGACGGCATGCGCAAGTGAGCCAAACCTTTTTCAACGGCCACGAGCTGAATCTGAGCTCCGGCAGCGCGGGCGATTTTACCGCCGGCTTCCGGCTGGAGTTCAACATCATAGATGAAGACGCCAATCGGGATCTTTGAAAGTGGCATGCGGTTTCCGATTTTGACTTCGGCACCGTTTTTGGAAGAAACGACGATATCACCAACTTTGAGTCCGTTCGGAGCAATCATGTATCGCTTTTCCCCATCTTTATAGTGAAGGAGTCCGAGGCGGGCGTTGCGGTTCGGATCGTATTCGATCTGCGCAACCGTCGCCGGGATGTCGTATTTGTCGCGCTTCTCATCAACGATACGGATAAACTGACGTTCACCACCTCCACGGTGACGAACTGTGATCTTACCGCCGGAGCGTCCAGCATGTTCCTTGCGAAGCATGATGAGCGATTTTTCCGGGAATGAGCGCGTAACATCTTCAAACGTATCGACGCTTGTATTGCGACGACCTTTGTTGTTTGGTTTGTAGCGTTTTACTGGCATACGTTTTTATTTAGCGCTCGCTTCGTAGATATCGAGACGTTCACCCGGCTTAAGAGAAACAATGGCTTTCTTCCAGGAGCTGCGCTTGCCCATCGTGCGGCCGAAGCGAACTACCTTTCCGCGAACATTCTGGGTGCTGACTTTCGTGACGTGGACACCGTAGGCCTTTTCGACCGCGCGGCGGACATCGATCTTCGTTGCTTTTCCCTTTACCTCGAAAGCGTAGCGACCACCTCCGGCAGCATCAGCCGTCTTTTCGGTCACAACCGGCGCGATCAAAGTTCTGGTCAAATCAACTTGAGTCTTCTTGTTCTCCGAAACGACATCCTTTTTCTTTGATGTCTTCGCGGCTTTCTTTACAGTTTTTGTTTCTTCTGAGCTCTCAGTCTTGCCTTCCTCGACTTTCTTTTCTTCGGTCGGAGCTTCGGCATTCGTGAGCTCCTTTTCCTTCTTCGTTTTGAAGCGGTCAAAGATTCCCATATGTTTATGCCTTAGCGCCGAAGAGTTTTTCGAGAGCCGGAATGGCATCTGCTAAAACCGCAATACGGCGATAGTTAATAATATCTTCAATCGAAACAGCTTCCGGGCGAACCACCCAGACATTTCCGAGATTCTTTGCGGAGAGCTGAACGTTTTCATTCTTACCGCTCAAAATCACGAGCATGTCGCCCTTAAGCGGCATAGCGTCAACGATTTTTGCGAGAAGTTTGGTTTTTGGTTCCTTCACAGTCAACGATTCGAGCGCAAAAAGCTTGCCTTCCGAGACCGAAGCTGAAAGAGCCATGCGCATGGCAGCCTTTTTAGCTTTCTTCGTGATGCGAAGTTCAAAGTTTCGTTCATTTCGCGGACCAAAGGTCACGCCACCACCAACCCAAAGAGGTGAACGGATCGAACCGTGACGGGCACGGCCGGTTCCCTTCTGCTTCCATGGCTTTTTTCCACCACCACGAACTTCACCGCGAGTTTTGGTATGCGCGATTGATTTGCGGCGGTTTGAAAGAAGAGCACGAACAACCTGGTGAATAAGTGCAGTTTTAACAGGCGTATTCCAAACGGCGTCTGCGACCGTAAGGTCGGACTTCTTCTTGCCGTCTTCTGAGTAGAGTTCAATTTTTGCCATATGGGTTTCTATGTTTAGGCGCCCTTCACCATGAGGAGTGAGTTGAACCCGCCCGGAACCGCGCCGCGAACGGCGATCAGGTTCTTTTCGACATCGATCGCAACAACTTCCAAGTTCTGTACCGTCACGCGTTCACCACCCATTCGACCGGCCATGCGGCGTCCCTTGAAAACGCGCTGCACACCGCCTGCACCGATGGAACCAGGCATTCTTTCCTGATCTTTGTGACCGTGAGAAGTTGGGTGACCATGGAAACCATGGCGACGAACGACACCCTGAAAACCTTTACCTTTAGAAATACCGGTCACGTCGATTTTGTCTCCAATCGCGAAAGTCGTTGCGTTTACAACTTCTCCGCGAGTCCAAGCCTTCGAACCATCATCGCGGAATTCGCGAATCTCTTCGAAAATCGGCAACTCTTTGAGATGCCCGATCATCGGCTTAGGAGCCTTCTTCTTCGATCCGAAACCAAGCTGAATGGCGGCATAACCGTCATTTTCTACGGTCTTGAGCTGGACGACCTGGCACGGCCCGGCTTCGACAAATGTCACCGGAACGACGGTACCATCGGCCTTCCACACCTGCCCCATGTGCTTTTTCTTTCCTAATATGCACTTCATAGTAATACGCGGTTGGTGGAATAAGCTCTGATGCTTTCACGTTTAAATAACGCAAAAGTCAGAAGCGTAGGCAGGAATTCCATCGTGTATCGTGTATCTTGTATCGTCTTCATTGTTGACGATACACGCTACACGTTACACGAAGTTTTTTTCCCATCCGCGCTTCTGACCCAAAAACACTCACGGCTTCGCGAAATGCGAAGTCTAGGATTTTGGAATATTTAGTTCACATGTTTCAATCAATCGCCTCTCGCACTCGCTCAAACGATCATCAAGGAGGTTTTCCGCTCTCGTATTCATGCTAGTCGGATCTTTCTCCTCGGTCATTTTGCGAGTCTTGCGTGGGGCGCTTGGAGTCGGAGAGAAGAAGTCTTCTCTCTCGACCAAGCGTCTCACGCTTAAACTACATCTTAATTTCGACATCGACTCCGGCCGGCAAGCTCAGGCTCATGAGAGCGTCGATGGTTTTCGGCGTCGGATCGATGATATCGACCAAGCGCTTGTGAACCCGCATCTCATACTGTTCCTTAGAGCTCTTATCGGCGAAGGTCGAACGGTTGACGGTATACTTTCGCTTTTCAGTCGGAAGCGGTACCGGACCAAGAACCTTTGCGCCCGTTCGGATTGCGGTGTCGATGATTATTTTAGTCGAACCATCGATGATTTTATTATCGTAGGCGCGAATCTTGATTCGAATGCGCTGGTGTTCATCACCCTTTTTCGCAATCTCCTCACCCGTCTCCTTTTTCGGTGTCGTTGTCATAAGGTGCGTTTTTGTACGTTACTTAATGACCTTAACGATTACGCCAGCGCCGACCGTCTTTCCACCCTCGCGGATAGCAAAACGCATCTTTTCTTCAAGCGCGACCTTCGAAATGAGGCGGACGGTGATCGTAGCGGTGTCGCCAGGCATGATCATTTCCATACCGGCTGGGAGTTCGATTTCACCCGTAACATCAGTCGTACGGATGTAGAACTGCGGTTTGTAACCCTTGAAGAAAGGCTTGTGGCGACCACCTTCTTCCTTCGTGAGGGCGTAAACTTCGGCGGTGAATTCGGTGTGAGGCGTGGCTGTACCCGGCTTTGCGAGCACCATACCGCGCATAACATCTTCCTTCTTGATACCGCGAAGGAGAAGACCGGCGTTATCACCGGCGAAACCCTGATCCAGCTGCTTGTTGAACATTTCGATACCGGTCACGACGGTTGCCTGGTTTTCAGAGAAACCGACAATTTCCATCGGATCGTTGATGTTCACCGTACCGCGTTCGATACGACCAGTCACGACGGTTCCACGACCTTCGATTGAAAAGACATCTTCGATCGGCATGAGGAAAGGCTTATCTTTCTCACGAACCGGTTCTGGGATGAAAGCATCGAGCGTGTTCAAAAGTTCAATGATTGGAGCGGCGGCCGTAGCATCCGAAGGGTTCTCGAGCGCCTTGATGGCGGAACCGCGGATGATCGGAGTCTTGTCGCCCGGATACTTGTATTTGGTGAGAAGATCACGGATTTCAGCTTCGACCAAGTCCAAGAGTTCTGGATCATCAACGAGGTCAACTTTGTTCAAGAAGACGACGATGTGAGCGACACCGACCTGGGAAGCGAGCAAAATGTGTTCGCGAGTCTGAGGCATTGGACCATCAGCGGCGGACACGACGAGAATGGCACCATCCATCTGTGCGGCACCAGTGATCATGTTTTTGACGTAATCAGCATGGCCAGGACAGTCGACGTGCGCATAGTGGCGCTTGTCTGATTCGTATTCGACGTGCGCAGTCGCAATCGTAACGATCTTAGAGGCATCACGAACAGTACCGCCTTTCGCGATATCGTTGTAAGCCTTAGCCTTACCCATGCCACGAGCGGCGGAGACGGCGGTCAAAGCAGCAGTAAGAGTGGTCTTTCCGTGGTCAACGTGACCAATGGTACCAACGTTCACATGCGGCTTGGCGCGCGAAAATTTTTCAGCCATACAGATTAGTTCCGAAAACATGAATTAGAGTGTTGCGATTGTAGCAGAGCCTCGAATATCGTGCAAGATGCGCGGATTTATATGTGGACAGTGGGTCAACTTAGCTTAATGGCTCGAGGTAAAACTTCTCCTCTTCCTCAAGATTTTGGCTTATTTTACGCTTCTCACCTTGCTGAGGCGGACTTTCAGCCACCCGGACCTCGACCCTGACCGGTGTTGGGGTTATCTTGTGCTCAGTCCGTATCGCTGCCCTTGGTTCCGGGTTTTTGACCGGCTGACATTGTTCCTGAGCCCGCGCGCCCAAACCCGGACTTTTAGCCTCTCCAACCAAACGCTCGTACTCCGAAAGCGGAATAACCACAAAACCCTCTTCAAGAGATTCATCCATGATGATGAGCCGCTCGCCCGTCTTCTTCGCGAGTTTTAAAATTTTCTGGAGGCTCATAAAAGTTTTATGCTCGAGCATCTTAATTGGCATTACCTCAAAGGTCAAAAAAGCTCCGACAAAACGGAGCTTGATTGAATTACTTTTTCACCCGATTTTTCAGATACCATCTTCCAAACTGCGCGAATTGATTATTCTTTGCATATACCTGGTCGAGCTCTTCAAAATCACCGTCCTTCAACTCGCACAAAGTTTTTTCGTTTCCGTTAACCATGTTTGGAATATAGATGCGCCAGTAATCCGACATCATCTTACGCTTCGGCTCGCGAAGTTCAGCTGCAATCTCGCCTTCTTCGATAAAAGTGAATGACTTGTGTTGATTTTTTCCCCAAACATAAGCCAGCGTCATGCGCCATTCGCAATGACGATCTTTAACACCCTCAAGCATCTTCACGATATTTTTCACACCCACCGTTTCGAGCGAGAATTTGATATACGTACGCGGAAAGCCGTTGAGCGCGCGAATAAAAAATCCTGAATCCTCAACAATTACTGGCTTCTTGAGCTTCGCATAAGCCTGCTCCGCTTTCTCAAGCGCAATCACAGCCGGATCATGAGCACGGCTTTCAATTAAGTCAATCGGGTGCTGAACGACTTCAATCCCCATCTTAGAAAGCGCTGTCTGCGCGTTTTTCACTTTTCCCTCGTTCGAAGTTATAAAATATACTTTTTTCATAATTTAATTTACTCGTATGCTACCATATTCGCCATATGGAACTAAAACCTTTTGACCGCGAATTTTTTGATTCCCTGCCGGGGCATGAAGAAGTCGTGATTGAACCGGACGGCATTTATTATACGATTACGCTTCACGGCGAAAAAGCTGGTGTCGTCGGTGCGATTCCCTCTCGCGAACCGAAATCTGCTTTTGTTCAAATCGTTCTGGCGCCGGAATTTCGCGGCCGCGGACTAACTTCACGTGCCGAAGATGAACTCGCTAGACTTCATGAGTTGAAAACTCTGTTTGCGACAATCAATAACGATAATTTCGCATCCCTGAAAGCACATTCGAAAGCCGGATTTACGATACTGTCCGAAGAAAAACTCACTCACCTGCGCGAGCTTGGAAAGCTCAAACCGAATCAAATCCGCATGGAAAAGAATTACTAAAATCAAAAGCCCGGGCCGCGAGGCCCGAGTTTTGGTTTTCCGACCTTATCGGTCAACACTTTAATGATTTGAATCCCGCAAAAGTTTTGCGTTCGATTTGTTTATCACGCTCACTCCGGTTTGATTTTCTATTTCAACCCTAGCCTTCTTCGCGACGCCACCGCCGGCTCTCGCGACCAGCTTATTGTTTTCAAACCCCTCCGGTTTCTTATGTTTTGATATTTCCGTCGTCGAAGCTTCGGCGAGCATATTCAGAACCAATTCGAGATTGGTCATGTTATCTCGCAGGTTCTCCTTCTTCAAACCTTTAAACCTTTCGTACTCGCGAACACTTTTTTCGGCCCAGGCGCGGGTAATTTCATCGGTTAAAATCGCGAACTCAAGACCTTCTTTCATATCGCGCGCTTTCCATTCGTCAGTCAGCTCTTTGCGGACATCGATACTTTTTAATCGCTGATTAATCCATTCCTTGGAATATCCCTTTTGAAGATAAGTCTTCATCGCTCGATCGAAAGCCAGTTCCGGATCTTCGGTTTCCTCCATGCGCTCATAACCGACTCTCGCGAGCCACAACTTGAAAGGTTCGGCTTTCGGAGATGGAATTGATTGGATGATGCGCAATAAATCCTCCGTAGAACACGAGTCTGTTTCTCTCTGTTTTCCATCGGGAGCAGTCATTTTCAACTGTACGATTTTTTCGTACACTTCACTTCCTTCGTTATTGAGTTTGCTCTTCAAATCACTCCAATATCGCTTCGGTAGAGTTGTTTCGGCTAAAATCTCAACCACATCGATGACTGAGAAAAACCAAGTCTCCCTTTCCTCATCATAAAATCGTCGAACCTGTTTTTGATCGAACAAAACTATTGAATTTATTTTTTGCATATTGTGTGCTGATTATTGTTAAGTCCTCAATCTCTTCTTACTTTCTGGTTCTTTTAGATAATTTTCCTCGCTCATGATTGGTTTTCTTAATTCTTTTTCAAGTGCCGTCCTGGCGCCGCCCGCGATTTTCCCGCCGCGTTTGGCGTCTCTCTTTAATTTTGGCACGCCAAGCGAATCTTCGGTGCGATGAATTTCGGTTGTCGCGCGTTCGCCTAACATATTAAAAATCAACTCGAAATCATTCATATGATCTCGCAAGTTTTCGCGCTTCAAGCCCTTCAACTCCTTATATTCACTCGGGGTGACGCCGAAAGTGGCTTTTGAGATTTCAGCGGTTAGGATTTCGTAATCGCGATTTTCTTCGGCGCCGCGGTTTTGCCATTCATCGGTCAGCTCTTCGCGAATCACAATGCCTCGCATTCTTTTTTCGATCCAACTCTCGCTATAGCCTTTTAGCTTATAGAGCAATCGCGTGCGCTTGCTTGCGAGCTCTGGATTTTTGATTTCTTGAACGCGCTCAAAACCTACTTTGGCGAGCCAGCGCTTGAAGGGCTCGGCTTTTGGAGATGGGATAGACTGGATAATACGAAAAACACCTTCGGTATCAGCACAATCGGTTTCGTATTTCTTACCGTCGGAAGATTCTAGTTTCAGTTGTCTACAAATTGTAGACAGCTCAATTCCCTCTTCGCCTTCCGTGCGAGCTTTCATCGCCGTCCAATATTTACTTGGTTCACGGCTATCCGTGAGTGCTTCGATAATATCAACAATCGAAAACCACCACTCAGCACCGAATAATATCTTTCGAATCCGCTTCCCTTTAAACAAATCAATCTTCATTTCTTGCATAAAAGTTTGGTTAAAACGCAAAACAGGGCTGGAAAAAACATGGGCGCTTTATCCCTTTTTCTTTGTATTCAAGAATTTCTTATCCGCCGAGGTGATTCGACGTTCGACTTTCTTGATGTCTTCTTCGGCCGGGAGGCTTTCAGGAAAAATGCCACGCCGGACAAGCAGCCCGCGTGTATCCTGATTATTCTTCACGTGTTCGCCTGCGATTACCTGCTCGTTAACAATGGTCGTATCACGTTTCAAGGTGAAGTTCGTGATTTCGTTCGCAAAATCTTTCGCTTTCACGGTGATGGTCGGCAAAAAATCGGCGAGCGCCCGATTCTTTTTAACGCCCAGCCGCTTTTTCATATCGAGCGTTGTATTGCCTCCGAACAAAGCTTGATCGCCCTTGCTTCTAATACGAGCAAAACCCTTATCATCGACGCCGCGCTCAAAAACTATTCCGGAAAATTCTTTTTCAGAATTCGTTAATTTCTCGCGAAAAGTTAAGCGCTCGACTTCTGCGATTCGCTTTTCGATAATTTCCTGTTTTCTGGTTTGAACTGCGAAATAGGCCATCGCGAAAGCAATTTCAGCTTTCCGCGAATCTCCGTTTTGAGCAATCAAATAGCAGGCGTGACGAGTTAAAGCGATATCCTCAATCTCCTGGCTCCTCCCCTTTCCGGTAATTATTGGCTTCCTGACGTCGGGAAAGTGGTCCATCACATTCAAACCCGCCGTCTTACATGCGATTTTAGCCTTATCAATAACTTTCTTAAAATTTTCCCACTTGTCATATCCGAGCAGAGTCTGAAGATCACGCGCAAACCAATATTCGAATCCGTCTTCTGTACGTTTGGCGTATTCATCAAAATTTTTGTGAAGTTTTTGGACAATTTCTTGTTCCATATATGTTTGATTATTATGATTTATTTCCACAAATCACAAACAAGGGCTGGGAAATTGATTCCCACCCCCTCAACACATAGGAATTATAAAACAGCTTTGCTTGTGTGCAAATGCGGATGTGAATAAACCAGAAACCCGCGGTAACCCGTTGTAGGGTTACTAATATAAGACCCAAACACACATCGCTTGTTCACATCTTATCTGCAAACGATTTTGGCAATATCCGCACTAGACGTATTCGCGCTGTCTCGCCACTCAAGGCTAGCGAAGTCGACTTGATTCGCCAAAACACCATCTTCAATGAAGGCATTCTTATGATTTCTGCAGTCGTAGATGTTGCTAAAAGTGTCCTCCGGCATATTTAAGCTAGGACTATGCATCCAGAGCACTTTGGTGAAAACCATTCCACTCTTCAGACTAGTTAACTCATCCAGTTTTACAAAAGCGACACTGACGATGGGCTGCTTGAATAGAGTCCACGGATGCGTGAAATCTACATAATTTGCCTGAGTAGCAGCGACTGACCAGCCATCAGTGGCCTTTACTTTAGTTGCGCGTTCTGACCATGTGTAATCACCCCAACCCTGAAGGCCAGCAAAAAGCAGAAAAAGACCTACCACCGCCATCACCGTCAAATAGTTTTTCATAGAATCGCAACTGGATTTATAAGAGGTTTATTGAATTATACACCCACGGTTGAAGCAACTGAATAATTTGGTGCACCACAGCATCGCAGAGGTCAGGTCTTGAATTTGGGACTGTAAACTAGATTGTGTCTGGAGTAGGCTTCTAGCCTATGAAGAAACCA
>JBAXGH010000003.1:0-80120 GCA_037139515.1 bacterium
CCGGAAGAGATTCTGGCGCTTACTTTTACCGACAAGGCATCGGGCGAAATGGAAGAGCGCGTTGACCAGCTGCTTCCTTATGGTTATACGGATACATGGATCCAGACTTTTCACGCTTTCGCCGAAAGAATCTTGCGCGAATTTGGCATGCATATCGGACTCACGAGTGATTTTAAGGTCATGGACGAAACCGAGACTTGTTTGCTCATGCGTCGGCACTTTGATCGCTTTCATTTCGATTATTACAAAATTCACGGGAACCCTACTCATCATATCAGCGAATTGCAGAACCATTTTTCACGCCTAAAAGACGAGGGGATTACGCCTGAAAGATATCTTGAGTTTGTCGCGAAGCAAACAAAGGACTTGGCCGCGGATCACGATGAGCTTTTGCAGCTCCAGGATTTGGCGCGCGCCTACGAGGTTTATGAGCGCATTTTGAAAGATGAATCAGTGCTTGATTTTGGTGGGCTCATGTCGGAGTTATATCGGCTTCTTTCTGAGAAGTCGCTGGCGCAAAATGAAATCGCGGCAAAATTCAAATATGTTTTGGTCGACGAGTTTCAGGATACAAATACCATTCAATACCAAATCGTAAAAAAGCTGCTCGTCGGACATAAGAATCTGACCGTCGTCGGCGATGACGATCAGGCTATTTATAAGTTTCGTGGCGCCTCGCTTGCAAATTTGCTTTCGTTTGTTGATGATATGCCGGAAGCGCGACGCATCGTTCTTATAGATAATTATCGATCGCGTCAGGAGATTCTGGACGCCGCTCATGCCTTCATTCAGCTTAACAATCCGCATCGCTTGGAGGCGCGACTTTCGAATGAAGGCGCTATCTCGAAGAAGCTTAAAGGCATCGAAAACGGCGGGCGAGTGGAAGAGCTGGTTTTCGATAGCGAATCTGATGAGGCGCGTGGTGTTGCGGAAAAAATCGTGGCACTTAAGACCGAAGACCCGACGCTTAGTTGGCGTGATTTTGTTATACTCGTTCGCGCGAATCACAGTGCTGGGCCATTCGTTCAGTCGCTTGAACGGGCCGGAATTCCTTTTCGGTTTTTTGGTCTTCAAGGCTTGTATACTTCGCCAGTTGTGATCGATATGCTTTGTTTGTGTCGCGTAGCCGTGAGTGTTTTTGATAGCCAAGCTCTGGCCCGCGTGCTTGCGCATGCCGCCTGGAAATTGCCGGATGAGGATTATATGCGTCTGCTTCACTTGGCGCACGAAAAAGGGAAGCCGCTTTTTGATATTTTGAAAGCACATAAGGATGTTGAGCTTTCAAATGAAGCTCACGTGATCTGCGACGAGGTTCTAAGGGCGCTCGAAACAGCCGGAAATGCCGCGCGAAAATTACGCCCAACGGAGGCGTTTCTGCACACGATTCAGGCTTTTGCTTTTTTGAAGCATCTGAATAGCTATCCGGAAGATGTTCGCAAAGAAGGCATGGCACTGCTAACCGAGCTATACGCTAGACTCAAACGATACGACGAAAGAGCTCACGAGCCTTCGCTCGAGCATTTTATCCAGCACGTGAAAGATGAGCTTGATTTGGGCGATACCGGCAGCCGCGCGCCGGATCCTGAGTCCGGCCCTGATGTGGTTAAAATCATGACTGTTCATGCTTCCAAGGGTTTAGAATTCGCCTATGTATTTATCTGTCACCTGGTTGATCAGCGTTTTCCGGCAGCTAATCGAACACGCGGCATCCAGGTGCCTGAAGGATTGTTGAATGAGGCTCACAAAGACGCGATGTCGCATCTTTCCGAGGAGCGCCGTTTGCTTTATGTGGCCATGACTCGCGGAAAACGCGGGGTGTTTTTCACTCGTGCCCGAGACTACGGAGGTGAACGAAAGAAAAAGCCATCGCGTTTTTTGGTTGATTTGGGCTTCGCGAAAAATGAACCACAATTCATGGCAAAAGATGATGATGACATGCTCCCGAAGCAAAATGCTGAGAAAGAAACCACCGCCTCGCCACTTTCCCTAAAACGTTTGTCCTTCACACAGATTGCGGCTTTTGGTTCTTGCCCTCTGCAATATAAATTTGCACATATTTTGCATATTCCAATCATCGGAAAGCCGGAAAAATCATACGGAAACACGCTTCACAACGTGCTGCAGGAATTCGTCGGGCATGAATGTTTTAAGAATGATGCTGTGGCTCCGCCAAGTTTTGAGGAAGTCGATGCACTGCTTGATAAACACTGGATTGATGATTGGTATGAGTCCGATGAAAAGCGCCTGGAATATCGCGAGCGTGCCCGCCAAGCGCTCAAGCGTTTTCACGATACCTCGCTCTTAATAAAGCCGAAGCCGGCATTTTTGGAGCAGGATTTTACCGTCAAAATTGGCGGTGTGCCGGTTAAGGGCAGAATTGATCGCATTGATAATTGCGAAGGTGGTTATGAGATTATCGACTATAAATCCGGCAAGCCAAAAACTGAGGATGATGTAAAAAAAGAGTGGAAGCATCGGAGGCAATTGGCGTTGTATTTATTGGCAGCTGAAGATGTTCTGAAAATCCCCATCAAGAAACTGACGCTCTGGTATCTTGAAGACGGTTCGCGTGTGTCATTTGAGCCAAAGCCTAAGGACGTAGAAAAAATTCGTGGTGAGATCGAAACGGTTGTGGAAGGCCTAAGACAGTCTGATTTTGCGCCTAAACCTGGATTTGACTGTCGCTATTGTGATTTTAGAGACATCTGTGAATTCGCAGAAAGGTAGATGAATGCTATAATAAAATTTAAGGGAAAATAACCATTCTATCTCATGTGGAACGGTCTCGGATCTTTGCTTTCACTGAATCCCACGAAGCGCTATGTGCTTCATGGAGCTTTGACGGCTCTGACCGTTGAAGAGGCGGCCAAAGTTTTCAAAGATATTTTTCCTAAATTCGCGGAAAAGGGCAAGGTTGAAAGCATTACAAACGGACTTGTCACGATTCGCGTTTCGGACTCAATCAGCATGCAGGAAATGACTCTGCGAAAACCGACTTTTGCGCGCGCTTTAAAGGAACGTGGAATGGCGATTCGCGAGATAAAAGTGCAGATGCGCTTTGCTTCCGAGCAGGTATTTGAAAATCAGACTGACGAATACAGCCATGACACTTAAACAATACATTTTTTTGATGTTTTTTGGGACTCTGGTGGCCTCCGCGGCTTTCGTACTGATTCTCACCAGCGTTTCTCCTTCCGATGCCGGAGTTTTGATGTATATTTTGCTTTATGTAACGCTATTTTGTGCCACACTCGGCATTTCAACAATAGTTGGTCTAATTTCCAGAATGTTATTTTTACGCGAAGCTCACAGCATCCCTCAAAAAGTCGAAATAAGTTTTCGACAAGGGGTGCTTTTTGGTTGTCTCGTGACCGCGGCGCTTATTTTAAAAGGAAATGACATGTTGACCTGGTGGAATTCGCTTCTACTCATCGGTGCGGTTTCCTCGATCGAAATGGCTTTCATGGGACTTTCTTCGAATAGATAGGCTCAAAGCCCGTCTTGCGTATTTCAGGCACCATGCGCTAAGCTCGAACAGGATTATGCTTGCAAAATTTTTTGGAAGATTCACGAAAGAAATTGGAATTGATTTAGGAACGGCTAATACCCTCGTTTACGTAAAAGGAAAGGGTATTGTTATTAATGAGCCATCAGTTGTTTCGATAAATAGCAGAAACGGGCAGATTCTAGCCGTCGGTCATGAGGCGCGTGAAATGATTGGGAAGACGCCGGCCTATGTTTTGACGACGCGCCCGCTTCAAAAAGGCATTATTTCGGATTTTGAAGTAGCTGAAAAAATGCTGCGCTATTTTGTTGAAAAAGTTTATCAGGATGGCTTTCACATCAATACGCGTCCGAAGATCGTAGTCGGAATTCCGCTTGATATTACCGAAGTTGAGCGCAAGGCCGTTGAAGATGCCGTGCTTGGTGCTGGAGCAAGAGAGGTTTTTCTGGTCGAAGAACCAATGGCGGCTGCAATCGGCGCCCGTTTGCCCGTTGAAGAGCCGATAGGGAACATGATTGTTGATATTGGCGGAGGAACTACGGATATCGCGGTTATCTCTCTCGGCGGCATCGTAAACTGGAAATCGCTTTCAATTGCCGGTGATGAAATGAATAAAAATATCGTCACTTTTGCGCGCGAAGAGTTCAATCTACTTATCGGAGAAAGGGTAGCCGAATCAATCAAGATCCAAATCGGATCAGCTTCGCCGCTTTTGGAGCCTCTTTCCATGAGCATGCGTGGACGCGATTTGGTTTCTGGTTTGCCAAAAGAAATAATCGTGACTGACACGCATATTCGTTCTGCTATCAGTCGTTCGGTTCAATTAATTGTCGAACAGGTGAAAGTTGCACTAGAACAGACTCCGCCGGAACTTGTCGCTGATATCTATGAACGCGGAATCGTGCTCGCCGGAGGGGGTGCATTGCTGAAGAATTTCGACCAATTACTTTCAAAAGAAGCGGAGATTCCTGTTCGCGTCACCGATGATCCGCTGACGGCCGTAGTGCGCGGAACCGGAATGTTGCTCGATAATCAGGATTTACTTGAGTTGATCGCTATTCCGGGAGCGCAGGACTAATCAGATTAAATAGATGCTTGGTCAACGCGAAAGAAAAATACTTCAACGTAAAAGAATCACGACTGCGATTATATTTTGTATTTGTCTTGCGGTTGTTTGGTTTGCTGGTACCCGAAACATGATCACCAAGATTTCTGACCCGCTTCTTGAACAGATGCATGGTATTTCCGCTTCCTGGCAGAATTATAAAAACACTAAACAGTCGTTGGTTGCGGCGAATATGGAAATCGAGCGTCTTATGACACTCTCAAATCACTTGATAATCGATAAAGGTGAGTACGAGCGTCTTAAGCGAGAGAACGTCGAGCTTCGACAGATGGTTAAATACGAATCGCCAGAAAAGTTTAGAGCCGAGCCTTGCGGTGTTTTGGCTTATGACATCGCGTCAGAAAGAAAGCTGATTATGATTAGCTGCGGAACGGAACGCGGCGTTGTACGTGGCGAGGCGGTTTTGGCGCCAAATGGAATCATGGTGGGCACGATTTCATCCAGTGAGGCAAATCGAAGCACCGTGCAGATGCTGAAGGATCCGATGTCCAAGGTTGCGGCCGAAGTTTCGGGCGTTTCCGATTCGCAGGGAGTTGCAATGCCGGTCGGCGGCGGGGCACTCGCGCTTCGATATCTTGGAGAAAACGTCAAGGTCGAGCCGTCTTCAATCATTCAAACTTCCGGACTTTTAGATAGTGTTCCTGCAGGAATTCCTATCGGAACAATCGATTCCACTGTCAAAGAAGTCGATACTCCGTTTCAGCGAGCCATCATTCTGACGCCTATTGATGCAGCTTCGCTTACACTCGTGAACGTTCTTATTAATTTATGAGAACGCTATTTTTGGCATTCGTGGCTTTTTGGCTTACGGCGACGACGGTATTTTTTTCATCTTCATTAGATTATCCCTTTGACTCTTTAAGTCTGGTTCTTCCTTTTGCGATTCTGATCGCTATTGTCGGCTCAACACACGAGTCGCTTCGTTTTACATTGTTCTGTGGTACGTTTCTGATGATTATGCAACCGAGCTCAAATTTTGGAACGGTGCCATGCTTAATCCTGGCAACGATATGTAGCAGTGCTTTTTTTCGAATGACATTTTCCTTGCCAACACTTGGCGCACTCATGGCGTCGGGCCTTATTGGCTGTGTGATTTTTGAGATTTTGAACTACGTTCTTCTCATTCCTAATTATTTTGCCTACGGATTCCCGGAAGCTCTTCCGACGTTTCTTAAAGTTCTGGTAAGAATTACATTTACCCTCATTGTGGTCGCCTTGGGTGGAAACCTATACAATCGGGTAGCGCTTCGGTTCAAGCGGGCTTTTCTTGGAGCGGTCTAATCGGTATGAGCGAATTATTTCCTCTTGGACGAACCATTGACTCAGTTTCAAGAAAATATGCGGAGGCTCCGAATGATTTGCCACTGGATTCGGAACACCAAATGTTTATAGGAAACTCTTTAAGCCGACGCCAAAAAATCGGCGTGCTCCTGCTTTGTTTTGCGGTTGCTATGATTTTTTCTGTACGAGTCGCCGAACTTCAGCTCGTGCTCGGAAAAGAGTATCGGAATCTAGCTGAAGGCAATCGTCTGCGAACGATTCCGAAGCCCGCAAAGCGCGGTCTTATAACCGATAGCCAGGGCGTCATTTTGGCCGAGAATATTCCTTCTTTTTATCTTTCAGTGGTACCGGAATACTTGCCGACCAATGCTTCCGAAAGAGAAAAAGAGCTAATGGTAATTGCCGACGCAAGCGGAATTACACCTTCTGAAATCGAGGATGAATTATTGATTGCTGGTCGCGACATAAGCGAGCCGGTGCTGATTCACGCCGAACTGACAAAGGATGTTGCCCTGAAAGCCATGATTGAACTAAGAGATGTGCGAAGCGCGCGAATTTCAATTGGTTCAAGAAGAAGCTACCCGGAATCAATAAATACGCCGAGTCTCGCGCACTTGCTTGGTTATGAGGGAAAACTAAACCCTGCAGATTTGCAATCTGCTCTCGCAAAAGGATATCTTCGTTCCGATTTGATGGGCAGAACTGGTCTTGAAAGTTCCTATGAGAGTCAGCTGCGCGGTACTTATGGAAAGCAAAAAGTTGAAGTTGATGTTCGAGGAAATATCGAGCGAATTATCGGCAGCGAAGCAAAAGTCGACGGTGAGACGATGAGACTTTCGATTGATATGCGCCTTCAGGCTACGGCCGAAAAAGCGCTCAGGGCGGAATTTAAAAAATCAAACACGAGCCGCGGAGTAGTTATCGCGATGGATCCGAGAAACGGAAAAATTCTGGCTATGGTGAGCTTACCTTCTTTCGATAACAATCTTTTCGGCAGTGGAATTCCAAAAATTGAGTATGAAAAATTAACAAGTGATCCGAATCAGCCTCTATTTAATCGCGCAATTTCCGGTGAATACCCGTCAGGGTCAACGCTTAAAATAGTTTATGCCGGAGCCGCGCTCGCCGAAGGCGTGATTACCGAATCAACAACAGTTTCATCAACCGGAGGAATCCGCGTCGGAGAGTGGTTTTTCCCTGATTGGAAACCGCAGGGTCACGGAGTTGTGAATGTTAGGCAGGCGATCGCCTGGTCAGTAAATACGTTCTTTTACGAAATCGCTGGCGGATTGGATAACTTTAGAGGTCTTGGCATTTACAAGATGGGGGAATGGGTCAAAAAATTCGGTCTTGATGAAAAGCTTGGAATCGATATCCCTGGAGAAAGGCCTGGCTTCTTTCCGACTCCCGAGTGGAAACAGGAGGCAACCAAAGAACCTTGGTATATCGGCGATACTTATCATGTCGGAATCGGTCAGGGCACGGTGCTTGTAACCCCGCTTCAGGTTGCAGCTTACACTTCCGTTTATGCGAATGGAGGTAAGCTTTTTACGCCGACTCTGATTTCTTCTTTCCGGAGCCCCGAGATGCCGGAGCGCGAAACATCGCCGAATCTTATTCGTGAAAATATATTATCAGCCAAAAATATCGGTATTATTTCAAAAGGCATGCGCGAAGCAGTTATTTACGGTTCTGCACGTTCACTAAAGACGCTTCCAGTTGAAGTTGCAGGCAAGACCGGCACAGCGCAGTTTCAAAGCAATAAGAACCCGCATGCCTGGTTTACCGGTTTTGCACCATACGAGAATCCTCAAATTGTGGTTACGGTACTGGTCGAAGAAGGTGTTGAAGGTTCAACGGCCGCGGTACCAATCGCAAGAGCCATGTTTGAGACTTGGAACGAAATACAGACAGGAAAGCAATAAATGCACCTATTTTGCGAGTTTCTCTATCCACACTTGCGCGCCACGGATTATCTGCTATCCTAAGTTCACAGACGGAAGCGGCCTCCGAAAAGCCTTATTTGACCCATTTGGTTGAATAGGCGATGACGACGCCTCTTTTTTATTCGTTTATCAAATTATGAACCGAATTATTTCAAAAGAAGGATTAGGACAGGCTATCTCCGAATTGGCTGATTTACAGGAAAACAAGCGCCCTGAAATTGTAAAACGCATTGAATCAGCAAAAGCTCTCGGAGATTTATCCGAAAATGCCGAGTATCATGACGCCAAAGATCAGCTTCAGTTAACTGATACCAGAATCAGCGAACTTTCGGAGCTTATTCACAGCGTTACGGTGGTTGAGAAAACTGAAGGCGGTAAGGTTGGATTAGGATCCAAAGTTGATGTTTCGGTTGGTAAAATATCTAAAACTTTTGAACTTGTCGGCGCCTCCGAAGCCGATCCGGTTAACGGCAAAGTCAGCAATGAATCGCCAATCGGAAAGGCCTTATTCGGACAAAAGGAAGATGCTGAGATAACTATTGATACGCCACTCGGAAAAACTCTTTTTATCATAAAAAAAGTGTACTAGTATGATCGAAAATGAGCGCCTGGAAGAACAAGCTGTCCGCCTAACAAAGCTCGAACGTCTTCGCGAAGATGGAACGGATTGTTTTGCTTCGACTTCCAAGCGATCTCACATGACGCGCGAAGTGCTTCTTAATTTTGAACAATTGGAAGCTGATAAGACCTTCGTGACCGTAGCCGGAAGAATCAAAACCCGCCGCACACATGGTGCGATGACTTTTCTGGATTTGGAAGACGGTTCCGGACAAATTCAGGTTGCGCTTAAGATGGATCACGTCGGCGATGCTTCATATACAAAGTTTAACGAGTTAATTGATGGCGCCGACTTTATTGAAGTACATGGCCTGTGTTTTGTAACCAAGCGCGGTGAAAAAACTATCGACTGTGACGAGTGGAAATTGCTCACGAAAGCCTTGCTTCCATTGCCGGAAAAGTGGCACGGCCTGACCGATACAGAAGTTCGCTATCGCAAGCGTTATTTGGATTTGATTGCGAACAAAGAAGTCCGCGATATTTTTGCAAAACGCAGTTTGATTGTGAAAAAGATTCGCGAAGTCATGGATGCGCACGATTTCATGGAAGTCGAAACTCCGATTTTGCAGACCATTGCCGGCGGTGCGAGCGCCAGACCATTCACGACGCATCACAATACGCTCGACATAGATTTGTACCTGCGTATCGCGCCGGAATTGTATCTGAAGCGCCTAATCGTTGGTGGATTTGAACGTGTCTACGAAATCGCACGCTGTTTCCGCAACGAGGGCATTAGTTTTCAGCATAATCCTGAATTTACTCAGATCGAGTTTTATTGGGCTTACGCGAGCTATGAAGATTTGATGAAAATCATGCAGGAGCTGATTCATGAAACCGTGAGCGCCGTGACCGACGGCAGAATGGAGGTTACGCGTGATGAAGTTGTGCTGAATTTTGGCGGGACTTTCCCGGTTCGTGATTTTTTCGCTCTTGTAAAAGATCGAACCTCGATTGATTTGGACTTGGAAAATACCGAGGAAAAACTTCGGGCTGCGATTATCAGCCGTAAGTTGCCGATGAAGCTCGACGATGTCATCGGTTATGGTGAACTCGTTGACTCGCTTTATAAGGAATTTGTCCGCCCGCATATTATTCAGCCAACTTTCGTAATTGACTATCCGGCACAAATGAAGCCTCTCGCGAAGCGCAAAATCGCTGAACCGAATAAGGCGGCAGCGATCCAACTCGTTGTTCAGGGTATCGAAGTAATCAATGCCTATTACTACGAGCAAAACGATCCGATTGTGCAGGAACAGGTTTTTGCTGAAGAACAGAAAACCAAAGAACGCGGTGCCGAATCAGCCATGTCATCCGACGAAGATTTCATCGAAGCGTTAAAGCACGGCATGCCGCCGACCGCCGGTTTTGGCATGGGAATCGACCGTTTGTGCTCGCTCCTTCTCGGCACTCACTCAATTAAAGAAGTTATCCTGTTCCCGACGATGCGCCCGGAGGATCGAGGGCAAGAAATCAAGAAAACAAAAAATCAAGAAAACAAGAACGCCATATGATTGATATTAAACTGCTCCGCGAGAATCCTGCGAAAGTTGCCGAGGCCATGAAAGCTCGAAATCTAACCGTCGATTTGGACGCGATTATTAAGCTTGATGAAGAGCGCCGTGAGTTGATGCAGAAAACCGAAGGCGCTAAAGCGAAAAAGAACGAAGTTTCAAAGAAAATCCCTTCGGCGACTCCGGAAGAGCGCAAGATCTTGATTGACTCGATGAAGTCGCTCGATACCGATACAGATATTCAAATGGCCAAACTGGCTGAAATCGAAGCAAAATTTTCGGGCCTCATGAAGACGCTTCCGAATATCCCTCAACCGGATGTTAAACAAGGCAAAGACGATAGTGAAAACGAAGTCCTGCGAACCGTCGGTGAGCCAACTAAATTCGATTTCAAACCAAAAGATCATATCGAACTTGGTGAGGCGCTTGGAATTATCGATGTTGAGCGCGCCGCTAAGGTTTCCGGCGCCCGTTTTGGATATTTGATTGGTGACGGGGCCATGCTTGAATTTGCGCTGCTTCAGTACACCATGCAGACGGTCGTTCCTGAAGGTTTTTCGCCTGTAGTGCCACCGGTAATCATCAAGAGCAGTTCGATGGAAGCTATGGGCTTCCTGAAGGCCGGTGCTGAGGCCGATATTTATCACTTGCAGTCCGATGATAGCTATCTGGTTGGTACTTCGGAGCAGTCTATTGGTCCGATTTACATGGACGAAATTCTTGATGGCGCCAAGCTTCCATTGCGCTATGCGGGTTTTTCAACCTGTTTCCGTCGCGAATCTGGTGCAGCCGGCAAGGATACACGCGGAATTCTGCGCGTTCATCAATTCGACAAGATTGAGATGTTTAGTTTCACGAAGCCGGAAGATTCCGAAGCGGAACACGCGAAGTTGCTTGCGACGCAGGAAAAATTGGTTCAGGGATTGGGTTTGCCTTATCATGTTTTGCGACAGTGTACCGGCGATATGGGCTATCCGTCAGCGCGAACCTATGATATTGAGTGCTGGATTCCTTCACAGAACAAATACCGTGAGACGCACTCGACTTCAAACTGTACCGATTATCAGGCGCGACGCTTGAACACCCGTTATCGCGATGCCGAGGGCAAGGTTCAACTCGTACATACATTAAATGGCACAGCATTTGCCATCGGACGCATCATCATCGCCATCATGGAGAACTTTCAGCAGGCCGATGGCTCGATCTTGATTCCAAAGGTGCTGCAGCCGTTCATGTTTGGCAAGACCACAATCACCAAAAAATAGAGGCAAAACTCACTACGCAAAACGTGGTGAGTTTTTGTTTTGAATCTTTGGTACAATAGTCGCACATATGCGACCCACGATACGCGACTACTCCGAGTCAAATTTCGAAAGAGGCACCGTAAAGGATAACAAATTCAAGACCAGGCTGATAATTTCAGCTGTCATCGTTGTAATTTTCATGATCGGATTTTCCATTTTACTAATAAAATCACCATGGTTTTTCGTGCGCGAGGTTAAAATAAGCGGACTTAAGTTTTTGAGCGAAGATCCTGTCATTAAGACAGTTAATGATGTGTTAGATGAAAAACTTTACGGAATAATTCCGAAACGCCATCGACTTTTTGTGGACACGGAAGAAATAAAATCAAAGCTTCTGAAAGATTATGCATTTTCAACAGCTAAGGTAGGGGAAAGCGGGGGAATAGTGCAGGTTGAAATTAGCGAACGCCCTACCGGTGTTTTGGTAACAGACGGAAAGAATCCTATTTTTACGGATCTGCAGGGAATAATGGTTAGAACTGCAAGTGAAGACGAAAAAATACTGATAGGGAAGAGTGATGTCTCACTGCCCTTTCTGGTGATTTTTGCAGAAACCGCTCTGGACAATAAACCTGGAGATAAAATATTCTCAGAAACATTTCTCTCGAGTTATGAAAACCTAAAACTTCACTTTGAGGTTGAAACCGGACTAGTTGTTCAGGCTTACGAACTTCCGCGTGCTAATGCTTCCTGGATTAAAATCAGGCTCGCTGATAAGCGCGAGGTTTATGTTGATACTGCAAGAACTATAGACTCGCAGATCAAGAAGCTGCTTGCGCTCATGAAGACAAAGGGGGAAACGCTTGATGCCGTCAGCTATATCGACCTTCGATTTCCGGACCGTGTCTATTATAAGTAATATATTGTGCGACACTTGAGTAGGGTGGTATGAGAGTGAGTAGGGAAGGCTCGCTACGATTAGCAACCAGAGCCTATGTCTACATTTTGGATTGCGCTACTGATCGTTGAGTATGCGGCTGTCATCGGAACGGTTCATTTTAGGTACGTAGCAATAATCGACACCTGGAAATTTTCGCCGCTGCAAAAAGTTTTTGGTAAGGACTATAAAGCAACTTATAGATTCAAGGAGCGATTTATCTGGTACGTATGGACAGCAACGGCGGTTACCATAGTGAATTTCATAATTTGGCTTATTTGACGTCTTTACTACTACCTGATGTCGTAAAATGTATATTGTGCGACGCCTGGTAGTCATCCCTAAGCCGAGGGATCTTGAAATAAAAAAACACGCGTCATGATGACCGCGTGCGCTTCCCTATGCTGGAACAAGAACTATCAGATGATCGACTGGCCGACGGTACCTGCGGTACAGATAAATCGTGCACAAGTGGTTCGCTGCGAATATCGGGCACATGATTGTGCCGACCCAGTCGCGAACCGCAATTGCGTATGCGAACCAAACCATGGCCCCGAACCCCATCAGGCTGTAGTAACGGACGTTCACGCTCCCTGCTGACTTCGCCTTGAACATCTTGAGCGGCTGAAGGAACGATGAGCTGACCGCGACAACCGAAATCACGAAAAACATGTCCCCACTTCCCTGTTCTACGAGCGCCGTCGTGATTGCCCAAGCAAGCGCCAGATAAAAAGTTGCGCGCTCAACTGGTTTATAATTCCCAAATCTGTCGAGCGCCCAAATCAGAATGAGCGTCAGAAAGAACATGAGCGACGCCGTTGATGCCTGGACGATGCGTGTATTCAGAAGCGCGTAGAAGAACGATGAGACGAAATAGGCCATACTGACCACGAACGGCAGAAATGCAATTGCTTCGGCTGAGCGCTTCTCTGACACGGTGCAAAACTGTTTCCACATCCCATAAGCCTGTAGGATCCCAACGGCAAGAGTCAGCATTGCAATCAGCGTTGCTGGATTCCAACCAAAGTTTTCAAGCTCCATCTGAGCCTCCGTGAATCGCCATGAAGAGCCGATGTTTTCTACCACTATAATCCCCTTGCGTCAATCGACCATAACAAAAAACCGCGCTCTAACTAGCCGCGGCCTGTGCTTGTTTTGATTTTTCGACCTTTGGGAAGGGCAAGAGTACGAGAATCAGATTTATCGCGGCAATCAGCCAGAACACTGGCTTATTGTCGCTTGTCGCAATCGCTGAAGCGACGAGTAGAAATGGGATTTCGATGATTCTCTGAGTAAAACTGATCATCGAGCCGGTTGTGGCGCGAACCTCGTCAGGGATGAACCTGTTCATGCTTTCCAGGTAGTAAACATCGCGCATTTCGGAAATCACCCAGGTCAGGAACGCAATCGGCACCAGGACCCAGACATTATCGACAAGCGCGATCGTGAGCGTTCCACCTAGCGTAAATATGGTCGCGTAATTCACGAAGTTATGAGCTTTGATGCGCTTCTTGATCCAGGTAGCAAAGAAGCTCCCGTGAATCATGAGAACGAGATGCGAAGTTGCATACCAGATGAGCAGATGGATCTCGGTGAAGCCGACTGCCTTGAAACGCAGGATGTACGCGGCCCAGAAAATAAGCGACGAAGTGAAACGGAGCCCGTCGTGAAGTGAAAGCATCCGAAGCGCCTCGTGTTCGACGAGCGGTCTCAAAGCGTCTCGAAGCGACGTCTTCTTTATGGGTGCTCCCGGCTCAATCAAGAACAGCGTCGGAATGAGCGCCAGCGTCATGAAGGCCGCCGTAATCCAGGCAAGCGCGTCAGAAAGATCACCATCTGTGTACCAATATGCGAGCGGAAATCCCGTGAATGGCACAAAGATTTTGATCAGATATTTGGCGCTTGAAAGCTTGCCGTTGTTCTTGGTTACATCTTGATTGAGTTGCCTCGACGTTTCAACGAGCAGCGCGTCCTGTGTTCCTGAGTGGAAAGCGTGACCAAGTGCCTTGGCTGATTGGATCACAAGCATCGCGATAAATCCGCTAGCAAAAGCGAAGGCTGTGTTTGCAATCGCGAAGATAGCGGTTCCGATCAAGAGTCCGCGTCGCCGTCCCAAGACATCGCCGATCCACCCGGTCGGAATCTCGGCGACTATGGTCACAATAGTAAACGCGAGAAAGAGCAGATAGACTTCGCTTTCCGAGACACCACGCGTGATTAGGAATGCGGTGAAAATCGGGTTCAGGAACTTCGCCTCACAAAACACAGTCTTGATCTGCAAAAGCGGCAGATTCCATGCCAATTTCCTGGTGGGTTCATCCACGATGTCCTCCCGAATGAAAGGTGCGAGCTAAAACCCTACAGAACAAAAACAAATACGTCAATCAAGCCGTATTTGTTTCAAAATTTAAATTAAACCGCAGTACTAAGTAAATAACTTGAAGCAATTGCGCCGATCATAAGCATAAGCCAAATCGCAGCCGGAACATACATATCTTTATCATCCACAAATCCGATAAAACCCAAAAATATCGCAATCAGTCCGGTGATTACCGCGAGTACATTCAACACGATTCTCATTACAAAGATTGCCATAAGGATATTATACCAGATAATTTTACTTGGTAAAAATCACCCAGTTCGATTGCCGATCAGTTGCACTCTGAAGATAGCCGATTGACTTTAAATCATCAGAAACCGGATCGCGATACCAACCCTCACTCCATGATCCCATGTCCAGATTAAATGCCTCACGCACATCAAGCTCGACCAAGTCTTCGGCGAAAACTGACAGTTCAAGCAAGTCTCGCGATTCAATGATAGCCGTTGTACCGTCTTTTAGTAGCGTTAGAGCGCGGCGCTGATACGGTGTGCCTGCGAGCATTTTCTGCGCTGACCCCTGATGAACCAATAAATGCCCTTGAATCAATGAAGCGCTGTCATTTTCCACGGTCTTTAAATAGTCTTTAGTTAAAAGTTTACCATTATTAGTTTCAAAGATATTTACAGTACCGTCTGCACGAAAAAAAGCCGCGCCATTCCATGCCTGGCGTTCGCGCGCCTGAATAATCTTGCCGTTAAGTACCACGAAGCCTTCCGGCTTGTCTGTTGGGCTTGTATAGGTGCCAGGAACGCTCAAGACTATCTTTTCATCATTCCGGCTTGGGCGTTCGAGGCTAAGCTTCGCCGAACCTTTTAAAAGAGTAAAAATGTAGTAATCGTGTTTATTTTTAGTGTTCTTTTGTGATACTGATATAAACTTATTTGAAACATAAGAGCTCTTGCCTGCATCTGGCAAATGTTTTTCATCTTCAGCAACAACTCGTACATCAACGCATCCTGCTCCAAAAAAAATAAGCGAAGCGGTAAAGCAAATACCAGCAGTTCTTGCTCTCATAATTAATTTGCGACCAGGAAGTTTAACGGATTCTGAGGAACGCCGTTCGAGCGGGCTTCAAAATGCAAATGCGGACCAGTTGAAAGACCGGCTCCTGGAGTTCCAGGCGTACCTCCGGAATAGCCAATAACGTCACCGCGCTCTACGTAGGTGTCGGGTTTTACGACCATGCGAGAAATATGCGCGTAAAGAGTTGAGATACCGCCGGAATGAATCAAAACAATATAGTTTCCGTACATCGTGGTACCAAGTTTAGCTGTACCAACATAACCGGGAGCGGCCGCATGAACAGGAGTTCCCTGAGGAGTCGCTAAATCCAAGCCTGAGTGCTCGAACAGGCGTCTGAAAGGATAAGTTGGATCATGAAAAACAACCGTAATCACGCGGCTCGAAACCGGCCAAGAAAGCAAAGTTCCCCCGCCGATAGTGTCATCGTTTTTCTTTAATACATCTTTTAAGCTGCCTTCAAGTCGTCGAACTTGAGCTTCCGTTGCCATTTGCTCATCACGAATATCGGCGAGCAAAGCCTGGAATTTCTGTT
Source organism: bacterium (assembly GCA_037139515.1). GTDB lineage: Bacteria > Patescibacteriota > Patescibacteriia > JBAXGH01 > JBAXGH01 > JBAXGH01. Next base: position 16,107 of record JBAXGH010000003.1, read on the forward strand.
CCGACATGGCGGTCTGTTGCATGAGTTGGCTCTTCGCAATCTGCTCATCATCCAAAGTTGTTTTCAATCCCTGAAGCTCAGCGCGCTGATTATCAAGCGTGACGCGCTTAGAATCAGCCTTTTGCTTTCGCACCAACATGTCGTCACGCAAGCCCTTCAAATCATGGACCGCTTCAAAAGTTCGCTCTTCGATATCACGCATTCTTTCAACACGATCAAAAAACTCCGAAAAAGTATCGTTGTTCAAAAGAATTTCAAGCGTTGAGGTGCCGTCTGATTCGCGAATATTGCGCACCAGTTCAGAAACCAATGCTTTCTTCCGCGACATTTCCGAGGTCTTGATTTCAATTTGGCCCTCAAGAAGTCCAATATCTGTAATCGTACTTTCGATTTCCTGATTCAAGGCCTGGATGTCAAGTTCAGTGGCAGCTGATTTATTTTCGAGAATCGCGATTTGATTCGAAAGCGAAGCCTGCTCAGCTTCCTTTTTCGCGATTTCGTTACGATAAGCGTCGGCCTGTTTTTTAATCGAATTGATGCGGTCTTTCTTGGCGTCGATAGTATCTTTTATTTCCAGTACTTCGTCCTTAGCAGCCAAAGAATACAACGAAGCACCCGTGATTGACGCGAGGCAAAGCGCTGTAACTGCGATTTGAACTCTTAAAGAACGAAGCATGGCTTGAATTGGTAAACTATTTTAATTTAGCAAGCGCTAGTTTAATCCGACGCACTGATTCATCACGGCCAAAGATTTCCATGAGTGTAAACGGCGGCGGCGATTTTTCAGCTCCGGAAAGCGCCACGCGTAACGGCCAGAAGACATCGCCATTCTGGAATCCATGGCCCGTCACCCACTCCTTAAGTATACCCTCTATGTGGGCTTCCTTCCATTCACCTTCAATGCCTGCCAAATATTCGGAGAGCTGGGTCAAAACATTTAGAGCGATTTCGCGTGAAGATTTCTTCCAAACCAGCATTTCGACTGCATAATCAGGCAGTGTTGATAACTCTTTCAAAGCCACTGCAACATCACGAAGCGTGACAGCTCTTTCGCGCGCAGCATTAAAGGCCGCAGCATAAGAAACGAAAGCTTTTTTATTGATTTCAAGCTCTTTCAGAAATGGTTCCGCGCGTCGATCAGCTTCTTCCACACTTAAAGCGCGTAAATACTGACCGTTCAACCAATCAAGCTTGGCGCGGTCAAAAACGGCGCCGGCTTTACCCATATCGGAAAGATTGAACTCTTTGATGAGTTCCGGAAGTGTATAGATTTCCTTAGAATCTGACGGATTCCAACCCAAAATCGCGAGGAAATTGATGACTGCTTCTGATAAGTATCCAGCCTTAGCATAATCCATGGCCGCGACATCGCCCTGACGCTTTGAGAGCTTGGTTTTATCCGGATTCAAAAGTAGCGGAAGATGCGCGAATTCCGGCACCGCCCAACCAAAAGCCTCATATAAAAGAATATGTTTCGGCGTGGACGAAAGCCACTCTTCGCCACGAATCACGTGCGTCGTCTCCATAAAGTGGTCATCGACAATTGCGGCCAGGTGATAGGTCGGGAAACCGTCTGACTTGATGAGGACCTGATCATCAACCGTATCCGACTCAAAACTAATCGGACCACGAATCACATCTTTGAATGCAATCGTCCGGCCTGGTTCGATTTTGAAACGAATAACATTTGCTTCGCCAGCTTCAAGACGTCGCGTCACTTCTTCGGCAGACAGAGTTTTGCACAATCCGTCATATTTCGGCGGAATCTTTTGAGCTTCCTGAGCCGAGCGCATTTGATCCAACCGATCCGCAGTACAAAAACAATGATAAGCCTTGCCTTCTTTTACAAGTTGATCAGCATACTGTTTGTACATCGGAAGACGCATTGATTGCGTATATGGCCCCTTTTCACCCTTTTCCAAAACTTCGCCATCTTTCAAATACGGACCTTCATCGTTCGCGAGTCCCGCCCAAGCCAAAGATTCCAAAATATTTTTGACTCCGTCAGCCACAAAACGCGCCCGATCCGTATCTTCGATGCGAATAAAAAACTCACCGCCATGGTGACGCGCAAATAAATAATTGATGAGAGCTGTTCGTACTCCACCGATGTGGAGATAACCGGTCGGGCTAGGAGCAAATCTAACGCGTATTTTTGACATATATATTTCTGGACAGTCTATCGTTTTGTGATGAATTCGTAAATAAGCGCACGAATCGGAAAGATGAAAACTGCATTAATAATTCTTCCTAGGCGTTTCGGTTCAAGATACAATCTCCAGAGCCACTCAAACTGATTTCTCATCCAGGCAGGAGCGCGCGGCAAGGTCCCGGCAATCATCGCGAACGCCCCGCCGCAACCGATTGCGATTTTCACATCCGGCAATTCGCGCAGATGCTGCAGAATCCATTCTTCCTGCTTCTTCATACCAAGTCCAACCATCACAACACATGGTCCGACAAGTAGAAGCATATCTTGAACTCCGTCCGGCATCGACCACCCACTTCCCTCTTTTAAAACAATAACCTGAGCCAGCGAAACAGTTTTTAAACCGGGATTTTCTGCAAGCATGATTTTTTCGGCGCCTTTGTTCGATAGCTCATCGCCACCAATTAAAACTACCGCCCAGCCATTTTCTGCGGCGATTTTCGCAATCGGCAGCAACAAATCAGAACCTGAAATTCTTTCAAAAATATGTTTTCCGATGAGTCGACCGACGAGTTTTAAGCCGAAACCATCTGGAGTTCGAAGATCAAAACAGGCCAGTCGCGAAGCAAACTCAGGCTCGCGAATTGAGGCAAGCAGGATCTCCGGGTTTGGAGTTGCAATCAAAGTCTGCTCTCCTTTTTGAGAACGGTCTTTAATCAGAGCGATACAATCGGCCTGGCTATGCGAAAAAATCAGTTGTCCACAAAGCTCAATTTCGCCGAGTTTCATAAGTTAGCATTATCGCTCTTTTTAGCTGTATAATCAAGTAATCAGGGGCGCGCACAAACCCTTGACCCAATGAAAGAATTCAAGTATTATCTCCGTATTAGCAGTCTAATCCCGAGAGTGCTAGTCGCCTATGCCTATGCTTCCCCATAATTTTACCAAGCGATCACAAGAAGCTCTTCAGCGCGCCCACGCGCTTGCTATTCGTGATCTTCCGCATGAACTCGATCCGATGCACATGCTTTACGCGCTTCTCGATGAAAACGAGGGCACGGTCGTTCAGATTTTCGAAAAGCTTTCGATTGATATAGACACAGTGCTTGATGAACTCGATCGCCATCTCGACGCCTTACCACAGACCCTTCAGGGTACACCGGCACCAAATGGCCAAGTCGCAATCACCCCGTTCTTCGCAAAATGCGTGGAAGCGGCTGATGCTCGCGCCAAGTCTTTCGGTGACTCATTTATTTCAACCGAGCATCTCTTGCTCGGCATTCTTGATACCGACTGCCCGGCGAACCATGTTCTGAAACGTTTCGATATTAAAATCGAAAAAGTTTTAGAGATTTTGAAGAGCATTCGTGGTACGCAGAAAGTCGATACTCCGGAACCAGAATCCCGTTATCAGGCGCTCGAAAAGTATGGCCGCAATCTGACTGAGATGGCCCGCACTTCGAAACTCGATCCTGTTATCGGTCGCGATTCCGAAATTCGCCGCGTCATGCAGGTTCTTTCACGCCGCACCAAAAATAACCCGGTCTTGATTGGTGAAGCCGGTACCGGTAAAACCGCTATCGTCGAAGGGCTCGCCCAGCGCATTGTCGCGAATGATATTCCGGAATCTCTGCGCGATCGCGAAATCGTGGCGCTAGATATTGCAGCGCTCATCGCCGGCACCAAGTTCCGCGGTGAATTCGAGGAACGTTTGAAAGCTGTGATTCGCGAAGTTGAAGAATCGAACGGGAAAACAATTTTGTTTATTGATGAGCTTCATACCATCATGGGTTCGGGCACGTCAGACGGCGGCACTCTTGATACGGCAAACATTTTGAAGCCGGCACTCGCCCGCGGTCAGCTCAAAACCATCGGCGCTACGACCCCAAAGGAATATCAGCGCTATATCGAACGCGACAGCGCACTTGAGCGACGTTTTCAACCGGTTACCGTTGCCGAACCTAGCGTCGAAGATACCATCGCGATTCTCCGCGGTATCAAAGAAAAATACGAAGTTCACCACGGCGTTCGCATTACTGACGGCGCAATTGTAGCCGCGAGCAATCTTTCGAGCCGATACATTAGCGACCGTTTTCTACCCGATAAGGCGGTTGATTTGATTGATGAAGCCGCTTCAGCGATGCGCATGGAAATAGATTCCATGCCGGTTCCGCTTGATGAAATGAAACGCTCGCTCATGCGCCTTGAAATTGAAAAGCGCGCTCTTACGAAAGAAACAGACGCCGAATCAAAAGCCCGTCTCGCTAAAATCGAATCTGAACTTTCAAATATTTCCGAAAGAAGCCAGGAGATGGAATTAAAATGGAAAAACGAAAAAGAAGCCATCACCGCGATTCGTGAGTCAAAGAAAAAACTAGAAACCTTAAGAACTTCTGCTGATTCGACCGAGAGAACAGGTGATCTTCAAAAAGTCGCCGAGATTCGTTATGCCGAAATCCCGGCTGAAACCGAAAAAATCAAGAAACTCGAAACTCGTTTGCGGGAACTTCAAAAGGGCCGCGGAATTTTGAAAGAAGAAGTCACCGACGAAGACGTAGCTTCGGTGGTTTCGAAGTGGACCAAAATCCCGGTCACAAAAATGCTCGAAACCGAAGTCAATAAACTTGTTAAACTGGAAGACGAGCTCGGTAAGCGTGTTATTGGACAAAAAGAAGCCATTACGGCGCTTTCGTCAGCTATTCGCCGTTCGCGCGCAGGTTTGGCCGAAGAGAAACGCCCGATTGGATCATTCCTTTTGCTTGGTCCGACAGGAGTCGGCAAAACCGAACTCGCCCGCGCGCTCGCCCACTATATGTTCGATGACGAGCAGTCTTTGATTCGCGTCGACATGTCGGAATACATGGAAAAGCACAATGTCGCCCGCATGATCGGCTCGCCTCCGGGCTATATCGGCCACGAAGAAGGCGGGCAGCTCACCGAAACCGTTCGTCGCCGTCCGTATTCAGTAATTCTCTTCGATGAAGTCGAAAAGGCTCACCCTGATGTCTTTAATGTCTTGCTTCAGATTCTTGATGATGGTCGCCTGACTGATGCCAAGGGCCGCGTCGTGAACTTCAAAAACACCTGCATTATCATGACCTCGAATATCGGTTCAGAAATGATTCTGAACTCCGGAAAAACGCTTGAAACAATCGGTTTCGCGGCAAATAAAGAAAAGAAAGAAGAAAAAGAAACCGAGCTGCGCAAACGTCTCAATCCGATGTTGCAGGAACGCTTCCGTCCGGAGTTCCTGAACCGCGTTGACGACATCATCCTCTTCCACACGCTCACCATGGATGATCTTCTAAAGATTGTCGACATTCAGCTTGATAGGGTCCGTATTCGCCTGGCGAAGGAGCGCATGAATGTAATCTTCACCCAGGAACTCAAAGAATATCTCGCAAAGAAAGGCTTTGATCCGGCTTATGGCGCCCGTCCGATGAAGCGCCTTATCGAACGCGAAATTCTTGATCCGTTGTCAGTTGAAATCATCAAGAACGGCATCACTCCAGGAGTAACGTTCGCAATCGACTACAAGAAAGATAAAGTCGTCGTGAATCACGCAAAAATAGACACAAGCGAAATGGTCACGGAACGATAAATGTGCGAAAATACCGTCATGATAAAACCATGGCGGTGTTTTTGTTTAGCGGTTGTTATTTTTTCGCTTCTCACTCCTCCCAGAGCAGAGGCTTCGGTATTTGATTTTATCGTTTCGGATGCCGACATGACTGATAGCGGCGGCATGAGCCGAGATATGCTCAAGCGCTTCCTCGCCGAACGCGGGGCGCTTTCAAAGCAAAACTTTATCGATATTGACGGTAAGAAAAAACCGGCCTATGAAATCATCTACCGAGCCTCGGTAAAATATCAGTTGAATCCGAAATTTTTTATCGCATTATTACAGCGCGAACAAAGCTTGATTGAGGACGCGACGCTTACCCAGGATCAGCTTGATTGGGCGCTCGGATATGGGATTTGCGATAGCTGCGATAAATCTGATCCGCGGCTTTTGACGTATAAAGGATTCGCAAATCAACTTGAGAATGCCGCCCGCAGACTGCGCGAGATTTTTGATGCCGAGATTGGCTTTAAAGTAGGTTCGACTTTTAATATCGACGGTATTCCGGTGAAGCCTGAAAGCAAAGCAACCGCTGCGCTTTACACCTACACCCCTCATCTGCTCGGTAACAATAATTTTCGAGATATCTGGCGCCGATATTTCCTGATGCGATACCCTGACGGAACTCTTCTTCAACCGCGTGGAGAAGACGGCGTGTATCTGATTTATTATGGCCGGAAACGTGCCTTTGCTTCGAAATCTGCGCTCACCTCGCGCTATGACCTGAATAATATCATTCAAGTCGCACGCAATGAGCTAGATGCTTACGAAGACGGCGTACCGATTCAATTCCCAAATTTTTCTCTACTTCAAACCGCTGATTCGGCAATATTTTTACTCGCCGACGACACACTGCGCCCGATTGACCCGGAAACATTTCGCGCTATCGGTTGGAGTCCAGATGAGCTAATTCCGGTTGAAGCAGCTGACATAGAGAGCTACGGCATGGGCACTCCAATAAGCGCCGAGCATCCAACTATTTCCGACGAACTCGTAAGACTATCAAACGGCAACACTTTCGCGCTACGTGATGGTGTCAGACACCCGATCCTCTCTCCGGAAATTCTCCGCGACCGCTACTCTGATTCCATACCTCGAAAAATCGCGCCAAACGAACTTACCAAAACCACTCTCGGTGAACCGATACTCTTCAGAAACGGAAGCCTCATCAAAGCTCGCGGAACCTCGACGGTTTATCTCGTCACGAACGGAGCCCGTCGCCCCTTTTTAACCGAGAAAGCCTTCCGTTCATACGGATTCGAATTCCGAGATGTCGTGACCACAACCAAAGCAGCGCTTGAAATTCACGCTCTCGGAACGCCAGTTTCCATTCTTCCGCCAACTTCTTCAATCCTGACATCCCTTTCCCCATAACCCTTTACCCTCTCCGAGACCAGATGTAAGCTATAAGTATATGATCGTAAGCGCTCATCTTTTACCGCATAGCCCATTACTTCTTCCAAGCATCGGAAAAGAAAGAACCGAGAGCCTGAAAAACACGGTTCAAGCTATTTCCATAGCCGCGGATGAGATTCGAAAGGCTAAACCAGATACGATTATCGTGATAAGTAGTCATGGTACGGTTTATAAAGATGCTTTTTCAGCGAACATTCATGATATTTACCAAGCTCACTTTGAAGAGTTTGGCGATTTTGCTACATCTTTTACCGCCAAACCGGACCTTGAAACTGCCGATCGTTTGAGCCGACATCTGAATCTCGCAGGCATTTCGTACAAGCAGAGTTCGGATGAAACTCTGGACTACGGAACAGCTGTTTCGCTTTCATTCCTAACACCTTTATTCGCGAAGACGAGACTGATTTCACTTTCACCTTCGCAGTTAGATGCCAAATCCCACTTCGATGTCGGGATGCATATTTCCGAGATACTGCTCGCAAGCAAAAAACGCTTTAGTATTATCTGTTCTGGCGATCTGTCACAGAGGCTCACAACGCAATCTCCGGCCGGATATTCGGCGGACGGAGCGGAATTTGAAAGTAAGCTAAAGGAAAGCATCGTTTCGCATAATGTCATGGGACTCCTAAAGCTCGCGCCCGAATTAGTCAACAATGCCGGAGAATGCTCTTACCGTCCGCTTCTCATGATGCTCGGTATCATAGAAGCCTTCCCATATCAGACGAAACTACTGTCATACGAAGCTCCTTTTGGCGTCGGTGAGCTGGTCGCGAGCTTTGAACTTGGACATAAATAAGCCGAACATGATTGCTCACATTGCACCGCTTCGGCGCATGCCGAACAGTCTTCCGTTTTTAAGTTATCTTTTGCCGACGGAACTAGAGCCACGCATACAGCGCGGCTCAATGGTTTTAATTCCGCTTCGTGGGCAAGATATTCCAGGACTGGTTCTTCGTTTAGAAACCGTTTCAGATGTCGCACGTCTCAAACCGATTTCAAAATATTTAGGCATAACTTTGCCGGAACATTCCGTCCTAACTCTTGAAAAGGTCGCCGAATATTTTGCGAGTACTCTGCCTTATCTAACCGATGCACTTCTGCCAACACCGGGAAAGCGATGGAATGAGGAAATACCACCGATTGAAACTCGTAACACGAAGTTTGCGAATGAACGTCGCTTGATTGAGTTAAATCATGCCTCCGAAGAATCAACCATCCTTCGTAATTTGGCTGACGAAACGATTGCCGCCGGATCCGCCATGCATGTAATAGTTCCGAGCCTCGAAAAAGCCGGTCTTGTAGCTGATGTTTTCGACGGTGCCTACCGGGTCGGAATCATCACTAGTGAAGTTTCTCCCGGGAAAATCTGGTCCGTTTTTATATTGGCACTCCGCGGTGAACTCGATGTACTCATAACTACAAGACGTGGATGCCTCACGCCTATTTCGCGCCTCGGCCGCACTGTTGTACTCGACGAGGAATCGAGTGATCACAAACAATGGGATATGAAACCACGGTATGACGCGCGTACCGTCGCGATGATAAAAGCCGAAACTTCCGGTTCCGGGTACATTGCTATTTCGATTGCGCCAAGACTCACTGCGCGACAGACTTTAGTCAGCCAAACTTCGCTCGTAACCATTCCGAAAATTCTGGTGCACGTAAACCCGGAAACCAAAAACCCTTTTTCACAACCGACCCTTGATGCGATTGAAGACGCTCTAGACATCGGCAAAAAAGTCGCAGTTCTTGATTCGAGTGGATTCTCGGTTCCAGTACCGGGTTCAAATCCGGCCAGACTTCCAGCACTAGCCTCCGAAGCGTCTCTTGTGATTATCTTATTCCCCGATCGAATGCTCTTCACAAACGAATGGAGTGCCGAAGAAAGAATGCACGCCGAGCTTCTTAGACTCACAAAACGCATGCGCTCCGACGCGACTCTGATTATCGTGGCGACTACCGCGCACCGTGCCTTTGCCGGCCTCTTGCCGGGTCGCCGTGACGAGTATTTCCGAAAGCTTATAGATGAACGGCAGGAACATAATTACCCTCCTTTTGGCAGTTTTATAAAATTAATCGTACAATCTGATAAATCGCTTGATGACGCAACCCAAAAAGCCATCGCGCTCGAAGCATCGTTAAAATCACCCGGCGTTGAGATGCTTGGACCGTATCCGGCGGATCCGGCAATGGTCAGAGGTCGTTTTCGCGCGCTAGCTCTGCTCCATGGAACCCCAGAAGCAATTAGAGCTGTAAAAGCAGGCTTATTTAACCTCCCTGATGAGATCCTTGTAGATATTGACCCGGAACGTATTTTCCGCTAGAATATCACTTAATTATGCCGCGTCTAGAAGTTATCAAAAATCCAAATCCGCATCTGCGCCGAATTGCCACGCCGGTCGCGCTTGATTCGATTACCTCAAAAACCAACCAAAAGCTGGTCGACGACATGATTTTGACCATGAAAAAAGAGAACGGCGTCGGTTTGGCCGCCGTCCAGGTTGATGTGAATCAGCGTCTGATTGTTGTACTTGATGACGATGAGCCGCTCGCAATCTTCAATCCGGAACTCTCGAATCTGTCTTTTGCTAAGGTGATGAGCGATGAAGGCTGTCTTTCGGTACCCAAGGTTTGGGGATATGTAAAACGCCACCGTTCACTTACCTGGAAAGGCTTCGATCGTGAGGGAAAAGCTATCGGAGGTCGCGCTGCTGGCTTTTTTGCCATCGTGCTTCAACATGAAGTCGATCATTTAAACGGAATTTTGTTTATCGATAAGGTCGAAAGCTACTTGGAGACCTCGAATTCTCAAATTTAGACTTGCTATGAAAATTGTATTTTTTGGAACTCCGGAGTTTTCACTTCCGGCCTTGAAGGCTTTGCATAATGATAAGCGTTTTGAGATTTCGCTCGTTGTGAGTCAGCCGGCCAAGCCTGTGGGACGCGAACAGGTCGTAACCGATTCCCCTGTCGCTACTTTTGCCAAAGAAAACAACTTACGACTTGCGACTCCGGAAACCCTCCGTCAAAATACAGACATTGTCGAAACGGTCAAAAATATTGCGCCGGATTTTTTGCTTGTTGTAGCTTTTGGAAAGATTATCCCAAACGAGCTTCTTGGGCTCGCAAAACATGGTGCCGTCAACATTCACCCGAGCCTACTGCCTAAATACCGTGGTGCTTCCCCGCTCCAGATGAGCATCGCGCACGGAGAAGCCGAAACCGCCGTCACAATCATGCTTATGGATGCTGAGGTTGACCACGGCGCAATTCTGGTTCAAATACCCGACCAAATCACAGAATCAGATACCACGACCACGCTCGGCGAAAAACTCTTCAAAAAAGCAGCCGATGTTTTACCGCAAACTTTGATCGATTTTGCTTCCGGCAAGATAAAAGCCCAAACGCAGAATCACGAAAACGCAACTTTTACCAAACTCATTGATCGCGCTGACGGCAAACTAACCTTCGATACAAGCGCAAAACTTATTGACGCCAAAAGACGCGGGTTTACTCCATGGCCGGGAGTTCACATCGAACTCGGCGATGGTTTTGTCATCAAAGTTTTGGACACCGAAGCTGTTAAATCCTGTACGGGTTTCGTGCCCGGCGCTCTTCATGAGCACGAAAACGAGCTTCACGTGGCAACCAATGACGGCTGCGTTTGGCTTAAATCGGTCCAGCCTGCCGGAAAGAACCCGATGCCGGGCGAGGCTTTTATTCGCGGTTACAGCAGGTATCTTTCGCTCCGACAATAACTAAAACCTCAAGCAGCAGAAGCACCGAAAGCCCAATCGGGTGATCAAGATACGGCGTTGTGGCGTGAGTCGCAAGCAAAACGACAAAGACGCCGAACGCCGCTATTTTTTTCGAATAATCAGGAATACGTGAAAGCGCGCGCCACAGAAAAGCCAGATATCCAAGAAAAAGCGCCCCACCAATCAGGCCAAATTTCAGCCAGACATCCAGCCATCCCCACTCGAAGCGCGTCGTTACAACAAGCCCATCAGCACGTATATTGCGCCAAAAAGGATCAGGGGAAAGATAAGAAATAGACTTAGCAAAACCGGAACCAAGAATCGGGTGCTCTTTTACCGCAGCCCAGAGCGGTTTGAGTAATTCCCATCGCGCGCCGACAGCGGGATCGTTAATCGAACTATAACGGTCTACAAGCAATTTTGATAAGTTAGAACCGCCACTTACAGATGGAATCGGAAACTTAACGACGGCAGCAAGAATCATTACGCCAATAACAAGAGACGCGACAAAACGCCAAATTGGCATGAAAATCACGCGCCAAGAGCGATCTTTAAAAGCCCAAACAGTCAGTCCGAAACAGAGTCCGATTACCAAGCCGAGCAAAATACTTCTTGAAAGAGAAGCCACGAGCGCCGAACCAAACAATCCCAGCATCAGATACCATGAACGAGGTCTGGTTTCTTTTCGCGAGGTTAGAATCATCCAAACCATCGCGAGTCCCAGGAATAGATGGGACGGCAAAAATACGCGATGAAAATTACCGAGCAGGCGGGTAACTTCGGCAACGCGGGTATCGCGAACCCAAATATAGGTGGCACGAATCACATCATCACCAAAATGTGAAAACACATAAACTAAAACCAGCGTTTTAATTGCCAGCCAGGCGGTACCAAACCCCAAAATTTCTTTTATCTTTGTGAGATTTTCAGTCTTGATACTTAGGAGCGGTAAAAGCAGCGCCAAGAAAGCGTAACCATTTGCGTCTGAAATTAATTCATTTACTGGTCGGTTATATAGGAATCCGACAACCAGTGCATAAACAATTGCGAGAATTAATAAAGTAAAACGGGCCGGGACTCTGGAAAACACGACGCGACGTCGCAGGATTTGAATCATCCAGGCGAGCATTACCGCAAGAAACATCGTAATGCGCAACGAAACACCGGACTCGCCGTGAACTCCGAGCCCAATCATATGACCATGAGAACCAATAATGACTTCAAGCGCAATCGCAGATAACCCAAGCGCGAGCGACTGCAGCGATGCCACAAAAACACCGGCCGTAATTGCAAGAAGAATTGGAAGCGCTAGGCTTGGATATGCGTGCCCTATCCAGGAACCAGCTTCCAGAACTGCAAGAAATTCAAAAATCCGAATATGGGTTTTCGATTTTTCGATGTCTTTTTGATAATGAGTCTGAAGCCAGGCCAAAAATAAACTAATCGGACGCAATGCCCAAAACATAAATCCAACCAGCAGACCAAAATGCTTCTGCATGTATTGCGCCATGCTGGTTGAAAAATATCTTTGCTTTTTGACGGTCATGATTTGACCGAAACTCTGTCCACCATGATGAATCATCTCAATCTGAGGCATGAAGCGAATCGAATAGCCGGCATCTTTAGCGCGCTTCATGAAATCGACTTCCTCAAACCAGATAAAAAAACGCTCATCAAGAAGTCCGATTTTTTCCATCAAATCACGACGAAAGGCAAAGCTCGCGCCCATGACCTGATCAACTTCAGCTTCGCGAGAATAGTCAAAATCATCGGCCAGATACTTAGAAATCGCCTTCGAGTGGCGGAATAGCTTTTGCAATTTCAGACCGACAAGCAGCTGGCTAAACGGCGTCGGAAAACGTCGAACTGATTCTTGAATTGTTCGGTCAGCATTCAGAAGCCTCGCGCCAACGATTCCCAATTCAGGCCGCGAGTCGAATTCGCGAACATAGTTAGAAAGAGAATCGCTGATGAATTCCGAATCCGGATTTTGAACTAGAAGAATGCGCCCATTCGCGGCCTGCAGCCCCTGATTCACAGCTTTCGCAAAACCAAGGTTCTGATTATTCGCGATAATCGTTATTTCCGGATGTTCAGCGATGATTGCCGCCACAGATCCATCGCTCGAAGCATTATCGACCAGGATTATTTCGTACGAGGCGCTCTTAGTCTGATTTTTTATCGACTGAATCAACCGAAGAACCAGCGCCTTCACGTTCCAGTTCACGATAATTACACTGATATCAATCATATTCCGTGTTTACGCTTGATTATTTCGGCAGCCGCCTGATAGGCGCGGATCGTTTTTGGTTTCCAGCCCAACTTATCCCACGGAATACGATGCCAAATCGATGGTCGCCAGGTAGAAATACCAATTTTACCGCGCGGAATTACTTTATACAGAATTTCCGGAACCCAGACTCCAACCTTACCCTGTTCAAGTAAGGTTAGCCACAAATCCCAATCATGAAAACGCTTAAGACTTTCATCAAAACGAGGTTCTGCTTCACGCCTAATCAGAGCGCTCGTGTGAACAAAATTACGTTCTTTTAGTTTTTTGACGTCAAATTCCCCGCTCGTAAACTTCTTCCAGCCAAGTTTGAAAGAACTATAGGCATAGCTCGCCTGCGGATTCTCTTCGAGCGCCGTAACGAGCTTCTGAATCGCATCCGGCTTGAAGATTAGATCAGAGTCACAGAACATCACATATTCCCCTTTCGAAAGCCTGAAGCCGGTATTTCTTGCGACCTGAGCACCGGAATTTTTTTCCAATTTTAAATACTTAATTCGATCTCGAAATGGAGCGATTACTTTCTCGGTTTCATCAGTTGAAGCGTCATCAATCAAAATAACTTCGAGCGGCTCACAGGCTTGAGCGAGCACCGTTCTGAGCGTCCCGGGAAGCGTTCCGGCGCTTTGCCAGGCTGGAATTATTATCGAAACTAGCTTATTCATAAGTGCTTAAACCATTTCCAGAAGTATTGCGCTTGTCTTTTTGCCTCAAAATTTGAGGCAAATTCACGCAGTTCGCTAATCCGTGGAGCTTTCACGCCAACATCGCGAATTGCCTGCGCTAAACTCTCGGGTGTGTGACGTATCGCATGTGCTCGAAGATCAGGGTGAATTGCTTCACGCACGCCTATTCCCTCACCACCAATCACCGGAAGACCAAAAAACTGCGCCTCCAAATACACGATACCAAAACCTTCCTTATCGGACCCGATTTCACGAGTCGGAAGGACAAAAACATCATGCTCAAGAAATAGCTTTATCTTCAATGCATCATCTACTCGACCCGTAAAAGTTACGCGATCATAAAATCCTGATTCCGCGGCCAGTTTTTCAAGTCTAAGTCTGTCCGGGCCGTCGCCCGCAATCGTGATTCTAGCCTCAGGCATGAATTTAAGCGCTTCGATAGCGGTATCGAAGCCTTTTCGTTCGACAAGCCTGCCTAGCATCAGCCAGCGAAGAGGCATTTCGGCTCGAAGCTCAAGCGGGGATCCGATAAGTGTCTGCGGTATCGACGGATACAAGACAATCACTTCCCTTTTTGAAAACACTTCGACGAGCTTCCGAAGAGATTCGGTATTTGCCGTTACGCCGCTTGCAAACTTCAAAATCCAGCGCAACAGAAAGCGTTTTCGTGTATTCCCAAGAGCAAGAAAATAATCCATGCCGTGCAGAGATATAATATATTTTCTGCCGGTTAAAATTTTCAATATCAAAGCTACGGTTCCGTAAGGCAAAACGTGGCTTATGTGCAAAACCGCATCCGGATACTTGCGAAGCTTCAGGAATAATCTCTGAATCAGAAATAACCAATGCCCTGAAAATAATTTGTCGTCATTCAACACCAAAGTTCTTTCGGCCGGCAAATTCGAATAAATACCGTAAAGATAACGGCCGATTCCTCCTCGTTCGTTTCCGTATTCCGGAGTTGCGAGGACTAATTTCATACGGCTTCAACTTCTCCCGGTACAGGTGTGAGAGCAGGCTTTCGTCTGATTAATGACATGAAAGCTTCGATATCATTCTTGCGAACACCGCCAACTATCCAAAGTGCCGCTGGATATACGATCACAGCCACCAAAACAACTATCAGAATAGAAATATGACCCTTTAAAGAAGCTGCGACAGCATACATCACGGCGCTTGCAACGAGTGGACGCAGATAGGTTTTTGCGAGTTTTGAGACGTTAATCGGGAAAGCCAAGAGAACGGCTGTTAGACCTGCTATAAACATGAAACCAAAACTTACCAAATCAGCAATAGCGGCCCCGCGCTCGCGCATCGTCGGAATCAGCCAAAAATTCAATCCGAGATTAACCACCATAACCATGCCCGAAAGGAATGTTTTTGTATTTTGACGGTGCGTGGCATTCAAGAGCGAAGCGATCGGAAATTCCAGGAATATAAATGCCAAAACCGGAACGAGCAAAGTCAGCGTCGGGATAGCAGGAGCGAATTTAGCCCCGTAAAGCGTGGTAATAAGCGGGTCCGCAACCGCCCAGATCCCGGCGACGAGCGGGAAAGCTATTGTCGCCATATACCATTGCGCGCGTTCGAATAGGGTCACGATTTTGTCATTATCCTTGCCATACATCGAAGCGAAGGCTGGATAAAGCCCAGCTACAAAGGCCAACGGTAAAAACTGAAAAGCATATGTGAATTTATAAGCGTTGCCGAAAAGTCCGGTCGCATGATCATCGGCGAGGCGCGAAAGCATCACGCCACCCACATAACTATAGATTTTCACGAAAATACCGGCGAGCGTGAATGGCAAGGCGAGCTTTCCGAATCTCCAAAGCGCACCGATATCGTAAGAAAACTTTAATCGCAAATCAAGTTTACGTCTGATTACCAAATACGAAACTAAGACATTAAAAATATTCGTTGCAAGGATCGCGTAAATAACCGCGACCGGAGAACGCATTTCATACAGCAAAATTGTGCCTAAAATGATTTGAACCGCTTGTCCAGAAAACAAAATCATCGCTTCGTATTTGAGCTGTTGAACAGTTCGAAGCGCGGCAAAAAACAAGACATGGATTGCTTCGAAAAATGAGGAAATCGAAGCCAGTAATATCAGTTTTCGATAGTCGAGGTCGTAGTTCAGCAGCCAGGCAACGAGCGAAGTCAATCCGACCATGACGATGCCATTCACGACTCGAAGCGTAAAAGACTTGGCGAATAAATTCTGACGATCGCTCGGATTTTGTGCGCCTTCCCGAATAAAAATATTTGTCACGCCAAGATCAGCAACGACTGCAAACATCATTCCGAAAGTCACTGCCGCGAACACCCGTCCGTTTCCCTCAACCCCCAATAATCGCGCAATAAGTAAAGTAAAGATGAAAGCCAGAACCTTTTGAGCGATCAACCCGCCGGTATAAATTATGGTATTTTTAGCAACAGTTTGAGACATAAGTGTCTGAACATAATACACTTTTAGGCTCGCTTTGTCATCATTTATCACCCACTAAACTTCATACCAAGAATATCCGTCACTTGCCGGAAGTTCGTTCTGTGAGATTGGCCCAGTCGAGCCGTTTGAGTACTTTTCCGGAGGAACATCGTGCAATTCTACGCCATTCTTAATCCCGTCAATAATTTTCCACTGCGCAATAATTTCCGGGAAACTAAGAAAGAATTTCTTCTCGCCACGAAGCACATCCAGAATCAAAGTTGCATATTCGGGCAGACAACCTTCTTCTAAACTGCAAAATATCGATTGAGTGAGCGATAAATCCTGATAGGACTCGGTTTCCCCCACTCTATTTACTAATTTAACGGTTATCCTCTCTTCCGGAAAAAACTCAAAGATGATGCGGTTTGGCTTTTCATCCGCTTTTTGAAAATCAAACTTTTTAAGTTCGACTACGGCATATGTGCTTTTCTGCTTGCCGATCATCTTGCCCGTACGAATATAAAACGGCACCCTATGCCAATCCAGACGATTCACAAGCAATCTGAGTGCCACGAAAGTCTCGGTTTCCGACTTGGCCGGAATGTCTTTCTCTTGCGCATAAGAATCATACTGGCCAAATACTATATTCCTCTTTGCGCCAGAAAAATGCATCGCGCCAAGCATGGTTTCGCGTTCGCGCTGCAGACTTTCGTAGTCCTGCGTAATCGGCAATGACATTGTAAGTAGTGCGAGGAGCTGTAAGAGATGCGACTGCACCATATCTTTAAGCATCCCAACCTGATCAAAATATCCGGCGCGTTCTTTGACGCCAAATGGCTCAAAAGCCGTGATTTGAATGTTCGAAATCTCATGACCGTGCATCATGTGACTCAAGATTCGATTCGATTCCCGAAGGCGTAGGATACTGCGGACCGCAGTTTTCCCCAAATAATGATCAAGAAGATAAAATTTTTCCTCCGCGAAATATTGCGAAGCAAAATGGAATAGTTCACGCGCCGTTCCGGTGCTGGTGCCAAAAGGTTTTTCAATAATAAGGCGCAAATCATCATTCTTCTCGTAAATCGCGGCCAAATTAGCAATAATATCTTTATAAACCAAAGATGGCACTGAAAAATAGGCTAAATGAGTTAGTCTCGACTCGAATCCCGGAATCGTCTTCAAAAAATCACGATAAGCTTTGAAATTTTCAACATCGTTGTATTGACCAGCAAAATACCAGCAATGATTGAGTAGGTCAGCGAGTACTGCCTCTTTCACACTGTCCCCATAAGCAGCCCTGACACTTCCAGCGAATTCAGCCTGAAACTCCTCACGAGTCTTAGAACTTCGAGCGAACCCCACGATTGCATAGTTATCGGGCAACCTCTTGAACTCAGCCAATCGATAAATACTTGGAAAAATCTTAAGCTTAGCCAAATCACCCGAAGCGCCAAAAATGGTAAGTGTCATATCGGAGATGTGTGTTCTTTCTTAGTTTAACTTAAACGTCAAAGCGTACCAAGTTAATACGTAATACTACGCAAAAGAAATGCCCTAAATGTATAAATTTGCCCTGAAAATATTGCTTAGCCGGGCTATGCGCCCCCCTCTAGCCCGCCAAAGCAATTTTTCGGGCAAATGTAGGCATCAAAAAGACCACTCTTTCGAGTAGTCTTTTCGTTGTATGGATTAACGCTTTGACCATCGTGGCGCCTTGCGAGCACGCTTCAAACCTGGCTTCTTACGTTCCTTTCGACGAGCATCTCGAGTGAGATGACCGCTCTTCTTAAGATTCGCGCGGTAAAGCGGGTTCAAGAGAAGTAAAGCGCGAGAAATAGCGAGTTTAGCGGCATCGCCCTGGCCTGATTTGCCACCGCCGGAGACGTCGACAACCATGTCAACCTTGTCATCCTGACCGACGGCAACGAGCGGAGCTTTGATGGCATTCCGGCTTCCAACAGTCGTGAAATAGACTTCGAAAGGCACACCATTCACAAGCACCGTTCCCTTTCCGTTCTTGTAAAGCTTAGCAATGGCGACTGAAGTCTTTCTGCGACCGCGTCCAAACAAGTATTCGCGCGTCTTAAATTCAGCCGGCAATTCATATCGCAAAGCATCCACCTTCTTTCGCTGAATTGTAGTTTTATTATGTTTCATACCGTAGTCTACTTGAAGGTGAGTCGCTTGATGTAAATGGCGCGGTGCTTGTTCTTTGGGAGCATTCCCATGACGGCGTGGATGATGACCTGTTTAGGATCTTCAGCCATGACGTCTTTCATCTGCTTCTCTCTCAAGTGTCCAGGGTACATCGTGTGATGGCGGTAAAGCTTCTGGTCCATCTTCTGACCGGTAACCTTGATGAGGGCGACGTTCGAGACCACAACTTCGTCACCATTATCAAGATGAGGCAAATATGAAGCCTTCCCCTTGCCGATAAGCAAAGTAGCAATCTTCGTAGCCAAACGTCCAAAAGGCACGCCGGCCGCATCGATTTCATGAATTTTCTTTTCCGTGATGGTCATATTTAGATAAATTCAATGCGAGCGAGCTCGGCTCCATCACCTTTGCGCGTCGACATTTTGATGATACGGGTATAACCGCCGTTTCGATCTTTGTAGCGCGCACCAAGGTCATTTAAAACCTTAAGTACAGCCGCTTCAGTAAGAAGATAGCGCGAGAGATAGCGACGAGTGACAAGAGTATTGTCACGTCCACGGGTAACCAAACGCTCGACGATCGGACGAATTTCCTTCGCGCGAGCGACGGTGGTCGTCATTTTTTCGTCAACTACAAGAGATGTCGCAAGTCCGCGTAGAAACGCTTTGCGCGACGCAGCTACTCTACCAAATTTTCGGCCCTTTCGGAGGTGGCGCATACTTGTTTATTATTCTTCGGATTCTGATTTCTTTTTCTTCTTAGGCTTCTCTTCCTCGGAACCGGTTGCCGGTTCAATCGAGTCAATAGGGGCCGGAGCGCCGAGTGGCGCAAGAAGTGAAAAGTAGTCGATCAATATTTTAGAAGCTTCGCGAACGGCCTCTTCCGGCGAGATGGTTCCGTCCGTGTCGATCGTCATGACGAGCTTATCGTAGTTCGTGATGTCGCCGACGCGGGCGTTTTCGACGCTGTATCCCACATTCTTGAGTGGCGAATAGAGAGCATCGATCTGAATCATTCCGATTTCGTTCTTCGATTTGGTGTCGCGATCCTCAACCGCGCTATATCCGCGGCCACGAGAGACGACGATTTCCATTTCGAGGTTCGAATCTTTGGAAGTAAGGCTTAAAAGATGCAAATCAGGATTGACGATTTCGACGAGCGCATTCTTTTCAACATCAGCTCCGGTTACTTCGGTTTCACCGCTCGCCTTGATAGTTAGGCGAACTGGCTCATCCGAGAATAGTTTCAGACGAAGCATCTTCAGGTTGAGAGAAAGCTCGAGGACGTCTTCAGCAACACCGTCAATGGAAGTAAACTCATGTGGCGCGCCCTTAATCTTGAAGGAAATAACGGCGGCACCCGGGAGGCTCGATAGCAAAACACGTCTGAGCGCGTTTCCTACCGTAGTACCATAACCCTGGAAACAAGGCTCCATCACTAAATTGGCCTGGTTGGCCTTCTCGCCCTTTTCAAACGAGATTTTCGACGGAAGAAGAATGTTTTCCATAGATGAAGTCCCGATACAATCGGGAAAGTTTACTTCATTAACAACGATTATAATAGCTTGCTAGATGCCAGCTATTAGTTCTGAGCTCCGAACTTTCAGAGCCTAGAACTAATAGCCGGCACTCAATCACTCTATCTGCTATACAATTCGACGATGAGCTTAGGATCAAAGATTTGTTTAAGGTCTTCTCCGATTGGAGCGTTCAAAACCTTTCCTTCGCGCTTTTCAACATTGAGCGAGAGCCAGCCCGGGGTCTTCACAACCTTGAGACGCTCTTCTAAACCGTTGAAAATCTTTTTCGACGAACGGTTTTCTTTGATACCGATTACATCACCAGGAACAGTCATTGCGGACGAGATGTCGCAAAGCTTCCCGTTAAGCGTGAAAAATCCGTGTCCAACCATCTGGCGAGCCATACGACGAGTCTGAGCAAAGCCTAAGCGGTAAACCACATTGTCGAGACGCATTTCGAGGGTCTGGACGAGGTTTACGCCGGTATCGCCTACTTTCTGAGCAGCAGCTTCGAAATATTTGCGGAACTGACGTTCCAAAATATTGTAGTGCCACTTCGCCTTCTGCTTTTCGCGCAACTGAATGGCGTAACCAGAAAGCTTCTGATTGCGACGAGTCGGTCCGTGCACGCCAGGACCAAATGGGCGTCGGGTGACTGGGCATTTCTTTGAAAGACAAATCTTCTCTCCAAGAGCGCGGCAGTGTTTGTGTTGTGGTGTAAGATCGCGTCCCATAGGTATTGCTTAGATTCTTCGCGGCTTCCGAGCTCGGCAGCCGTTATGTGGAATCGGAGTGACATCTTTAATCGAGAGAACGTTCAAACCGTTGGCATTCAAAGCGCGAATAGCGGAATCACGTCCGGCGCCAACGCCTTTCACAAAAACCGTTACATCTTTGAGTCCGGTTGCGGCCGACTTTTCAACCAAGTCCTTCACAACCATCGAAGCGGCATACGGGGTGGCTTTCTTCGGACCGGTGAAACCTACCTTGCCGGCAGATGACTGACCGATTGAGTTGCCGTTCGCATCCGTGAATGTAACAATCGTGTTGTTGAAAGTGGCGTGAACATAGGCTCGACCGACGCTGACAGACTTAACCGCCTTCTTTTTGCGGGTTCTAGCCGGAGCAATCGCAGCCGTAGGCTTTGTTTCTTGAGTTTTGGTTTCAGGAGTTGCCATATACTATTTCTTTTCAACCTTGCTTCGACCGCTGCCCATCGTGCGGCGAACGTTTCCGCGAACGGTTCGAGAATTGGTTTTAGTACGCTGACCACGAACCGGGAGACGACGCATGTGGCGAATACCGCGGTAGGAACCAATTTCCTTAAGACGTTTGATGTTCGACATGATGTCGCGACGCAGTTCACCTTCAACACGGTAGTTCTTTTCGATGTAAGCGCGAAGCTTATCTTCTTCGTCCGGGGTCAAATCTTTAACACGTCGCTGACCATCGAGTCCGACGGCGGCGATAACTTCTTTGGCACGGGCCGGGCCAACGCCAAAAACATATCTGAGTGAGATGAAAAGTGGTTTCTCTTTCGGAATTGTGACGCCAGCAATACGTGCCATAGAGGTGTTTGCGACTAGCCTTGTCGCTGTTTATGTTTCGGAGTCTTACAGATAACGCAAATTCGACCATTGCGACGAAGCACCTGGCAATCACGGCAGATTTTTTTGACGGAAGCTCGTACCTTCATAATCTCCAATAAAAAACTCGCTCATTCGCGAATATTAGAATCGATAGACGATTCGACCCTTAGTCAAATCGTAGGGGCTCATTTCAAGCTTCACCTTATCGCCGGCAGTAATGCGAATTTTGTTCATTCGCATCTTTCCAGAGAGGTGAGCAATAATTTCTTGCCCATTGTCAAGCTTAACGCGGAACTTTGCGCCCGGGAGCAATTCATCAACTGTTCCGGACATTTCGATGAAGTCTGACTTAGCCATGTATTGGGGGACAAAATTGAGTAGCGCAAGTATACGGAAGTTCGTTTTTTCTGTCAAACACGTGGGTTTCGAGTTGTCAACAACCCATCACTTTCGCGAGATTTAGCCAAATTTGCATGAAAATACAATATTTTCATCAACTCTCCTAACAACAAAGCGATTATAGCACGTTTTTTATGCTAGAGCCCACATATCTAGGGCAACTTCTTCGTAGGGATGTACTTTTTTGATTGCCACAATCACTTTATCAGTCAGCGCGGCGTCGCAAACGAATTCAATCCGCTCCTCCTCGACCTGTTCAAGCTTACCCACTTGTCCAATCGCTGGATGCGCGCCATCTTCCGGCTTGAAACGTCCGACGCCACGACTAGAGAAAGTACAGAATGAGTAGTTTCCTATTCTTCCCCCGCCCGCGAGGCCAATCGCCTCTCTCACAGCATCCGCATGAGACAGCGGTACGAAAACAACGATTTTGTATTTGAAAGTCATAAAGCTGACTATTACGAAAAATATTCTGTATTCACGACACTTTCAAGATCCCTCGGATTCGGGATGACGCAGGGAACCGAAAGGAAGGCTCGAGGCGAGCGATTTTGGTCGTACTCTGCGCCGGACACTGCGCCCCAACGTGTCCGCCGCAGAGTACGCCAAACCGCGCTCGCGTATCATCGTATTGGTTATTCTTGTATTAGTCCTCCGACGATGGCCTTGATTCTTCGAATTCCTGCCGAGCTCGCTTCTTCCTTCAATATCTTGAACGATTTTAGCTCACCGGTATGAGTCACGTGCGGCCCGCCGCAAATCTCTTTGGAGAAGCTTCCGATTGAATAGACCTTAACCTTATTTCCGTATTTATCCTCGAATAGGCCCATAGCACCATCTTTCTTAGCCTCTTCAACCGTCATTTCCTTGAAAGACACTGGAAGGTCAAGCGCGATCTGCTCATTAACGATTTCTTCAACCCGCTTGAGCTGCTCCGGAGTAACCTTTGTCGGATTCGGGAAATCGAAGCGCAATCTTTCTTGTGTGATATTTGATCCTTTCTGCTCAACGTGGGTTCCGAGAACCTGACGCAGAGCCGCCTGCAACATGTGCGTTGCCGTATGAAGCATGGTCGATTCACGCGAGTGATCAGCGAGACCTCCGGTGAATTTCTGTGCTGAACCGGAACGCGAGAGATCCTGGTGCTTCTTGAATTCGGCGTTAAAGGCTTCTTCATCGACCTTCATCCCCTTTTCAGCGGCGAGTTCTTTGGTAAGTTCGAGCGGGAATCCGTAGGTTTGATATAAAAGAAACGCGTCTTCGCTCGTAAGCTTACCGGCATGCGCAAAAATCTTTTCAAATTCTTTTTCGCCGTTTTCAACGGTGACATTGAATTTTTCTTCTTCCGCGAACAGTTCTTTTAATATGTGCTCACGACGAGTTTCGATTTCCGGGTAAACGTCTTTCATCAAATCGATATACATGGAGGCGACCTTACCGATGAAAGCGCCCTGCAAACCGAGAAGGCGCGCATGGCGAATAGCTCGACGAATAAATCGGCGCAAAACATAACCCTGCTCGACATTCGAAGGCACGACTCCGCGCGGGTCACCCAAAACAAAAGTGGCGGCGCGAATATGATCGGCGACAATTTCCATCGATTTCGTTGTCATCGAATCTGATCCGTATTTTTTGCCGGTGCTATCTTCGAGGAACTTGATTACCGGCGCGAAAATTTCAATTTCGAAAATAGATTTTTTTCCTTGGGTCATCGCAGTCAGTCGCTCAAGTCCCCAACCGACATCAACGTTCTTGTGTTCAAGCGGCACAAATTTGCCTTCCTGGTTTTTGTTGAATTCCATGAAGACATCATTTCCAATTTCGATGAAGCGGCCGCAATCACAATTCGGATGACAAAACTCACCGAACTTTTTATCGTGCGTCTTGCCGGTGTCATAAAAGATTTCAGTGTCCGGACCACATGGACCAGTTAAACCTGCCGGACCCCACCAGTTTTTTGATTTTGGATATTGGAAAATACGATGACCGTCATCAATGTTCGGATTCTCAGCTGGAGCCAAAGTTGCATCAATGCCGACGCTCTTGAATTTCTCTTTCCAAATGCCTACCGATTCTTCATCACGAGGCGCATCTTCATTGCCCATGAATACACTCGTATATAGTCGCGACGGCTCAAAGCTCAACTCTTGAGTGAAAAATTCAAAAGTCCACGGAATAATATCTTTCTTAAAATAATCTCCAAGCGACCAAATACCAAGCATTTCAAAAAACGTGGTGTGACGAGAATCGCCGACATCTTCGATATCCTGGGTACGAATACATTTCTGCGAATTCGTAAGTCGAGTACCAGCGGGATGCTTCTCGCCGAGCAAATATGGAACGAGCGGATGCATACCGGCGGTTGTGAATAAAACCGTCGGATCATTTTCCGGAATCAAAGAAGCAGAAGGCAAAACGGCATGCATGTGGCCCTGAAAGAATTTTAGAAAACGCGAGCGAAGTTCTTTGGCAGTCATAGTATTAGTTTTGTTTGTGTACAAGATAATACGCTATGATAAAGTATCAGTAAACATCTTATAGGGAGGTCGTCTTGACTAAGCCAAAAAATGACAGAGCTTACCACTGCTTCCTCATCACGATAGCGGTTCTGGCGCTCATTTGCGTCGTCGTCGGACTGTCTATGGATGAAGAGTCTTTGCCGCGCAAGGCTCAGGCGT
Source organism: bacterium (assembly GCA_037139515.1). Taxonomy (GTDB): domain Bacteria; phylum Patescibacteriota; class Patescibacteriia; order JBAXGH01; family JBAXGH01; genus JBAXGH01. Next base: position 40,801 of record JBAXGH010000003.1, read on the forward strand.
CTCACGGAGTTGACGTGCTCATTCCGTGATAATACCGCCACCCAGCACCTTTTCGCCTTCGTAGCAGACGACCGACTGTCCGACAGCTGGAGCCCACTCCGGCTCGTCAAAAACGATTCGATCTTTGAAGAGCGTGGCTGGCGCTAGCGGTTCGCGATAACGAATTCGCGCTTCGACCCGCATCCCATCATGAACGGCGCATAACCAGTGCTCATCAGCAATCCGAATCTCGCGTTTCAAGAGCGCGGGATCTTTTTTATCATCGGTAACCTTAATCGTATTCGTTGAGACATCACGGCCGCAAATATAATATTCGTGTTCAATTCCTAAATTCAAACCATGTCTTTGGCCAATCGTATAATATTGAACGCCATCATGTGTTCCGATAATTTTTCCGTTCATATCGATCACATTCCCCTGTTTTGGCTTGATACGAGTGGCTAAAAAATCATGCATTTTTACTTTTCCAACAAAACACAAACCCTGAGAATCTTTTTTCTCGGCGTTTGGTAGATCAGCTCGACGCGCAACTTCACGTAACTCAGGCTTGGTTAAATGACCAATCGGAAACAGGGTTTCGCGCAAAACTTCAGGCTTGATGCGATATAGAAAATATGTCTGATCTTTATTCTGGTCGACAACTTTCATCAAATTCCCGTTTTTTGCCTGCGCATAGTGGCCCGTCGCAATAAAATCAGCACCTAAACGCTTAGCCTCTTTATAAAAGGCATCAAACTTGATTTTTTCATTGCACATCACGTCCGGATTCGGAGTGTGGCCTCGGGAATACTCTCGGTCCATGTATTCCACAACATCGCGCTGGTATTCGGCCTCGAAATCGAAAGTTAAGAACGGAATACCGAGCTTTGCTGCGACGCGCTCGGCGTCACGGCGTTCACCGCGCCATTCGCACTCGCCGTTCGCATTTTTGGTTTCAGACCAGTTTTTCATGAAAACGCCGGTGACGTCATAACCTGCTTCGACCAATAAAAAAGCTGCAACGGAGCTATCAACTCCGCCGCTCATCGCCACAAAAACTTTTTGTTTATTTTCCGCCATCGATTTTTCGTGAATATTTTGCATTACAAGCAGCCTCTATTGCTACGCGCTCACTCGCCCATTTTGGCTTATCGACACCAAGCGTAGAAGCTGAAAACGGATCGAAACGACGTCCTTTGATCGAAAGCTTAATATAGAATTCCTGAGCCGGGAGATTAATCATGTCACGTAATTCAACCTGCGGCGAAAATTCTTTTTCAAGAAAAGCTGCATCTTCGGCGCTCACCTGGAAAGAAATCAAAGTCGCGACGTTTCCAAGCATCGAATGTTTGAGCGCCGGAGCGAGTTGCCCGAGATACTGATTTGAAGCCGTAATGCAGACACCATATCGACCAGCCTCGGAGAGAAGTGCAAGGAAAGAATCGGTTGCGACGTTCTGAAATTCATCAACGTAAAGATAATAATCCGCTCTCGTACCAGCCGCGTTCACACCACGGCGCAAAACTGCTCGCTTGAACATCGCGAGAAACAGCGAGCCAAAAATCGAGGCGTTGATATCGCCGAGCGCGCCTTTTGAAACCGTCACGAGCAAAATCTTGCCGTCACGAACTGCCGCTTCAATATCAATTTTGTTTTCGGCACCAGAAAATACGGCGTGCAAAGCCGGATGCGACAAAAACGATGTCAGCGTATTGATAAGCGCCGAAACCGCCGTACGATCTTCGGAAGTCGTCCAATTCACAAAATCATTCTGCCAAAAACGTTTGACCATGCCGTCCTGCACTACCTCCAATACCTTGGTTCGATATTCGGCGTTCGCGATAAAAGTCAAAAGATTCACAAAACTCGCTTCCGAATGGTCGAGGAGTGCGAGAAGCGCAAATCGAAGCAAATGCTCGGCGCGCGGATTCCACTGCGCTCCGAACAAACGAGAAAATACCTCTACAATGCCGGCGACCACGTGATGGCGCTCAGGAACAGGAATATTTGAAAGCGGATTCCAGGCGACAGGGTTTTTGTGATCAGAAGGATTCAAAACAATCACGTCGCCGATTCTTTCTTTGGGAATAAAATCAATCAAATCGTTAACCAGATCCCCGCTCGGATCGACAACGCAAATACCGTGACCATAATAAATATCGGAACGAATCAGATGTTCGAGCAATTTTGTCTTACCAACACCGGTTTTTCCGATGACATACATGTGGCGACGGCGATCCTCGCGCAAAACGCCAAAAACTTTGCGGTCATCACCAAGCCCGGCGCTTGAATTGGTCTCAGCGAAAAAACTGGCTTCGGCAGCCTCAGCGGCTTCCGGAGTTGGGATATTTTTCGGCGGCTCAACGTGACGAGCTATTTCCAGGTCATCAAACGATTCCATGAGACTTCAATTAGCCGATTACGGCTTATTTATGTCACCACGGAAACACATTTGAGGACTTTTGTGAAGACTTGGCTGAAGTTTCAGGTTTTTTTGGTTCTGGAGCTGGGCTTTTTGGCGCAATTGCAGGGGTTTTTTCGTGAGGTACCGGTTTGTGGGCTACATGAGGCTTAGGAGCTGGAACCGGTTTTGCCGGAGCAGGCGCCTCGTCCTTTACGATTCTAATCTTTCCACCAAACTCACCGTTTTGCCCTTTTGGGATAACTTTTAATGCCGGTTTTACATGAGAAACCGGTTTTGCAGGCAACGAAGATTTTACCGGAGCTGCCACAGCTTTGCTCTCAACTTTCGCGGGCTTTGCGTCCTTCATTAGAGCCGACAATGAAACCGTTTCATTTGGCTTGGCTGGTTCCAGAGTCACTTCGACACTTTCGATTCTTGGAGGTTTAACCGGAGTATGCGCAACGGGTGTTGGCTTCGTGAAGGCTGGAGCCGCATGCGCAACAGGAGTTGGCGGATGTGGAATTGCAACAGGAGCTGCAGCAACAGGCTTAGCCGCCACAGGTCGCGACTCATCAACATAAGATTCGGACCACTGCACAATTTGCTTTTCAACCTCGGCACGATTCTTTGAATAAAGTCTACGACTTGTATTGATAATCAAATCCAAAAGTTCCGTACTCGGTTTGCCAAGCGGCGGAAGCGTATTTGCTGAAAATGGCTTCGAAGTTACGCCGTCTATCAAAAGCTTCAGGTATATTTGATGATTTGGAATATTCACCAAATCTTCCGGCGTAAAGTCAGGCATGAATTCCGCTTCCATGAAAGTCGCATCATCAGTACCGACGCGGAAAGTCAGAATCGACCCGACATTGCCGAAGACCGCATCAGCAACTTCTTCTTCGAGCTGTTTGATGTATTGATGTGCAACAATCAGATTTAAACGATACTTACGCGCCTCAGACAAGATATTTGCGAAAGATTCCGTGGCAAAGTTTTGGAACTCATCGACATACAGGTAAAAATCACGGCGATCAGCTTCCGGCATATCGACGCGTTCCATAGCCGCGAGCTGAATCTTCGTAATCAACATGCCGCCGAGAAGGCGTGAAGCATCTTCACCAATTCTGCCTTTGGAAAGGTTGATAACTACGATTTTTCCGGTATCCATGGCCTCGCGAATATCGAAAGTCGATTTCGTTTGCGCCACAATATTTCGGATAAGAGTCGACGACAAAAACTGTCCGACTTTATTCTGGATCGGAGCAATCGCCTCTTTTTGAAACTTCGGTTCCCAGCGTTCGAATTCATGAAGCCAAAATGATTTTACGACCGGATCCTTTACCGCGCTAATCACGATTCTTCGATAGTCTTTATCTGACAGCAAACGGTTGATACCGAGAAGGGTTGAATTCGGATAATCCAAAAGCGCCAGAATACAGTTATTCATGATGTGTTCCATGCGGGCGCTCCAAACATCAGGCCAAATCTTCTTGAAAACGCCCATCAAACCGGCACCGATCAGGAATTTTTGTTCTTCTTTTTTCCATTCGAGCACATTGAACCCAACCGGATGCTCAATATCAGCCGGGTTCACGTAAATAACGTCATTCTTGCGCCATTCAGGCACGAAACCGATAATCTTTTCCGAGAAATCACCATGCGGATCGACGAGCGCCAAACCGTGACCGTTCTGAATATCCTGATACATCAGGTTTTCGAGCAGCGTAGTTTTTCCGGTGCCGCTTTTTCCGAGAACATACATGTGACGGCGACGATCTTCGGTCTTGATACCGAATCTGCGCAATTGATTACGAAAATTAGTGGCCGCGAAAAGCGTTACTTCGTTCGGATGCACGTTCAGGTAATGATCTTTGAAATCCATCATAGGTTTTTATACGAAAGGAAGATTTTCAGGGACTTCTTGCGACGGTTCTTCGTGACCACCGTGGCCACCGCCATGTGATTCTTGTTTCGGTTCCGGAGATCCGTGCGCCGCCGCATCTTTAATCTGAGACGGGAAAAGCATATCTTCGCGGAACGGTACATTCGACGGCGGTTCTGAGCGCTTAGCCTCAATCTTGCGAAGCAAAGGCGACTTAATCAGCGCCGTCGGGAAATGCCAAAGAGTCGCGAGTTCTTCCGTGCACATTATGTACGGCGCGGCGGCGGTTCCGATAGAACGTCCGCGGAAATTCGAGAACATATTCATGGTACGAATCGGGGCCGGACGATAAAAACCAAACGTCAGATAATACGACCAGATTCCCTTGTGCCAAGAATAATCTGATTTTATCGCCGACGGCCAGTGACGCCCAAAACTGTTCAAGTTATGCGAAGCAAACCCAGCTAATGCCGCCGATAACTCGCTCAAACGCGCACCTCCCTTTCCGGCACCCTTGGGAGCAAGATAGGCCGCACGCATCTTGGTCTTGAAGCCAACCTTAGATGCTTTCATCGAAAGGCCGTCGAGTGCTTCTTTTTCGAGTGGCGTAAAAGCCATTTTTACAGTTTTTTCGTCTTTTTTTACTTCTGATCCCTTCGCACCAAAAAATGTGTGAACTACAAGTTCCACCATATTATAGGCCTCGCTCACAAAAAGCTTGATGAGACCCGGAGCGTGTTTTTCTTCTTTAACAGGAATGCCAGCGATTTTTGCAATCAAGGCTTCAGAAGTCTTCTTCCATTCACTGTCAGCAGGTGTTATGGCGAGCTGAAAACTCAATAGCTCACCCTGACCGAGTTTGTTCATGACTTCAATTACATGTGCGAGCGGATCCTTGAATTCACCAATCAGCTTATCCTCAAAAAAAGGCCAAGTTCTGATTGGATAATTATCTTTATTGGTCATGACAAACTCCGTTCCCGCCATGTCGTACTCCTCATTCGGCCATTTTCGCGGATAGGCATCAACATAGTCTTCGACCTGCTGGATTTCGGCAAGCGGATACTCGCTATAAACGGCAGCTTCCACCAAATCCCTAATTTTATCGCGACATCGAATATAGTAATGAATATGCCCCTCATGCGAGACAATTTCAAAAGACATTCGATTCGGTCCCCAGCCTTTAACATATTTCGGAATAAATTGAGGCTTTCCACCAGTACCCCAGACCATTGCGAAAATATTTTCAATAGCCTTTGGTGATTGTTCATTCAGGCGCGGAACTTCAACATTCAGCAAGATATAAGTTTGAGCGTGCTCCCACTTCTCTTCGAGCCATTCAACCCAAAGATGCTCAATCGTAACAATCGAAAATACCACTACGATTATCCAGCCGCCGTTCAAAAACAAAAACCAGCCGGCCGAAATTGGGTTCGTCGAATGAGCTGGCATCTCGTTTAAGACGCCCAATACGTGCTGGTACAGCGCATTTAAGAAATCTAGAATAAACATAGTTGACTCAAGACTTACGGCTAAAAATTGCGGTAAAACATTAAATTTATAACGCATTTATTATAGCACACGCAAAAACGGAAAAATATCACCGCTTGACTGCGGACTGATTTTTAGCTTATATTGCTAATCAAGGAGGCCATAATGTCAGGGGAAAAGAAGCTTTCCGACGTACCCGTCATCATCAACAAAGTTCCGAAAAATGGTTCAAAGACAGCCCATGAAGCATTGGAGCGCGTTCTCGATACCTTTGCGTGCTCGATTGATAGACATGGTGTGCATTGGATCGCGAAGCCCGAACACGCCGCGCGAAAGAATGAGCACGGCACTATCTCAACGCTCTACATCAAGCTACACGCATTGCATCGCGGTCACGCAGTGCGCTATGTCTTCGATGAAAGCGGAAAAGCAGAACTCTGCACGAGGTCCGGACCTCAAATCCAGTTCTCTTGGCTTGAGGCACTGGAGCATGCCCGCAAGATCATCTGCGACGAGCTCCGCAGTACCAAGATTGAAGAAGGGCAAGAGCCGAACACCGAAGATCGCCTTCTCGAGCTCAGAAAGTTCGAGGACATGCAATTCATCTAGAAGCACCTTGCCCGCAAACCAAACACCGCTGACCCAATCGGGACAGCGGTGCTTTTTTATCGTGTGATTTGTACTAACGCTTTTTCTGCCAATCGACAATGAGAGGAGTTGCAAGGAAGATAGATGAATATGTACCGGATGCGGCGCCGATGATAAGCGCGAGTGCGAACGACTTGGTTGAATCTCCGCCGAACAGGAAAATAGCAACGAGAGACAAGATGACAGTCATCGAAGTGTTGATGGAACGAACCGCCGTTTGGCGAATCGAAACGTCGACAATTTCGGCGACGGTACCGGAAGTCTTGGTCATGTTTTCGCGAACACGGTCGAATACCACGATGGTATCATTAATCGAATAACCAAGAATCGTAAGGATTGCAGCCACGAATGCGCCGGTAACTTCAAGGTTAGTATAGTGGCCGAGAACCGCAAAGACGCCGATTGGAATAATGGCATCATGAACGCCGGCTAAAACCACGAGCACACCATATTTCCAGGCTTCGATACGACCACTCACCTTTCGGAAAGCCCAGGCGATATACAGACAGATGAGGAGAAGCGTAAAGAAGACGGCCCAAAGTGCCTTGGAACGAAGTTCGGCACTAATCGAAGGTCCGACGGTTTCAAAACGGACTTCATTCGAATCCGTCCACTGCTTTTTGATGGCAGCCGTAAGAGCGGCGTGCTTAGTCGAATCAAGTTCGGCCGTTCTAAGAATAACTCCTCTTTCGGTCGTAACGATGCCAGCATCAACGCCAACCGTCTTGGCAGCAGCAACAACTTCGCTCGAAATCGGGGAATTCGCCATTGAATACTCAACGAGCGAGCCGCCGGTAAATTCGATGCCGAGCTTAAGTCCCCAGGTCATGAAAGCGAAAATCGAAAGCACTACGGCGATTCCGGAAAGGGCGTACCAATATTTTCTGATCGTAACTACGTTCATAGAAGTTATTTTTTCTTGGCGCCGTAGAGCCATTCTTTTTTAGCGAATTCGAAGCCGGAAACGAAGCGGAGAATTGAACGGGTCACGGTAATCGCCGAGAACATCGAAACGATAACACCGATTGCGAGCGTCAGAGCGAAACCCTTAATAACCGAGGAGGTGAAATAGAAGAGCACAAAAGCGGCAAAGAGAGTTGTGATGTTGCCGTCCCAAATACTCGACCAAGCACGGTTGAAGCCTTCGTCGATTGCGCTAAGCAACGATCGTCCGAGACGCAATTCCTCGCGCATACGCTCGAAAATCAACACGTTTGCATCGACTGCCATACCTACGGTTACAACGAAACCAGCAATACCGGAAAGCGAAAGCGTAACCGGGAAAAGTTTATAGATGGCGAGCACAACGCTCGTATAGAAGAGAAGCGAGATGACCGAAATCACACCCGGCAAGCGATAGAAAAGAATCATGAAGAGTGCGACGAGCAGGAACGCAACAGTCGCAGCCTTCATCGACTTTTCCAAATCGGCGGCACCGAGCGTCGGACCGATTGTCGATTGCGAAACCAGCTTAATCGGCACCGGCAAGGCACCGGCGTTCAAGCGACGTGCCAAAGTCTTCGCGGTTTCGATCGAGAAGTTGCCGGTAATTTGCGCTGATCCGCCATCGATTTCTTGCTGGACAACAGGGGCACTGATTTCTTTTCCGTCCAGGAAAATCGCAATCTGTTTACCGACCCAAGCTTTCGTGAGTTCGGCGAATTTCTTTCCACCTTCAGCTGAGAACTTCAAAGAAACCTGAGGTTCGCCGGTACGAGAATCAAACTGAACCGTAGCGGATTCCAAATCCTTACCGGAAAGATTGGTATTTTCCCAAGGGTCGGACGCGTTAATAATGCCTGCCGTTTTCGCGATTTTAATAACAGATAATTTATATTCAGGCAAAATCACGTTCGGGCGTGAACCGGACTTCAAAATCAGGTGATAACCAAAATCGGTAAGAACCGGTTCTTTAGTGATGGTATTCACGTACATCGGGCGAACCGCGGTTGCGAACGAATCAACCATTGTAACCGGGAAGAACCAACCCAAGCTTCCACCGGAATTAACAGCGCCTGGCTCGGTTGAGTTTTCAGAAGCAAACTTGGCAAAATTTGCCGGTGTGAGCTGTGGAACCAAAGCTTTAATCTTCGCGTAAGCTTCTTCCTTGGTTGTTTCTTTATCGCAATTCGAGGCGCCCTTGAAACAAATCAAGATATGCGAAGCCTGAACCTCGCGCTCGGTGCGTCGGATATCATCAACCTTAACAATCCAATACGCATCTTTAGTTTCGATGAGCTTCGGCATGAGCTCGCCCTTCCAAGCGTTCTGACTCGTGATTTCCTGAACAACTTCGGAATAGGCCGCGGTCATTTTATTTACGAATACTGTCTCACCACCCTTTTCTTTGGTGGCCGCGTCTTCGGAAACTTCTTTAGCAACCGTCGCAAAAACTTCACGCTTTACTTTTACGCGATCCAAAGCGGCTTCAGCTTTTTTGAGAGAAGCAGCGTTAGCTTCGTCAGTCGCCTTTTTATCAATCTGTGCATCCGGTGACTTCGGTGTCTTGAATTCCAAAACCGGAGTTTCGCCAATTTGCTTAATAGCTGATTCAACATCGGAAACACCAGCGAGTTCTACATTAATACGCGAAACGCCACCGGCTGAAGCCGTTTCAACAAGAGGTTCAGCGACGCCAAAAGCATTCACACGACGTTCGATAACGTCTCGGGTACCGAGAAGAGCTTCGGTTTGATCCTTAGAAGGAATTTTTGAAAGGTCAGCTTCGTAAATCAAATTCGCGCCACCCTTCAAGTCTAAGCCGAGACGAAATGGCACGTCCCAATAATCACTGATTCCGAGATGAGCCGAGCGAGCCGCGCCGGCCATAACATTCCAAGCTTTCGGATAATTCAAAAAACCTGTGAATAAAAACACCACTACAAGTGCACCGAGGGTCATGTATAACTTCCGGCGTGAGGACGTTTGCGGCTGGGCCATAGAGATTATTCAGCAAATACGGGCCTTTTTAAGATGGGCACAGTATAGTGATTGAAAAGCAAAAAGGCAAATTACCTTTCGGGCAATACGCGAGCGCTGATTTGGGCGTGTGTGTGGCGGGCACGTTGGGGGCGCAGTGCCCGGCTCACACACGCCCAATATCGCTCGCTTCGAGCCAACACCTTTCTGCTTGGCTTTTATCACCATCAACGTGTGGGACGGAAATAAACACACAAAAAATCCCGCGACGGATTTTTCACTTCCATCGCGGGTACGCTACTTTCAACACACTTCACTCCACCGTCACGCTCTTCGCCAAGTTTCTCGGCATATCCGGGTCGTGACCTCGCTTCACCGCCATGTGATACGCGAGCAGCTGCAGCGGGATCGTCGCGAGAATCGCGTCCGTGACCGGTGAACCGCCGGATGGAATCCGGACTTCAAAGAACTCCGGAACCTCCTGCAGGTCTTCGCTCGAAATCACGATGACCTGCGCGCCGTTCGCCTTGAGTTGCCGAATCGTGAGCCGCGTCTTTTCGAGCAATGAATCACTCGGGCAGAGCACGACGCACGGCGTGTCTTTCTCGATGAGCGCGAGCGGTCCGTGTTTCAACTCCCCCGCCGCGTAGCCTTCCGCATGAACGTAGGCGATCTCTTTCAGCTTGAGCGCGCCTTCGAGCGCAATCGGGTACATGTAGTCTCGCCCGATGTAGAACATTCCGCGTGTGTCCTTCAGGAAAGCCGCCAAGTCTTCCACCTTCTTCGAGGCGGCAAGACCCTGAAGCAACTTTTCAACCTTGTGCGGCAGGCTCATGAGAGCTGCCACAATCCTCTGACCCTCAGCGAGCGAGAGTCCGCACGCACGCCCGAGGTATAGCGCGATTTCGGCCATGACCGCGAGCTGGCAAACGAACGCCTTGGTCGAAGCCACGCCGATTTCAAATCCAGCATGCGTGTACACTCCCCGTTTGCACTCGCGCGCAATCGAGGATCCGACCACATTCACGATGCCGAATGCCTGCGCTCCCCGGCGCTTGGCTTCCCGCACCGCTTCGAGCGTATCGTAGGTTTCGCCCGACTGCGAGATGGCGAAAACCACCGTTCCTTCCGGCATCGCAACGTTCGAGTAGCGGAACTCGCTCGCGAACATCACGCGCACCGGAATCCGCGCCAAATCCTCGATCATCTTCGCGCCCACAAGTCCGGCGTGATAAGCCGTACCGCAAGCGAGGATGATGATATTCGTAGCTCCCGCGAGAACCGCTTCGTGATTCCGAATGCCGCCGAGAATCGCAAGCCCGTCATACGAATCCAGACGCCCGGCGAGCGTGTCCCGAAGCACCTTGTCCTGCTCGTTGATTTCCTTCAGCATGAAGTGAGGGAAACCACTCTTCTGGATCTCATCGACCGTGAGATTGATTCTCTCGACCGAACGCGCGACCTGCACGTTTTCAAAAGTGCTGATCCGGTACGAACCGCGCGCTCCGAGAACCGCCATCTCACCATCTTCCATATAGATGACTTCTTTCGTGTGCGCCACGATCGGACTCGCGTCCGACGCGACAAAGACTTCGCTTTCTCCAATCCCGAGCACAAGCGGGCTTCCAAATCGCGCCGCAACCAAGGTATTCGGAATCTGCGAATGCATCACGACGATGCCGAAGGTCCCGCGGAGCTGCTTCACCGTTTCGCGCACCGCTTCCACGAAGTTCGCGCCTGCGACCATATATGACTCGATGAGATGCGCGATCACTTCCGTATCAGTTTCCGAGGTGAAAACGTGCCCCGCGCCTTCGAGAGCCTTCTTAAGCGCGACGCAGTTTTCAACCTGTCCGTTGTGCACAACCTGAATCTCATTCGTGCAGTCGGCGTGCGGATGCGCATTCTCTTCCGTCTTGCCACCATGCGTCGCCCAACGGTTGTGTCCGATGCCGTAGGTTCCCTTCAGCTTCTCTTCCTCCGCGATGGCACGAATCTGCGCGATTGCGGTCTTTCCAACCGCACGAATTTTCCGCAACTCCAGTCCCCCATCACCAATCGCGATGCCCGCCGAATCATACCCTCGGTACTCGAGCCTTTTCTGCCCATCCAGAATAATGGGCCAGGCTTGTTTCTCACCAATATATCCGACCACTCCACACATCGTTGCCTCCGCGCCACACTGAGTGGCAAAAGAACTGCGCCGCCCAAGCTACCGCACTTGAATACGAAAATCAAGCGCAGTAGAATGCGAGAGAAATCCCTTTCCCTCTAACCCTTAACCCTATATCCTCATGTTGAAGCTTTATTCCTGGAACGTGAACGGTATTCGTGCGGTAGAAAAGAAGGGTTTTTTAAATTGGCTCCATACCGAAAAGCCTGATGTACTAGGAATTCAGGAAACTAAAGCCCACGTCGATCAGCTTTCGCAGGCCGTGTTGCATCCCGATCAATACGAATCCTATTGGTCGAGCGGAGTTCGCCGCGGTTATAGCGGAACCGCCGTTTTCACACGCGTCTCCCCTATTTTATGCATGACGGACTTTGGACACCTGGCGCTCGACGGCGAAGGTCGCATCGTGATGCTCGAATTTGAAAAGTTTTTCTATTTCAATGTTTATTTTCCGAACGGTGGCTCGGGCGAAGAGCGTCTTCAATATAAATTACGATTTTATGATGAATTCCTGAAACTTGTCGAAAGTTTCCGCAAACAAAAACCGATTGTGATTTGCGGTGATGTAAACACGGCGCACAAGCCTGAAGATCTGGCGCGCCCGAAGGAAAATGCAAACACTTCCGGCTTTATGGCTATTGAACGTGATTGGCTTGATAAACTCGAGAGCCACGGTTATATCGACGCTTTCCGCTTATTCCATGAAGGCAATGGCTATTATTCCTGGTGGGATATGAAAACCAGATCGCGTGAAAAAAATGTCGGTTGGAGAATCGATCATTTCTGGGTTTCGACGGAACTGAAAAAGCACATCGTGAGTGCCGATATTCACCCGGATGTGCTTGGTTCAGATCATTGCCCGATTTCGCTCAAGCTTTCTTTGTAAAATCAAGCGCAAGCGAATTGATGCAATATCTTTTTCCGGTCGGCGCCGGACCATCTTCAAAAACATGGCCGAGATGCGAACCGCATTTGGCACATTGAACTTCGGTACGCAGCACACCCATGGAAGCGTCAGGCACTAGTTTCACCGATTCTACGCGAGTTAAATCGTAAAACGAAGGCCAGCCGGTACCGGACTCGAACTTCGTCTCCGAATCAAATAGCCGTGTGTCACAAACGACACAGGAATAAACCCCTGTGTCTTTGTTATGCAGCCATTTTCCGCTCCCCGGCGGCTCGGTACCTTTCAAAAAGCAAACATTATATTGCTCCGGAGTCAGTTTTGTTTTGGCCTCTTCCTGATTCATATTCAAGTTTTCAGTAATTCCGCGAAACGCTTCTTGGCTTTTTCCACTTTCGGCGTGATTACGATTTGGCAATACGGTTCATCCGAGTGATTCTCAAAATAATCTTTGTGATAATTCTCGGCCGGATAGAACTTATTCAACTTTTCAAGCGTCGTCACAATCGGTTTACCGCCCGGGTGTTCGCTTTCAAGTTTCGAGATATATTTTTCAGCCAGTTTTCGCTCAGTTTCGTCCGCGTAAAAGATAACCGAACGATATTGCGTTCCGACATCATTTCCCTGACGATTCAAACTCGTCGGATCATGCGTCGCAAAAAATACATTCAACAAATCTTCGTATGAAATCACAGCCGGATCATAAGTAAATTTGATAGCTTCAGCATGTCCCGTTTCTCCCGTTGAAACCTGCTCATAAGTCGGATCTATAACTGTCCCGCCCGTATAACCTGGTTCTACCACCAAAACCCCACGGAGCATCTTGAAAACCGCCTCAGTGCACCAAAAACAGCCCCCGGCAAAAACCGCTTCTTTCTTTGCCATAATTATTTGCCACTTTCAATCGCAAGAATCGCGAGCGCGCCTTCGGCTACAGCATCATTCATGCGCGAAATCTTCAGCGCATCGCCCACGACCTGCACCGATTTCACAACACCCTTCAATTCCTCCTGCAATCCGTCATTCGAACGCGAGCCGAGACACAGAACAATCGTGTTTGCCGGAATCGTGCGCGTGCCTTTCGAATCTTCGACTGTAACGCTCTTCTCCCCAATAGCCGTGACTTTGGTTTCGAGATTTATCTTCACCCCAAGCTTCGTGAGTCGTCCGAGTAAAAGATTTCGATCATCCGGAGGTGCTTCCATCGCGATATTCTTAGTAAACTCGACAATCGCAACCTTATGCTTGCGAACCGCGAGATATTCGGCTGTCTGAGCGCCGGCACAGCCTCCACCAATCACAACAACTGAACCCGTAGCCTTAGATTTTCCTTCAAGCAAATCACGCGCAGTCACCACATTCTCGCGGTCGATGCCGGGAATTCCCGGAAGCGACGGCGATGATCCGATTGCGAGTACGACTGCATCAGGCTTCAATGCTTTAACATCACTTAAACCGAAAGTCTTATTCAACTTGAGCGTGATGTGAAGTTTTCCTAAATCACGAATCAAAGCCTTACGAAATTCCACCCAACCGTTTCTATGAGGCGCGGCACCAGCCGCATACATTTGTCCACCGAGTTTCGATTTCGCCTCGAAGAGTGTGACCTTATGCCCGCGCATGGCCGCCGTTTTTGCCGCCTGCATACCGGCCGGGCCGCCGCCAACAACAATAATCTTTTTCGATTTACCCGGCTTCTTCGCGAATTCCAATTCGCGGCCGCAAGTCGGATTCACCGTGCACAAAACATCCTGACCAGCGAACAGACGTCCGATGCAAGCCTGATTACACGCGATGCACGGCATAATTTTATCCAACTGTCCGGCGGCGACCTTGTTCGGCCATTCCGGATCCGCGAGAAGCGTGCGCCCAATAGCGACATAATCCGCTTTTTTAGCTTTCAAAATTTTCTCGGCGAGTTCCGGCGTGCGAATCTTATTGACCGTAATCACCGGAATCTTGACGTGCTTCTTTACCGCCGCCGCCAAATCAACCAGCACACCGTCTTTTACGGCCATCGGCGAAATCATTCTCCCCTGCGCATACGAGGCATAGTTTCCGGACGAGATATGCAAACCATCAACGCCAAGATCTTCAAGTTTTTGCGCGATTTTCACAGTATCTTTAATCATGAGGCCGCCTTTTACATCCTCCGCACCCGACAAACGCACGATGACCGGAAAACAATCGCAAACCTCGTCACGCACCGCTTCATAAACTTCCTGAAGGAAACGAAAACGCTTTTCAGGCGTACCACCGTATGAATCTTTGCGATGATTGCTGAATGGTGACAGGAATTGGGTAATTAAATAGCCGTGAGCGCCGTGAATTTCAACAAAATCCATACCCGCTTCTTTAGCGCGACGGGCTCCGGCAGCATAAGCTTCGACCAAAGTCTGAATCTCTTTTGCGGTAAGGGCGACCGGCATCTCCCCGGAAGACGGATCCGGCACGGTCGAAGGCGCCACAATCGGCATGCCAGTAACAGCCTGATGAGTCTGACGACCGGCATGATAAAGCTGTACCCCGATTTTTGCGCCGTACTTGTGAGCGGCCTTTACCAAACGCTTCAAACCAGGAACCACGGCATCTTCATGAATCCCAAGCTCATTCGGAAAACCCTGACCGCTTTTCATGACATAGCTCGCCTCCAAAATCATCATACCGACTCCGCCGCGCGCAATAGATTCGATATGCGCAACGTAGCGGTCGTTTGCGTGACCGTTCTTCTCGGCATAATCGCGAACCATCGGCGGCATCACCAAACGGTTCTTGAGTTGCATCTCACCCATCCGACCCGACTTGAACAAAGCAGAATATTTCATAGGCTTATATAGCTTTGCCTATATTGTACTCCTCGCATGAAACCCAGCCTGTGCGAAAATCAGAATATTCCCAAAAACTTCCTACAAACATTCTTGCGATGAATATTTACAACTTCCAAATCTTTCGGATTTTTAAATTCCGCTTCAAATATCGGCAACAATGTCTCGGAACCACTTTCCAACAAGACCCGCATCTCTTCGGTATAAATCGGCACGGCTACAAAAACATAAATCGTTTTTTCACCGGTTTCTATTTTCATGAATTCATCAGACATGACAAGCGACGGAAGTAACAAGAACCCGCTGAATTTGGTATTTGACGCCACCGGTTCCGCCGGATTGCCGTTCGGCATGCTGTGATAACCCCAAAGCCAGGTTTTGTACCAGTGCGGTAGCGTCGCGAGCTTTTTCAAATGCCTGATCGGCCAGTAATTATTTTCGTCGCGGAAAGATTCCTGATCGAGTTTCCAATCGGCCGGCAGAAACATGGCGATTTCGGCGTATTTGCAGTCCTGAGCATCTTCCGGCGCATTCATGGCGCGCGAGCTCATGCCGCTTGTCATCAAAATATTAAACGGACGACCCTCCCCGGGCTTCACCATGAAAACATCAATATGAACCACGTCTGAAACAAATTCGTGAAAAACCGAAACGCCTTCATCGCCGAAAAATTTCCGTAGATGATCTCCAACCACGTCACTCGTATCGGATTCTTCCGGAGTCACATAATTCTCATCGGTTCTTTCTTGGTGCCTGATAATTTTTTGCCCAGGTTTTTCGTCATTCTGCATATTGCGAGATTATATTTTCGAAATATTTCTTAAATATTTACGATGCTGCCTGGCATCCGGGCTGAATCTTTCTACGTGAGCCCAAAAACGAGGTGAATGATTGAATTCTAGCAGATGACAGAGTTCATGAATAACAAGATAATCGGCGACCGGGGGCGGCATAATCGCGATTTTATAATGGAAACATAAAGTTCCGGTACGCGAACACGAACCCCAGCGCGTGCTTTGATTGCGCACCGAGATTTTTTTATATGCAACCCCAAGTTGCGGCGCAAAATAGGCTACGCGTTCACAAGCGATGGCAAGTGCGCGCTTGTGATGAAGCTTGTAATCCGTTTGTTTTTCAGTGCGAGTTTTTCCTCCCCGGGCGCGATACTTCTCGAGCGCGTTCAAAATCAACTCAGCTTTAGATTGAATAAAATCCTCGGCGGCGCGAAGACTTGCCCGCATCGGCATCGAAAAAAGCACCGTCCCGTCATCGCGAATTCGCAAACGCAAAGAACGCGACCAACGTAATCGCTTAAAATCAACTTCCACATCGTATCCCGATAGACTAATTATTTTCCGCATGTAAAATCGGTTCCACGCCTAACAATTTATCCAACTCAACAACTTTTACTTTGAAATTTTCAAGTTCAGAGGAATCAATCGGCCCGGTTGACGGGAACTTCTCCAATAACGGATTGATAAGCGCACCATTTTTCACCATTTCATAATGCAGATGCGGCCCGGTTGAAAAACCAGTCGATCCGACATAGCCGATTATTTGCCCCTGCTTCACTCTCTGCCCGGCTTTCACGATAATCTTGCTTTGATGGCCGTAATGCGTGGAATATGTCGCGTTGTGACGAATATTGGTGTAATTGCCATATGCTCCATTCCATCCAGCTTTTACAATCGTGCCATCGGCGGTTGCGCGAATCGGAGTTCCTGTAGAAGCGGCGTAATCAATCGCACGATGTTTGGTGGCCGTATTAAATGCTGAAACGTAACGCATACCCTTCGTGAAACCGGAAGTTATATATTTGAAAGCAAGCGGCGCTTTCAGGAACATTTTCTTGAGCGAAGAACCGGTTTCGTCGTAATAGCCTTCTTCGCCACTCGCATTCGCATAAAGATATCCGCGGAACTCTGTACCAGCATTTGTATATTCGGCGCTCAGAACAGCTCCCGGCATCACGTATTTTCCGTCGCGATACAATTCTTCGTACACGAACTTGAATTTATCGTGGGCGCGAACATCCTGCGCAAAATCGATAGTCCACTCAAAAACGTCGGCAAGTCCGATAATCGCGCGCTCATCGATACCGGATTTGAGCCCGGCTTCGTATAAAGAAGATTCGACCGTGCCACTCGCGGTTTTTTGGCGAATTTCGTATTGAATTTTCTCGCGCACCGCTTGCCAACCGCCGTCTACGCGATTCACGTGCAATTCCTCTTCCACGCTGATCGCGTAAATCAAACCTTTGAGCTGTTTTGTTTCGGAATCGCGTATCAAATCAATATTTTTACCCAAGCGAACTTTTGCCAGGTCATAAACCTCTTTTGAAGCGTTATAAATTCCGTCAATATCGATTGGCACAACGCCTGCATCAGACATCAAAGTGCTAAAGGTAGATTTTTCGGTCACCGGCACAGCTTCTACGAAATCACTGGGCTTTTTTACTTCAATTATTTTTGCCAAATTATTATTTTCTTGCGCCAAAGGTGTCACACGCTTTGAGAAAAGATAAACTCCCCCGGCCAAAACCGCAATCACGAATATGAATATCAAAATTGATTTTTTCATTCACTAAAAATAGCACGCAAAGAATTGTTCAGCAAATCAAATATCAATTTTTCTAATGATGATTCTTCCCATGGCCGCCACCCCTTCATTACGCTGCATCTCATCAGAACAGTTATTTAGTACAACAAGCTTACGCAGCTTATCTGCTTTTCGAATAAGCGGTAAAGAGAATGGCCTAAATTCGTTCTTCACTCTTTGTCTAAATAACTGGCTCATATTGTTTGTAGAGTCACCAGGTCTCTTGCCTCGACTTATATATCTGCGTTCAGCCTCACTTGTTTTGACTCGGATATATATTACAACGCTAACTTTAAAACCAAGTATACCGAGCATTTCTTCAAGCCACATGTTTCCGCTTTGATGAACAGGGCTAAAATCCAAAACAAGTCCACCTAAATACTTCCCTGGCAGGCGAAGGAGTTCGAGTTCCAAAAATGCCGTTGCCAGATCGTGCGTCTCTGGTAACACTCCGGACAACCTTCCAGCCCGAAGCACATCACCCATCGAAAGGAACGGAATTCGTAAGTATTCCGCTATTTCCCGACCGACAGTTGTTTTTCCTGAACCAGGCATGCCTAGAACAAGAATTACCGGCTTTTCTCGCATGTATTTTATGATATTACTATAATCACAATAAAAAAAGCCACGCCTTTGAGACGTGGCGAGCTCCGATTATGGCATCTTGCCATAGCAAGCGAGTCGCTCGCGGATGTAGAGTTCAAGCCTACGAAGGTGCGCTTCATGCTGTTTGATGAACATAGCCTCGTCGAAAGCACAGATATTCATCGAAAGCGGTGCGCTATTGCCGATGGCAAGATCACCACTCGGGAGAACAAAGACCTTGTCCACATAACGCTCCGTATAGTTCGGAGCTACGATACACCCTCGCGGAGCAACACGCTTCACATCCTCCACGACGGTGCTAAACAACTGCTCTGAAATACCGTAACTATCGAACACGCTAGCGCCCATGCCGTGAGGCCGAAATTGGTAAAGGCGCCAAATGTCGACACGAATGTTCTCAAGAAGCTTCGCGATGCCAACGACGGAATGGGCGTTCACACTGGAAACGACCGTCGCGATCTTGATGGTTCCCTTGAACCCTGACTCCGAGAATAGTTTCGCTATCCAGAGGTTATGAGGGAGCAGATGTCCAACGTCGCGCATAACAGCTTGCACATCTTCCATTGAGGCATCAATCGGAAGGTGAAGCATATCAAGCTTCGGCGCGATCCTCTGCACATCCTCTGGTGCGAGCAACAAACCGTTCGTATTGAGAGAGGTATAGATACCACGAGATTTCGCAAACTCGATTAAGTCAAAAACAGCTTCCTTGAACAACAAAGGCTCGCCGCCACCTATGGCGATACCCGGAATCGTCATGTGCTTAAAACTCAATGACGATTCAAGAAAACGCTTCAGTGCAATGAAATCAACGTGTCCCTTGACGGCTTTACTATTGATGCACATCGCGCAATTGAGCTGACATGCTTGCGTGATCTGAACATCAAGTATTGCCGTTCTACCTAATCCGGTGAAGATAGGAGAATTATTGACCATCGTTCTCTCCCTCGCACAATCATCCGATATTCGGATGATCACCTGTATTCTTAGTACACTACTAGAAAGCACCCGTCAAATATCCGTAACAAGCTTTACGCAAAACATGAGATAAAAAATCAGGACCCGTCGGGTCCTGTGACTGGCGCGACGAGGTTTAGTCGTCGTGGTATTCGATGAGGCAGAAAGAGCCTTGGGTCAGCTGGCCCGGCTGTTCACCGAGCAAAAGCTTGAAGCGCGTGAGCGGATTCGCGAAATGCAGACGAAGCGCCGTACCGTGCCCAACGATGACCGGAACCGTTTCCTGGCTCGCGAGAGCATCACGATGAACCCGATGGAAACCATCTTGATACCGCTTGCGCACCTGGTCAGCATTCTCCCCACCGATCTGGGTGAAGTCGAAGCCGTCCGAACTCGTTCGATAGCATTCCTCAGGGAAACGCTCGTGCGCGGTCCCCTTGGTAAGACCGGCCATCTTCCCAATGTCGACTTCTCCAAACTTGGCCTCTTGAATTACCCGCGAACCAGTCTGGAACGAAATCAGATTTCCGGTGCGCAACGAACGAATCAGAATCGAAGTCCAAACAGTACCAGCGCGACAGTTGTCGATTCCGGCGATTGCCCGCCCAAGCGCGCTCGCCTGCATTTCCCCCTTGGCATTCAAATCAACGTCTTGAATGCCGCTGTAGATTCGCTTGGCGTTGTTGTCAGTCTCGCAATGCCTCGTGATGATCATGCGTGTTTTTCGCATGTCTTTCTCCTCTCCTGTGTGGGATTCTCGGAATTTAGCAAAATAAGAACGATTTAGCAACAGGCTCTATACTTAGGCAAAAAAATCCGGCCTGACTGCGAGGTGCAGCCTGGCCGGGTGAAACTTGGGCGCTTCGGATTACACAATCGCGTGATGGACGACGCCGTCCCTGCACACGCAGAGCAGCATCCGCACATGAACCTGGGTACACCAGCTCATGTGCTTTTTTGTGTATTCATCGACGATCTTCGCGACCTTTTCCCTGACGGCCGCGGGCGCATCAGTTGGCATCCGAGCATCAAGGTCAAGGTCGATGAAGACCGTGAGCTTCGTAGCACCAGAGTACTCGGAAAGAACATGCACGCAAACTTCCGGCTTGAATTCCGGAGTGCTGAGGCATTGCTGCATGGCATCTTCCAGGCTATGCCGAAGTGCGCGCTGTTCTCCGGCTGACGGCAAACCGTAAACGCGAATCACAACCGCCATCTTCGCCTCCTTCCGCCGCTACGGAACTTGAATCCGCTTGGCCTTGTCGATGTTCACGGTACCGCGGTACAGAACATGCGGCACGAGATGATATCGCCGAAACTTGTCTCCCACTTTCAGGCTTCGGAAATACGCCCGGGCGGCTTCGGGGAGAGTCTTTCCGTAGGCTACAAGCGCTCCCGACGTGTACGGCACGAATTCGTCGTCCGAGAACTCCTCTTCATTCGCGTTCGGAGCCTTGGAGTAGACGAAGATTTCGAGCTTCTTCGGATCGAAGTGCCGCGTGTCGATTTCGAAGAAATCGCGCGGGAAAGGCTTTCCGGTATGCGCGACCTCCTCCCAGATCTCAAAAGGGTGAACTGGGCAGAAGTGCAGAACATCGTTCCAGAGGCAGTTGCCGAGCGCCTTGATATGCCGACGCATGAGCCACTCACGATCGTTCTGATCCTCAATTGGAAGGTACTTCGCAAGCGCTTTTGCGTGAGCGTCAGGCGCTACTTTGAGTAGCTCATTCAGCGGAATCAGCTCTTTGCCGACCATTTCCGACGGAACCTCATGGTAAAGAGAAGCCATGTTACACCTCGCTTTCTACCTGCTTGTCCGGGCGGAATCATATGTAATTTTCAGCGAAATGTCAATAATCGCTCACAGACTTGACAAAATCGCGATTTTTAGCTTAAATACGAGGCGGATAACCTTTACCAAAACCCCCGAAGGGAGGCCGAAAATGCCGCGTTCATTCAAGCTTTACATGTTCCGTGAAAGTCAGGTGGGGGTCGAGCCATACCAATACTCGCTTTCACCCCATGGTTTCAACCTGGCACGCCAAATCGGCGGCCGCTACCTGAAGGATTGCGATTTCACCGATTTCATCATACCGGGGACGCTGCGTTGCATGCAGACCCTAGGCGCCATGAGCGAAGGTGCCAAAGACTGGACAACGGGTTTGATTCGGCACGAACCCAAGCTCCTTAGCCGGAAGCACAAAGAGCTGAAGGAACTCATCAGCGAGATTGAGAGCGACAACCTCAATGTTCTCATGAGGTCGGAGCCGAAGCTTTTCAAGGCGTTCCAGACCGAACTCATCGTCACGCTCTGGAAGACACTGCGCGAGATGAAGATTGAGACCGATAGCAGAGTCTTGATGATTGTCCACGACGCGCAAGCCGAGAGCATCGTGGAGGCGCTCACGGAAAAGGTCATCGACCCGCTCAAGCACTGCGAGGGGTTGATGCTCAACATGAGCTACTCCTTCTGGCGAATCGACGCCACGAAGTTCCCAACAGAGTTTCGAAGCACCTGAACCAGCCCACCCCGCACGAAGCCCCCGGTCCAACTCGGATCTGGGGCTCTTTATTTACAAATAAAATATCCCGCCGAAGCACGAGGCCGCAGCGGGGAGAAGCACGGTCGAAGGAGCGCTACTGCACATTCATCTCCGCCGCATCGAAGAGTCGCGTAAAATAACTCGCGAATCTGCGGATGATGCGTTCAGCGTCGGAGCGCGAAATCGGATAGCCGGCGGGCGTGACTTCGACACCGAGAAGGGACTTCCAAAGCCAGTCAAAAGTCCCGTTTTTTCTTTCGATGTGAGCGCGCCAGGGATCCTCGACGGGCTCTGCCACGGAATCGTCCAGGATATCCCAGCCGACGCCGATCAGGTCGCACTCCGTCCCGATTGGCTTTCCACAGCCCAGGCTCACAAAAACACCGGTCGAGCCGTCTTCAGAATCGGGGTTCACCTCGCCATAGACGCAAATCTTGTATTCGCCCTTCCTGACTTCGTAAAGGACGGTTGAATGTAGCTCGAAGTCGGGTGTGAGCTTGGCGCAGGAAAATTCGTCAACAAGCCCAACCTGCTCGTTCGTGCCTGGCACTGCGCTATTTGCATAAGGTCCAATCCGCACACCCTCCGAGCGAAGAATTTCGAAGACCTTCTGGAGATTCTTTGAAACCCGGTCCCAGTCTTCACGGCCATTCATCGATACCTCCTTTGTCCACGAGAAAATTACGGTTTTTCCGGGGTTGTGTCAAATTAAGGACAGCGCACCTGACCGCCTTGACAAAATACTCCTTTTTGCATAGGTTGACCCAGTCCGCTGTTCGCTAGTTCACTGACAACGAAAGGAGTTTCCCCATGCTCGAAGTCCTGCTCATTGCCCAGATTCTCACGCTCACAACCGACGATGTGCTCCCCGAAGTCATCGACCTCTTCACGAGTGGTCGCAAAATCCAACAGCATGGCGTCACCCGAATGATGGGCTATGCGAAAAGCAATGAGTCCCGTGGCGTCGCAGCGAAAAACAGCGATGAGCTTCGCAAAGTCAACGGTGACTTTCGAATTCACGGCAATCTCTTTTGTGAACCAACAAAGGTCAAGCTCGGAAAATGCAAAGCCAACAGCTTCGGCTTCACTGGCTCCATTGAACCGCTGCGCTATCTGACGATGTCTGAGGAATCCTATCTGCGAGGAGATGTCGTCATCTGGTACTCGCTTTGGCATGACGAGGCTGCGCAACAAATCTATTTGGGGGTGTCGTTCGTTTTCACCGATGCTGTCCAGCCGGATCCGACATTCACTGGCCTCAAGACCGCCTATGATTTGCTCCTCGACATCAAAACGATGGAACAGAGAGCTCATGTCGCCAATCTCATCCTGGAAATCATCTACGGCCACAATGATAAACAAACCATAGACGATGCCTGGAGAGCTTTTGGTTCGCCCTTCAACGTCTTCAACGGCAGAACCATCAGGTTCACGGAGAAAAAAGGCGTTAGCCTTCTCGTCGCCCGCAAAAAGTACAAAAACCACGTCGATGAAATCCTGGACCAAGCTCCGGTTGCAATCGGCGGGTATTTCGGAAGATTCTTGCCGGGTGAAAGTCACGCCTTTGTCGGCTATGAAAGCCCGGAAGAGCTTCTAGCCGATTTAGAAAACAATCCTTCCGACGGAGGCACAGCTGAGCTTCTGATTGCCCTTGACCACGATGACGCGCGCCGATCGATCATCATCACGGTACACGAAAACAATTCTTCACAGGACACGCTCGAAGCGGCTTCGCATAGAGATTCGCTGCCGCTCGTCGCCTATATTCGCCTGCCGATGACAAATGAACGTGAAGGCGCGATTGCTCAGGACGTGGTTTCGACGCTGATTGAAGGCCCCAAGCTGAATGATGGGCCAGCGCTTAGAACTGTTCTGTACAACACTTCTCCGATTCAAATCGGTAGCGTGGACGGACAGGAAGAGACATCTGTGCTTAGCTGGATTGCAAGCCTCGCTATCATACTCACGGTCATCATCGTGATTTGGCGCGATATCGCGAGGCGTACGAAAAAACCGCTCGCTCCGGTGAACGAAACCAAAAAGCTTCCGGAACCGGTCGACTCGGCCGCGGTTCAAGCAGCTGCACTCGCCGAACGCGAACGCAAGCTTGAAGAGCGACGACGCCGTCAGGAGGAAGAAGCTCAGGCGCTCGCGAACAAGAATTCGCCACCCGCACCAGAGCCTCCGATTACGCTTGCGGATATCAAGCCGCTCCGCGATAGGCTCGTGAAATACCTTGAGGACCCTGATCTGTCTGAAGAGGCCCGCGAAACCTACGAATTCCAGCTCCGACGCGCGGACGAGGAAGACCGCCTCCCGCGCAAGAAGAAGTTCTTCGAGTATGCGGTGAGTCGGATGCCAGTTGAGGAACCCGAGGCCGAGAACGACGATTCTGAACAAGGTCCTGATTCAAACCCCAGCCAAACGGCGTGACCGTACGGCTGGTTTTTTATTAAACGAAGATGCGCAATGATTTATTTTCGCGTATTAAGTTTTTTGTTTTCTGACTGTTTTAAAAAATTATGTGCAGTGACGATGGATCTGCCGAGTCGAGCTTCAAGCTTTTTGCGCGCACCGCCGGCAATTTCGCCGCCAACCAGCGCATCATCTTTGAGCTTTGATACGCCTTTTGAATCCTCGACGCGATGAATTTCGGTCGTGGCGCGCTCTCCGAGCATATTAAAAATCAGCTCTAAATCATTCATGTGATCCCGCAGGCTTTCGCGTTTCAAACCTTTCAAATCCTTATATTCGCTTGGTGTGACGCCGAAAGTCGCTTTTGAAATCTCAGCCGTCAGAATCTCAAAGTCGCGATCTTCCTCCGCGCCACGGTTCTTCCATTCATCAGTCAGTTCTTCACGAATCGCGATACCGCGGAGGCGCTTTTCAATCCAACCCTCGCTATATCCTTTGAGTTGATACAAAGCACGGGTGCGCTTGGTAGCCAGTTCCGGATCCTCGATTTCCTGGACGCGTTCATAGCCGACTTTAGCGAGCCAACGTTTGAAAGGCTCGGCTTTCGGGGAGTGAATGGATTGAATAAGACGGAAGACACTTTCGGTATTGGCACAATTTATTTTTTGCGCGCCCCCGACGGTTTGAATATCAAGGGGGGTGGCAATTTGCCCCCACCCTTTAGAAAGTTCCGGATCACGCCGTCGCATGTCTTTCAGATATCCCTCGGGTTGAACCGAGTCTGTCAGCGCCGCCACAATATCAACGATCACAAACCACCATTCGTTTTGATGAATAGTTTTTCTGATTTCTTTGCCCTTGAAAAGTGATATTTTGATGTGTTGCATATATTTGTTTGAAAAAACACAAATAAGAGCTGGAAAATATTTTCCACCCCCTCAACACGAAGATAATTATATCGCTGTCTATTTTTGATGCAAAGAAATACTGTGGATATACACTCTACCTCTTAGCTGTCACCCCGAGCCCTCCTATGCTGTCATCCTGGACCTCGCCGTCGTCATCCCGAAGCCCCCCCGCTGTCATCATGGGTCTCCCCGTCGTTACCCCGAGCCCCCTGCTGTCATCCCGAAGCCGAGGGATCTTGAAATGTGGTTATAGTTGTAGCAGTTCCGGCAAACACTCCCCTTTTTTGTTGTTTATTGCGATAAGATAGAGGTCCTCAACTTTGGCGCGAGCCCACGGCGTTTTGCGCAAAAACACGAGACTCGATTTGATGCTCGGGTTCGTGGTGAAACACTTGATTTTGATTTTTCTACCCAGCTCTTCAAAGCCAAAATGCTCCACGAGATATTCGAGGATCATGAGCAGGGTTTTGCCGTGTAACGGGTCTTTTTGAGTAGAAATCGGGTTCATGGGGAGACTATATCATGAGCAGTGTGGATCACGAAAGCGCCCCAATCATGGCATTGACTAATACCAATAATTGCGCTAATCTCCGCCATGGATTCACAAACAAAGGAGTTCCGCCATGCAGAGAACGCAAGCACTTGAACAACTCAAGGAGTTCCGGGATTACACAATCGCTGACGATATAAGGCAGTGGATTCGACAGATAGAAGAAAGACCCGCTGACGCTGCACGTTACGCTCCGGAATTCTGGCCCAGGTTTAGCGCCACCATGAAGAAGCTGATGTACGCAAGCAGCTTCATCACCATCGCTCTTCTAATCATCGCCGGCCTTGTGAAGTCACCAGCCGACATAGAAGCTATGCTGCGTCATGGATTCTCCGGAGTCGTCATCGTCTCTATGTGGTACGCACTTCACACGATTCTTACACGTGCGACAAAGAAGAATCGGGAAGACGCCCGACGGAAATCGCAAGCGCGGATCGAAAGCAACCCGGCGTACGTCCGGGCCAAGCGGATGCTTCTCGCGATTGCTGAGTTTGAAAGACAGCGCGAACAATTCCTGATGTTTTCCGAAGTCAGAGAAATGGGACTCGCGAGGCAGAGCGATGAGCTGTACGAGCGCACGGCCGACAGACTCAACCGTTTTCTTGGCTCACTCAACCGCATGAGCAGGATGATGAGCTACTCAAGCCTAGAGCGACTCTACGAGCTGTACGAAAATCGCCAAAACGCAAAGCTCGACGGTTCGGATGCTGAGGGCCGTGAAGCGATGCGCCTCATCATGGCGGAAGGCAAGAAGGGTTCAGAGCTGCCGCTCCTCGAGTTCGAGGATCTGGAGAGGATTCTGGAGGATGAAGATATCTTCCGCGAGATTGAGGCCGACAGTCTGGAAAACAGGATTGCGGCTCTCAAACAGCCGCCGGAAGAGAATAAAGATTGATGTAGCTCGTGACAAGATACGAATCGCCCGCGGCGCTTGGCCCCGGGCGATGTTTTTTATCTGGTTTTTCTTTAGACGCCAATTTTCCAAACATTCTTTTCAAGGAATGCCTCGATGGTTTGTCTTTTAGCTTTATTGATCAAACTTGAATGTGAGATTCCGCTCATCTTTGCGTGTTCGGCGAGTGTCATAATTTTTTTTCCTTCTAAATACGCTAACCGTTTATGGTAGCTACTCGTGAGCGCCTTCCCCACCATTTCTTCCATAATAACGGTCGCGCCTTTCGTATCAAATTCTCTGAACGCTTCGTAATATTTGCTCCTATCAATAAACTTGATATTCACGGGCACAAAACCTTCACGAATCAATAAATAGTTATTCAGCACCCGACCTATTCGACCATTTCCGTCAACAAACGGATGCGTATACTCAAAAGTCAGATGCAGCCTGGCGATACGTTTAATGATGCTTTCGTGGCTCGAAGCCCCGTATTCGATCAGCATTTTTTGGAGACGCTCAGTAATTTCTTTCGGATTTGGAGCAATATGACTTCCGACACGTACAAACTCATCATCTTTTCTGAATCTTCCGGCAACATCATCGCGAATATTCGAAATCAGCATTTTGTGCAAAAAAAGCATCACATCGAGCGTCAACTCCTGTTCTTTAGCCCGAACATCTATATACGAAACAACGCGCGCCAGATTCTTGGCTTCAAAAATCTCACGTTCAGTGATGTATCTATCCAAGTCGACTTGAAGAAGAATCTTTTCAGTTTCTTCAAGCGTCAGTGTACTATTCTCGATGGCATTTGAGTTATAGACCTGCTCCGCCACCTCGGCTTCAGAAATAAGCTTAATCAAAGCATCTTTTCCTTGAGCTGCTTTATAGTATCTTTCGCGCAAAGAATTGATTTTACCAAATACATTGAGTGTTTTAGCCATATACCAGGATTATACACGATTTTCACGGTTTTGTCCACATAAACGTGAAAAGCATGGTTTTTAAGCCATGTTTTCACGGTTATGATGATCGTTGTCATCCCTGCCATCACGTTGTCATCCCGAAGCCGAGGGATCCAGTCACTTTAGTTATCAAAAGTAAACCCAAAGCCTCCCCCGCGAAGAAAAATAATGAATTCCTTTATCAACTCCACAGAGATTCCCCTGTTTGCCGAAACGAATCCACCTTCAGTCATTCCTTCGACGAGCAATATCGGCATTTTGGTTTTGGCCGAGCTTTCAATATCACCAGGCAATTCGATAAGCATTCGTTCCAGAGCATCAGCCCAGTTTTTGGCGTCGTCAGCAAAGATGCTCTTTGTATATTTATAGTCTATCGGATCGTAATCATTTTCATATCTGCCGACTCTCGCCCACTCATCCCACGAACTTCTCCCCGGAAGAGTTCCGGCTGATTTCCAACCATTCTCCCGCCCCAGCCTCAAAAGCTCGTTCCAGACATTATAGTGACAATCGAAACAACGCCTATGTGATTTTATCGGAGTCTCTCTTGGATTCTGAACAGTTTCATCCCACGTTTCTACGATAAATGCCATATATTTGATTTTACGCGATTATTAAGACCAATGTTCTTCCACGGGAAGATGTTTAGCCGACCCGTTCGACGTTTGGAGGAACGCAAAAAGTGGCCAAGAGATTTGACCCGATGGCACATGAATGCCCCGGATGAAATCTCCCAACCACTTAAGTGATCAGTCTCGGTCTCATTTATGGTTTCCAGCAGATTTCCCTGGTTGCCTACCCACGAGCCTGCGTTTATGGCGCAAAGCTGTGGGAATGAGTCGAGGTTCGCATGACTTTATGCGCGAACTACATCTCTTTTTTACTTCTTACTTGGAGAGTATACGGGGGAATTGGGGGCTTGGCAAATCATTTGCCATAACATAATCATGAATTTGACAGATTCTTATCCGGCGACAATGCCTCGCATCCATAAATATCAACGAGTGCGCCGATACGGCTTCAGTCCATCAATTTGTTGTTGAAGCCGAAGCTCGGTTTCAGCTTGACTTTTTCTTACCTGCGTCATTTCTTCGAAATACTTCGACCATGTATCGTTCACTTCATTAGTAGATCGCGTGTGAAAGAAGATAACCTCAACCGCAACTGTAACCAGGATTAGAAACGCTGCAAACAATACCGCGTAAACTACGTTTCGATTTTCGCCCTGTTGCTCTTTAATATCTACCCTAATGGCTGTAACTTCTATTGCGAGAGACTTAAGTGCTGCCTCGGTGAGAGGAATTGTCGGTGGTGTGTTTGAGGGCAAGTTCGGATCAGAGGTACTTGTAATCATACGCCTGATTGATAAAAGCCTTTTATAACCAAAACGCTCCCCTGATCCTCTCCTGCGATATCAAGATTTTTATATTCCTGAAAATTGACACCGCCGAGAGCAACGCCGGAGCCAAAAGAGACTCCGGGGCCGACTATAACCCCGTTCACATTAATCGCCCGTAGAGGCGTAAGCGTCCCATCAGGATTCTCCTTAAAAACAGAAAAGAATCTGTATCTCGTCATAAAGTTGTTTGCACTATACTCAAACGTCCGTTAGATTTTTCTAAATTAACACCCGTTTCTAATTCTGCGAGCTGATTCAGCGTGAGCCCGAGAGCACTTTTTAGTCCAAAGACAGCATCAAGCAATTGACATTCGATACTATTAAATTCCTCGCGTACTCTTAAATATGATTTGCCCTCTTCACCGTCAGATTCTCTCTTTAAGTGAAGAACGATCGACTCGCTCTCTTTGGTAATATTAACAATCTGACAATTATCCCTATCTAGAAAATCCGACGCACCCTTGAGCGTATGTGCGACGTCTCCAACACGAAACAATTCATTTATTTTCATAAAGTGTTTTTTATTCTCGATGATTTCTATTTCTGCAGGAGTAAAGCCGTAGAGTTCATAAACCATATGATCGATCTGATTTTCAAGGATATCAGTATCGGCTTTAGAATTGGATTGTTTCATAACTATAATCTGGTCAACAATCAATTCAATCTGAGTGGAAATCTCTTTTTGTAGTGGTGAATCTATTATTGGAACCCGCACCTCTCGTAAGTGCCTAGGGTAAAAGTGCAAACCATTCGCAAACAGCTCTGCAAAATACCACGAGGACACCCTACAGTTTAAAACTCCGAGCATGTATCTAAGACTGTACTTTCTCGAATTTGATATTTTTTCATCAGTAAATACGGATTTCAACTGACGATATTTCAATCCTCTTAGGATGTAATATGGAACGGCGTTTATGAGTGCGTCATTATTATAAAGCCCATTAGTATCCAACACCGCCTGTATTCCAGATCTGCCGACTATGTTTTTTACTATAATCTTTTCAGCCTCAAAAAGTTCTGGAAAAACAGGAGCTTTGTGCTTCTCTGGCTCGTAACTTAAGTACTTAATTTCATTTATTGAGTATCGATCGAAATATTTTCCCTCAATATACATCTTGAGCCCGGGCGAAAACTGATCCCTGATATATTCTTCTTTCTTTATCTGGTTCACAGTACTATGAAGTTCTGCACCTTTTGAAATATATAAAATATCGTCCATTACTATAGATAACGACTGAATCTTCTTTAACAGCTTGATTTTATCTACAGACAGACTGATCTTAAAGTTTCTCTCTTCATTAAGCTTAAAGAATTTCGTATTTATTTGGGTCATTTTCAGTTCATCAAGTCTTGGAACATCCCCACTTTCATGAAAATAGATATTTAAGTCATAGTCATGCCGCTGTTGAATTTTTTGTATCAATGTAATTTGAGTATCAACCATTGCTGACTTGAAAACTCTATATGCAGAGAAATCGATTAGACTTATTATTTTATAGCCCAAAAAAATATTTCTAATTCCCTGGCCATATGATTGAGCCATCCATTTGTTGCTTGTTATATAAGACAGAACGCCTCCATCCTTAAGCAGATTGAGTCCGCGCTCATAAAAGATTATGTATAAATCATAATGTCCATTCGCACTTAAATAGTTCTTCTCGAAATACTTTTTTAATAGGTCATCTATCTTCCAGATGCTTACATACGGCGGATTGCCGATTACAATATTAAAACCTTTCACACCAAACATGAACTCAGCGTCAAAAAACTGACACGAATTTTCACTATCAAATGGTAAATAGGTTTTCAACTGTTTAGTTTTTTCCGACGACCCGAATAGACCTTCCTGCTGTTGTTGCAAAGACAAGAAGTCTGCTTTCAATCTTTTCTTTTTAGTAATGCTTTCCGTTTTAAAATATTCGTCTCGAATAGCCTGTATCTCTTTAGCGAGATGAGTAGAATTATCACCAAGCATGACTGCGCTCTTTCCTGTTTGAAGAGGTAACAACGTATTCGCACACACGAACTTGAAATCCAAGTTCGGCAACGGTTCGATGCCCATGTTTTTTGCTTTTGGATTTAGTTCTTCATCAACTAAGATGGAAAGCCATGCTCGGAGGCGGGCAATATCTATTGCCATCGGCTCGATGTCGACGCCGTAGAGGTTATTTTTTATAATCGCGAGCTTGGTTTTATAGACATCAAAGCGCGTTTCAAGGCGCTCATATATTGAAAGCATGAGCTGCAACATACCCATCGGAAAGGCACCGGAACCGCAGGCGGGGTCGAGGATCTTCGCATCATCCAGCGCGTCAATCAGATATTTCTTATAGGGTGTAAGGTCTTCTCGATAATTACGGTTATCAAACTCGTGCTCTTTTTTGTCCAAAAGCAACTCAAGTATATGGGAGCGCTTATTATCATCCGGCAACTTCCCCTCCAAATACGCGCGCATGCTCTCGCGGCACATGTAGTCTACAATTTCACGCGGGGTGTAAAATGCACCTTTCGCCTTGCGCGCCTGCTCGCCAGCTTCATCCGTCTGCTCGGCAAGTAAGTTCTCAAAAATGCGCCCTAACATCTCCGGATCGATGGCGACTTGCTGAAACGTACTCGTGCTTTCGTCTGTCGTAAAATTATATTGATTGAGAGCCGCAAAAAAACGATCAAAATAATCTTTCGGAAAATTAATCTTCGTTTCACCGAAGTGATCCGTTGGGCGTGGCTCAAAAAGCCCGCCGTTCAGATATGGTGTCTCTGTATCCGTTGAGAACAAGTGTTTTGGTGTTTCAACTTTACCAAAAAGATCACGTTTGACGCCGGATTGGCGCTCACGATCTTCTAATGGGGTATTTAAGACCTGAAAAAAAAGTTTTTCGAGTTTTGCGCGGTAGTATTCTGACGAGGCTATGCTTTCGGTCTCAAAATATTTATGAGCATCAGCAATAATTCCCTTTCGCCGCAGGAACCAGCAGAAGATTAAACGACCAATAAGGCGGTTTGCAAAGAGCCGCGCATGTTTCTTATCAAAAATTTCTTTTGTCGACACATGCTCCACGAGCTCCGCGAAGAATCCAGCAATTTCCTGATAGAACTTTTTATTGAGCGGTTGCAGGTCAAAACTCTGCCAGATCATCCCGTGAACTTCAGCTTTTTTTGTAAAATCAAAAGGACCTTCCCATTTTGCGAGAATCTCTTGTTGGGTGACGGTTAACGCTCCGTGTAACTCGAGGGTACGGATTGCGTATTTGTTAGAAAGCACGAGAACGACACGATCTGCCTCTTTTGGAACGATAATGTCAACACCAATCGGCTCATGCGCAAAAAATGGTTCATCCTCAAAGTTTGGAGTCAATGCAACGACGGCTGAAATGATGCGTTTGGAGGTTTTTTGTACCCAATACAACTTAAAATCAAGATTTTTGCCATTCCCTTCAGCAACCTTGTAGCAGGCGCGACGATCACTAAACCCAGCCGCCTCCATAAACCAACCCGCATGATCACGGATCTTTCCCTTTGAATCATTAAAAGGCTTTGGAGAAGTATCTGCCGCAACACCAAAAAGACCCGAGATTGCATTCGTCACCTCAAGAGCATGAGCAAATGATGGCTCGGCAGACAACTTCAAGAGAGCCTCCTGAAGCAGTTTTAACTTTACTGGAATATTATTTGTTGTCCTTGGCATAATAGAGGATTCCCTCAACAGTATCAGGAGTCATGACCGGTCGAATCTCGGAATTCGTGAGTTTAGCTAGAACGATGATCTCCTTCAGTTTCTCATGGTAGGGCATATTTTCTCGGCGTGCCTTTATAATGTCTCTTGTGAGTTTCCGCATCTTACCATCATCAATCACATTTCGAGTACCGAAGCCAGCCTGCACCGACTGGATATCTTCGGCGGAATATTGTAACTCATACAACGTGCGTAGAATTTCTGTTTGCTGGCCAACTGGAGCGCCCGGCTCATCTTCGTCGTGGTACGCACCAATATTCCTCGCAGTAATCTCAGCGATCCGGGCACGGTCTATGGAAATCTGGTCTTTATCATGAGAGCCGTCTTCCGAAGTCGCTCTAATCCATTCCAGCGCTTGCAACGCCGTCACCGCCGCAAACCGCTCACCAGTTTTTTCCATCTGGGCAAATTGCATGCCGATTGGATTACCCCGATCAAGCAGTCGCGCGCAAGCGAGCACATCCGGACGATCACTTCCGATGTGTTTCCGGCTCGGCAAAACTCCCCACTTTCCCCTTGGAAGATTATAGATATGTTGCTTATACCCTTCTGAATTTTCTGGATTCTTATCGAACTTCTTAAGGTCGAAAATGTATTCATCTTCAGAAAGTAAAAAGTCCGCGCTCGATTCCAGCTTCGTGAATGCAGCTTTTCGAACCTCGGAATCTTCGCTATATACATCCTCGAGACTATCCGTGTACTCAATCGGGTTTGGTAATTCGGTAAGTACCGATTGATCCGTGCCGATCGTGAATCGGATCAATTCAATCTTGCTCTGCAAGCGGCCAACAAGCCGCAAATAGCCTTCGAGCTTTTCTTCTGGACTCATGTTGTACACATAGACCGTGCTATGCGTCGAACCAAGACGATTCACACGACCATTGCGTTGAATCATACGCACTGGATTCCAATGAAGGTCGTAGTTCACGATCACACCGCAATCCTGCAAATTTTGACCTTCAGAGAGCACGTCCGTGGAAAAAAGATACTGAAGTTCGTGTTCGCCCGTACCGATTGTGTGATTTTTAGAATTCGGGGAAAAACGCGCCGCGAGGTCATCTGCACTCTCGCGGTTTTTAGAGGAAACGAAAGCGGAGTTCTCTTTAGTGATAAGTTTGGTGAATTCGGGCAAGTTCTTTTCAAGATATTTGATGGTATCCGCAAAGTACGAGAACACCAAAACCTTGCCTCCCGCAACATTTTCTTTCCGTAATTTTTCAAGCAACTCTATGAACGAACGAAGCTTAGTATCGTCGGCTTCTACGATAGCGAGCTGCCGCAGAAGATGCTTAATGATCAAGCGCTCCTTCCCCATGTCCGCACCAAGCTCTTGGGCTGCATAGTTATTAGCGCCGATTGTATCAAGAATCAATTTATCATCCGCCTCCACAGCATCATCGTGTTCAATATCTTCATCTTCTTCGGCCAACATCTGTTCGAGTGCGTCCATGTCCTTTAAGCTCACAATTTTATCCTTTGCTACGCCGGCCTGAAACATATCTAACTTACGATCGTATGCCTCAAGTGATGTTCGGAAGGCGAAAATAGAAGATTCCATTCGCTTCAAAAATATGGTACGCAAAATTCCGTACATTCCCATCTGGAGCTGTAAATCACGCCCCTCCTCCGAACCGAGCTTCAGCGCCTTGATCTGCTCAGGCGTTTTACCGTAAAACTTTGTCTGATAGATTCTCCATCGATATGGAATAAATCCCAACATGAGCACCATCTGATAAATAAAATACATTGGCGATTCACTCGCAAGTTCCTCGGTGCTTTTGAACTCCTTTACATTATCGAGCTGATCAAGTGGATGTAGTAGACTTTTGCAGTCGTTAAAAATCGCCTCAGGGGTTGCTGCATATATCTTTTCCAGAGGAAGGAAACCGGATTCCAGTGCGAGAATCTTTTTTCGAGCATCGGGATGAAAATCGTATTTTTGGTTTTCGGGCACAGAAGCTGGAAAACTCATCTTCTTTCCGTCGAGCGTGAGAAAACCATATTCTTTCTCAATGCCTTGGCGAGTACGTCGAACGACAAAATGGCGGATGATGGGCATCATCGTCTGTCGAACATAGTCATAATCGATTGTTCCGCCCCTCGTGACATCCTGACGAATCTTTTTTTCAAGATTTTGGATCGCTTGGTAAAAGCTCACCATGCTCGTTTGCTTAGTTTTATGATCCACAAGCGGAATTTTGAAAACATCCTGGTCGCCACGCGCTCCCAAGAGAATCTGATTTGTGATATCGCTTAATTGATTGTTGATTGGGGTCGCCGTAAGCAGTAAAACGTGCGCCTTTGGATTTTGTCGCATCCATGCAAGAAGCTGTTCGTATCGCTGGCCAGAAGTACGTCGCAGGTTGTGCGATTCATCAATAACGAAAAGTGAGACGCTCGCGATACGGTCGAGTTTCTGCGCCTCTTCAATCGCTCCCTTATTCTGAAAAACCCGAGGTTCAAAGTTCATCACGCCCTGCGTGAGCAGCTCTTGCGTCCATTGTTTTTTGAGCGATTTTGGACAAATAACTTCCACGCGCATTTTTCCCTCGCTTCCATCAAGGTACTGCTTCATCACTTCGATCGCAGTATAGGTTTTTCCTAAACCAACTGAGTCAGACAGCATTGCAACTCTGTGCTTGTTGATGCGCCGCAAGAGCGCCTGTACGTTCTTTTTTTGAAAATCCATCAACTCATGCGCTCCACGAATCGTAGATTGAACCGCTTCATCCTCCAACTCCTCATGATAAATCTCAAAAAGGGTCTTTATGTACATCTCGTATGGACTAAAAAGCTCATCACCAATTGGAGATTCGCCAAGAATCTCTACAAATTTTCCGTCCCAATGTTCAGTTGTTTCGTCATTCCAAAGCTCATCAAACCAAAATAGATGTCCGACTTCCTGCGACTCAGTTAGTGGCCTTGAAAGGACGACTCGAAGATCGGATTCCAACGCATTAAGCTCAGTATTTTGCGTCAGTCCATTTTTTGTAAAGTTCGACGAACCAATTATGCCCACCGCTTGATCAGACTGGTAGCCACCAAAAATATAACACTTGGCGTGAAGGAACGCTTTCCGATACACCCGAACTTCGAGCTGACCAGAGTCAATCATTTCCTTAATCCTCACTACCGTTTCTTTCAATTCGGGACGAGGACCGATTCTTTCAAGGTCATGGAAAAAGTCTTGATCGGGGTAATCAACTTCAGGAACCGATATGTTGCCTACATTATCTCGCTTAAGAAGCGGCTCCCGCCCAAGCAGCAACCGAACTTTCCTCATTTTAGCCAGATCTTCAATCAACAATAGCGTGCCTTCGATATCCCAGTACCCCGATGCGATAGAAAGCTCCTCGTGCTCCTGCGCTAAGTCACGGAAAATGTCCAAAAAGTTTTTTCTCTGGTTGTCGATAA
This sequence comes from bacterium, assembly GCA_037139515.1. Taxonomy (GTDB): domain Bacteria; phylum Patescibacteriota; class Patescibacteriia; order JBAXGH01; family JBAXGH01; genus JBAXGH01. The sequence continues at coordinate 77,009 of JBAXGH010000003.1, forward strand.
TCTTTGGCAAATTCATAATCGTTATTGGCAGCAATCTCTTCAAATATTTTAAATTCACGGAAAATCTCTCAAAACCCAACCTCGAGCCTAGAATCACTTCGAAAGAGTACCAGAAAACCGCCGAAAAATCTCCACCATCGCGAACGTGTCAAGCCCACAATAGTCCAACATATCTGCCCGCAGTTGAGCCTTTTCCCTCGCGCCGATCGCTGGGTCAGTCAACACAGCCCAACTAGCCGATGCCGTGCCGCCCTCGTGAATAGCGAGCGCGTCGTATGAAAGCTCAGGGCACATAACCGGCAGCACTTTTTTAAGCGAAGCGATCCCCTCAAACCGTGAGTCGACGTAATAACCCTTTTTCACAATCATCATCAAGTCATACATCCGCTCGTTTACATCCGCCAAAAACGCGGCGCGAGAAGGCACCATCTCCGCGAGTTCCGAGTTGCGCGAAGCCTCAAACTGCATATTCCACGAAACCACGTTCCCCTTCGGTCCGATATTCCGAGCGAGCGACGCGCAAACCTCCGAAGCCGGATCCGCAAATGTATCCGCCAGAAATTCGTAATGCTTCAGCGGCGCATCAAAAGACTCCAGCACATGCAAAGAATATTGAAAAACGCATTGCTGATACGGTCGGTAACCATCAAACATCGGAATCGCCGGAAAATACGTTTCGTAGTCCAAAAAGTAGAGCGGGTATTCCAAAGCACCAAGTTCGCGCGCAATCGCTTTCTTATCAATCTTAATAACCGGCTTCGTATGCTTTTTCGAAAGATAATCCTTCGGATCAAGTTCCGCGAGTAAATCCGCTGGCACTTGCTCGGGCTTCAAAATCCCACGCTTCAAATACGCGCACAATCTATCTTTCGGAAGCGATGTCGCAATCGCATAAACCTGCTCCGACGCGATATGCGGCGCATAGCACTGCAAAAACTCGCATTTCTCCGGATCCGTGCACATCTTAAGCAGTTTTTCCCACGGCTCATGACCCCAACCCAAAACCTCAAGCGAACGCGGGATTTCCTTGCGCACGAACGGCAGCGTGTCCAAAACCTGTTTTGTGAGATTTACCTGTGTGAAGAGCTTTTCCGGCTCGATCGCGCCGCTGCACACGTATTTATTACTTATGTGAACTAAATAAGTCCGGCGCAATTTGATGCCGGCGTCTTCAATACAGGCGCGCTGAAAAGCCATGTCCCAGGTGTGCTCATCGGCGGGCTTCGTCGAGCTTTTGACCTCGTATAAGTCCCAAGAATCATCGCTATTGCGCACCAAAATATCCGCGCGGCAGTTGATTTTGCCGGCGATAAAAGTCGGTTGCAACAAAGCTTTCGCGCCTTTTGCGATAGCTTTCTTGGTTTTCTCGGCACCCTCCACCCCAAACCCGTTCACATTCACCGCATCCGGAAATAACTTTTGCGCCCAGGCATCAACAATATTTCCCTGATCAAAAACCCGCTGAAGAGCCGCATCAACCGGTGGTGCCAAATCCGGGCGTTGCTTGATAAGCCAAAGCTCGCAAGTACACCGAAAATACGCCATGAAATTCGACTTTGAGAGCATACCGGCTTAGTTTAAACGCAATAAAACAATTTAATCAAACTGCAGCACGAGATAAACCAACCCAATCACGGATAAGAGTATTGCCGCAATCGTAGCTCCCGCGAGGAGTTTCTTATTCTCAACCCGCTTTCCAATCATCGCCGAAACCACAAAGCCGACCGCAACCCAGACGGCGAGATTGAGAAAAAACATCGGCCACATATGCGCCGGCGGCCAGTCATTTCCCATCGGTGAAAGTGGATACTCGAAAGCTTTGATCGGGAAACCGCCGGAAGCTATCGACGCGTAGATATTATCAGCGACGAATGGAAACGCTTTATACGACAAAAACAAACTCAACCAGTTCAGGATTACACCGAAGCTCACCGCGAACCAGGCTTTTGATTTCATAAATATACAACTACTTTTCAAGATCCCTCGGCTTCGGGATGACAACAGGGAGATCTAAAAGAAACGCATCAAAATCCGATTCGATTTTCTGCGTCTTATTAAACTCCCGATATTCCGCCAACGCTTTTTCCTCTGCCTGCGACATCGAAATACTGCCTTTCCCATCAAGGATTCTGAACTCGTTGAAGCTCAAAAACTTATTTACGCTTTCAGCAAATCCAGCCATGGTAAAAGTCTGGTGATTTTCGATAAAATTTTCAATATAATCGAAAAACGACGAAATCGTACGTTCGAGCTTTTTGATATCTTTTTCGGATAGATAATTTTTTGCAATCGCGACATCGGTCGAAAGAACGCGTCCGCTTGGACTATTCTTCCACGTGGTTAGATTCATGTTTGGTTGCGTTTTATCTGCACGAGAATAGATTATCTCCGCCGCCGTCTGTCCCACGATTGCGAAATGAAATTTGTTCTGTACGGTTGCAAAAAAAGCTTTCGTTACTTCAGATTTTGGATCGTAATCGATACTGCATTCGGCAAAAATATCCGTGATTTGTAGATAAATACGACGCTCACTTGCACGAATCGAACGAACCCGCGCCAACAGCTCGCTAAAATAATCCTTGCTAAAAAATTCACCGCCCTGCTTTAGGCGCGCATCATCCATCGCGAAGCCTTTCACGATATATTCTTTCAAAACCTGCGTTGCCCAAATACGAAATTGCGTCGCTCTTGTTGAATTTACGCGATAGCCTACCGATATAATTGCATCGAGATTATAAAATGAAATCTCACGTTCAACCGCTTTTTTCCCTTCTTTTTGAACTATCCGGAAATTCCGGATAGTTCGATCTTCGATTAACTCACCCGACTTATAGATGTTCTGCAGATGCTCGCTCACCGTACGGACATCAACCCCAAACAATTCGGCCATCATTTTTTGAGTCAGCCAAATAGTTTCATCCTGCAAAAAAACCTCAAGCTTCACCTCACCATTCGGCGAAGTATATAAAACGAAGTTTTGCTTTGGGATTAGCTCTTTCATATGCCTCAGGAGTAGCCTATTTTCTGTCCAACTTTACAGTAATTATGCGCATCATACAAACTAAAACGCTACGGGAAATACACTTCAAGATCCCTCGGCTTCGGGATGACA
>JBAXGH010000004.1:0-72374 GCA_037139515.1 bacterium
CTTCTTGAGCCCGGCCCGGGACATTGTGTCCCCGCCGTCGTCCTCGGTCGTGTTGTGCTTCTTGGCCTTGGCGGCCTTGATCACATCGCCGAGCGTCCCGAGGGACTGGGGCTGGTTGGAGGTGGTGGCCGCAGGGGTCGTGCCGGCGGTGTTCGCCATTTGAATCTCCTTGCCACGGGTTCTAGCCGTGGACTTGTGGTGTTTTAGACTTCTTTCTTCATCCACGCGACTGGTGGAGAGCCTTTCGTAACCCCCGAAGGGGCCAAAAGGTAGTGGTTCGTATCTGGAAACGGGTCAGCCGAGGCCGAATCGTAACCAGCTCCGTACCGCTCGCACAACCATGCTTTAAGGATGTTTGCGCGAGATTCTCCGCCATGCGTGTGGATGAAGTGTGTAAAGTCGACAAAACTGTCTGAAGACGTAGTTTCAATGTACGAGGGCCATGATAGCACGTTGTGGATAAACTGTCAATAGTTTCTGTCATGATAAAAACAGGTATTTGACTAATAAAAGCTAAGTAAAGTCATAATGTTGTATTAGAAAAGTAGTCAATGTTCTGACAGACTGACGCGGAATAGGCCACAGGCCGTAGGGCGTAGTAAAACCGGAAAAACAAGCAAGATCCCTCGGCTTCGGGATGACGACGGGAAGGAACGGGATGACAATAGGAGGCTCGAATGACAATAAAGAATACAAACACCATCAATTAATCAGTAAAGAAAGCGTAAAAAGCCTATGTGTCGACGGGCTATGGTTCCCCGCTAGACCGGCGAGCACATAGGTTTTCGCTTTCTGTTGTATGGCAACATTTTTTGTGAATCTTCAGGAAAGCTCTAAATCTAATAACTCTTCCATACATAGGAGTTCTTTTTTTAATGAATCGGTACCGTTTTTGATCCGGCAAATGTTAGTTTTATGTGTATTTTGAGCGTCAAATGCCGCCGCTCCTGGCAATCAGCCGTACCTTTGCCAGGAGCGGCGGCATTTGCGCTCAAAGGTAGTTATAAAACTGTATTTTTGCCGATTGATAAAAAAGTTATCTTCATGCCCCTGTTGACTTGACACCATTCCTTTGCTAATCTTCCAATTACTTGCTGTCGAGTGCGGGGGCGTTGTGCTCCTGGCGACGACGGCGAACGAAGCAGCATGTACTTCGTTTCTGCTTGCAAAATTGAATCATAAAAGAACCAACCCTATTAAATGGGCTGGCGTTTTTGTGTCTGGTAATTATCAGGGCGTAGGCCATAGGCCGTAGGGCGTAGTTATGTCTTAAATGACACCACTATGCCCTACGCCCTAAAACCTACGGCCTAAACCCCCTATGTCCAAGTACACCCGCAATCCCACGAAAGGTGCACGCAAGTTCTTCACGGAGCGTCATGAAGCGATCCCGCTTCCTGAGCTCATCGAGGTTCAGAAGAAGTCGTATTCCTGGTTTTTTAAAGACGGTATCAAGGAGTTGTTTAACGAAATTAACCCGATCAAAGATTTCATCGGCCGCGATCTGGAGCTCACTTTTGATGAGTACTATGTCGACGACGCCAAGTTTGATGAAAAGACTTCGCGTGAAAAGCGTGTCAACTACGAAGCTCCTCTTCGTATCGTGACCCGACTTGTAAACAAGCGAACCGGCGACAGCAAATCTCAGGAAATTTATTTGGGTGATATTCCGCTCATGACCGAGCGCGGTACTTTCGTGATTAACGGCTCGGAACGCGTCGTCGTTTCTCAGCTCGTGCGTTCGGCCGGTGCTTATTTCACTTCCGAAGCTGATCACGGTCGCCGTTATTATGGTGCCAAGTTGATTCCGACCCGCGGTGCCTGGCTTGAATTCGAAACCGATCAGAACAATGTTATCTGGGTGAAAATCGATCGCAAGCGCAAAGTCGCTGCGACCGCGCTTCTTCGTGCGCTCGGAATTGGCGACACTGAAACGATTCGCAGTAATTTTACCGATGTCGATACTCATCCGACCATCAAATACTTGGAGGCGACGCTCATGAAAGACCCTTCGGAAAACGAAGATGACGGTTTGCGCGAAGTTTATAAGCGCATTCGTCCGGGCGATTTGGCTACTTCAGATAACGCGCGTTCGTTGATCCATGCGATGTTCTTTAACTTCGACCGTTACGATTTGGGCAAAGTTGGCCGCTACAAGTTCAACCAGCGTTTTGGTATCGAACAGGCGGACGCAGAAATTGCGATGGATTTGAACCGTATCATGAAGAAGGAAGATTTGGTTCACATCATGCGCGAAATTATTCGTTTGAATATTACTCAGGAAGAAGCTGATGATGTCGATCACTTGGGCAACCGTCGCGTTCGAGCGGTAGGTGAATTGGTTCAGTCCCGTTTCCGCGTCGGTCTTGCCCGTATGGTTCGTATCGCAAAAGACAGAATGTCGACGCAGGATATTCAGACCGTGACTCCGGGACGCCTCATCAATGCGCGTCCGGTTATCGGTGCGGTGCGCGAATTCTTCATGTCATCCCAGCTCTCGCAGTTCATGGATCAGGTGAATCCGCTCGCCGAACTCGAACACAAGCGCCGTCTTTCGGCCATGGGTCCGGGCGGTCTTTCCCGTGAACGTGCCGGCTTTGAAGTCCGCGATGTGCATCGCACTCACTATGGTCGTATTTGTCCGATTGCAACTTCTGAAGGTGCAAACATCGGTCTTATCGGTCACTTGGCTTCCTACGGCCGCATCAACGACTTCGGTTTCATCGAAGCTCCGTATTTGAAGTGTGTTCATGAGGGCGACAAGACTCGTGTTACAACCGAAGTGGTTTATTTGAACGCTTTCCAGGAAGAAAAAACTATTACCTGTCCCGCGACTCACGAACTCGATTCCAAGGGCTACTTTGTGCGTGAAAAAGTCGAAGCTCGTGTGCACGGCGAACCTGGTATGGCGCCGACTTCCAAGGTTGAATATATGGATGTCGCCTCCCGCCAGATTGTTTCCGTCGGTACGGCTTTGATTCCTTTCATGGAACACGATGATGGTCAGCGCGCACTCATGGGTACGAACATGCAACGTCAGGCGGTGCCGACCATTCGTCCGGAAGCTCCGATTGTCGGAACCGGCGGCGAACTTCGTGCGGCCGTTGATTCGGGCCACGTCATTATCGCTTCCGAAGATGGTGTGATTAAAGCCGTCGACGGCGGCACGATTGTGCTTGAAGGAAAATCCGGTACGACTCATACCTACGAACTCAACAAATTCGTTCGTTCGAATGCTTCGACCTGTATCAACCAGCGCCCGACGGTTACGAAAGGCGACAAGGTTAAAAAGGGCGCGGTGCTTTCTGATGGTCCTTCGATTCAGGATTCGGAGCTCGCGCTCGGTCAGAATGTGCTCGTCGGTTTCATGCCGTACGACGGTTACAACTACGAAGATGCCATCATCATTTCGGAACGAATGGTTCAACATGATCGCTTCACTTCGATTTCAATCGAAGATCTTCCGATTGATGTGCGCGACACCAAGCTCGGTCCGGAAGTTGTGACGAATGATATTCCGAATGTCTCCGAAGAAAAGTTGAAAAACTTGGATGCGGAAGGCGTTATTCGTATCGGCGCAGAAGTGCGTGCCGGCGATATCTTGGTTGGAAAAATCACTCCGAAGGGCGAAACTGAATTGTCGCCGGAAGAAAAATTGCTTCGCGCGATTTTCGGCGAAAAAGCCCGCGATGTTCGCGACTCTTCGCTTTACATGGAACAGGGAACTCACGGCAAAGTTATCGGCGTGAAAGTCTTCTCGCGTGAAGCCGGTGATAAATTGCCTCCGGGAGTTATCAAAACCATTCAAATTACGATTGCGGATCTTCGTAAGATTCAGGTCGGCGATAAAATGGCCGGTCGTCACGGTAACAAAGGTGTTATTTCGAAGGTCGTGCCGGTCGCCGATATGCCGTACTTGGAAGATGGAACCCCGCTCGACATCATCTTGTCGCCGCTCGGTATTCCTTCGCGTATGAACTTGGGTCAGATTCTTGAAACCCATTTGGGCCTTGCCGCAAACGCCCTCGGTTACAAAGTCGCGACGCCGGTTTTGGATGGTATTACAAACGAAGTCATTCGCGGCGAATTGAAAAAAGCCGGACTGCCGGAATCGGGTCAGCTCGATGTTTACGACGGTCGCTCGGGCCGCAAGATGGATCGCCCGGTCACGGTCGGTTACAAATACATGCTCAAACTCGACCACATGGTCGAAGATAAACTCCACATGCGTTCGATTGGTCCGTACTCGCTTATCACGCAGCAGCCGCTTGGTGGTAAAGCGCAGTTCGGTGGTCAGCGCTTTGGTGAAATGGAAGTCTGGGCACTCGAAGCATATGGTGCCGCTCACATGCTGCAAGAAATTCTCACGATTAAGTCCGATGATGTGGTGGGTCGTTCGAAAGCATATGAAGCCATCATCAAAGGCATGCCGATTACGAAGCTCAATATTCCGGAATCGTTTCACGTGTTGGTTCGCGAACTCAAGGGTCTGTGTCTCGACGTCGAACTCATGAAAGACGGTGAGCGAGTCGACGAAATGTCTGATGTTCAGGAGATGGGGAAATGACAAAAAATCAAGAAATCAAAAAATCAATAAATCAAATGTCACACTACGCCCTACGGCCTATGGCCTAAGGCCTAGTACCTAACCCAAATCTATGGCTACAGAATTTCTTAAAACCACAGACTTTGACGCAGTGCGCCTGCGCTTAGCCTCACCGGATACGATCCGATCCTGGTCATACGGCGAAGTTACCAAGCCGGAAACCATCAACTACCGCACGCAGAAACCGGAAAAAGCCGGTCTCTTCGCCGAAGAAATTTTCGGTCCGTCTAAGGACTGGGAATGTTATTGCGGTAAGTATAAGAAGATCCGTTATAAGGGAATCATCTGCGATAAATGTGGTGTCGAAGTCACGAATGCCGCCGTGCGTCGCGAACGCATGGGCCACGTCGAACTCGCCGCCCCGGTTTCGCATATCTGGTTCTTGCGCGGCGTGCCGTCAAAAATCGGTACCGTGCTTGATGTCGGCGTGCAGTCGCTCGAAAAAGTTATTTACTTTGCGAACTTCATCGTGACCGACGTAAATCAGGATGCGAAAGCGCTCGCCGTTGCCGAACTCAAAGAAGAATTCAAAACCAAATCAAAGCAAATTGAAGGTGAATTCAAGCGCGACAGTGATCGCGCCGAAAAGCAGGGTGCTGAAAAGGGCGTTGCAGCTCTTGAGATTGCAAAATCGATTGAAAGCATGACGGCTGACAAGGACAAGAAGCTCGAAGAATTGGAAGCTGAGTTTGATTTGGCCATGAAAGAATTAAAGTCTCTCGAACCGCTCCAGATTCTTTCGGAAGAGGCTTATCACGAAATGTCGATGCGCTACGGTCACGTTTTCGACGCCGGAATCGGTGCCGAAGCGATCGCTTATCTTCTCGCAAAAATCGATTTGAACCGCACGTCCAAGGCTTTGAAAGAATCTTTGGAAACGGCGACGAGCGCCAAGCACGAACGCCTGGTGCGACGTTTGAAGTTGATTTCGAGCTTGATTCAGACCGGCATCAAACCGGAATGGATGGTCTTGAGCGTGGTTCCGATCACGCCTCCGGATATGCGCCCGATGGTCGCGCTCGACGGTGGTCGTTTTGCCACCTCGGATTTGAATGATTTGTATCGCCGCGTCATCAACCGCAACAATCGTTTGCGCCGTTTGAAGGAATTGAATGCTCCGGAAGTTATCGCCCGCAACGAAAAGCGCATGCTTCAGGAAGCCGTCGACGCTTTGATTGATAACAATGCCCGCCACTCGAAAACCGTGCTCGCCGCGACCGGAAAGAAGCGTCAGTTGAAGTCGCTTGCTGATGGTTTGAAGGGTAAACAGGGTCGCTTCCGCCAAAACTTGCTCGGTAAGCGTATAGATTATTCCGGACGTTCAGTCATCGTCGTCGGTCCGCATCTCAGACTTGACCAGTGCGGTATTCCGAAGAAAATGGCGCTCGAATTATTCAAACCGTTTGTTATTTCGAAGCTCATCAACCGCGGTTTCGTTCACAATATCCGAAGCGCGAATCGCTTTATCGAAGCTGATCATGCCGAGGTCTGGGATATCTTGGAAGAAATCACGAAGGACGCGCACGTGCTTTTGAACCGCGCTCCGACCTTGCACCGTTTGGGTATCCAGGCTTTCCACCCGATTTTGATTGAAGGTAAAGCTATTCAAATTCACCCGATGGTTTGTAAGGGTTTCAACGCCGACTTCGACGGTGACCAAATGGCTGTTCACGTGCCGATCACCGAAGAAGCCAATCGCGAAGCTGCCGAACTGATGCTCGCGACGAAGAATCTTCTTTCTCCTGCGAGCGGTCGTCCGATCATGGCTCCGGATAAGGATATTGTTCTTGGCAACTACTACATGTCGATGATGGTTGAACCTAAGAGCGGAAAGATGAAGTCTTTCGGTTCGCGGGATGAAGCCAAGCGTGCCGAACAGCACGGTGTGGTTAACTTGCGTGAAAAAATCATGGTTCGATTGAACGCCGGCGAGAAACTCACCGAAACCAATGTCGGACGCCTGCTCTTCAATGACTTGTTGCCGTCAAAAATCAGCTACGTTAATGACCTGCTTTCCACAAAGAAGCTTGGCGATATCGCGAAGAACATTTTGGAAGTCTACGACATGGCAAAGTGTGTGGAATTCTTGGATGCGGTTAAGGGACTGGGTCTTCGTCAGCTCACCAAGTCCGGTATTTCCTGGGGCATGGTTGATGTGCCGGAACTTCAGGGCAAGGTTGAACTCATTGACGAGGGCAACAAGCGTGCCGAAGAAGTTTTGGAACAGTATAACCAGGGTCTTCTCACAGCTCACGAACGCCACACCGGCGTCGTGAAAGTTTGGTCGGAAATCAAAGACCGCGTCGTGACTTTGGTTAAAAAGCAGATGCCGAAAGACGGTCCGGTGCTTATCATGCTTGAGTCAGGCGCCCGCGGCTCTTGGGGTCAGCTCACGCAGATGGTTGGCATGAAGGGCCCGGTTACAAACCCACTCGGCGAAATTATTGAACTCCCGATCAAGTCGAACTTCCGCGAAGGCATGAACGTTATCGAATACTTCATTTCGACTCACGGTACGCGTAAGGGTCTTTCCGATACCGCCCTTCGTACCGCGAACGCCGGTTATCTGACTCGTCGTCTCGTTGATGTGGCGCAGGACGTTATCATCACCATGGATGACTGTGGCGATGACCAGGGTGTGACTGTGACCAAGGCGGAATGTGCCGAAATCGGTGAACCTATCTTGACTCGCATTCTTGGTCGTACGGTTATCGACGCGATTAAAATCGGCAAGAAAACTATCGTCGAAGCTAATTCGATTGTCACGGAAAACGATGTTAAGGCGCTTGAGGGTTCAGAACCGGAAGAAGTTAAACTTCGCTCGGTTATGTCGTGCCGTCTTCAGAAGGGCATTTGTGCCAAGTGCTACGGCTACGATCTTTCCTATAACAAACCGGTCCAGCTCGGTACCGCTGTCGGTATCATGGCCGCGCAATCGATCGGTGAGCCTGGTACGCAGCTCACGATGAGAACCTTCCACTCCGGTGGTGTGGCTCAGAAAGATATTACCCAGGGTTTGCCGCGTGTCGAAGAATTGTTCGAAGCTCGTACGCCAAAACGTCGTGCAATCATGTCCGACGTCTCGGGTCAGGTAGTTGGCATTGAAATGCTTGAAAACCGCTCGATTGAAGATGAAAAAGGTAAGGTTTTGTTCGCTGGCGCGCCTGGTCAGAAGGCGATCAAAATCGCGTACAAGGGCGTTGAAGAAGAATTCTACGCACTTGAAGAAGGTGATGATGTTCGCGTAAAAGACGGCGCCTCGGTTTCGAAGGGATCGGTAATTGCAGTTATGGCTGGGAACGAGGTGCTCGCGGAGCACGGCGGTACGGCGAAAGTCGGACCGGAAGGCGTTGGCATTATCTTTGAAGGCGAAGGCACGAAAGAATACGCAATTCCGCCGGGCTACGGAATCCTCGTCAAGAAAGATGACATGATTATGGCGGGCGATGCTTTGACTGATGGCCATTTGGACTTGCAGCAACTCTTCCGTCACAAAGGCAAAGACGCGGTTATGCGCTACCTCTCGAAGGAAATACAGCACGTCTACGCTTCGGAAGGTGCACGCTTGAACAACAAACATATCGAAATCATGATTCGTCAGATGTTCTCTCGTATGTACGTACGAGAGGCTGGCGACACGGATTTGTTGCCTGGCGAGTTGGTTGAAAAGCATCGCTTCGAACGTTCGAACGACAAGGTTGGCAAGAAAGGCGAGATTGGTAAGGGCGACGAATTGTTGCTCGGTATCACCAAGGTTTCGCTTTCGACTGAGTCTTGGCTCTCGGCGGCTTCGTTCCAAGAAACCATGAAGGTTTTGGTGAACGCCGCGGTTACGGGCAAGATGGATACGCTCGAAGGTTTGAAGGAAAACGTGATTATCGGTCGCTTGATTCCGGTCGGCACCGGCTTCGATCGCAACTATCACGGACTCGGGTTCACGGAACGGGTTGAAGAGCCACCGACAGAACCGGTTGTGTAGACATCAAAACAAGAACTCCCATCAGAGTCGTCATTCCTGCGAAGGCGGGAATCCATCTGAGGGAGTTTTTGTTTTGCCCTATGTTGTCATCCCGTACTCTTCCGCTCGTCATTCCCGCGTAGGCGGGAATCCATTTTATGTCGCGAGCGCGGTTTGGCGACTCTCCCGGCGGACACGGGGACCATGTTAAGTGTCCGGCGGGAGAGTCGACCAAAATCGCTCGCCTCGAGCCTTCTTTTCAGCCCCCTGTGTCATCCCGAAGCCGAGGGATCTTGAAACGTTTGGATGGCAAATGCGATGAAAGATTGTCGAGTCGGTATGTTTATGATTATATAGATTCGAGAGGAGGCAAAACCATTGAAAACGACGATTTGCGGAAGTTTCAAATTCCTGAAAGAAATTGATGAAGCGATACGTGAATGTCAGGGTTATGGAATCGAAGTTCTTTCGCCGCGTGGAACGAAAATCATCGGCGAGAATGAAGAATTCTTACTGCTCGAGGGTGATCGAAATACCGCGATAAAGCGGGTGGAGGATCGCCATCTTCGCTGCATCAAAGAATCAGATTTTGTTCTTTTAATCTGCCCAAACGGTTATTTCGGAGTATCTTGCGCCTTTGAAATCGGCGCCGCGCTTGCATCCCGGGTTCCGGTCTTTGTCATGAACGCGCCGAGTCGTTTGCTTGACGGCGATGGCCCGATTTCTTTCTGCGATAATGTCGAAGTGGTTTCCGGTATTCCGATGATTCTTGAGCGGCTCAGTGAAATCACAGAAGCCTCAACGGTGGTGCTATGACAGCCTCATTCAGGGCTGTTTTTTTCGAGCCGATTCTCGAATCTAAGTATTGTATATTTCATGGTCGCCGACAGCCAATAAATATGCTTCTCTCGGTTTTGATTTTGAATAGGTAAACACGATTCTAGTTTTGTAATTTACCGAAAAATTATATCGGCCTTGAAGACGACCTGATAATTTATGCACTTTTAACATCTTATTATTTTCAGCGTTCTTGAAGAGTTCAATTTTTTCAATGACTTCGGTCTGGAGATTAGGCGGTAGAGATTTAAAAAGACGTACGAAAGTCGGTAAATACAAAGCCTCCATACTTCTTTTTAAGGCATGGATTTAGCAAGCTTTTTCAAATCACCACGCAACATTTTTCCGTCTTTGATCTCTTGTTCGGCACGCATGACGTCGGCCACGGCCTGATCTTCGGCGAATCTAACAAGTGCCTGGCGTACGACTTCGGCTTTATTCGGTGCGACACCGCGGCGAATCATCTCGTCGATAAAGATTTCGAGCGTGTGGGGAATCGGGACTGAAATTGTGGACATAGTATTATATTTAAGTATGATAATATCATACATCTGAAGCGAGTTTTCGGCAAATACAGTGATTGACATCGCTCCAAAGATAAGCTATATATCTCGGGTCGCAAGAGAGCGACCGGAGGAAGTCGTGCTGATGAGTTTCCCGAATCCTGACATGCTTGTTTACGTTGCAATGGGCGATGCTTGTGCTCTCGGAACTGAGTATCTTAAGTTTCCGCGTGACAGTCAGATCGAGCTTGATATCTTGCGCTTCGACCGGTACTGCTCGCATCCCTTTCACAAGAACGCGCCGGGCGGAAAAAAGGGGACTGTCCCTTTTCCCCTTAAAGGTACAGGACATACAACATTTTCGGCTGAGTGTGGCTATGAAAAGGTCTGACCCCTTTAGCCTTAAAAGGGACAGTCCCCTTTCATGTGGACAAAAAAATTCCCCGGGCGCACGTGGCGACTGGGGGGTTGAGCGTTTCATCTTAAGGAACGAATATGATGCTCGGCCGCAGCTTGAGACTCGCCGGTCTTGCTCAAGTCCTCAAGCACGCTGCTCACCGCTTCGGCGAGCGTCCGCTTTTCTGGCGGGATGCTTGTGAGACTCGGCAGATCCGATGCGAGTACGCGCGATCGTTCCAAAAACTCGATCATCGCAGCATCGTGTCCGGGTCCAATCCCGGAGATATGGTTGGTTGCGTTCCAGATCATGAGCTTGATCAAAGGTCGCTGCTTCAAGTCGAGCTTCTCGCTTCCTTGGAAAGCTTCTAGCGCGATTCGGAAAAAGTCTTGCAGATTACGATGAACCGCTTCCGGAAATGGTTCTGTTGGCAGTACCCCCTTTAGTAGTAGGCTGAGTCTTTCGAAGCTGAGAGTGACAGTATAGGCCCAATACTTTTCATCGTAGTTCATTGTTATTCCTCCTTGGAATAGCATTACACCTTTTCGGTGTTCGGTCAATACAAGAGGCGTGGTTTAAGAGAGGTCCTACTTTTACCCGTGAAATTACATTTTGTAATGATAAAATCCCGTGATTTTTCGATTTTGTGCGCCGAAATTTATGTCGTGGCGAATTGGAAACCCGAATCGCGAAGAATTACTAATGGCTCGCGTTCCGCCGATAAAAAATCCGATATGAAGATGCGGTGTGACGTCATGAATGTTGCTCGGTCCCCAAACTATCACGTCACCCGGCACTGGTTTTTTAACGCGTCGAAAATTATTCGCGAGCATGTCGCGCTCTGTGCCCTCGACCGTCGTATGCAAATCCGAAATCATTTTGAAATGAAACAAAATAGAGGAAACAAAAAACGCGCAGGATAGGCGACCGTTTTTTACGAGATCTTTTTTATGCCCATCGACTAAAGCGAAATTGTGTCGCCAAAGTTTGGCGCCGACGCTCGCCTGAACCATCGAGATTATATTTTCACGCGTAAGAAATTTCATAGGTGTTGCACCGGTGTATCACCTGTGTTAAGCTTCAAAAACTATGCCAACCACAAAGACAAGATTAGCGCTTTCGCTTGATTATGACTTGGAAAAAGCTCTCGAGCAAGTAGCTCGAAAGGCTAATGTTCCGGTTGCAACAAAAGCTCTCGAACTACTTCGGGAAGCTTTGGAGATTCAGGAAGATGTTTTGCTTGCACAGCTTGCGGAAGAACGCATGGCAGGAAAAATCAAATGGCTGAAACATGATTCGATATGGAAATAAGGTACCAACTGCGGTATCACGAAGCTGTGCTAGAAGCCGACATTCTGCGAATAGATAAAACAAACCGAATCAGAATAAAAATTGCCATCGAAAGCCGTCTGCAGACATTTCCGGAAAGATACGGAAAACCGCTCCGAAGTCCGCTTCAGGGTTATTGGAAACTAAGGGTTGGAGACTATCGCGTAGTCTTTATGATGGTTGGAGATGAAGTCAAAATAATCGCGATTCAGCATCGAAGTTTTGTTTATAAAAGTGAATCGGATTTAAAATCGCGAACATGAACATCCTAGGCATCGATCCTGGCTTTGGTCGTCTCGGTTACGGCGCCGTGCGCGTCATTCGCGATACGCCGGAACTTATTTTGTGCGGCTGTTTGGAGACGCCGAAAGAAATGGCACATGGTGATCGCTTAGTCGCGGTGAGGCGCGAGGTTTTACGATTGCTTGATGAAATCCGTCCGGCTGCGGTCGGTGTTGAAACTTTGTTTTTCTCAAAAAATATCAAAACGGCGATTAAAGTTGCCGAAGCGCGCGGCGTGATTTTGGAAACTTTGGCTGAACGGGGCGTGCGGATCATCGAATGTTCGCCGCAGGAAGTTAAACTCGCCGTTACCGGTTACGGCAATGCCGAGAAGCAGCAAGTTCAGGAAATGGTGCGAATTTTTTTGAAATTAAAATCCGTGCCGAAGCCGGATGATGCCGCCGACGCACTCGCGCTCGCAATTGCGGCAAGTCGGATGTGAAGAATGTGACGAAATGAGGTATTCTTAAGGCGTATGGCGGAAACAAAACCAAGTGATGTCAAAATAGTCGAGAATCTGGAAGGCGAGATGATTGATATTTTCGAGGCACCCAGAAAAGAATTTTCGGATGCGGCAGAAGAACTGTTTGGGCTCGAAAAATTTACTGATGAGTTAAAAGTGGCGGAGATTTCAGTCCGCAGCAAAATCCGCGATGATGTTGGGGAAAAAGGATATGCGGAAGAACTGTCTGCTGGAACTCTAGCTAAACTGTTAGCTTTTGGAGCAAAATTATTGTCCGCTAAAGACGGTTTGAAGACCGCAAATTTGGTTCGGGTGCCGGAAGAGGGGATGAAGATCGTTGGAGTAGAGGAAGATGGCAAAAAATTTGAGCGCCTACTTACAGTTGATGAACAGGATTTTATTTTTGATTTGGAACTGAGTGCCGAGCAAGAATTGATGGCGGAAAATGTTCGCAGATTCAAAGTTTTTTTGGATGAGACATCTAAACTTTTGGAGGGCAGAGAGATGGAGGATCGCGAAAAGGAACTCCGCTTTATTGTTCGGCAACACTATAAATTGCTCGGTTTTTCCGCACAGGATGTAGATGTGCTTTTGGCCTCCGCTGGTTCGGGAATTCCCGAATTACACCCTGGTTCCAAGCCTGATGTTGATCGATTAGAAATCATGAAGCGGGTTTGGAATGAATATCTGACTCGGGCCGATAAGGGAAAGACGGCGGCTTTTGCCGGGGCGATGATGTGCATGGGCGCTTTTGAAGGTATCGCACCGAAAATCAGCCAGCAGCTTTTTGACTCGCCGGATATGCAATCGGCGGCGCTTTTCGGAGCGGCTTTTATGCTCATGCATCAGGTTACGGGGCGTTCAAAGGCGTTCATCGAGGAAAAGTATGGAATATTTATGCATGGGATTCTTGAACGATCAGGCGGTCTTTACGATCGAATTGGTCGGGCAGTCGTGAATATTCCGGGAGAGCAATTCTCTGAATCTGGCATAATGGAAAGAGGGCGTGTTTTTAGTCACGGCGAAGCGGCAATCGATTCGACTCTGCGAGACGTTGTTCAGTCGCAGATTCCACAAATCGTAAGCCTCGGAACTACGATCGCGCTCCTGATTCAAACCGATTGGAGGTATGGTGCAGCTTCTTTGGTTTCTCTGCCGATTTCGATGTATGTTGAAAAGAGAATGCAGCGCAGAGTTGATGATGATTTGGATAGAGTTCGTGAACTGGCAAGGGCTAGTGAAGAAAGAGGCGAGAGGCTGAAAAAGGCGCATATCGAGGTGGCGCTTTCGGGAATGAGAAACATCATGTCCGATGCATATAAAGAGCTGCGTCAGACCGGGAATCGAAGGTCCGAGGCAATGACGTCTGATAGGAATAAAGACCGGATCTTGATGACGGATCTGATTGATCCTTTTTTTAAGATGTGGACGGTGGTGCTCGGAGTGGCTCTGCGGGCCGCCGGAAGCGGGGATGCCGGCAAAATTATTATGGCTCTGCAGTCGACCGAAGTTTTTAAAGGTTCAATCATGAATCTGAGCCGACAATATTCAAGATTATTTAGGTCATGTCGAGACGTGGTGGCTTTTGAGCGCGATCTTTTGATAACCGATGTGGAAGAAGCGGCGGATAAGAATCGTTTACCGGTTCAAGAAGTTCAGGAATATGCGTTTGAGTTGAAGGGCGTTGATTTTACTCAAGGCGATGCTCGGATTATAAAAAACGCCAGTTTTCAGGTACCCGGTGGGGCGGTGGTTCGGCTTTCGGGTGAAAGCGGCCATGGAAAAACTACCTTAACTAAATTAATCACGGGATATTTTTCGCCATCAGTCGGGAGCGTGCTGCTTGACGGTCGCCCGATTGGAAATTTTAAGAAATCCGGGCCGGAATCGATTTATACGCGCTTTGCGTATCTAAATCAGATACCTTATGTGGAAGAGACAGGGACTTTGCGAACGAATTTGATGTTTGGGAATGTTTCTAATAGTGATGATGTTTCGGAGGAAGATGAGGCTTTGATGCGCGATGTGATTGCCAGGTTGGGGCTGACTTCAAACCGTTTTTTGAAGAATGGCGTGGTTAATTTAGATGAAAGTGTGCGTGGAGTTTCTGGCGGTGAGCGCCGGCGTATCGGAATTGCGCGATTGCTTATGCGTTTGCGTAAAATGAAAGACGGCGGACTTGTGGTTTTGGATGAGCCGGCTGACGGTTTATCGGAAGATATGGAGCTTGAACTCGCACAATTTATTCGTGAGGAAAAATTACGAAACCCAAAACTGACTTTGATTGTGGTGAGCCATCGCAGTAACTTTGTGCGTGGAATCGAGGGGGCTGAAACCGAGAATCCGCTCAATGTTCAAGAGGTGAATGTGCACATGGGAACGATAGTCGACGAGCTGCCTAAAAATCAGAAACCGGTTTTGTGATTTGCTGATTTTGTCATGAATTTGACTAGTTGAGGCTTGACATTTTCGTAAAAAAATGGTAGATACTCCGTACTGACACTCGAGACTCGAGTGCAAAGGGAGGAAGCGATGAAGCAATTGGTGCAGGACCCGGTGCGGATTGCCCGCGAAACCGGCGGGTGTACGTTTGAGCCGGGGTTGGGGTGGTGGGCTTTCTCAAAGAGTCCGTTGCCCGGAGCGAAGTTGTTGCATAACAACAATCGGGCACGTTTCTTTATGCCCACCTTGACCCGCAATGGGCGCAAGATCAGCCACAAGCCGCCGCAGGATTGGACCGGTGTTTCAGGTTTGCGCGAGGCGCGCTTTGCGGTGTGACCAGTGCTAAGGGTCTCTGGATTCTCGCAACAGGGGCGGTACAGGTTGAAGACATCCTGATTTATGAAGTTGAGGGGATGCCGGACAAGCTCGAGGATCACTTGTCCTCACTCGCTCTGCGGGTGAAAGAAACCTGCGATCAAGAATGCGTGGCGTTCGAGATCGGAAACGAATTGCGCTTTGTGTGATTTTTGGTGAGCGCCGAGACGAAGTTGTCTCGGCGTTTTATATTTGAGTAGAGCTGACGCTCCAAAGAAATTCAAAAATCTGCTTAAGGCTGAAGGCTAAATCGGGTGAGTGAATAATAAAAGCCATGCCTTCGTTTTGCGAGGAGATTAGGCCGATATTATTTTCGTAAATATAAATCGAAGTTTTAAGATCGACGTAGGCGGGTAAATAACGGATTTGGCGAAGATATTCAGCCTCTTTAGTGAAGAGCGGGTCGTTCACGTTTTTATTCTGCACGCGAAGTGAGCGCGAACGTAGGCCTTTTTTAACTCGGTTTTCGATCCATTTTTTAATATAGGCGCGGTCTAAGGTTTGGGCGGTGAGTGACTGAGGAGAAAAATAGACGTATTCATTTTTTGCGACATTCAAAATATCGGCCAGCACTTCGCGGGCGGCGTGCGGGCCTTGAAAGGTTTGAGTGAATGGCGTTTTGGATTTTCCGGCGTAGAGCGAGAGAAAATCAGGGAGCAAATCTTTCAACTGATCACCCAAATTATCAAAGCGCTTTTTGAGTTCCTTCGGGTGCAGGGCGACATAAGCGATGCGCTTGCCGTGTTTGATTGTCTGCACGTAGCCCCGAGATTCCAAAATTCGTAAGTTGTCATAGATAGCCGTTCGGCGCATTTTCATGGCGTCGGCGAGTTCGGCGGCTGTAGCTTCGCCTTTCGACAAAGTGGCGAGATAAAGCTCGGCCCTTTGTTCATCAAGACCGGTTTTGGTAAGCCAGGAAAGTAGGTTTGAGTTCATATGATGAGATATCTTTCATAAATAATTGACGAAGAAAGTATACATTAGTTGGCTAAAATAAGCAAATATGTGTGAATTTACTGTATAGTCTTCTAAAATATTTGGCGTATTTGTATGGGTGGATTATGGTGTCTGTACCGCTGTGGTAGCGGCGCACACTGACAATCAAACGAGGAAAACATGAAGAACGCAATGCGCGATGGAAAACCGAGACGGCATCATGTCGGGTGTAAATGCGCTGGCTGTCGGCGTCCATGTCGGTGTTCGCGCTGTCTTAAGAAGATGCGGGTGCAGCAACTTACGAGGCTGGAAGAATTCGTGGCGCAGAACTTGAAGCACTTGATCGGTAACATTTGCTATTACGATTGTCCTCGGTGCGACATGCCACTTGTGCGGATCGACTATCTCTCCTCGGGCTTCCCTGGGTCGATGCGGATGAGCTGTAGCTGTGGTGAATAGTGGTACTCGTCTACACGCGCAGGTTGTCGTTTGACCTGCGCCTTCTTATGGGGCTCTGAAATCCATTCAGAGTCACTAGGGAGAAAACATGAAAGCTGTTCCGTTTGTGCCGAAGGACCATGTGCCGCCAATTTTGGGCCGGCTCAAGTGTGATGAACTCACAATGCAGCTTGTACCTGAAGTGCGGAGTGTAGCCTGTCTCGTGATGGACTGCTCGACTTCAATGCGCGATTTTGGCAAAGCGCCGCGTCGCGTCATGAACGAGTACGTGAGGACTCTCCGTGAGTCAGTGTCAGCCAAAACTACGAGCGTTTGCGTGTTGCGCTTTGCTGCGGAGCTCGAAGTAGTGGCGCAAAACCAAATCGCAGTGGCCGCGGGTGACGTTCCTCGTTTCGAGCTCACCCGAGGCACGCGCTTGTTTGGAGCGCTGCTCACAGTGCTCGAAAAAGTGGTCGGAGCGGTTGAAGCCGAAAGGGCTCGCGGTCGCCCGGTGAACGCCACGGTCACGCTCTTTACCGACGGCTACGATTGGCTTTCGACGCAAGAAGAAAGGCAAGCGTTGCCGGATATGGTCATGCAGGCCAAGATGAATGACGTAAAGGTTCTCCTTGTGGGAATCGGCGTCGAGCTATATGGCTTTGCCGACGAAATCTGGGTGGCGCCGTCGGATGTGATTTTCATCAAGCCGACCTGCGATGAGTTGATTCAGTCAGGGCGGGCGATCTCTGAAATCACCAGAGAGCGCTCCGAAAGTGCTCGATGAGTGTCTGGTTGAAAGGCCAGATAGCTGCGCTGGTCTAATAAATCAGCGCCTTCTTATGGAGCCCCGGAATGGTCCGAGGTTCCTCAGGAAGAAACCGCATGCTTCAAGAAAGGAAGGGACAACATGAGCCATGATTGTGATGGGGGCTTCTCAGAGGAATTTGAAAAGCGCGTCGAAGCGCGTCGGCAAGAGGCTCTGAAAAAGCAGATTCTGGAGAAGGCGATTACGATCGTCATCGGGCGTGGATCTTTCGCGCGTTTGTGGCGTGAAGAGCGCATTCCCGAGCAAGCACGTTGTGAATTCCAGCCGTTCACCATCACGGTGGACGCGAATGTCCGGGTGACATTTGCGGGGCGTCTGGTTTTCGACAGCGGCCGGTTTGGGATCGGCGATGAACTTGAAGGGCTTGTCTGCGACCCACAGGTCTTTATCCCGGGAGAGTGGGAGAAGATCTTTGATGGACTCTTTGAGCAGGCAAAACCCGTTGCTCAAAGTGTTCAGAATGCGCATCGTGAAGTGCTCCGGCAAAAGGAGAAGGGAGAGCGTGATGAGCGTGAAAGAGAGGAAGCAAAAAAGTGGGGATTGTGAAAGCTGGCGGATGGGTGGCTAGCCCGGCGAAGTGAAATGCTTCGCCCTTTTATGGAGCTTCGGAATGATCCGGGGCTACTGGAGGGAGGAAAAGATGGAAAAACATCATAAGGGGTGCATCTGCGTTGTCTGTAAGACGCCTTGCCACTGCCCGGACTGCATTCGTGAGCGGGAGGAGGCCGAGGCTCTGGCGGCGCGGATCGAGGCGGAGGCTAACCGGGTTGTGCGAGTGGAAGAGACGAGGTGTGAAAGGCACGGTTGCACGGTACGCGTTCTTCACCGCGCATCCGGCAAAACTGAAACCGACATTTGTCGAGTTTGCATGCGGGGTGGGGACCCTGGTCCCTGGCATGGGTCCGCATACTGAAGAAGCCCTTATTTTAGGGCCACGAAAGGAGAAGCGATGCACGGACTTGGAACCATCATCGGCATGAATGAAGCGGCTTATGCGCGATTCATGCAGGCAAAGAAGGCGGGCTTGATGCGAGAGCTCGAAGGTGACGATCGAAGCGAGCTCCGTGCGGTACCGGAAAACGAAAAAACGCAACCTCGCGATCATCCAAAGGGAAAGAAGAGGGACTAGTCGGTTTTTTACCCTTGCATTGATTGAAGTTTTCGTTTAACTTCGTCTGCAGGGAAGTGTCAAAACAGCGCTTTGCGCGAAAAGGAGCACAGTGATGATGAGTCTAGTGATTGCAGGGTTGTTTGCGGCCGTTCTTGGCCAAGTACCGAACACGGAAGCACTGAAGGGCGCGAAGGAGTGGCGAAAGGCAAGCCAAGCCGTCATGCTGAACCTGCCGGCGGATCCAAAGGCGAGTCAGGCAGAAATCAGGACGCGCTTGCGGCTCGTAATCCGGAAAGGCGATCTGGTCATCCAGGCGGAGAAAACTTTCATCGAGCAGAATCTGAAAGCGATTCTCGTGAAGTCGCTCAAGATGCCGGAAGACAAGCGGCATCCGGAGCTCGAAAACCTGGAAAAGATGAACGACCTCCAGTCGAGAACCTGCGCATTGTACCTTGTGAAGTTCGGGGGTCAGAGCGAAGAGGTTCCGGAGTGTGCGAAGCTACCTCCTCGATTTCAGACCTGGCAACAGAAGTGATGCCCACGCCTTGAGGTGACTCAAGGCGTTTTTTTGTTAACTTTATTCGTCAAAAACCAAAAGCCGGCATAGAGCGCCGGCTTTTGGTTTATTCTTCTTCGTCCTCGTCATCTTCCTCTTCCGCCTCCGCTTCGATCTCTTCAAGGTTTTCTTCTTCGTCGAGTCCTGGCTCTTCAGGCTTCTTTGCTGCTGGATCTATGAACTTATCGTCTGCCATAAATTTTAAGTCTGTTACCATATAAGCTCCAACCCAAAATGATAGCTTTCGGCAAACTCTAGGCGAAAAATTTTTAGCTTAGCAGGGGCTAAACGAAAAATTTTGTCGCCGTCGATTTTGCTCGAAATCTATCATTTTGTCTAAGAAGCTTATATGGCAACAGACTTATAGTTAATTTTGTAACTCGGCATATAATACAAAACCAAGCGAAATTTTTCAAAGCCCATTTTCCACAGCCTGTTCACATATGGCCAGCGCAAAATAAAATCGCAGGCCTTCCACGCCCCTGAACGCGATTCGCACCATTCTTCCCTTGAAAAAATTCTCAATGTATCTCGATACACCTCAAATTTTTTCAAGCTCCAGAATGGTGCGACTCATCATTCATCGGCGCGGAATACCTACGATTTTATTTTGCGCTGGCCATTGGTGCTATAATGTACTCAATATGATTAGGGGGAAAAAACTGCTGAAGAAGCGCAAGCTATCTTTGATTGAAAAACTTTACGTGCAACATGCTCATCCGATAAATCTCATCATGACGCTTGTCGGCATTATGTGGGGCGTCTACTTTTTGTGGCTGCAAAACATTTTACTCGCGGCGATTTTCGCTTTCGGGTTCATGATTATTGGACATGCTTCTGTTTGGGGTGAAAACGAAGATGGTTTAGCGGAAACCTGGCTTGGTAAAATCATGATTTTGCACTCGCACCCAATCAATACTCTTTTTCATCTCGTCGGAACGTTTATTGTCGCCGTGGGATTGTATTCTAACGTCATCGAGATGATTATGTGGGGCGTAACGATACTGTTATTCGGCCATTTGTGGGGCTGGAGCCGCGTGCATTTACTCGGAGAAGAATAAAAAATATGCCGCAGAGCGCATGGCACTCGATGTCGGTGCGAGCGGTTTTTGAGGCGCAAAAAACGAGTGCGTCCGGGCTCGCACAAAAAGAGGCGGAAAGCCGGCTTTTTAAGTTTGGTCCGAACTCATTGCCTGCGGATCATCACGAAACGTGGTTGCGGATATTTTTGCGACAGTTTGCAAGCCCGCTCATATTTATTTTGATTTTGTCAGCCTTCGCGGTTTTGTGGCTTGGCGATACGACCGACGCTTATATAATTTTCGGGGTTTTGTTTTTCAATGCCTGCATCGGCGCAATTCAGGAAGGAAAAGCAGCACGCTCACTTGAAGCTTTGAAACGTTTGGTCGTGGTTGAAGCGACGGTTTTGCGCGATGGCAAGGAAGTTCGTCTGAAAGATGAGCAAGTTGTGCCCGGCGACGTGCTGGTTTTGCGTGAGGGCGAAAGAATTTCGGCTGATGCGCGTCTGATTTTCGCGCGCGAGTTTCAGGTTGATGAGGCGATGATGACCGGAGAATCATTGCCGGCGAGAAAGTCCGCGGAGGCCTCTATTTCGGAGAATGCTGCCGTTGCCGACCGTCGCGATATGGTTTTTCGTGGTACTTACGTGGTTTCCGGTTCGGCTAAGGCTGTTGTTGTTGAAACCGGTCTGAATACGGTAATCGGAACGCTCGCGAAGTCACTTACGGTTCCTGATACGGAAATGCCTCTTAAGGCAACGCTCGCAAAATTAACTGCTGTAATTGGTGCCGTTGTAGCGATCTGCATGGCGCTTCTGTTTGCTCTGGGACTTGCGCGCGGGCTTCCTCTGCGAGAGGTTTTCACCATCGCCGTTTCACTCGCAGTTTCGATTATTCCGGAGGGTCTGCCGATTGTGCTCACTATAATTCTTGCTTCCGGAGTTTGGCGCATGGCTCGCAAGCACGTTCTGGTGCGTAAATTACAGGCCGTGGAGGCGCTCGGACGGGCGACGGTGCTTGCGGTTGATAAAACCGGCACGATTACGCGTAATGAGCTGATGGTTGAGCGCGTAATTGCATCTGGCACGCGATATGACGTTCAAGGCTCTGGATATCATGCCAAGGGCGAGGTCTTGTTTGAGGGAAAAGCTCTTTCGAAGTCACAGCGCTCGGAAATAGAGATGATTGGAATCGCAGCATCGGCCTGTGCCGGCGCGGAACTTATTCATGATATTAAAACTGATACCTGGAAAGTGGTTGGTGATCCGACGGAGGCGGCGCTCGGAGTTTTTGCGCGCAAGCTTGGGATAGAAAAAAAGAAACTTCGGGTTTTAGACGTGCTGCCATTTTCATATAACGAAAAAATGCAGGCGGTCGAAATCATGATTGGTTCGGAAAGAAAGCTTCTTGTTATCGGGGCGCCCGAAACTATTTTGAAGCGCACCGGTTTAAGCGCAAATGATCGAAAAGATTTTGAACGCGATTTTCTTTCGATGTCTGATGAGGGCCTGCGCGTTGTGGCGGTCGCAGTTGCGGAGCGGCCGGAAAAATTGCACTTTAACGAAATAAAAAAACTTACATTTTTGGGTTTTATCGGCATGAACGATAGTATTCGGCGCGAGGCGAGTGAGGCGGTCGCGCGCTGTTCAAAAGCCGGGGTTAAAATCGTGATGATAACCGGGGATCATCTTCGAACCGCCGAAGCGATTGCGCGTAAAGTGGGTATATTGCGCGTTCACGACGCCGTGATGACGGGTTATGAACTTGATACGATGACCGAAAAAGAATTCGCGCGCCTGCTTCCGCGCGTTACGGTTTTTGCGCGCATGACTCCGGAGCATAAACTTCGAATCATAAAAAAATATCGCGAATTAGGTGAGATTGTGGCTATGACGGGCGATGGCGTGAACGATGTGCCGTCGCTCGTTGCGGCGGACCTGGGAGTCGCGATGGGCGGAATCGGAACCGACGTAACAACTTCGGCGGCCGAGGTTGTGCTTACGAATGATAACTTCGCTAACTTGATTGTCGGAATTGAAGAGGGGCGTCACATGTATTCGGCCTTCAAAAAAGTCACGCTATATTTATTCTCAACTAATTTAGGCGAGGCACTTACAATTATCGGAGCTTTGTTTATCGGCATGCCTTTACCTTTACTTGCGGCTCAAATCATCTGGTTAAATCTTGTAACGGATACTTTTTTGGATGTTTCACTCGCTATGGAACCTAAAGAAGAAGGGCTTTTGAATCGAGCACCGCGACTTGCGGGTGATGATTTTTTGAACAAGTCTGCGTTGCGTAGAATGTTTCTCATGGCCTTTGTGATGGCTTCCGGAACTTTGCTTGTGTTTAATTCTTATTCTTCCAGAAACCCCGAACTTGCTCTCACAATGTCACTCGTGACACTCGCAATTTTCCAGTGGTTCAATGTTTGGAACTGTCGATCGGAAACCAAGTCTGTTTTTGAGATTTCGCCGGTTTCTAATCGGCCGCTCTTAGCTGCGTTTTTGGTCGTGATTGGTTTGCAGCTCGCAGCGGTATATTTTTCGCCGCTTCAAAAAATTCTGCACACAGCACCGCTTACCGCAAGCGATTGGCTGCTCGCTATTTTTGTCGCACTTTCAATTATTGTAGTTGAAGAGGTTCGAAAGGGGATAGCGCGGCGAAAAAGAAAATCAGCTCTCGTTTGAGGGCTGATTTTCTTAGCGGGTAAAGGGATTTCCGCCTAGCCGCGCGGAGCCCTTGGCGCGGCGTCGTTGTCCTGGGCAGCGGCAAAGCAAAGCCATTTGCTTTGCCGGCGCTCCGCGTCGGCCGCGTCACGCGGCCTAGCGTCGACTTCTGCCCGTTCGACTCCTATTTCCGCAAATAAGAAAATCAACCTTCAAAAGAAGGTTGATTTTCTTAGCGGGTAAAGGGAGTCGAACCCTTGTGTAGGGTTTGGAAAACCCCCATAATAACCGTTATATGATACCCGCATGGGTATTTTTCTGTTTCGAAATTATACTCAAAGGTGGTTTTTTCGTCTAGTCTATGTTCGTCCGCAACTTTGGCATCTGGTTCCGTATGGTGAGGTGAAGCCGGTCATCGAGCCGTCATTGGCTTTTTGGCAGGTCAGGCAGTAGCTCTGTGCGATTTTATTGAAAATACAGATATAGCGCGGTTGACCGCTATCAAGCCTCGGCCCGTTTACAATGTGATGGTTCTTTAATAGGGTCAGTTCCTGAACGACTGAATTTCGGGTTAGGTGGAAACCTTTTCTAAATAGAAGAACTCGAATTTCTTCGATGCCGAAAGCGCGACTCTTAATTGCGAGGATTGAAATCAGCTCGCTTCTAAGCGGGCTCAGCGCATAGCCGGCATTCTGAAGTTTTCGCAAGATCAAGTTTGCAATCATACTAATCGTATTATACAAAAATCACAGTTTCCTGTGACTCTTGTGGTCGGGCTGCCGAGACTTGAACTCGGAACCTTCTGCTCCCAAAGCAGACGCGATAGCCAATTACGCTACAGCCCGATGATATGAGTGTTGCAGTTTTGTGGTCGGCGCGAATACGAGCCGCGAAGCGGCAGAATCCGGAACGATGACGACGAAAATAGCAATTTTCGATCGTTAGCGGAACGGATTCGAATCGCGAAGCGATTAAGTATTCGCGTTGCGGTTTCAAAAGTATTACCGAATGAAGCTGGGATGTATCGAGCAGGGCTCGATACACTCCTACCTTTTAAAAACCGCATTCCTGTGCCGAAGGGCAGAGTCGAACTGCCTACGCCTGCCTCTTCAGGGCAGCGCTCTACCGGTGAGCTACTTCGGCAAGGGAATACGGTTTTTGATTGTGCCGTGACTGTCCCAAGGTCAGCCGATAACAGGTATGTTATCACCTAACCCTGGTGGGCGTGCCAAGAATCGAACTTGGGACCTCGTCATTATCAGTGACGCGCTCTAACCATCTGAGCTACACGCCCGTGTTGTGAGTGATGTGGCCTGGGAGTTTTTACGCTAAATTCACGCAGTGAATTTTTATTGAACGATTGTGATAGCCGAAAGCTTGCTTTCGAGCTATTCACAAGCGGTCAATAATTTCGCCGCAGGCGATTAGGCGTAAAAAAGTTTTGGCCGATTTCCGAACCGCGCGGCGGGTATCGATTGCAAGGCAATCGATACCTCTAGACTCCCGTCAAGATCCCTCGGCTTCGGGATGACAGCAAGGAGGGGATGGTGAATGGAAGGACTCTGCTTTTAGCCCGACTATCCTATCAAAACCTCGTCAGACAGGCAAGATGCGTGACGGGTCTGCTATAATAGTGGTCTATGGAGGCAAAAAAGGAGGTTAAAAATGGTGAAATATTCAAGTTCTTTTTTAAGCATGCCTGGCGATACAAACTTGCCTGTATCTGCTCGTTTTTAGTAGTTACCTTGGCCGTCTCAGGTGATTTAATGTCACCTTGGTTCCAGAAAAATTTATTTGATCTGCTCACGAAAAATTCGCCCTCAAAAGAACTGCTGGGCGCTCTCGCGGTTGCTCTCGCCTGGGTATTTGCCGCACGCATGATCGGTTGGGTAGGTTGGCGCTCATGGGGCTTTCTTCAGGTTTGGTTTCAGCCGAAAGTCATGGCTGATCTTCAGCAAACCGGTTTCGAAAACATGATCGGTCATTCGCACGACTTTTTTTCGAATGCTTTTTCCGGTTCTTTGGTTCGCAGAATTTCAAGAGTCGGGCGTGCTTTTGAAGGTGTGATGGACGAGCTTTTTGCGAATCTATGGCCGACGGCTCTTGTAATCGTTGCCGCTCTTTTTGGCCTATATTCTCGCTTTCCAAGCCTCGCTTACATCTTCGCGGCTTTTATTGTGGTATTTATTGTTTTGAACTATCTCGCAACGATGTGGAAGATGAAGCTCGATGTGTTGCGCTCAGAAATGGATTCGAAGGTGACCGGTACGATTTCCGATGCAATCTCAAATAGTAGTGCGGTAAAGCAATATAGCGGCGAACTTTTTGAGGCCAGATTGATTCGTAATGTTTTAAATGCTTGGTCTGACCTGTATACGCGTGGCTGGCGAAGAGGTGAGTATGTGACTGCGGTTCAGGCTTTCGCTATGACAGTCATCAATATCGGAATCATGTGGTACAGCGTAAATTTGTGGGTATCTGGAAGACTTTCAATTGGTGATTTGGTGCTGATTCAATCTTATCTTGGTATGGTCATGGATAAACTTTGGAATATCAGTCGATCATTCCGAAAAGTTTATGAGAGCCTTGCCGACGCTCGCGAAATGGTTGAAATCATAAATACCGAATACGAAGTTAAAGATGCTCAGGATGTAAAAAAACTTGCTGTAAAAGCCGGCGCCATTGAATTCCAAAATGTCGGCTTCGGTTTTAAAGAAGGTCGCAAAATACTGAAAGATTTTTCGCTTGCGATTAAGCCCGGAGAAAAAGTCGCGCTCGTCGGTCCATCGGGTGCCGGAAAATCGACGGTCACAAAGTTGTTGTTCCGCTTGTACGATATTCAAAAAGGCCAAATCATGATCGATGGTCAGGATATCGCGCAGGTGACGCAAAAAAGTTTGCGTGAAAATATCGCGCTCGTGCCGCAGGAGCCGGCGCTTTTCCATCGCACTCTTCGCGATAATATTCGCTATGGTCGCCGCAATGCGACGGATAAAGAAATCATCGAGGCAGCCAAAAAAGCGCATTGTCACGAGTTTATTTCAAAGCTTAAAGATGGCTATGATACTTTCGTCGGCGAACGCGGCATAAAATTATCGGGCGGCGAAAGACAGCGCGTCGCAATCGCGCGAGCTATCTTAAAAGATGCGCCGATTTTGGTGCTCGACGAAGCAACTTCAAGTCTAGATTCCGAATCCGAGCGTTTGATTCAGGACGCGCTACACGAATTAATGAAAGGCAAGACTTCAATCGTAATCGCGCACAGGCTTTCGACGGTTATGGAAATGGATCGGATTATCGTAGTTGAAAACGGTGAAGTGAAAGCGACCGGTACACACGATGAATTGCTCGGTGAAAAAGGCATGTATCGAAAGCTCTGGAATATTCAGGTTGGCGGGTATGCCGGGAACGGTTGACGTGGCCACTAATTTTGTGGTATATCGGGACGCGTCAATTGTGACGCGTTCCTTTTTTTGGAGGCAAGGATGCCCACTCATGAATACAATGGTGAAATGAGTGAAGCGCCTTTCGGGGGGCTTCCGATCGAGCCGTCAGGGGCTCGGTGTATTGGCATGACGATCGAAGAGATTGCGCTCGAAGTCTTGATGGATGAGCCGGAGCTTCAGGAGAAAGCTCGCGCCTTCTTCAGGGCCAAGCAGGAGTCGCTCAGTTTGATCATGACGAGCAAGGCTGTTCAAAGGCTTTCCGGTTTGCGGATCTATGGTATTAAGTACGATCCGCGGCTCAACCTGAATGTCTCGATTCACGACGACATGAGGCGGATCAAGGAAACGCCGTGTGCGCAGAGCCGGCTTTTCTTCATCCGTTTCATCGCCGGGCACTTTGTTGCGCTCGGCATCAGGATTGGACTGCTCGAGAACGTGCTTATGACCGGACTCATCGGCGTCATTCTGCACGATATCGGCCAGCCGGCTTTTTGTCCTGATGGTGACGCCCTGCTTGTTGAGCTCGGGCACGACCATCATGACAAACGGAGTGCTCGTCTCATCGCGGAGGACTCGGAAGTCATGCTCGCGATTCGGCGGGCCGATGTGGAAGTTGAAGACGTCATTCAGATGATTCGCGGCAAGGGAGAGCTTTCGGTCCTGCGCGGCATCTCTATCCTTATCGGGTCAGTGGTTCTGGATGGTGAAATCACGGGGTACGGACCCGGCATGGAGTTCTCGCGCAAGGTTAGGAAAACCATTCACGGCTTCGAGAAGAAGCATCTGAAGGTTTCGGACCAGGTGCATCTGAGCCAGCTTCTCAGTCATCGCACAGAGCTCTTGCGGAAAGTCTACTGCCACCCGTATAACCTGGTGGCCTCGTCGGCTTTCCGGTATGTCGTGAAGCATCTTGTTTCCGAACATAAGTTTCCGATTAGGCTGATCGAATACGGCTCTGATGCGGAGGCGGAGGCCGGAATCGCGGGGACGATGAAGAGTATCCAGGGCGTGGTGCAGGATTGGATTGTTTCTGCGCACAAATTGGGTCTCGGGAATCTTTACGAGATCCAGCGTTGGAAGATGCAGAAGTTCTTTACCCATGATAAGCATCGTGCATTCCTTGTGCACGCGGACCAGGGAGTCGCGGCGCGCACTTTTTCACTCTCGCCGGTCGACTTCACCGGTCGCGTGATCGACGTGGAGCTTCCGGATGGTCGCAGAAAAGCTCTGCGTGCCGATTCTGACTCGCTCCCGGAAGATGATCGCTTCTATCACACGCTCACCTGGAAAATGAGCTAACAGCGCCCCTCCCGCCAAGCTTCGGCCGCGGGAGGTTTTTATTTGGGTCGAGTCTTGACTTTTGGTTTTTTTGATGTAATATCTCGTTTGGAGGTGAACCATGGTTCACGAATCACTTGATGGAGATGTCGAAGTTGATGTGGGTGATGGATTTGAATGTGCCTATGCAAAGGTGCTCGACCTGCTGCCGGAGGTGCGGCAAATGCCGGCCAAGGATTTCTTGCCGCGCACAGTGATGACTGACGACCTCGTGACGACGGTTCAGGATTATCTGAACAAGCTCGAGGGCGTCAATGAGAGGATGAAGCGAGAGCGGGCAGCAGAAGCGCGCACTGCGGCGCTCAAGGATATGGGCGTCAAGCATCTCTCGGAGACGATTGATTTGCTTGATCCTCGGGTACAGCAGGTGGCCGAGTTTCCGTCGCCACTCACGCCGACCTACTGTCGAGATCGCTGCGTCTTCCTTCTCCGCGACCCCGCGAGGCTTGAAGAACCACTCATCGTCGTGGGTGATGGTTTCTTGGACAAGGGTGTGGTTTGTGATGTGAAGAACCTCATCGAACGGGAAGCGCACGTCGCGGTCACCTTCGCGGATGATGTTCGTTCCGAGATTCGTCGGCGTCTGCAGATGAAGTAACTTCTTTTCGGCTCAGACCACGCGGCCCTGCGATTCACTCGCGCGGCCGCTTTTTAATATCCGGCGTCACGCGGTATAATAATGTTGAAGGATTCCGCTTTATGGGTTCGGAGCTTGGTGTTGAAAATATTCTTGAACGCGAGCCGGATCATCGCGACACGCCAATAACAGAACCGCTTGAAAAATTGCGGCGTGTTTTGGATACGGTCACGAAGGCGGAAAATATTCATAAAAAAGCACTCGAGGCTAATCAAAAAAAGGAAAAAGAGGCTGATGCGAGGTTGCATTCGCTGCGTGAAAAATCGACTGTTGAGCAGTTGGAGCATTTTGTCGGATTTGAAAAAGATCCGGAGTTTTTGGCTAAAATAGATGAGATAACTCAGAAGCTGGCTAAGGCCGCCGGGTTCACCAGAAAAGTGAAAACGATTTCTGTTTCCGGTGATACCATTAACGCTTTTGTTTATGTAGATAAATCGCCGGGTTCGAACGAGGACGCGCCCGGTGTTTATACCGGCTCACAAAATGAAGGGCATATTGTCTTTTTATATACCGGACTTGTAACCAAGCTTGCTGAACATTTAGCAAAGCAGGGAAAGAAACTCAACGAGGGTCATATAGCGGGTGTTTTAGCTCACGAGATGCGCCATCTGATTCAACAAAAAGAAAAAAGAAGCGAAAAAGTGACCAGAAAACAGGAAGAATATGATGCTGATTTGGGTGGCGTCGAGTTGATGGGGCGTGCCGGGTATAGTCCGCGAGACGTGGTCGAGACGATGGACTTCTTAAAAGAGCTTTCCAAACGAATGCCGTATTCCAAGTCGCATCCGGCGGCCGCTAGTCGTATTGTCGAAATTTCAGGCCGGATTTCTAATCCTGATTTGCCGGTGCCCGGCATTGAAATTCCGAGTGTTGAACTTACGGCGCTTCCAAAAACCCAAACTTACGAAGGTAGATTCGATGAAAGTTTTGAAGCTTCGAAACCTGGGGGCGAGGTTACTGATTTTGTGCGCAATCTTTTGAGCAATTCCGAATCGATGTTTGATTTGCACGTTAAAAGATCTATCGCTTCAAGTGCGATAGATCTTGCATTTGCGAAAGAATTTGTGAACAGGCCTGAGATTCCGGGATTTTTCATGCAATATCTGCTTTTGGAAGGTCGGGCGGCGGAACAAGAAATTCAGAATGAAGAAACTGTCATAAAAAATATCGAAGATGACGTTCTGGGTCTTGAAGCTAAGAAAATGTCAGGCGGTATCAGTAATGAAGAAGAATATAAACTCAATGAGTGGAAAGAAAGTATTCGCTTTCATCAAAAAAGTCTCGCTAGGGCTAAGCTTGGTGGCGATTCGCGTCTGCAGCTTACATATAATCTGACGCACGAATCGCGGCTCAAAGCTTGGGGTGGGGAACTTCCGCGGCTTGATTCCGAGGCTTCGCTTAGAATGCAGAGTAACACTGAGGAAAAGATTAACCGTGAAAAGTTTTTAGTTGAGAATGGATCATTAGCCGGTGGTCGCGAAGAAGCTCATTTGGAAGTTAAAGCTAATCAAAACGTAAATTGGGATGAGGCGGCTTCTGAGTGGTTAGCTGGAAAAGGTTTTTCAGGTGTTCATAAAGACACTCTTGAACTTGGTTATAAGCGAATTCAGGCTTCTTTTAAGAATGCTCAATCTAATAAAGATGAGTTGGTTAAGGGATTTGCTTTCGAGCTTGATAGGATGAATAGGCTGGAAGGCCTCGCGAAAGAGCAGGAATCGCGGCGACTGAGCGCTGTAGTTGCGGATGATTTTAGGAATAAGTTTCAGGAAATACTTGATGCTGATCTGCCAAAAGATATTCCGGATAGCGAGCGTGCTCAAATATATGAACTATTTGCCGGAGCCTTTGATCCGATTCAATTAAGCGAGCCCGGCGCGAAAGCGGTTTTGGAATTTTTGAAAAAAGAGATCTTCGATAATAATTCGATAGATGTGGGCGGAAAGGCTGGAACGTTGACTAGCCAAAAGCCTGCAAGATTCAATTTGTATTATGTCGTTCGCGCGGTGGTCGAATCCGGGGTCAGTTTGGACGCCGAGTACTTAAATAAAACAATCAGTGAACTTAAAATAAAATGCCCGGCTGAGATTTCCGCTTTCGAGCGCTTAGAGAAACTTAACCGTGAAACGCGGCTTTTGAGTGAGGAGGGCACAGCCGCGGGATATTATCTGGATACTGGTAGTAAACTACCTTCGGCCGAGCGTGATATTCTGAGAAAAAAAATAGTTTCTAACCTTTCTCGTTCGCATCGGGATGTTTTTGGTTTTTTAATCCTTGCCTATGGTCTGTATCTCCCGAAAGATGGATTTCTGGATAAGGAATCATCGGCGCTTTTCTTGATTAAACTGATTAAGGATGGCTACGACGATCATGTCATGACCGGTGTTCTTGGAAAACTCCAGGAGAAATCGCCGAGTGACAGAGAGACCAGACTTCGTATCGGCTCTTTGTATGATAGGCTGAAAAATCCAAGACGAAATACATATGATGCGTCGGGCAGCGAACTGGATTCGCTGTTGGAATTTATTAAAGCGGAAGGGATTCCGCTTCCAGAGGCGCTCGCCGAAGTCTATCGTCATAACCTTGAAGGCTCAGACGTATTTTTGGAGTATAAAAAACTTTGGCAGAACGGCGACCTGAAGGGTGCGGATTTAAGAAAATACTATGAGCTTATTCGCGGCATCGAAAGACGAACCAACGATTTCGGTTACGAACCGCATGCACACGGCATTCTGGCGTTCATTTCGGCGGAGCATTTTGAGAAAACTGATCCGGTCTTTGCTGCGAAAATCGTGGATGATCAGATGGGCGAATATAAATATAGTGAAAAAATTTATGAAGAGAAGCTTTCTTTTGAGCAAATAATTGCAGATTTCCCGAAAGGAAAACTTCGTAACGGTTTGCTTCATGATTGCTGGAAACGCAATGGTGCGAGTATTTCTGACTTTGAAAAGTTGAGCCCATTTTTCACTGAGGAACCGGAATCTTATGGGATGAAGGGTGAAAATAATCTCGGAGCTGGTTTTGTGATTATCTTCGGTAATAATATCGAAGAGGGAAGCTTTGGCGGTAGCACGGAGGCTCAGAATAGTTATCGTGCGCGTGAGCAGAGCGGCGAAATGGTTGATTATAACTCCGGGCATTGGTACGCAGATATAGATCGTCTGGGTTGCCTAGAATCCATCTACGCAAAACAACCAGAATATTTGCTGGATACCAAAAAGACATATTTAGAAAACAAAAAGAGAATTCTTGAACTCTGCCCGAAATCACAATTTCGAGATTATCTTTTGATGAAAGCACTTGGTCTTGAGGTTCAGGGGAAACGTGGACTCTCGCGTGAATTTTCGATTTCACCGCTTGCTGATCGGCTGAATAATCCTGCTTTAATTGGCGCCACTGAAAATTCGGTTAATTTTATTGATACCTGGAAGTTTCCGGAAATGACCCCGGCAATTTCAAAATATACTAAGTTTACGGAAAAAGCACGTGAAATTTTCAGCGAGCTTCGTTCCGATGATGCAAAAGATTTGCTTACAAGAATGGTTCTTGATAACGCGCCGAAAGATCTGCCGGAGCTTGAACTTCTTCGAATTACCGAATTTTATCCGGAGCCCTGCGTAGCGCGCGATGATTATCTGAAGAAGTTCATGCTTCGGAATTCTCTGAGCATTGAAAAGATTCAGGAGTTGCGCAAACTTTTCACGACCGAAGC
Source organism: bacterium (assembly GCA_037139515.1). Taxonomy (GTDB): domain Bacteria; phylum Patescibacteriota; class Patescibacteriia; order JBAXGH01; family JBAXGH01; genus JBAXGH01. The sequence goes on from JBAXGH010000004.1 coordinate 31,881, forward strand.
GTTGCGTGGCGGGGAAGTTCCGCAAATGAAGATGCTCGGACTGGAAGTCGCAAGAACCGAAGGGCGGCGACTCAAGAATAAAAAACGCAGTGATTATGTGAACTGGATTTTGGGCGTCGATAAGTATCCGCCGACCGAAATGATGAATGCTGGCGGTGCTTTTGGTTTTTCTTTTGAAAGTATTCGCAACGGATTTGCGGGCTTAACCGAAACCGAACGCGAGCGTTCTTTTGATGAGCTCCTTTTGCATGATGAGGGAATGCTGGATCCGAAGACTCCGGAGGATCACGAGGCGATGGATAATTTTTTGCGAAAAGTTTATCGCGAAAAATTTTCGGCTAAGAAAAATACAGAAGCGGAGGCGGAAAATGATATTTTTGAAAAAGTCTTCATGACGGTTTTTCAGAATTTCATTCCGGAGCGTCGAGCGAAACTATTTTCCGCACTTTATTCGGCGATGAAAGATAAAAAAGGCGAGAGAATGGAATTCGAAGAGCTTGCCGGCACGTTTCTGGAACAAATTGGCGCCGTTGGAATCAAACTTGGCCAGATTCTTTCATCGAATGATAATTTACCTTTCAGCCGTGAGAATAAACCGATGCCGAAAAAGCTAAAAGATCGTCTGAAGCGGTTAAAAGATGGTGTTAGGCCGTTCTCAGTGATCGGTTCCGCTCAGCGCCTGGTTGATTTTGGTCTTGATAAGCAAGTCAAAACAATCGACGGACTCCTTGCCGCCGCTTCAATCAAGCAGGCGCATTCGGTAACGCTTGCGAACGGCGAGCGCGCGGTTTTGAAGGTGCGTCGCCCGGTTATCGATGATGTTCGCAATGATTTTGAGGTTCTGGGCGCGGTCTTTAAGGTTTTGAACGAAAATGGTTATCAGGTGCCAAAGTATCTATTGTCTGAGCTCGAAACCATCATTGCCGACGAAGCTGATTTCACCAAAGAGGCTTCAAACCAGCAGTTGCTTAGCGAAAATATGCCCGAGAGAGTTGGCGGCATGAAGGCGAAGACTCCGGAGATTAGCGCTACCGCGAGAGGCGTTATGCTTGAAAGGTTTGCTTCCAGCACACCGTATGAAAAATTCAAAAACAAGAATCCGGAAGAAGCTGGCAGAATTTCCGGCGATCTTGGGCTCGAGATATTGCGCGGGCTCACGAAGACCGGCGTTCTGCACGCCGATTTGCATGACGGAAATATTTTTGTCGATGGTGCCGGAAAAGAAATGACTCTGATTGACGCCGGTGCCGTTGCCGACATCAGAAAAGTTCAAAAATCAGTGCTCAGGATTTATAAAGGTCTCTCGATGAAAAATAGTCGCATGGTCGCGAAGTCGATTATCGCGCTTTCGGAGAAGTCCGACCTGGATGCAGAAGCCCTTGCCGGTTCACTCGAAGCAATCGTGAATAGCGGTGAAGGCGTTGATAAAAAGGCCACCAAACTTTCGTTTGAAATTCTTAATTCGGTTAATCCCGGACCGGAATTGCGATACTTTTTGAAAGCGCTCGCGACCGGCGGACATCATATCGATAAGATAGATGCGACGAAACCGAAAAATGCGTGGGAACTCGCAAAAGCCGGTGTTAGAATCATGGCTTCTTAACTTTAGAAAAATATGGAACCAAATGAGCATACGGGATTTAGTGATGTAAAGGATTCTCAGCGTGAGCCGACGGTTGCAAGGGCTCCAGATATTGATAAGCCTCATGCGGAGGAACCCGCTGAGCTGAAACATCGGCTCGCGTCGATGAAACGCGAGGATTTTGCTGAATATTTGATACATCATGGAAAAGAATTTGGTGAGATGGTTCAGATTCCGAGGTTTGGATCAGACGTAAATCAGGTCTATGGAGTGATTACGAGAAGACCGGAGTTTCGCGGTCTTTCGGAAAAAGAAATCGATAAAGCGGTCAAGCCTTTGGAAGATGAAGTATCGGGACCGTCACAGGTCTTTGGAATGCCACAGGTGATTCGTTCAATTAGAATTCAGGAAGAAACAAAAAATAGAGAAAATGTCGTTTATGAGTTTTCCGGCGCGTTCTTGAGTTGGAAATTTCGTAATGGCTCGACGGAAGACGTAGCTCATAAAAAAGCCTGGATTACGCTTCCAGATCCGCTTCATGAAATTACACCGCAACTAATAGGTAATGTGATTGAAGCTATCGTAGCTTCAGGTTTTTCAGGAAACCTGAAAATATTAAATCGCACCAAAGCAATAGTCAGACGCTACGAGAATATCACTATTCATGCGGATAACGATGAAGAACTCGATAAAGCGCAAAAAGCTGCGGTTCATGCCTTGCTCTTGGATGGCGTTATGCCGCAGGGTGTAGCGCGAGGACAGGATTCGGTCGAAATGTCTGATAATCAACTCTTGGCGGGAAAAATCTGCAAGGCGCTGACGCCAAATGGCAAAATAACCTGGTGGTTTTAGGCGGACATCACATTGATAAAATTGATGTGAGCGATCCGAAGAGCGCTCAGGAACTCGCAAAAGCCGGTGTCAGAATCATGGCTTCTTAATCTTAGAATACTATGGAACCAATCGGCCCTGGAATACAACAAGATTTTAGAGGACCTTCGTCGAAGAAGGTCGCAAAAGCAGACAAAGAAAGTACGGAAAAAAATCCCGAACTGAAACGACGTTTAGCTTCGATGAAACGCGAGGATTTTGGCGATTATTTGATGAGTTATGCGAAAGAGTTCGGAGAACTTATAGGAATTTCTGATTTTGGCACGGATGTGAATCGAGTTTACGAGGTAATCACGCGCCGTCCGGAATTTCGCGGATTTACGGAAGACGAAATTAGACATGCAAACGAATCTATTTTGGAGGAATCTAAGATCGGTTCGAAGATTGAAGGTACGCCACGAGCAATCTCATTAATTATGAGACAGGAAGGTGGGCGAAAAAGAGAGAATGTTATTTTTGATGTTGGCGCAGGTTTTTTGCACTGGAAATTTAATAAGGGCACGACGCGCGGCGCGGCACATAAAAAAGCTTGGATTACACTGCGCGACCCGATTCGTGAGATTACTCCGGAGCTCATGACTCATGTGATCGATGCCGTAGAAGCCAGTGGTTTTTCCGGTAAGTTTAAGATTTTCGCGGCAACCGATGACACGCTTAGACGTTTTGAAAATTTCACAATTCATGCGGATAACGATGACGAAGTCGATAAAGCTCAAAAAGCCGTGATCAATGCCTTAATTTTGAATGGAGTCGTGCCGCAGGGAGTCGCGCGAGGCGAGGATCCTCTTGGCACGTCGGATAACTACGCACTAGCGCAGAAAATCTGTGCTGCGATGGCGAATCGGGATACGGCCATCACGCAGCCGCCGAATATTTCTAGGCCCGGGGAAGAGGTAGGGATTAATAGCGGCAGGGCGGTCGAAATTGTCGAATCCGAATCTAAAAGACTCTCAAAATTATCGCGCGCTGATTTTATTAAATATCTTCTGACTCATGCCGAAGAATACGGAAAGACTATTGATTTTCCTGATTTTGCCTACAACCAGGTCATGATAAGAGATGTTTTAACACGACGGCCGGAACTTCGCGGAATGTCAGAGGATAGGATTGAAAGAATTTTGCAGCCGATGAAAGATTTCGCCAATAAAACCGCAATATATCGGGTTGTTCCACGAGCGGTGACCGAATTAGATGAAGAATGGAAAACGAAAAAGCATCCAAATGTTCGAATTGAGAAGACGCCTGGTTTTATGGACTTTGTTTTCGGCCAAAAGAAAGAGGTTCTCATGGAAACTAAAAATGTTTCCATTACGCTTCGTAATCCGATTCGCGAAATAACGCGGGATTTAATCAATCAAATAGTAAAGGCGATCAGCGTCACAAAATTCGACGGTAAGTTCAAGCTGACTTTTCAGACGGATGATTTGCTTAGGCGATTTGATAATCTTGTAATCAGCGGGAATAGCGATTCGGAACTGGAAAAAGTCACAAAACTTGTGATGGAGAAATTGGCGGAAAAAGGAATCTCTCCAAAATGTGTAGAGAGACCGGATAATATCTTCAATAGAACGCCTGACTCGGTTCTGGCGGGAAAGATACTTTTCAGAAGCCGCCGCTAGAGAATGGGCGGGAAAAATTATATTCAGAGGAGCGAATCTCCGTATTTTTGGTATAATATTAATACCTGGTATTAAATTATGACCGAATTAGAAAAGAAAAAAGAAGAACTCAGGCAGGAATATTTGCGAAATCTGAAAGCCTTGGAAGATAAGGCTAATTTGATAATGGACGATTTTCAGAAAAGAATTGAAGAAAAGAACAAGAAATCAGAGGAAAGATAGGGTTTTTGGAAAATTTATCCTATGGCAGAAAGAGGAGAACAGCATCCCGGCTTAGAAAGAATAGCTGAAGCCGAAAAAGCACAGAATGAACTAATTCGAGCCACCTCACGGCTCGGCGAACGTTTTGTTTTGCTTAAGAACAATATCGGAAAAGGATTTTCAGATGCTGAATACAGGGCTGGGGTTGCAGAATTGAATGCAGAAATAGCGGGTGTGGTCGAAGCGATGAAGAAGTTGTCTAATAATTATAGTAGTGAGTTCAATAAACTCATTGACACAAGGGATGAAGACAGAGAAGTGAGATGGGAGGCTGATAAGTTTTTAAGCCGACTTAAATTAAGAGCCGAAAGACTGAAAGAAAGCGCGTCCGGTATTCAGGGTGGCAAAGAAATCATCGTGCAACTTGATGGTCTCGCGAAGACAGCTACGGCGGCGGTTGAAAAACTAGCTTATCGGTACGTTTCTCTTATTAGAGCTCCTATCGATGAGGAGATTAGAGAAAAAAGGCGCCAAGAGGCGTGGAGGGCGGAAAAAGAGGCGGAAGAAGCGAGGAGAATCGAAGAGCTTAAGGCGCAGGCTGTTAGAAGGGAATTTGAGGCTAAACGCGCAGCTGAGCGTGCGGTTGTTGAAGCTAAAAAAGCACTTGAACTGGAAGAGCAGAATAAATTGAGGAAAGAGCGCGATATCTTGAAACAGGAGAGACGGGAGAAGTGGGAGAGCCAACAGAGGCTAATTGCGGAACAGGAAGAGAAAGAAAAAGCTGAAAGAGATAGAAAACAAAAAGAACTGGCCGAGCAGGAAGAGCGGGAGGCCGCAGAGCGGGCTCAGAAAGAAAAAGAACTCGCGGAGCAGAGAGAGCGGGAAGATGCAGAGGCGGCTAGAAAGGAAAAGGAGCTAGCTGAGCAGAGAGCGCGGGAGGCTTTTGAGCAGGCTCAGAAAGAAAAAGAGTTGGAAGTGCAAAAAGAGAAGGGTCGACTGGAACAACTCAGAAGGCAGCTCGCAGGTACTCATGAGGGCCGGCTTTCTATTATTAACGCAGAGCGAACTTCGGTAGTGGTAAGAGGCGGAAAGGGTTTGGAAAATTGGATTTCTAGTAATAATGATTTGAGCCCCGAGGGTTTTGATGAAAATAATTTTCAAAAAGTAATCGCTACCGAAAAAGAGTTACGGGACTTGGACAGAAAAGAAGTTGAGGAGCTTGCCGGTCGCGCGGAGGAGCTAATCGCAAAGATAGAAGCCGGAGATCCCGAAAAAATCGGAGGATTTTTGGATAGATTAAACCAAATTAGACTCGAAGTCTCAAAAACTCGCAAGGGAGCTCGCGAAGCTCTTAGCGCCCTAGAAGTAAATCTCGATTTTATCGAAAAACTTCGTCCGGTTTTGACGCATAGCCGGGAATATATTGATGGGTTAGCTAAACTTCGGGTCGAAGTTCACGAACAAAGTAAGAAATCTGTTTTGCGCAGGGATCTTTCGCATGTTTTTGGCGTCGACAAAATCAAGGACTACGAGGAAGCACACGAAAATGAAGAGATAGATGATCCGCGTTTTCCGGGACTTAAAATGACTCGTCGTGTACTCGAAAAGTCTTTAGGAACGGAAACGAAGCTCGTTACGCATGAAAAAGAAGTTCTTGAGAGTAATATTTTTCATGTTCGTGAATTGATTAGGGAGCTTGAAAAAATAGACACTGGTTTGAATCCAGGGGCTGAGAAATCGCCTGACTCGACTGTCGCGAGAAGAAGAGATACGCGAACCCCGGAACAGACTTTGAAGTGGGTTTCCGACATGCAGGCTGGCCTGGAAAAAGAAGTAGCAACGTTAACAAAAAAGCTTAAAGAAGCACGCTTTTATCCGCAGAGGAGGATTAATTTTGTAACGGTTGAGCAAGGACAGATGCCGACTAATTTAGAGATACTGCAGGAAATGAATGAGGGTAATTATATTTCTCAACTGAAAAATAAAGAGGATTTATGCAAGGCCAGAGGCTATATTTTATATGCAAGTGAAGCTGCTGCAAAAGCCGAAATGATTCTTGACTCGTTGAAGTCAAAGCTGTCTTCGGAGGATCCTGACTTTGCACAAAAGGCAGAAAATATTGAAGTGCGGCGCCAAAGAATTAAAGAGCTTCTTGAGCTTTCGAAAATTTCTTTTCAGAACGCGGTTAAAGAATTCAATGAATACTATAGGCTTGAACTGATCTCTCAAAATCCGGACGAGCTTCTGATGCATTACAAATCGCAACATCTGAACATTAAGGATCAAGCCCGTCGTGATAACGAAGAGATTGTTAGCGATCCGGAGAACCCCCTGAATCGGTATACCCGTAACGAGCTATCTCGCCTTTCGCACATGACGCGTAACATGGCTAATCAGGCCCTGGAACATATGGATTCGCTGACACTGGATATACTTGAAAAACTCCGCGAACTGGAAAATGAACAGAAGCCTAAGTCGGTTCAAAATCGCGAAACGAACCCGGACGCGATTTGGCGGAAACAGTTCGCCGAACTCGCTAGCAACCTTCAGTTAGTTGAGAAGATGGGCGAGTCAGACGAGTCCCTGCAAGGCATTCTCGCCGCTTTTCAGTCTGTCGAGAAGCGGGTAGAGGCTCTGCCGGACGGTCCAGAGAGGCGAGAGTATCGCGCTGACTTGTATAATTTTGCAAATAATATCGTTGAGAGAGCGAAAGACGTGGAAACTTTGCGGTCAAATATACAGAAACATCAAAATGAGAGAGGGCAGCCTAGTGAGGATTACAAAGCGTACGGAACTAGGACGATTACAGAAGACATTGGGCGTGAGATGGAGGCGCTTACGAATGGAATGCAAATCATGAAGTCTTATGTTTATGAAAGGCAACAGCTCCCGCAAAGCGTTGCGGTTCTAAGAAAGTTAGTTTCGGCTTTCAAAGACTTCGCGCGCGAGCTTAAGTTTGAGGGCTCGAGCCTTAAGAGGGCTGCGTAGATGACTTTGTCGATATAACTGTAAAAAAATCCGCCGGTCACGCTTTTTGTGCGACGGCGGGGTACCGGGAGAGGGACGGCTACTCTGTCTTGGCCCCCGGGGAGTAGTGATTCTTGAATTGCTCCTCGGTCATGACTTCGACAACGTGAAAGTGATTGTCGGGCCAGCGTTCGTGGAGCCAAGTCTCGAGGGTCTTTGGGTCTTCCGTTTCAACAAGGTGCTCGATGTCGGAATAGGGGGTGTCGTGGTGAATCAGGGTGATTTTGACGAGTGGCATGAGACATCTCCTTCGTTTGGCTACTTCGGAATCTTCGACGGGAAGAGCTTCTCGAGGTCCTCCAAAGAGATTTCAGGGGTGCACTCGTGAATCTTCACATCGATTTTCATATTGAGACCGCTCGCTTCGAGAACCTTCAGGACTTTCTTCTCGCTTCCGTCCCGGATGCAAAAATGCGACCAGCTGTGGGAGCCGCTTGCGGGGCTGCGGATGGAGACGAAGAAGTGCAGTGGGGAATTGCGTGCACTATGAGCACTGTGTCCATTCATGACGGTTGTCATGTTCTACCTCCTTACAAGGTAGCTAACCAGTATTTGGGCTTGGTTGTCAATGAAACGGGTGGTCGTTGCGGAAGATGTAGGCTCGCGCAATCAACGCATTTCAAGATCCCTCGGCCGTCGAGGATGACAACTAAAATAAAAAACCGCCCTTTCGGGCGGCTTTTTAATACCAGTATTTAGCGCGATTTTCTTTGATAAGACGCACATATTCGGGAAGTTTGTCCTTCGGAATCGCTATGCCCAGAGAGCCGGCGCTTGAATGGTATCCGCCATTGTCGTTTTTAACGTATCGAACTTCCTCCGGAAAGTCAGCTGCGAGTTGTTTTGCCGCCGCGGTAGCCTCTTTAATCCTATCTGAATAACTGAGCTTGGGGTTATTGTGGTCTCCATTGCTACTCCACGCTCCGAACTGAATCATTATTTCATTTTGTTTGACTGGGCACTGTTCTGGAAAGGACTCGTAAGCTTCGTCGTCCGGCTGAATGATGGCGGCATCAAGGCCGTATTCTTCCAATGATCCGTGCTCGAGCATGAACAAAAACATGATATCTCCAGAAGTCAGGTCGAAATTCTTTCCTTTAGCCAATATTTCTTCGTGAAGCTCGTGTCTTCGGTGGTCGAGATTGAAGACGGTGCTCTGCAGGCTTTCGCTATTTCCATAATCCTTATGCGCTTGGCGTCGTTTGATCTCCTTTGTGATGTCCTCGTGTTGCCTTATGAGATTCCTGAATTCCGTGCCACGCGCAATTCGGGGGTCGTATAAAAAGGTTTTGTGCGCTTCCGGATGAGCTAGTACTTCAAAAAGGATCTGAACAGCTAACGTCGGTTCGATTTCGTCTTGTTTTCGACCACAAATCTGCTCGACGATTGCTCCGGCGCCAGGTTTGATGCTTTCAGCGACTTTACTGAGAGTTTCGATGTCTGAAATATACTCAGTCCAGCATAAAGATTCGAGTAAATCTTTGAGTTTCTCCTCTGGTATAGGTAGACTCGCGATTGTTTGCTTGATGCTGGAAGTTGTTTTGTCCTCAGGTACTGGTCTAAATGACTCAAAATTCTCCATATGAAATAATTATACCAAAAAACCGCCCTTTCGGGCGGAATTATATTTGTTTTTAGAAAGTCACACACTCAAGTCCTGATTGATCTTTGCGATTGCAACATCTTCTTACTCGGTTCTTGCGAACCGGTAAACGACAAGGGAAATTGCATCCCTGAAAGGAGGTGATCCATGCGCAGCTTCCGCTACACATGCCTTGTTACGACTTAGCCCCTATCAGTGGCTCCGCCTTCCGTCGACATAATCGGCGTTCGGGCGTTTCCACCTCTCTTGGCTTGACGGGCGGTGAGTACAAGACCCGAGAACGTATTCAACGCGACATATCTGATTCGCGTTTACTAGCAATTCCGGCTTCATGGGGGCGAATTTCAGCCCCCAATCTGAACTGAGGTAGGTGTTGAAGGGTTTGCTCCACCTTGCGGTTTGGCATCCTGCTGTTCCTACCATTGTAGCACGTGTGTAGCCCTGGACGTAAGAGCCATGCTGATTTGACGTCATCCCCGCCTTCCTCCTCGTTATCCGAGGCAGTCTCCAGTGAAAATATAACACAGGACAGGGGTTGCGCTCGTTACCCGACTTAACGGTACACCTCACGGCACGAGCTGACGACAACCATGCAGCACCTATTCATCACCCTCGAAGGCGGCCAATGTTTCCACCGGCTTGCAGATGAATTTCGAGCCCAGGTAAGGTTCCTCGGTTAGTGTCGAATTAAACCACATGCTCCACTGCTTGTGCGGGTCCCCGTCTATTCCTTTGAGTTTTAATCTTGCGATCGTACTTCCCAGGCGGGATGCTTAATGCGTTAGCTAGTTTCGTCGACTCTGGGAGGGTCGATACTCCCAAAATCTAGCATCCAACGTTTAGGGCGTGGACTACGCAGGTATCTAATCTGCTTCGCTCCCCACGCTTTCGTCCCTGAGTGTCAGAACAGTTCCAGTAAGCTGCCTTCGCCTTTGGTATTCTTGCCGATATTAACGGATTTTACCCCTACACCGGCAATTCTGCTTACCTCTCCCTGTCTCTAGCTTGGTAGTATTATCGGCAGTTTTCGAGTTGAGCTCGAAGATTTGACCAATAACTTGCCATGCCACCTGCGGACCCTTTACGCCCAATAAATCCGGATAATGCTTGAGGTCTCTGTATTACCGCTGCTGCTGGCACAGAGTTAGCAACCTCTTATTCTTAAGGTACCGTCAACGTTCGTCCCTTAAAAAAGCAGTTTACGACCCGAAGGCCTTCATCCTGCACGCGGCGTCGCTCCGTCAGCCTTTCGGCCATTGCGGAAGATTCTCGACTGCAGCCTCCCGTAGGAGTCTGGGCAGTGTCTCAGTCCCAGTGGGGCAGGTCGCGCTCTCACGCCTGCTATCCGTCATTGCCTTGGTGGGCTCTTACCCCGCCAACTAGCTGATGGAACATAGGCCCCTCTCGTACCGCCGGAGCTTTACAGAACAGACACGTGTCCGCTCTGACTATCGGGGATTAGCCTCTCTTTCGAAAGGTTGTACCCGAGTACGAGGCAGGTTACCAATGTGTTACTCGCCCGTTTGCTTCTCTCTTAAACTTGATGTAATCGCAAATAAGATCGATCAACTTGCATGCCTTAGACACGCCGCCAGCATTAATCCTGAGCCAGGATCAAACTCTCAAATGTAAATCCAATCAGTCTTGCGACTAAAAGGAATCTGATTTTGCTGGTCTTGCTCCAGCACTAGGCCTTCCGAAGAAGGTTTAGGTTGCCTATTTTTAATGAGTTTGGCTTTCTCATGAAGATGTTGCAATCGCGAAAATCACCAGAATTGACTTCTTAAGCAATAAAAAACACGGTCCTTAGACGTGTTAGCCCTGTGCCGTTTCGCTTGCGCGACGCGCTGTGCAGGTGAGCTTGGTGAAAGTCACGATTGAACTTGGTTGTGCTTTCTTTTATTGTCAAAGTTCAGTGCGGGTATCTTAGTGATGTGCAATTAATATGTCAAGGGCGTGCCAAGAATATCTGTCCACAGGCTAAAATTGCGCAGTTCTTGACAAAAAGGCTTTTTGGAGCTAGCATTTTGATTCCGCACTCAATCCGGAGGCGGAGCGGGCGAACGATCGCCCGGGTATTTCCACAGCGTCCCATGGGAGTTGGGACAAAACAGGGGTAGATCCGATGATGGGAACAAGGGGCGTCAAAGCAAGTGAGTTGAAGGACATCAAGTTCGAGATGAAGGACGGAGAGAAGAGGATGCCGGGGAAGGTGGGGATCGCGCACATCCCGAGGATTCATCGGGAACTCGTGGCCGCGAACGAAGAGCACCAGGCCTTCGAAAGCAAGAACGGAAGGACGGTGCCGAAGATCGGCGGAATCTCCGTCGGCTTCCTCGAGGGCAACATGAAGAAGCAGGGCATCAATCCGCGCGAGGAAGACTTCAAGCCGATTGGAGCCCTCACGTTGGACGAGATGACGAAGTTCCGTGCGGGCCAGTGCTCGCGGAACTACCCGGGGCTTCGCGCCGCCTACTGCATCGAGCACGACGGCGAGAAGAAGCTCATCCTCCTCATGGGGGGTTCGATGGGTGGCACGCCGGTCGCGGAAGGTGGTGGGTCGCCGGTCATCCGCGTCGCTTCCCACAAGTTCATGACCGAGCTTTCGAAGAAGAGCGATCCGCAGTCCATGCCGATCGCGGAAGTGAACATCGTGAAGCAGGGGCGGGGCAAGAGCGCCGTGCAGCTCGTCTGAGCTTCATCTCCATCGCAGAACCGTAAGACCGATTCACAGCACTTTTTCGAAAACAAAACTCCCGCGCACGGACACCGTGCGCTCTCGCTCGACTCCCTAGGGAGTTGCGCCGCGCTGACTGATCCGGTCAGCGCATTTTTTTTGCGAGAGATTAGGGATTAGGGGTTAGAGCTTAGCGATATCTTTTTGGGACTTACGCCACTCTGCTATCTTTGCATGATCGCCGGACATCAAAACTTCCGGGACTTTCCATTTTTTATAAACCGCCGGTCGCGTGTACTGCGCGGATTCAAGCACGCCCGGAGTGTTATGAGATTCTTCGGTGAGTGATTCGGCGGCGCCCAAGACTCCAGGGATTTGGCGGGCGACGGCATCAATTACAACGAGTGCCGGTAATTCGCCACCGGTTAAAACATACGGTCCGATACAAATTTCTTCGTCGATAAGATTTTCCGCGACGCGTTCGTCGATGCCTTCATAGCGACCGCAGAGCATCGTGATGCGTTTATATTTCGAAAGTCGCATGGCGTCTTGTGCGGTGAATGGTTTGCCTTTCGCTGAAAATAAAATCACGCGTTCAGTTTTTTTGCCGCGCTTGGCTTTGATTGCTTTGAGTGCGAGATCGAAAGGCTCGACGCGCATGACCATGCCCGGCCCGCCGCCGAAGGGTTTATCATCAACCGACTGATAATTGTTGCCCGACCAGTCACGCAAATTATGGGCCGTGACTTTAATCAAGCCAGTGCCGGTTGCCCGACCGATGATGGAAACGCTTGTATACGGAGTAATTACTTCGGGTAAAATGGTTAGGACGTCGAAAGTTAATTTAGGCCGTAGGCCACAGGCCGTAGGGCGTAGGGCAACGTTTCGAAAAGTAGTACTATGGCCTACGGCCTGCAGCCTACGGCCTAGTATTGATTTTTTGTTTTCTTGCTTTCTTGATTTTTTTGTCATAGTAAACTTGTTCACATATATATTGTCATGCTTTTCGCCGGAATGCTACTATTCAGACGTACACTCGGCCAAATCTAATTAATCACGGCCGAGAAAGATCACCGAATATGGAGAAAGATCAGAAGTTTGTCGAAGAGTTGGTTCGATCGCTTGTTAATCACCCGGATGATGTGAAGACTGATCGCATCGTCGATGAACGCGGCGTGCTCATCACGCTTCACGTGAATCCGGAAGATATGGGTTACGTGATTGGGCGTCAGGGTCAAACGGCGCGCTCGATTCGCACGCTCTTGAAAATCGTCGGTGCTAAAGAAAATGCTCGCGTCAATTTGAAGATTCATGAACCGGAAGGTTCGACTCATGTCCGTAAGCCTCGTCCGGAAGATGCCGGCTCCACGGGTCCGATGAACTCTGGCGCGGGGGATGATATTGATACTTCGGCGGTCGACAACTTGGTTATCTAAAAATAAAAACAGCGGCTCACTCGAGCCGTTGTTTTTATTTACCCGAATTTTTGATGAGGCTCGGGAGGCCGATAAAGGGGACGACGAAATCAAAATCGAATTGCGGGAGAAGGCCGTAGCATTGCGGGTCGGGCGTGAAATGAAATTCTTTGCCCGGGAAAATTTTGGTTTCGAAGATTTGCATTAGATCGGTTTTGACTTTCGCGATATCTTCACCTGTCACAGCGGCGGAATATTCTTTGATGGCGTTTTGCCAGGAGACTTCGTCTTTCGCGAGAGTTTCGACGGATAATTTCAGGTGATCCGGCGGTTCCAAGCGCACGAAACTCAAATAAGTTGGTTCGCCGAGGACGTTCGTGGCTGTCGCGAATTTAAAAATATAAATCTTCCACTGCATGCCGTTAAGTGCGACCGGTTCTTTGACCGCAACCCAATCGGCATCGCGAAGTTGATTGTGTTCATCAAGAAGCGCACCGCTCAAAACAAATTCGGTTTTGATGGCTTCGGAAACTTTTTTATATTGCTCGGAGGCGAAAACTTGCTCGAGCTGTTTTTGGATGTCCATATTATTTTGCCAAATGCCGGTAAATATCATGAGCACCGATAGAGTAGAAGACAATGTCCGCATTGTCCATGCGCTTGAAAATTATGCGAATGTTCATCGTGACAGAAATTGACCAGGACTCTTTGAGCTCGCCGCTGAGTTGATGCAACCTGAGCGATGGATGAAGCGGGTTATTGCGAAACATGGATTCGGTCTTTGCGGCGCGTTTTTGAATCATCGAATCAAGCTTTTGAAATTCCTGCACGAATTTCGGATGATAAAGAATGGTTTTGACAACCATAATTATTTCATCAAATCGGCCAGGGATTTAGCTTTGATGAGCTTGCCTGATTTATGAAAACGGTCGACTTCCTGTGAGCGCTTAATCAATTCGTGTTCGCTGATTAAATCAGTGTCATCCTGATTGATTAAAAATCGAAGATAATCACTCGTGGTTTCGAAACCGCGCGATTTGGCGAGCTCGTGTGTTTTGGCGGATTCTTCTTTCGTGAGATTGAATGAAATAGATGTTCTCATATGCTTGCATTATAAATGTAATGCAAGATTTCGGTCAAGCAAAAACCGCCTTGCGGCGGGTTTTGATTGTTTACGCTTTTGGAGCTTCGGCGGCCGGAGCTTCCGGAGCCGGAGTTGGGGCCGGAGCGGCGGCGGCTGCTTCTGCAGCGGCTTTGGCATCGGCCTTAGCCTGAGCTTCCGCTTCCTTTGCAGCTTTGGCCTCAGCGTCGGCTTTTTCCTTGGCGGCGGCAGCGGCTTTCACCTTAGCTTCAGCTTCGGCGACGGCTTTGCCCTTGGTTTCCGCAATCTTTGCGGTACGTTCCTTGGACATGCGAATCGTCTTGGCTTTTTCGCCCTTGATGACTTTCATGTCAATCAAGAGGTTGCGCACGGTGTCGGTCGGCTGAGCACCTTTTTCGATCCAGTATTTGATGCGGTCGATGTTGAACTTGACGTTGCCGTCTTTGGCGCGAGGATCCATGGTACCGAGGTTCTCCATGTAATCACCCCACGGGTCAGCGGTCTTTTCAAGAACCACGAGACGGAACTGAGGCATTTTCTTTTTGCCGAAGCGGGCGAGTTTGATAGCGAGCATGGCCGTGTAGCGTGTAACGTGTAGCGTGTATCGTCAACAGTGAGGACGATACAAGATACAGGATACACGATGTGGTTCTTGCGTTTTAGGCAGAGCTGCCATGACGCTTATAAGTTGGCGTTGATGCGAGAATACTAGGGAATAGAGCGGAAATAGTCAAGCTTGCCACGTTTTAGCGTTCAACACAGTTCACAGAGGCCGTAGTATCAGAAAGAATCGCAAGTGCCCGATAATCAGAGAAAACCAGGTTTCGCCAATCAGCAGTCAGTCGTTTTTCGAGCAAGCATTTTTCGATTCCCAGGATATTTAGCGCTTGTCCGCCGTTCGCCTGGCTTATGATGAGTCCGTGAATTGCCGGAACCGCGTCGGATGAGAGGCGACCGAGGTATTGCGTATCCAAACGTGAAGTTTCTCCATTCAAGTATCGTGAAATATTTTCGTTTGCCACGATATTTTCGACGTTCACGAAAAGCAGGGTTGAATAGGCGAGGAAGACTGCGAGAAAAGTTTTCTTTAATGTCCCGCGATACTCTTTTTTCAAGATAGCGGCAATCGCGATCGTGAGAAGCACGGCCGCGATTGTGAGGATTACGAAAATTGCCCAAATTCTTGAGACTGTATAACCGTATTCATTCATGTAGAGCATCACGCGGCGCAGAGCCGAGGCGATGATAACTCCGGTTTCGGCAATCAATGCAAGTGTCAGATATCTAATTTTCGCAACGCGCAAATTTGTTGTTCGATATAAATACCAAACGATTCCGAAGACGAGTCCGGAAGCAAGCAAGAGCTGGGAGAACCCCTGACGCGCGGCTTGGGCATAGGTCTGGGTTCCGGTGATGAAGCCATCGACATCGCCGAAGACATATTTGATCTGGAAATAGGCGAAGACCAGGAAAAGCGCGTTAAGCACGCCAAGAAAAACTCCGGTCACGGTCGTGTCCAGCTCTTTTAAATGTTCCGTCCACTTGGCGCGGCGCTCTTCAAACGAACGGGTGAGCATGGTCCAGCCGAGTCCGGTTACGAAGAAAGTGATGATTAAATCGCGCGGAATTTCGTAGAACCAAAAGCGCTGGCTAAAATTGGTGCTGAAGATGTTTTCGAGGGTGGTTCGAAAGGCGGTATCGGCGGTTGCGAAAAGAAATAGGAACACAAAGAAAAACGGAACCGCGATAATCAAGCCGCGCAGGATTTTGCTGGTGTCCGCACTGCCGCGGATTTGAGTTTCTTTGAGCGCTCCCGTGGCTCCGGAACCGGAACGCAACAAGTCATCGACGATTTCAAGATGCCAAACATGCGGAACTTCGACGAAGGGAATCGAAGGCGCCGTGAGCCAATAAAGAAAAAATATCAGGCCGAGAAAAGCCAAACACAGGCCGAGGGCACGAGGTACATCGCCGGCATAAAGCATCGAAGCCGCGGAACCGAGAATGATTGGAATCAAAAAGATATTACTCCATTTGTTGCCGCGGTTTCCGGTAAAAGCACCGATGACGAGAGCTCCGGCAACGGCCGAGGCCATAAAAATCACGAGCGAAATGCCGTATCCGCGGGCACCCAGAAAGAAATGATAGATGAGGGAAATTATGATACCGATACCGAGACAGATAAGCGCGAGGTGCTTATGGTGATGCGGATGTGGGTTCGGGAGAGCGTTTTCCATATAGATATGTTTTTACTAATTCTGCAGTGAAAAACCGCAAATGTCAATCGCCGCCGTGAAAAATTCGCTTAAAATGCTCGGGACTGTCCCCAGCATTTTAAGCGAAAAAAATCGGGGCGTGGCTCGCGGCATTTTCATGGCCGCGAGTTCGTTTCCCGTTTCGAACCTATTGCCACATCCAGGCGAGGCTCGCGATTGCAATTGAAGCTGCGCAGCAGGCCGTCATGCCGATAAGCGTGCTTCGCTGTTTGTTCTTGTAGGCCATCTCGGCGAGCGTCGCTTGGATGAAGGCGAACATCAGATAGCTTGGCGCCGATACACCGACGGCGCTCCTGTCTTCAACAATCTTCCAGAGCTGGATCAAGAGCGCCACGATATTGATGGCGTTCGCAGCCCAGAGGCGCGCCTCGAGTGAAAAGAATCGACGGATCATGGAACGCTCCTTTCGCTGGTTTAGCTTGCACTCAGCTGTGCACTCTTACGGAACTTCAAAGTTGCGATGGCCTCCTTGAGTGACGTAATCACGCTCGATGGTTCGTGGCGACTTTTCGCGTAGCTGATTTGATGCCCATTCGCGAGAACCCGGGTCTCGAAGTATCGAGTGTATTCGCGGGTATCGACTGCGAGTTCGAGATGCAACTCGATCCCAAGATCTTTCATCTCCTTGCGCAGGATCAGAAGATCCGAGTCAGCCATGTCGGTGAGCTTTTTTCCGAACATGCGTTTGAATAGTGCGATTCCGGCTTCGGGACCTTGATCAAGGTCGTAGGCTCCGAAGATTGCCTCCAGGACATCGGCCAGGATTTTCGGATTCCGTTCGATTGCGAGTGCCGAGCATCGCACGAATTTTGCGATTCCGAGCTCTGTGCAGATTTCGGAGAACATCTTGTTGGTGAGCAGTGTCTCCTTATTTTGCATGAGCTCAACGAGCGCCACTGATTCGCTGCGCAGCGCCATGAGGCGGAGCAGATAATACCTCATGACAGCGTCGCCAAGGTGCTCAAGCGTGACGTAGTCCGGCGTCATATCCGGAAAGTTATCCTCGTCCGGCTTGTAGCTTGAGTGCGTGATTGCCTGGAGCAGGAGCTTCTTGTTCTTGAAGTTGATTTTCAGAATCTTTTCGATTGCCCGCAAATCGTCCAGCGTATTTTCACTGAGCTCGTCCACGATGGTCCTCTGATGATTGGCTTCTGAATTGAAGCTCACATGATATAGCAAGAAAAACTTGTCGTGTCAATCATCGGGCGCGCGAAACTTTTGGATAAAAAACGGCCACAGTCGGAGTTGACTGTGGCCTGGTTGGGGGTTTTGGGGGGGGGTTAGCGTCCGGAGGAGATGATTGCGTTCTCTTCGGGCGTCATTTCGCCGAAGAGTCGCGGGCAGTCCTTCCAGCCTTCGTGACCATGGAGACCGCCGAGCGCGTCTCCGACGCGGATGCAGTTGTCCTGGGCGCGGCGCCCGGTCGCGTGCAAGAGCGCCTGCGAGCGCAGGCTCTGCTTTGTGCGCTCGGGGTCGGCCTTCTCGCGCGCCAGACCAGTCTCGCATTCCTCGAGGATCTTCGTGGCCGCGTACCAGACCCGCGTCAGGGCGTCCAGCTTCCGGTGCAGTTTGAGAAGCCTTTCGCGGCTGCAGGGGCCGTCTTCCTTGGCTCCGACGAGCGGGCACGCCGTCGCCAGAAACACCTGGCGCTTTGTGCTCTCGTCATCCCGTTCGAGAGCGTCGATGCTCTCGACAATCTTCTCGTACTTGGCCACGCATTGCAATGCGAGAGCCGACGGCTCTGCGGCTGGGTTGGACTCTGGTGCTGCGGCGAGGAAACTGACGACAAAAACGAATTGAAGCATGTACGTCCTCCCTGTGTTGGTTGAACTTCAGTAACTTGGCAGAGTATAGCTCATTTTAAGCCTTTTGTCAAGGCTTGAGCTTATTATCGGCGCCGATGGCTTCGGAGATATTTTTAAACCCGTCACGCTTCAAAAGCTCAATCAATCCGGCATTGATCTCGCCGACTAACTGTGGTCCTTCAAAAATCATACCCGTAATGAGTTGGAGCAGGGAAGCGCCGGCGCGAATTTTTAGGTAAGCATCTTCGGCGCTAAAAATGCCGCCGCAACCGACAAGCGTAAATCGCGAACCGTATTTTTTATATAAGTGTGAGAGTTGAGCGTTGGCTTTTTCTTCGACGAGTTTTCCGGAAAGTCCACCGTGAGTCGGGCGCAGCGCCTCGGGAACGGCTTCGTAGGTTTTGGTGAGATTGCTCGAAATCAAGCCTTGAATTCGGTGGCGCGCGGCGACATCGATCAGCGAATCAAGCTGTTCAAACGTCAGATCCGGTGAAAGTTTTATAAAGATAGGCCGTGGGCCGTAGGCCGTAGGGCGTAGGGAAACATTTTCGAGCGCAGTGAGCAGCTTTTCTAAGCGCGGGGCATCATTAAAAGGTTGGCCGCCGAATGCATTCGGGCAGCTGATATTGATTGTTATGTAATCAGCGGTATCTTTTACGGCTTCCAGGGCGGCGCCATAGTCCGCAATCGCGGCTTCGTCTTCGGCGGTTTCGGCGCAATTAGTTTTAGCGATACTTACTCCGACCGGAAAACGATGAGACACGGCGTGTAAACGAACCGCGACATTCGCCGCGCCTTCGTTCTTTAAACCATACCAAACCACAAGTGATTGCTGATCTTTGAGGCGCCAGAGCCGCGGTTTTGGATTTCCCGCGCAGGTTTTTCCTGTGACTGATCCGGCTTCCATAAAGCCGAATCCAACGTCAGGCAAAATATTTAAAAGATGAGCGTCTTTATCAAAACCGGCGGCGAGTCCAACCGGATTTTTAAATTCAAGTCCGCGAATATTTTGGACGAGCGACGGGTCTTCGATATGAAAAGCTAAGCGAGTGAAAAATCGAGTCACCGAAAAGCGCCCGAGAAACTCGCCGAGGTGAGTCATCGAATCATGAACATCTTCCGGGTCGCGGCGAAAGAAAAGCGGTTTGGCTAGATTTTTGTAAATGAATCGTGATGTGGCGTGAAAAACTTTTTTCATACCGCTCTATTTTGCGCTTTTGGTTCGTGAGGTCAAGGTATCTTGACTTTTTGCCACATTCTGGCCACATTGCGGTATCGAAGTTCCTTTCCCGCCAAGGAGGCGTCATGCAGAAGACTCAAGCTGAGATCGAAGTTGAGCGTCGTTCCCGCCAGGTTTACGATTACAAGACGGACGAAGAGAGGATGAACGTCGTAAGGTCGGATGAGCCGACCGCGGTCCGTGTGGCGGCCGTTTCCGGCCTTGAAGACCAGAAACTGTTGCCGGAAATTCTTTTCGGTGACAGGGAAGTACCGGTTCGGATTGCGGCCGTTGATCGAGTACGTGGCGGGGGTGTGTTGCGATGCGTGGTCAGAGAGGATACGGATTGGCGCGTCAGACTTCGAGCGCTACAACGACTTCCGGAATCCGACATCGCGGAAGCCATTGAGCGCGACCCGAGCGTTGAAGTGAAGCGTTCTGGTATTGCAGAGCTTCCGTCTGGTCACGTTCTGCGTCTCAAGTTTGCGCTCGAAACCGAAGACACGGTGCTTGCACGAAACTCGCTTGCGAATGTCTTCGGATATGAGACGACGGCGCTCTCGGATGAGCAGCTGCGCCTGGTTGTGGCGCGAAGTGTTTCAAAGGTGACGGCTCTCGTCGCACTTCGCCTGATTCGTGAGACGCAGCAGGTTCACGAGCTTTACAGTTCTCTCCAGGCTGAGTTGCCGGTATGGAAGTCTCTTTCCGAGCTGCTCGAAGTTCTAAAGTGTGCCGAGTTCGCGAGGCAGTTCACGATTGAGTTCCCGGGAATCACGAAGACGACCGCTGAGGATTTGGAAAACAAAGTTCGGACGCTCGATGCGCGGATTGGAGTTTTGTCTGCGACGGAAATCGCAGATGCGCGCTCGAGTCTCGCAAGAATCGTGATTGACCTTCGCGAGGTGATGCGGGCCGCTGATTGGTGGGCGAGTGGGAAAAAGCTCGGAATTCCGGATTCACTCGCGAACATTTTCAAAGAAAAAGCCGAAGTCATGACGCGCATCGCACTTCTCGTCATGGTGGCAGAATTCGGGCGGCTGGGTTCGCTTGCAAAGAAGGAAAAGCTCGTGGCGATGTGCGAGTTCATCGCGAAGAGTCTGGGCCGGACCGGAAAAGAGAAGGTGGTTGAGGATCGGAAGAAGTCGCACAAGAAGATGAAATCAAGCATCGAGCTTGTGCGGGATGAACTCGAGGCTCAAAGAGAGCGCTTCGACCAAATTGTGGGCGAGGTGAAGCTGCGGCTCAGGCTGTAGCGCGGTGTGCGATGCTGAGTTCGGCGGGTCCTCCGGGGCCCGCATTTTTAATCCTATAAACCCCCAGCGTAGCTGGGGTGTACGTTTGAAGGCGACGCCGTATGTTTTCATCCCTCCGTCGTCCTCGAAAAATCAGCAGATTTTATCGAGGATCTAAGACAACTGCATGGATCCCCGATAATTCGTGCTCGAATTTCGGGGAAGACGTACTTTAGGGCCAGCAAGGCACACAGAGGATCTTTCTGTTTCAAGAAACTGCCGTCTGGACTTTGCAGAACGCCCTGCCGGCGATTAAGCCGGCGAACACAAAGCCACCGGACTTCAGTCCGGTGGTCGTTTACTTTTGCACAAAAAATCGGAACTCGACGCACGCAGGTCGGGTTCCGTTCAGGTCGGGGTGAAAAGACGAATGGCTTCGATGGCCTCGCATTCACGGCAGTAGCCGTGGCGAAGTTCTTCGGGGTTGTTTTCTTCCATGCGGGTACGGCGCCAGCGTCTCGCGGTCAATCGGAACATCATCGTGTTCATAGCGGCGTCGTCGTGGCCGTGAAACTCACTTGTTGCGCAGTCGGCGCCATCATGATTCGCGCAAAGCAGGTTCTCGTGGATAATCTTGAGTGCCGCAGACTCGTTTTCAGCTTCCACGACTGCGGTTTCACGCGGAGGTTCTTTTGAAGCGCCACGAGTTTCAAAAAAGTGCACAGCGATGAGCATGGTCTGCTCCTTTTTTGGTTGCGGGTTAGTAAGCCTGTTGCCATTTAAGCTCCAGCTCAAAATGGTAGCTTTCGGCAAACTCTAGGTAAAATATTTTTACCCTTCTACTTATGTTAAATAAGTCGGGTACCCTGTGGCTTAGCTATGGCTAAACAAAAAATATTTTACCGTCGACTTTGCTCGAAATCTACCTATTTTTATCAGGAAGCTTAAATGGCAACAGGCTTACTGGTTTGCTTATCACAAAAACAAAAGCCCGGCAAGACCCGGGCTTTCGTTTGATGCCTTACTCCATTCGTGAAACCCACTTTCGAAGTACAGCGCCTTCTGCGGGACGTCTTTTTTCAAAAGCTTCACGATCGCTCGCTAAATATTTAGCGGTCAGTTCAGCCCAATATTCCGTCACTTTGATGTAAAGTTCTTTTTTTGGATCGTTGTTTTTGATTCGGTCAACGTAACCGGAGTGAAAGGCGCTTGAATCGGGGTAGCGAGTTTCGAAAAGTCCGCCAATATCTTCAAGAAACTCCAGCCTTTCTTGATTCGAAAGAATTTCGGAGTTCATCCAGTCATTCGTGTGAGCCGACTCATGCAGGATTACTTCTATTAGTGAGGCTTTTCGAGCTCCGGCGGCGAATTTTTCAACCACATCTGGTTCTTCTTTAAATTCTGAAAACTCCCTGCGCGCTTCATCCATGCTTTTGACTTGCAAAAAAACACGAATGGGAACTCGGTGTTCGCTAATGCTTGTTGTTTGTACTTCGCCCCCAACAGTGCCGCCGGTGCCGTATTCCGCCGGCATCGATTTGACTTCGCGGTCGTAGATAATTTCTGTGGTTGAGTTTTTAAGCCAAAGACTTGTTGTGCGATATTCGAGCTGACTCCGAATTTCTTTTTCGCTAATACCTGGTTCATCGGGGAGGCCACGAATCGGGATATCGCGTTTTCGCATCGATGATTTTTGTTCTTCGGTTGCAGCTTTCCATTCTTCGGAAATTGCCGCAAGGCTTTGACCGAGAGTATCGGTGTTAGCTTTTTCGCTGTTAATGTAAAGGTCTTTCTTGCCAGATTTTTCTCCAGCTTCAATATCTTCCACGAACCATTTCGCCTCATTGAATCCTCGAACGCGTAGGAGCGGACTGATGTTCTCTCCGTATTTTTCCTTGAGAGCAGCAACGCGCTCGTTTATTCGTTCTCGTTTGAAAATGTCACGAACAAAATCACATTCTTTTTTAATGCCTTCTTCGCGTTCATCCAGTTCTTTTTTTGAAAGTTTTGTTTCGACGAAGGAATACCGGCTGGGTTCATGAGCGAGAGCTTTGCCGCCTACTAGGCTGACCGCAAGAGAGGAAGAGAGTGTAAAAACACGAAGCCATTTTAGGCGTTTGGATTTCTCGAATCTGTCCTGTGCTATAAGAGCTTCACTTCGTTCTTGGTTTTTAGGTTTTCCAAACATAATCGTCTGGCTATCTTGTGATTTCTTTTTCTTTCGTGAGAAGCACCTGCCAGGCAGCAGTATTTCCGGATTTCAAAATCTCGATTTTTTTCTTGGTGAGAAGCGTAAACTTTTGACGCTCGTCAATCGAAAGCGATTCGAGAAATATAAACAACTCGCGTAACTCAAAAGGCGTGATGCGCGCGGTTGCTTCAAGAAGCAAAGAGACTTCTTCTGTGTTAAAAGAAAGTTCTTTGAGCTTATTTAGTATGTCTTTTTCTGAGTAAAAAGGTGCTGTCATAGGCGTTCTATTGCCGTGCGTAGCTACCGATTTCTTCAAGCTTGACCGAAAGTAATTTAGAGATTCCGTCGGTTCCCATGGTCACGCCGTACAAAATGTCCGCGGTTTCCATCGTCGTGCGGTTGTGGGTGATGATGACAAACTGTGTGCGCTCCGAAAGTTCTTTCAAAATTTCGGCGTAGCGACGCGAGTTGGCTTCGTCGAGCGCGGCGTCGACTTCGTCCAGAATCACAAACGGCGACGGGTTCATGCTTATGATTGCGGCGATCAAAGCGAGCGAAGTCATGGCGCGTTCGCCGCCCGAAAGCAGGTTGATCGATTTAAGTTTTTTGCCTGGAGGTGTGGCTTGAATATCGACGCCAACCAGTCCTTTAGTCTTCTCAACCTCAGCCTTTTCTTCGTCGGTCATGAGCGCGAGTTCTTCTTCCGTCACTTCCTGGCGCACTTCAAGAATTCGCGCGATACCGCCGCCAAAAATCTTTTTGAAATATCTTTCGAACTCGCGATTCAGAATTTTGAGCGCCGCTTCCGAGCGCGACTGAATTTCTTCGCCCAACTCTTTCATGATTTTTTTGGTATCGATAATCGCCGCGTCCAAATCGGTGATTTGAGTTGTGAGGTGGTCGTGGCGCGCTTTAACTTCTTCAAATTCCTGAGGCACGCCCGGGTCAATTCCGCCGATAAATTCCAGCTTGCGCTTAATCGAGAACATTTCTTCACGCAGTTGTTCGTGATTCAGAGAGTTGGAGCTTTCTTGATTTCTTGATTTATTGTTTTCTTGATTTTTTATTCCAGCAACCTGCTCTTCCCCGAGCGCTCCATGCATTTCTTCGTTCAAAGTTTCGCGACGGGTTTCGACGCGGGCGATTTCCACCCGGACTTCGTTTAGCGAGCGCTCCAGATCAAACAAAGCACGCTGATGAACCTGAGCTGAGCGCTGCAATTCAAAAAGCGCGCCCTTCTTTTTTTGCTCGTTCTTGGAATAATCGGCGAGTAACATTTCGGACTCGCGAATCTTCGGATTGAAGGCTTCAATCAGTTTTGTGAGCTCCGCAAGTTCGGCGAGGAGCACCGGATCTTCCTTTGGTTTCTCATCATCCGGCGGGCGCTGCAAGCCGGTTAAAAGTTTGTGGGCGCGCTCGTGAAGAAGGGAAAGTGAGTCGTGGCAGGTTGCGAGTACATCTTTTCCGCCTTTCAAACAGGTGCCGAGTTCGCGAACGATAGCATCGATTTCGGCGATGATTTTTGAAAGCGGCAATGGTACGAATGGTTTTTCGAGGCGAATCTTTTGAACCGCGATTTTTCGTTCAAGTTCAAAGCGCGCGTGTTCGAGTTTGGTTTTTTCGCGCACCAATTCCTGATACGAAGCCTGCATCTTGGAAAGATCGCCGGTTTCTTCTTCGTATTTTTCCATGCCGGCGAAAGTCGCATTAGCTTCATCGACTTTTTTCTTTTTTTCATCAAGCGCGGCTTCGGCGGTCGCGAGTTTCAATCTTAAAGCGCCTTCGTGGCTCACGAGTTCGTGCCAAAGACCGCCGTAATATTGGCCTTGAACCAAACCCAAGTCGCGTTCCAGATCCTCGCGCTGTTTCAGGCGGTTCATTTGGCGCTCCAAAGCTTTGAGGTGGGGGACGATTTCGGCGAGAATAGTTTGCGCCTGTTTCAAGTTGTCTTCGGAGCGGTCGAGTTTGAGTTCGGCTTGGTGACGTTTGAGCTGTAATGATTTAACGCCGGCGGCATCATCAAAAAATTCTTTGCGTTCATGAGGTGCGGCAACCAAAACGTGGTCAATCATGCCTTGGGCGATGACGCCGTAAGAACGCTGGCCGAAATTGGCTTCGGCAAGAAGCAGCTGAATATCCGACAGGCGAACATTGTTGCCGTTCAACAAATATTCGGAATCACCGTCACGATAGAGCCGTCGCGAAATCACGATTTGCGCGTAATCGATCTTGGCGCGCTTATCTTCGTTATTGATAGTGATGGTGGCTTCGGCGAAACCAGAGCGCCCACGACCTTCGGAGCCGGAGAAAATCACGTCTTCGGAATTTTTGCCGCGCAATAGCTTAAGCGATTGTTCGCCCAAGACCCAGCGTACCGAGTCCGCGATATTAGATTTGCCGCTGCCATTCGGTCCGACGACGGCGGTGATGTGATGAGGCTTGCCCTTGCCATTATCAAAATTCAAAATGGTTTTTTGGGCGAAAGTTTTAAAGCCGACAAGTTCGAGGCTTTCTAAATGCATAAAAATGATGTTTGAGTCTGTAGCTTATCGCGAAAAGCTCAAAAAAACAAAACCGCCATGGTTTTGGCGGGTTTGTTTTTGTAATTTGAGTCTATTTGGTCCACGGCATGGTTCGCTTGCTGAAGTAATCCTTAGCCTGATCAAGCAGAATATCTCCGGCCTTAGTCAAGCCCACTTTATCACCGACTTTAAGACGAATTTCTTCAACCATATTACTTGTGCTGAATCGCGGATCGGCATCCTGAAGCTTGTAGTAGGCATCAACCGCGAACTTATGAATATCATTTGCGGTATTCTTGACGCCATACTGCGCCGGATTCTTTTTCACGATAGCTTCGACGGTATCGACGATACCACTTCCAGGTTTAACGGACTCATAAACCGGTAAGCCGGTTGGGACGGGAGGAGCGACCGGAGCTTTTTCAAACCAACCTTCCATGATACCGACGCTTGCGAGTGCGGCGATGGCACCGATCGCCTTCGCAGCCGTATCTTTCCAACGCTTCACCTTAACCTGTTCGGCCCAAAGTGCGCTTGAAGCTCCGTGCATTTCGCGAACCTTGAGTTCGGCGGCATGCATGGTCTCGCGAGCTTTTTCCGGCATCGTTTCCAGGGCTTCTTGCGTTTCCATGTCGACGGCCTCGGCACGCTTCATTCGCTCTGCATAAAGGACTTTATAGCCTTCATGGCCTTTCACGGATTTGCTTCCGTGTGTGGCGCTGGTTTCGACGTTCTGCATGAGCTTGTCAATTTGCTCAGTTGTCATTTCAGAAACTTCTTTTGCGTTTAGCTTTTCGGAAGTCTGGCTGATGAATAGCCGTTCAGCGCCTCCGTAGACTCCGAGTCCGGTACCAAATCCGCTAAAAGCTGTTTTTGCGGTGGCAAAGGCTACGGCACCGGCAACTCCCAAGGCTCCGCCGACTGATCCGACTGCAAAGCCGCCACCAACCAAAGCTCCGCCAATCAAGACACGTTTCGTGAGGCTAAGCTTCTTGTACGAATCGATGGCTTTTTTGTACCAAGGCATGACCTTGGCTTTCTCGGTTTCCATTTCGGCAGCAAGCTGCATGCGCTCTTCGACCATGAGCATCTGGCTCGCGCCAATCATCTCCGCTTCGGCTTCGCGATATTCTTTCTCAGCGTTATCGTATTCCTCTTTCATGACCCAATATTCGGTTTTGCCGTTTGTCGTGAAGCGATTGACGGCGCCAAAACCTTGATACTTGCGAATCTTATTTGACCAAATAACAAACTCGTTGCGCTTTTCAGCGGCAATCGCCTTGAGTTCTTCAAAGCTCGGACTTTCATCCTCAGGAGTTTTAGGTACTTCCGGGGTTTTTGGAGTCTCTGGGCGAGGTGGGGCTGGTGGCACTTCCGGTCTAGGTGGTACTTCCGGTTTCACCGGCGGAACTACCGGCGGAAGTTCATCATCCCAAAAAGCATCAACGCCTTTCGGGTTAGGTTTATCGCCAGGTCTAAGCGCTCGTGTGCGAGATGGTTTTTTTGGAGGAGTTGGCGGCGTTTCTTCGTCCCAAATAGCGTCTACGACCGGTTTTTTAACATCCGGTTTTTTGCGATTATTGATTTGCTCCCGAAGAGTTTCGATGCGGCGTGCCAGATCAAGTAAGCGGCGCTGTCTTTCGTTGTTCTTCTCGCGCATGTCGGCATTTTCAGGTTTGCCGGAATGCTGTGCGAGTTCATGATAAGCCCGTTCAGCCTTGAGCTGCTCGTTATGCATGTGCGTGAGCATTTCCGTGGCCTGCGCATCGGTCAGTGTTTCCGGTTTGACGACGCGACTTTCATCGATGTTATTCTTGGTTCTTTCTTCCGGCGTGAAGGTGCTGAAAAGCAGGCCGCGCATGCGGTCTTGATTTTCTTTTTTCTGTTTTTCCTGCGCTGCCTTTTCTGCTTGTTCTGCGGCGGCCCCCGTATTCGATCCTCGTTCTGGAGAAGCTGGCATATTTTTATAAAATCAAGCGAGAGAGATTAATCTTTTGGCAAGCTAGCAATTAACTCATCTTTGATTTTCATGGCTTCTTCCTCTGCAATCTCGTTGAAGTTTGGAACTAGGCCTGCGAGATAGTCCATCAGCTTGTCTGGCGTATCGGAAAGCTTTTCAACTTCGGCTTGCTGCTCTTCGGTTAAATTGTCGGTGAGTCGCATGGCGAGATTGACCTGAACGAGTTCGGAAAGGCGAGTCAGGAATTTGATTTTCTTCTGTTCCGGCCAGGCGTCAAGCTTTAAAGCTGTGAGCAGGCTTTGGGAATTCATCGAGTCAGCAAAAGACATAATTGTGCAATTAAAAATAATTGTGATTATTATAGCACCTTTTACTCGTGAAAATATAAAACCGCCCCGGACGATGAACGTCGGGGCGGGGGTTGGTCAGGCGGGCAGGTCAATCGATGCTTGCGGAAAGAGCGATGAGAGCGCGCCTGTCATGCAGCGCGTAGATTTCGGTTAGGCTCGCCGGCTCCAGGTCGTCGGTCTTCACTTCGACGATAAGCACGGCCTGATTTTCACGCCTCCTGTAGGTGCGGAAAATCGGGAGCCTGAAGGTCTTCACGCCACCCGGAACCGCGAAACTCATCGAAAGAACGGTGATTTCGGAGTCGAGTTTGCTTGGCTCCGATTGGAACTCGATGCTGACGTCAAGAGCATAGGCTCCCTGGTCAATGACGACGCCTTTCAGGTTTTCTTTTGCGACCGTGATGGCGCCAGGTTCGGGCGCCTTCTTTGGTTCCGGCGACGCCTTCTCGAAGCTCTTCATGGCGCGTCGTGCGCGAAGCTCATCAATTGAAACAATCTCTGCTAGTTCATTCATGGCTAATCTCCTTTATGGCTAAGCTATCAGAAAAATCTGGCTTTGTCAAGGGCTCGGTGATAAGCCCAAAATGCCTGTGATATAATAAGAGCATATCTAGAAGGGACAAATATTTTTTAATTTATTGAAGAAGGTATGGCTATAAAAAAGACAAAAAAACTTTCGGCTTCACCGGAGAATTTGCCGGTCGTAGATGAAGCTGTTTCAGTCAAAGCAAAAAAATCACCAAAGAAAATGGTGATGGAGAAGGTGGCTCCGATGCAGAAAGAGAGAAGTTTAAAAGAGCTGGAAAGCGAAATCGACAGTCTTTTGAATCTACCGGTTCTTGCCGCGGAAGTTGAAGAGTCGCCGGTTGTGGCTCCGAAAGTTATTGAAGTACCAAAGCCAGAACCCGTTCAGCCAATTATCGCGCCAAGAGCGATGTTGCGCCCGATCGTGCGCCCGCCGATTAAGCCAAGCGCTCAATATCAGGTCAAGCACGTTGGAACACAGTCAGCTACGCATACAAAAACCAAAACAGCCGTAGCGGTTTCGCTTATCGCCGCCGGAGCCTTGGCGCTTGCAGCCGGAGCAGCCTTGCTTTCGTTGCGCAGTAATACGCAACAAACGCCCCTCAAGGGACCGTACGCGACTATTGCGACGAGGTTTGCGACTATGACGCTTCGTGCCCGTTCGATTATCAAATTTGTGTTTGTGTCGAATAATCAAATTACGCCTGGAGTCGTGACCGATATCGTAGGCGACGGTAGTGAACACGCCATTGCTTCGTTTAAAGTAAATACGCTTGGTTCCGATTGGACTTTCGAAAAAATGCGCGTGAATATCGTGGGATACGAAATGCTGAAGGGGATTATGGTGCGAGATGAAATTGGAAGAATGGTTTCTGGATCTTATGTGGCTGTTTCTGGGATGCCGGGGACTTATGACTTGTCTTTTTCTGAAGATGTCGCCTTGGACTCTTCCAAGGTTTACACGGTTTACGCATCTTTCGGTCTTCAAAGTGGCAAGTGGCCTGCCAAGCTTACGGTCATGAAAGAAAATTTCGTGGCACGCACGGCTACCGGCGAAGTCTCTTCGGCGCTCGCAGCTCCGATTTCCGGACCTGATTTCCGTGTTGTCGCGGCTCCGAAAAAGAAAAAATAAATGAGTGAGTTATTTCTCGGCGTTTTCGCATTGTTGCCTTTGATTATTGATGCATCTGCGATAAGACCATTCGAAACGCCAAAAATTCAATTATTCGAAATCGCCGTCGTATTTTTTGCGGCGGCGGTTTTGATTTCTAGGTTCCACAGTCGTTTGCGCTCAGGCAAGTGTCCCTCGGGGACAGTCCCCGGGGGACACCTGCCTGGAGTAGACGTGTCCACTTTGGATTTATGCGTGCTTGGAAGTTTTGCAATCTTAGCGCTTGCTTCAGCCTTTTCGATTTCACCGGGTTTGTCGTTCTTTGGTTCGGAGGAGCGGGTTTTAGGATTAGTTTTTTATCTTGCCGTTACAGCGATGTATTTCTGTATTCGAATCGATGCCAACTCTGAAGGTTTGCGGAAATATTTTTTCGCGAGCCTCGCGGTTTCCGTAATCGTCGCGGTCTACGGTATCGCGCAGTGGTTCGGATTTGATGTCGCGGGTTTGCAGAATTCTTTTCCGGTCTACGGAACCTATGGCGCCGAGCGCGCTTTTGGAACCATCGGGCATCCGAATCTTTTTGCTGCCTATCTCGCGATGATTCTGCCCTTCGCCCTGCTTTTACCGCGATTTTGGATGCGAACTCTTTTTGTGTTCATACTCTCGTTTGCGATTTTAGCCTCGTATTCACGCGCCGCTTGGATTGCTGCCGGCCTTGGCATGATGGCTTCGGTTTCGTGTCTTTATCCGGTTTTGGCGCGAAAATGGTTACCACGATTTGCGGGAATTGCCGCGGTCTTAATAACCGTGATTTTTCTAAACGGGCCAAGCCTTCTCAACTCTTCGAATTCATTTTTGTTTCGTCTCGGAACTTTGACTGATTTTCAAAACGGCTCGGCGCGAGCGCGTTTGGAGGAGTGGAAGTTTGGCGCGACAAAATTACTCGAGCGTCCGATTTTGGGCTATGGCCCGGAAACCTATGCGCTTATTTCCTATACGCGAGTAAAAAATCCGCATGAAGCGGCCCGCGGCGCCCCGGGTCCGGATCCGTCGATTGCCGACAGGCTTCATAATTTGGAGCTGGATACTCTGTGGAACTCCGGGATTCTTGGACTCGTGGCGCTACTCATGACGCTCTGGTTTGCGTTTCGTGAGTTGCGAGTCTGGCTAAAATCCGGAAAAAATCGCGTTGAAGCCGCGGCCGTCATGGGTTCGCTCGTCGCATATCTTGTTGCAAATCAAGCGGGTTTTGATTTTTCAGTGACAGCGATTTTGTTTTCGCTTTTGCTCGCGAGAATCGCTTTTGCGGAAGAAGAAAAACCGGAGTTTTGATATAATGCTGCTATATGAAATTTGACTTTGAATCCGTCGCCAAAAATGCATCCGAGTATCCAGGAGAAGCTAGTAGCAACAAGCGTCCGCGCCGTAAGGTGGCCGAAATGTCGACGCCCGAAAAGGCGCAGCTACTTTGGGATTCCTATCAAGACTTAAAAACTGTTTGGCGCGCGTTTTTGATACAGAAAAAAGAAAGCACTGGTGATCAGAATACGGTGTTGAAGCATTTAGCTCATCTAACCGATGCGAATGACGACTTAGCGAAAGAGTTTAAAGCCTCTTCCTTGGCGCAAAAACTATTGAAGCAAGTGAAGGATCTGTATTCCGAGCCGGAAGTTCAGGTGACTTTTAAATCGAATCAAGAAAATTATCGAAAACAATGGGATGGCGTAAATGGAAAATGGAAAGAATTCTCGGCTCTTCGAGAGGAGATTAAAGAACTGGAGGCGGAATATGACGATTTGGAGCGCGAACGCTTCGACGAGCGCGGCAAGCCGGAAGTGCAAAAGCGCCGAACTTTAAAGTACGACATTGCGAATTCTAAAAAATCGCTCGAAGCGGCTCGTGAAGCTGAAAAGACTTTACTCTCCGAGAATCGTGAACTAAGTCTTCGCGTGCTTTCTGAAACGCTCGACGAAAGACGCAGTGAACTTCGCCAAGGCGACGGGTTTATGTGGTTTCCGAGTCGGCGTTTAATTTTGGAAAAGCTGGAAGATAAAATCGCCGAAGCTAGAACCTTGCGCGTAATAACCCTTGAAGGAGAATCAGGCACCGGTAAGACGAGTTTTGCCGATGCTGCCGCGGTAAAGCTTACCCGCGAACATTTGGTTGCGAGCCCAGTTGCGCGCGCCGACATGAAAGTTGACCGGGCGCTTTTCGCGGATGAAAAGATTGCTCCCGAAGGCAGCCGAACTGCATACCAGGAAGTACTTCGGGCGATTACCGGAAAAGTTGGTCCCGAAAAACCGATCCAGCATTCCGGTCGAGTGGCCTTTTTGGATGAGTTAAACCGTCTGACGAATGACCAAGCTAGTGCGTTTTTGACGGCACTCGACAGCATGAAAGTTGGCGGCGAAACCCGCTATGCTTTAAATGATGCCGATCCGAAGGATAAGGTTCAGGGAAGAGCTTTGGTGCTCGCAGCCCAGAATCCGGCCGGTGAGACTTTTCCGGATCGTACGGTTTTTAGCCCTGAAGTTGAGCGCAAACAACAAAAAGTTCAGGTTTCGTATTTTAATCAAACGCCAGAAGATCCGGAATTATACGAAGCACTGCTTGTTTCGATGATGGATGCCGACGGCCGTATTCTGGCCGCGAAAAGTGACCTAGCTCCAGCTTTTACGGATCCGGAAATTTCTCCGGATGGTAAAACGAAACAGTCTAAACTAAAAATTGAAGACGCGTCCGGCGGCGCACTTTGGCGATTCTCAAACTTTTTGCATGAAATTTACGAAAACTTTTATCGTCGTCCAAACTTGCTAACTAAGTCTAATCCTGATGCCTGGCTCAAGCGTCATGTTTTAACGCCGGGCGACGCGATTGAATGGCTAACTAAATATACAGAAATACTGGAAGAGCGTGAGAATCTTCAAAATTATCTATCAAATCGCCTGCGGGAATGGATCGAAGAAAAAATGCGTGGTAATGCTGATGTCGAAGAAAAGCGTCTTTATCTTGAACTTGCGCAGAAGTTTGTGTTTTTGACTCCAAGTGGAGATACGGTGACTGATTCAAATTCTGCAACGCAAAGCATCATGACAAAACGCGAAATCGCCGAAATGTCGCCACGTATTCCGCGAGCAATCGAGGGTTTGGTGGAAGCTCCCAAGAATGATGAACAAGAAAATCGAATCATGAATCTTGAGATGATTGATGGCACGAAACTAAATCGAGTTAGTTTTCGCTTTTCGGCGACAAAGGTTTTGCAGAATGGGTTCGAAGGCCCAGGAGGAAAAGAACTTCGTTTTATCGGACACATTGTGACTTGTGGGGATAAGCCTGAGCTAAAAGGTATGGTTCTACTTGAGGAAATTGGTAGACCGGAGCGGAAAATTGTAGCGACCTCGAAGCAGGCGAATAAGATGTTTGAATTATTTTCGAACAAGAAAGTTGAGCGCAAAGAAGCTACAGATGAAATCGAAGCACGGAAAATATTCGGCAAAGATTTTTTGGGTCGCCAGGAAGTCAAAGCACTTTTTGATGTCGATGTGCCGGAAACCAAGATTCCGTATTCTGCCGTCGAGCTGAAAGAAGCTCAAAAAGAAGGCATGATGCTTGTATATCGAATTGATAAAGATGCGAAAGGTAAAAAGTTAGACATGACTGCGATTGATGCCATGGCGCTCGCGAGGTGTGGAACAAAGGGTCAGAAAGCTTTTATTCCGCCGAATGATGGTAGTCGAAATGAACTATTTTTCACCGATTCACCGCGAGCCGGTTGGAAACTAGTTTCAAAGGAATTGCTTGGCATGAAAGATGGAAAGCCAATCGGAAAAGTTGAAGATCAGTCAATGAATAAAGACTATCTTGCGGAAACCAAAGTGCTTATCAAATATGCCGTCAAACACAAATTACTTAACGCTCAAGAATTAACAGAGTGTTCGGATGCCGAATTAGACAAAGTGGCTCGTACTATATTTTCTGGAAAAACCATGCAAGAATTGGTCGACTCTCAAAATGATGTTGAATGGAAATTCGCGGCGGAGTTCTTATCAAGCTTGAAGGTGAATGAGAAACTTCGTCGCACACCGGCTGAAGTGCTTTATGATATGGTACTGCATCTTCACGCTAACGGCGACCGTTTGCTTTCCGGGGTCTATGATAGAGCTAATCGCCGTAATTCTTCGGGTAGCTTGGCGTATCTTGGTGATTTCGATGCCTCGGGTCTGGGCGTGTCTTGGCATAGGCCCGATGGTGCCCGTCCGAATATTGGTGTTTGCGTCTCCCGAAATGTTTCTCATTTCAACAAACGAGACCGTTCTAAGACCACGTCTTTCTCGAAAAATCAGCAGATTTTATCGAGAATCAATGGATCCTCGATACCCCGGATTCGCTGTCCGGGGTTCGAGGAAGACGTCATTGGGTACGTCTATTTCCGAGTATTAAAACGGTCTCACGAACAGGCCTTTACGGCCTGTTTGTTTTTGGTTCCGGGTTTTTAATCCAACCGCCAAGCATTTTTCCTATCTCAACCAACAGCTATTCGTGAATTTCTTGCGAGGCATCTTCAAATGGAGCTTCATCCGAAGAAAATCACGATTGAAAAATATAACCACGGCGTGGATTTTCTTGGATACGTTTGTTTTCCGCATCATCGAATTTTAAGAACAAAAACGAAAAAGCGACTGTTCGCAAAAATCTGTTATAAAAATTGGAGCTCGTATTTGGGAGTTTTGAGATGCTGCAGTTCACGCGGGATACAAACGTCGATATTGGTCAAAATGGGTCTTGAAACTGTTCGTGCGTGTGATATAATTTGATTGAAATATGAACCTTCGTAAAACACTTTTTTGGGACACTGATGTTAAGACAATCAGTTTAAATCGGAACGCTCGATATATTATCGAGCGGGTTTTGGAATTCGGTAATGATCGAGAGGTACGTTGGCTTACGAAAGAGTATGGGCGTCGTAAAATCAGAAATGCGGTTCTGGCCAGTCGCTCGCTTGATCGTAAAAGTCGTGCTTTATGGCTACTTCTCACGGAAAAGAAAACTGGCAAGTAAAAGTTATGCCGGTCGCGACCAGGCGCGCCCTGGATTTTTTTGCTTCCAAAAAATGGATGCGTGCCTCTGGGTGGTATTTGGCGGGTGGTACGGCCTTGGCTTTAGCCTGCGGCCATAGGCGCTCGGTGGATTTGGATTTTTTTCAAGCAAAGCCTTTCTCGACTGATAGTTTGTTGCGTCACCTGAATACTGACAAGCTTTGGAAGACAGAAAAAATAGAAGAAAACACGGTACATGGATCTTTTGGTGGTGCCAAAATAAGTTTCATGACCAACTCATCGTTTCGCCCGGCTTTTTCTTTTGGAGAATATGGCATGGTGCGTATATTAGATGAACGAGATGTCGCCGCGACCAAATTAATTTCCGTGAGTCAGCGTGGAAAAAAGCGGGATTTCGTTGATCTATTTTGGTATGCTAAAAATCGGGAACCACTTCGGACACTTTTTAATCGTTTTGCAATGCAGTATCCCGATGTCGGACGTAATTTTCACCACATAATAAAAAGTTTGGTATATTTTGAGGATGCGGAACGCGATCCGATGCCGCTTGTAAATTTTGCGGTGACCTGGAAAGAAATAAAAACCTCATTTGTAAAAGATGCTTCCGAACTGTCGCGTGATTTACTTGGTGTTGAGTTATAAAATATGTCGAATGAACCAGGAACTCGCGGTGATGTGACGGAGCAGGATCGTGAAAATCAAGCGGCGCCAAAAGAGCGACCGGCTTTTGATATACGAAATCGTATTCGCAGCGAAGCCGACATAGAAGCGCAAAAACTCTGGCAGAATTCAGGCGATTCGATTCTGCGGGCGGCGCGCCGCATGTTTGATGATATTTCCGCGCATGGCGCCGAGGCAAAACCGGTTTCCCTGGGCTTGCCGGAAACAGATCAATTACTAGCGGATTTAGCGCTAGCCGCCAAAGATTCAAAAGCCGCGGTTTCTTCGAATTGGCAGTCAGAAATCGAAAAACTACGTAATTTTCAAACCAGTCAGGGAAAAATTAACGTGTTTGATGTGCTTACACATCCCGACATGCCGGCTGCTACACGCTTGGATTTTTGGAACAAAGAAGTTGCGGGCTTGTTGAAATTTACTTACGAAAATGATTTGGCACAGATTCGCGAAACGGAAACGCGCTTGCCGCATGAACCAGAAACGGAATCGGATTCGAATTCGGATTCGAGCGACGAAGAAGTCGCGCCGCCGGATAGCGAGACTATGGATACGAGCATGGACAAGATGGAGAAGAATAAAGAAAAAGAATCTCACGGATATTTTTCAATTCATCCGTATTTCGGCGGATATTTTCGCGAAGAAGTTTTTGAAGAGCATCGGGGCGGAACGCGGTGGGCCAAGCGCCCACGTATTTTGAAGCCAGCGCAAGAGATTTTAGGATTACTCGACGAAAGAATTTGCCGTGGCACGATTTTAGGCGGGCGAATTACTAAGTTACCGCTTCCGGCTGGTTTTGTGCCCTTACCATCGTCGCTTCGCGGTACTCCCGGAGTTAAAGTTAGCGTCGATGAACACGGCTTGTATTCACTTGATGCCTCAGCTGTCACTGGTAATATCAGATTTAGTGTGACGATTGGAAAACCGGAAAACGGCGCGATACAAAATCAGGTTGAGCCAGCCGAACTCGCGGTTAGAAATGCGGTTGTGAGCTTGGAAACACGGACGATGCTTGAGGGCTTGACCGGTACGGAAATTGAAAAAGCCCGCGCCATACAAACTTTCGTGCGTCAGACCTTGGAATATTCCAACGATGGCGATTTGAATTTGGTGTACGAAAATCATTCTGAAGGTTATTTTCGCGCTATCGAAATCAATAAAAAAGCTGATTGCGATGTCTCGAATGCTTATTTTATCAATTTGCTTTCAGCGCTTGGTATCAAGGCGCGACTCGCGGTTGGGCATTATGTGAAACAGAAAGATCATTCCGGGGCTGCGGTTATGAATTCGGGTTCGCGCCATGCTTGGTCGGAAGTTTGGGATGATACCGTACGTGTTTGGGTTCGGCTTGATGCGACGCCGCCTGGCGATCCAACGCTTGATGATGAGCCGACCGATGAGGAGCCTGAAGATAGTTCTGGTGAAGGTGATTTTGGCGAACAAGAATCTTTTCGGCTTTCCGACGAAGAGTTGGAAGAGCTGCGGGAGAAGCTAAAAAAAGAATTACCGAAGCCGGAAACTTCGGAGGAAAAAGAAAACCGTGAATTTGCGCGCGAGGCAGGCTGCTCGGAAGAAGAAGCGCGGATTATTAAAAATAAAATCGAAGCGGCGCGACGAATTCGTGATCGCAAAGGTCGTGTGATTCGCGATGCTTTGAGTTCGGAATTTCGGCAAATCGTGGAAACTAATATCAAAGAAGCGCCGGGTTGGCGCGGGCCGGTCAAGAAAAGCGAGGGCGAAGAATTGGATGACGTGGTCATGGCTATCAAAGATTTGCGCACCGGGCATGCTGATCCATTGGGTTATGTACAGGAATTCGTAGATCGGAAAATCGTTCAAGAATACGGCGGGTTTAATGCTTATTTTGTTTTTGATCGCTCCGGCTCGATGAATGATTTAGATTCAGCTTCCGGACAGACAAAGAAAACAGAACAGCAACTGGCTGGTTTTTTGGTACTCGATGGTATTAAATCTTTTAGTTATCAAACTGAAGTCGCGAGACGTCAAAATCAACTCACTTCGCCACTCCGAGTTAATTCCTGGGTTGGTGCTTTTCAAAATGGTGCGGCGACGGAATTAAAACCGCTTGGCGGTGATTGGGGTCCACGCGAACAGACTGCTGTTTGGAAGGGATTGGAATCGAACGTTGGCGGGGGAACCCCGGCTCATTTGGGCCTGCGGCGCGTTCGTGAGCAAATCGAGCAAGAACTTGAAATTGAGAAGCAAAGTGGGCAAAAGGGAAAACCGCTTGTGCGCATGGTTATGGTTTTTATGGATGGCGACGTTGACGATAGGCCTGGATATCTTGCCGAACAGGCTAAACTTGAAGCGCTCGGCGTTTCGGTTTCAAGCTGGGGCATGACCGCGAGCGCAAATGCTGTGGCGGCATTCCCTGAGGGTCATTGTCTACCTTCGGTTAAGGATATTATTGAACCGGTTACGGAACATATTGTTTTGAAGGCGAAGAAGTTGCGGGCGAAAAGATCGTGAGAGCTGATATAATACTTATATATGAACCTCGATTCAACGACGCTCCGATATATTGCCGTGGCTTTGACCGCTCTCGCCGGAGGACTCTATTGGTTTTGGAATCGCGGTGAGGCCGTAGGCCATCGGCCGCAGGGCGTAGGAGTGCTCAAAAATCTTACCGAACTTGCAAAAACCGGGGCGCTTGATGCCGTCATCGGTCGCGATGATGAGATCGATCGCATTATCCAAATCATCCAGCGACGCACCAAAAATAATCCTTTATTGCTTGGCGACCCGGGAGTAGGGAAGACGGCTATCGTTGAAGGTCTCGCAGTTCGAATCATTAAAAACAATGTTCCGAAGGCTTTACAGGGAAAACAGATATTTGAACTTTCGGTCGCCGAACTGATTGCCGGCACCAAATATCGCGGAGAATTTGAGGAGCGCTTACGTGGCGTTATGAAGGAATTAGAGAAGGCTCCGCGTCAGACGATTTTGTTTGTTGATGAGATTCATCTACTCGAGCAAACCAAGGGCGCCGAGGGCGCAGTTTCGGCTTCCGATGTTTTGAAGCCAGCGCTTGCTCGTGGTGATGTTTCGATTATCGGTGCCACGACACTCAAAGAATACGAAGAATATATTCGCCCGAACACGGCGCTCGATCGTAGGTTTCAACCGGTTTTGGTTGCTGAACCGACTCCGGAAGCGGCGCTTGCTGTGCTTCGTGGTATCGCAAACTTATACGAGAAGCATCACGACGTGATTATCGACGACGACGCGCTTGAAGCCGCGGTCACGCTTTCGATTGAAAAATTAAAGGGTCGTCGTTTGCCGGACAAAGCGATTGATATCATCGACGAAGCTTCGGCCAAGGTCGCGATTGAAATGCAGGGCGCGCACGCAACGGCCATCGGTGTTATGCATGCTGCCGCTGAGAAGTCTCGCGAGAGAGCCGCCAAAGAACGCCAGGATATCGGATTCGA
This sequence comes from bacterium, assembly GCA_037139515.1. GTDB lineage: Bacteria > Patescibacteriota > Patescibacteriia > JBAXGH01 > JBAXGH01 > JBAXGH01. Next base: position 70,373 of record JBAXGH010000004.1, read on the forward strand.
AACCAAGCATTTAGAGGAGTTGTCGAAGAAGTATCCCGGCGATCCGGCTCTCATGAGCGCGGAGAAAACCCTGCAGAGACATGAAGCAGAGCTCGCGGTCGTGGCTTCGGCGCGGGTTTCGGACGATGGTCGGGCGCGGGTTTTGCGCAAAGACGTGGAAGAAGTCATCGCCGCCTGGGCGGATCTTGGAAAAGCCGAGGAAAAATCAAAATAAAGTATTTTTTCGCTTTTTTCGCTTAAAATGCTGGGGACAGTCCCGGGCATTTTAAGCGGTTTTTTATTGTTTCTCCCTGTTGACAAGGGTGAGCCGTTGTGATAGCAATTAGCGCAGTAACCCGTGGAGGGAATCCAAGGAGGAAGGCATGCTGAAGAATGTAAAAGTGTCGGACCGTTATATTTACGGAACGGCCAAGAACAAGCCTCCGCACATTGAAGACCTTCTCAGGGTCTTTCGCGGAGCTGCCACCCAGGGGCTGTGCTTCGGAACCAAGGAGGATGTCGATAAGACTCTTCTTCTGGTGAGTACGCTCTACTCGTATCACGAAGCGAATGAAGGAGTCTTCCGGTTTTTGCTCGAGGAAGGAGTTCTGCTTCGTGACGCGGATCCGAGTGGAGACGCGAAGCTCGACCGGTTCTACTTCGACGGCAAGCGTGCGAAACACGTCGCACACTGCATCGAAAGATCGCGTCCGACGGAGAAGACGAATGTCTTGCTTCGGAAAGATGCGCTTGAAAGGCTCAAGAAGTACGCCCCCTCGCCGCCGCCCGTTCCGATGAATCCAGGTCGCGCGGTTCCCGAGATTCAAAAACCCGAAATCGGAGCTGTCGCGGCTTCGAAGGAGCAGTACATGTCCGAGAAGACGGAGCAGGTTGCGGATGAGCAGGTGATTGTTGTGAAGCCGCAGAGCGAATTTCATCGCCTTTGCTTGCTTCCGGGAGTCGAGCGAGTGGTCTGGGCGGACATCGCCCGTGGCGCGCCGATCCAGAAGGAAACCGTTGTTGATGAGCAGAAGCGCACCTACGAGGAGCTGATTGGCGCCGGGGTGCTTCGGCTCGAAGACGGCGTGTTTTCTCTCGCAAGGCCGATCGAGACCTTCATCATCCTGAACCTCGAAGAGCGTCGCGTGCTTCGGGTGAACCGCGACTATCTCGCGATTGCGCGGACCTTCGAACGTGGCGCACTCAAGATGGAGACAACTTCGTTCGTGACGCGCGATTCGCTGTACGACCAGTTCGTGCAGTTGATCATGCGGAGCGACATGAGCGAAAAGGTTGACCCGTCGGCGCTTTCGGCGGTCTGGGAAAACATGAACGGCACCGGCATGAGTGGCGTGAATTGGGAGATGATCGCAAGCAATCCCCATGGAGCCGGCTTCATCGTCGCGGTGCAGGGCTTTGAGTCACTGGACCTCGTGCCGGACGGCAGGGCCCCGTACAAGCCAGCGCAGGGAGGCAAGGAAAAGCCTGTGCGGGTGAAGAAGGAGGCGTCGCCTGCGACGAGTGAGGTGAAGGATGATTCGGCGGAGCAGGAGTCGTCGTTCTCGAAGCTCATGAATGGCCTGAATGCGTTTGAATTCAAGGGCCTTTCGCTCGAGGATCTTGCGGGGCTCGAAAGGGCCGTGACGAACTTCGTCGAGCGCCTCACTACGCGAGTCGAAGAGCTGAAGAAGGAGCAGGAAGAGCGGCTCGCGCGCGAGGTCGAAGAGGAAGAGAAGCGGATCACCGAAGAGACGCTGGCGCTCGAGGATGCCAGGATCAAGCTCGAGAAGCGCCGGGAGGAGCTGAATCGCCGCAAAGGCGTGAAGACCAGCGCCTGACGTCGGTTGATGGCCTGAAGTGTTAAGTGGTCGGTTCCGAGCGTTGCGAAAGCGACGCTCTTTTTTATTGAGGTACCTGTCCCCTGGTGACTGTCACCAGGGGACAGGTACCCTGGCACGCTCTTCGGTGGGGCCAGTTCAATGATTTAGTGCACCACTCATCTTGAGTAATTCCCCGAATACTT
>JBAXGH010000005.1:0-62597 GCA_037139515.1 bacterium
GTATCCGAAGACTATATTCTTCGGAGGTGGTGCACTCGGTATTGAATTCGCCTTTTGTTATCATGTCTTGACATCTTCGCTAAGATATGCGATTATATGTCGGCTACCCAAAGGGCTACCTGAGTGTTGGCACAATCCCGTGCTACCGCTCCGGATACCTTGGCTGGCTTGGAGAGTCACATGAAAACCCAGAAGATGACCACGGGGCAAATCGCGAAGTTGATCGAAATCGACAATAAGCGCGGCATTCGTGCCCAACTGCAGAAGCTCATTGCAGAGCTTTCGAATGGTGGTGTTTCGCTCGCGAACCCGCAGGAGTTTTTCCAGGAGCTGTACGCCGAACTGTTCTCTGAAAAGGGAATCGTGGTGCCGCCTCTGCCGGAGGTGAGCGTGGAAACCACAGCGGCGCTCGCGAAGTATTCCCAGCTCATGTGGTGGTATTTCCCCGCTGTCACGGAGGCGGATTACTCGGCAAGCTTCGTGAAACCCAAGTGGGGCCAGTACATCGACGAATCCAAGATTGAGCGAAAGCCGATCGAGGGATTCTGGGGCATCGTGGATACGACGCCCAAGCCCAACTGGGACGACAAGTCCGCTTACGGTGACCCGATCACCAAGCTTCTCGGTCTTGAGACGCGGTTCGGTGAGAGCTGGAATGTCTGTGTCGAAAAGCACTACCCTGTGCTCGACCGCGAGTTGCATCTGAAGGCAGGTGCGACGCGACACATGACGGCGGAACAGTACAATCTGTTCGCGAACGTCATGAACGAGTTGCGCACGAGCCGTGGAATGGATCTGCCTGACTTGGGAGCGACCAACTCCTGGGAGTGGTGTGACAACCGTTGTGCGAGCGATGACCGCTTGTGCGTCGGTTACTCCGGGCGCGGTGGTCTCGCGCGTGTTGCGAGCGGTCCTCCCGCGCACTCGGGCGACGATGTCGGGTTCCGTGCCCTGGCAGTTCCATAAGCCCTTTGTCCCTCTGTTCTGCCCCAAAAGCGTGGTCACGCTTTTGGGGTTTTTGTTTTTTCCTGATAAACTTACTGCAGAAACTGGCTCATGAACATGTGTGCCACGGCAACATGTCGCCTTTTTCTTCTCGACAAGCGTTGAGAAAATTGGAACTGCTTGCTTTGGTCTAGGGAATAGAGATTCCAAACAGAGGATCGCTTGTGCGGTCTACAAAAATTGGCTTCCTTCGGGAATCTGATTTTGGTGAACATGATGGACTGAAGCAATAGGGCACGGACCGTTATGCGAGCGATTACCGCTTGAACGTCGGTAACTCCGAGAACGGTGGTCTCGCGAATGTTGCGAACGATCATCCCGCGAACTCGAACGACAATATCGGGTTCCGTGCCCTGGCTGTTCTATAAACTTTTACGCCACGCACCAAAATCAACCCCGATTTCATTTAACTCCTTTTGGCGTTCAAGACACTTTTTTCGATCAAGTATCTTTAAATCGTAACCAAGTCGTAGATAGATTCGGAGCATGTCGATTCCCTCGATTGCTTTTCCTAGCAGAGCATCTTTCTTGGTCGTTGCGGCGAATGAGGCTTTTGTTGCTAGCGTGAGCAGCTCTAGCGCCTGCTCGTCGCAACGCTCACCCCAAGTAAACCGGTCTTGCTTGCTGACTTGTCTTAAGTTTTGATAAAGAATTCGATAGAAGTCATAACACTTTTGAAAGACCGGTGCTGATGGATCCATATATTTATGTTTCTGAAGATTATCTCTTTAGAAAATTTGTTTGAAGCCTGGAATGAGTTCAGTCGCGAAAAGCGAAAGAAACTAGATGTTCAAGAATTCGGACGACACTTGGAAGAAAATATATTTGCTTTACGCGACGATTTATTGTCTGGCAAATATCAGCACGAGAGCTATTTTAGATTTCACATTTTTGATCCGAAGCATCGCATTATTCACAAAGCTACGGTTCGCGACCGTTTAGTGCATCGCGCAGCTTATCGCGTTCTGTATCCGCATTTCGACCACTCATTCATCTTCGATTCGTACTCATGCCGTATTGGAAAGGGAACGCATGCTGCCGTTCGGCGCTTGGAAGATTTCACGCGCCGAGTGAGTAAGAATTTTCGTCACCCATGTTGGGTTTTGAAATTTGATATTCGCAAATTTTTTGATTCGGTGGACCACGAGATTTTGCTACAAATTTTGCGTGGCAAAATTTTATGTGGGCGAACGTTTTCGTTACTCGAAAATATCGTGAAGAGTCACGGGGATTTGCGGGGGGGGGTTACCAATTGGTAATTTAACATCTCAGTTGTTTGCAAACATATATTTGAATGCATTTGATCATTTCGTGAAAGAAGTACTACGAGAGAAATTTTACATCAGATATACAGACGACGCTGTAATCGTGAGTAACGATAAAGAACATTTAAGTTTATGTTTGGCACGGATCGCGGATTGGTTGAGGTGCGAGCGAAAACTCGATTTGCATCCGGTGAAAGTTAGTATTCGAAAACTGTCGCAAGGGATTGATTTCTTGGGATATGTGATTCTGCCGCATCACACGGTTTTGCGGACGAAAACGAAGTGGCGAATGTTTGCGCGGGTCAATTTGGAAAATGCCGCCTCGTACCGCGGATTGTTAGAACACTGTTCTGGGATGAAATTAGCTATAAAAATCAACAAGATGATTTGATTGGCCAAAAATTCCAAATTATGGCACTCTGTGGGGGTGATTTTTTTATGTCAGGCGAGACCACTTCTACAAGATCCCTCGGCTTCGGGATGACAATAAAAGCTCGGGATGACGACAATTGAAGCCAAGATGACAACAATTACTACGGATGACGACAATAACAATTATGCTCCCAATTTATTTATACAACACGCTTTCGCGCAGCAAGGAAGAATTCAAACCCATCACGCCCGGCCAGGTCGGCATGTATACCTGTGGCCCGACGGTCTATCACGATGTTCACATCGGAAACTTGCGCACTTTTTTGTTTGAAGATTTTTTGAAGCGCATGTTTGAGCTGAACGGTTACACGGTGAATCATGTGATGAATATCACGGACGTCGGACATTTGGTCGGCGACGGCGATATCGGCGATGATAAAGTTGCGAAAACGGCGCGTGAAAATGGCAAGACTGCCTGGGACGTCGCTGAACTTTATACCAAGCTTTTCTTGAACGACGTTAAGCGCTTGAATATCGAGCCTCCGACGACGCTTTCAAAAGCGACGGATCACATCAAAGAACAAATCGCGCTCGTGAAGCGGCTTGAAGAAAAGGGTTTGACTTATATCACAAAAGACGGCGTCTATTATGACGCCAAGAAATTCGCGAATTACGGTGCGCTTGGCGGTCAGAAGGCGGACGAAAAGCTCGGCGGTGCACGCATTTCGCTCGGTGAAAAGCATTCGGCGATCGATTTTGCTTTATGGAAATTTTCTCCGAAGGGCGTGAAGCGCGACATGGAATGGGATTCGCCGTGGGGAAAGGGCTTCCCGGGATGGCACATCGAATGTTCCGCCATGGCCATGAAATATCTTGGCGAAACTTTTGATATTCACTGCGGCGCTATGGATTTAGCGCCCGTGCATCACGAAAACGAAATCGCTCAGGCGGAAGGCGCGACCGGCAAACCGTTTGTGCACTATTGGGTGCATGGCGAATTCCTGCTCATCGACGAAAAGAAAATGTCGAAGTCGGTGAAGAACGATTACACGCTCGAAGATTTGGTGGTGAATTGCGCCGAGCCGATAGCTTTCCGATTCTTCAACATGTCAGCTCACTATCGTTCAAAGTTGAACTTCACTTATGAAGCTCTGCGCGCTTCGGCGAATGCGCTTCGCGGTTTACGGGCCGCTCTTCGTGAGTTGGAAACTCCCGGCGAAACGGGCGCCGTCGAATACGAAAAGCGCTTCATGGAACGTGTGAATGATGATTTGGATATCCCGGGCGCTTTGGCTGTGATGTGGGAAATGGTACGGGACGCAGCGACGCCTTCTTCCGCCAAGGCGAAATCAATTATCATGATGGATCGCGTTTTTGGACTCGGTTTGAAAGAATATATCGCGGCCAAAATTGAAATTCCGGAAACGATTCAGACTCTTGTCGATGAACGCGAAAAAGCTAGACTTGCCAAGGACTGGATCCGTTCTGATGAGCTGCGCCTGGAAATCGAAATCGCCGGGTTTGAAATCGAAGATACGGCTGAGGGACCGAAATTACGAAGTGATCACTAGGGCGGGGCAGTGAAAAAATCAAAAAATCAAGAAAACAAAAAATCAATGAACCGCTCCGTCCCTTTGATTTCTTGTTTTTTTGTTTTCTTGATTTGTTACCACCTTTAGACCCACTTTTTCTTTACGAAATAGTAGACGAGAACACCGGTAACAAGCGCCATAAGGCCGGAAACTATCCAGACGCCGTTCGGCGAGTGAATAATCGGCATGCGCGAAGATGGCATCGCGAAAAATGCGGCAATAAAATTCAGCGGGAAAATAATCACCGAAATCATGGTGAGTACCCGCATAACATCATTCAAACGTGCCTCGATGATAGTTTGGTGTGATGAATGAATGGCGTCGATTGTGTCTTTGTAGGTATCAAGTAAATCCCAGAATTCGACGGTTTGGTCTATCAGATGTTCCATGAATAGATGTAGCTTATCGCTTGGGAACCTGTGTTCAGCCATGTGAACCATGTGCTGAATAATATTTTTGTGTCCTCCGATAGCTTTGCGATAACTCGCGATATTAGTTTTGATGCGCAGGATTTCCAGAATCGTACCTTTGCGGCGCGCGTCAAAAATATTTTTCTCAACCTCGTCGATATCGTGACCGATATGTACTAGCATTGGTGATTGCGACGCGAGAAGGGCACGTAGAACTTCGATAAGTAGGGTCATCGGAGTGCCGGAAAGGCAGAGATGTTTGGATTCTGCCGTGGCAGCGCAGGAATCAAAAACATCGTTCACTGGCAACAAAGAAGAGTCGTGAATTGTCACCAGGGTTTCGTTTGTGATGAAAAAGTCGATTTCGTGAGGTTCGATTTGTTTAGTTTCGCGGTTATAAACAGGGAAAAGTAAAACCAGGAATAGATAATTGTTTCGGTCCACGACTTTTGGACGCTGTAACGGCGGAAGCGCTTCAAGTAAATCCAAAGTTTCAAACAAAGGAAAACGCCGACCGAGTCTTTGTACTTCGGCCTTATCAGGACTGGTTATGTTTATCCAGTTGCACTTTTCACTCTCCAGTTCGCGCCAGACACTTGAAGTTTTTTTCCTCTTTAGCATATCCACATTATACCAGATTGGACTTAGCCGAGTTTTCTGCGCGCTGACTCTTCTCTGCTATAATACCTACATATCTCCGAATATGAATCAAAACTCAACGACTATTGAAGTTCCAAAGGTTGAAGTGCCGGCGGCTGAGCCTGCTGAAATTGCGGTGAACGCTCCGGTTGAAACAATCGCGACTCCGGAAACAAGAGAGGCAGAAAGCGAAAGAAGAGCAGCGCTCGATGCTCAGGCTGCTGCGGATTTGCGTTCTTCGCTTACGGCGACTGCGGTTCCGGTTGCGGGAATGGCCAAGATCGAAAAACCAGAGCTTGAAAGAAAGATTGATAAAATTCTTGAGGCTGATTTGAAAGATTTATATAAGGAGTTGCCGGATAATGTTAAGCCGGAGTTTAAGCATAGAGCAGAGCATGCTTCTTCAGTTATTAAAGATTTGATTGAGTCCGCTAAAGCCACGGCAATCAAAATCGTCGATGTTTTACGTGAATGGCTTCGTATAATTCCGGTATCGAGTGCAATTTTCGTCGAACAGATAATTAAAATTAAGACTGATCAGTTAATGGCGCTCGTGAGTGCGATTAAGACGGTGGCGTCGTAGCTTTTTCCCAAGTTTAAGTAACTTTTTATGGCTCAAGCAGGACTCGTGACGCCACAGGACGTTTTAAAAACGGTTAGCATCGATCCCACATCGCTGGTTGATTTTGTTCCATATATCATTGCAGGCGTCTGGGTTCTTGTTGTTTTTTGGGTTCTGATAATTTGGTATGTGCGTAAGGTTCGGGCAAAGGCTCGTCTTATGCACAGAACTGTGACTTTTTTGGTTCGATTACCAAAGGAAACAGGCAAAGAAGGGGAGAAAGCAACTTCGATTGAGCAGTTGCGCGAAGATATTTCGGTGACAGAGACTTTCTTTTCTGCAATTGGAGGACTGCATCCTGAGGGAGGTTTAGGGGCTTTTCTTTCCGGATATAAAGAAGTTTTTGCTTTTGAATTTGTGGCGCACGGTGGACTTATTTCTTTTTATATCACCGTACCGGAAGAAAAAACGGAATTCATCGAACAGCAAATTCACGCGCAGTTTCCGGACGCCGCCATCAATATCGCGCCGGACTACAACATGTTTACTCCGAAATCTACGATTATCGGTACCGCGATGACTTTTCGTCGCGAGTCAGCTTTTCCAATAAAAACATACCGTAAGCTTGAAGGTGATCCGCTCTCGGGGCTTACGCATCCGCTCACCAAGATGCGCGAACATGAAGGTGTTGCGATTCAGTTTTTGGTGAAGAGCGCCAAGCCTAATTGGCGTAATTACGGACTTCAGATTGTCAGAAAGTTGCAGAAAGGAAAAACTCTTCATCAAATCGAAAACGAGAGAAGTATTTTTCATATTCTCGGAACTTTTTGGGATGCCGGGATGAAATCCGAAGAGCAAAAAGAAAAGGATAAACAGGAATTGAAAGAAAATAAACTTTCTCCAATGGAGGAGGAGATGGTAAAAGGTTTAGATGAGAAGGCTTCTAAGGCCGGTTTGGATGTAAATGTTCGTGTAGTGGTTTCATCGGAAGATAAAGACCGGGTCGCCGAACTGCTTACAAATATAGTTTCGTCTTTCTCGCAGTTCAGTATTTATGAATTCGGAAATGCTTTTCAGAAATCAATCCCGTCTAACAAAAAGAAGTTTCTTCATGATTTTATTTATCGAACTTTTGATGATGGCAAAAAAATCACACTGAATACCGAGGAGCTTGCGAGTGTTTGGCATTTGCCGCTTCCTTCAACCGAAACCCCGAACATCAACTGGCTCATCGCCCGTGGTTCGGCGCCGCCAGCCAATATTCCGACTTCTGGCCTACGCCTTGGCGAAGTCGAATATCGCGGAGTTCACACTGATATATACATGAAGGAAGATGACCGTCGCCGTCATTTGTACATGATTGGTAAATCCGGTTCCGGTAAAACCAATACTATCGAAGCGCTTGCAATTCAAGATATTCGTGCCGGACGTGGAGTTGGTATTATTGATCCGAACGGCGATTTGATTGAGTGGATTCTTGGAAATATTCCACCGGAGCGCATTGATGACGTAATTCTGTTTAAACCGTCGGACCTGGAGCGTCCGATGGGCTTGAACATGCTTGAAGCCAAAACCGAAGAGCAAAAAGACTTTGCGGCTGCTGAAATGGTGCAGATTTTCTATAAGCTGTATGGCCCGGAAATGATCGGTCCGATGTTCGAACATGATATGCGCAACGTTATGCTAACGCTCATGTCGGATGTGAACGATGTTGGTACACTTACCGAAATCCCGCGCATGTTTTCCGATGCCGAGTATCAAAAAGTTTGGCGCGCAAAAATCAAAGATCCGGTTGTGAAGTCGTATTGGGATAATGAAGTCGATAAAACTAGCGATTTCCATAAATCCGAAAAGCTGGGTTACTTGATTTCGAAAGTCGGTCGTTTCGTGGAAAATGAAATGATGCGCAATATTATCGGTCAAAAGAAAAGCTCATTTGATTTCCGTGATGTCATGGATAAGAGTAAAATCCTGCTTGTTAACCTTTCTAAGGGAACGACCGGTGAAATCAATGCCAAGCTGCTCGGCATGATTATGGTGACCAAGCTTCAGATGGCAGCTTTCTCGCGTGCTGAATTGCAAGAGTCTGAGCGTAAGGATTTCTATTTATATATCGATGAGTTCCAGAACTTCGTTACCGATTCTATCGCTACAATTCTTTCCGAAGCTCGTAAATATCGTTTGTGCTTGATCGTGGCTCATCAATATTTGAATCAGCTGGCTGAAGGCGGAAAGCGCGAAGTGCTTGATGCTGTGCTTGGAAACGTCGGTACGACGCTCGTTTCCCGTATCGGTCCGGAAGATGTGGAAACTTTGGTGAAGCTGTATGAGCCGACTTTTGGACCGTTCGACTTGATGAACTCTCCGAAGCAAACCTGGTACACAAAAATGATTATTGATGATAACTCAACCAGGCCTTTCGCGATGCACGGATATTGGGCCGGCAAAACCGATCCGGAACTGGCTAAGAAAATCTACGAGCTTTCGCGTTTGAAATACGGTCGTCCGCGCGATTTGGTGGCGGCGGAAATTCTTGAGCGATCACAGCTTGGTCAAAAGAAAGATGTTGATGCTCTGCCGGATCCGTTTGCGGAATTGCTGAAATAGAGTTATCCACCGAGTTTGGTTAATAAATTTTCCTGGGTCTCATGATATAATGTCAGCATTATGTTTTACGATGCAGAAACAGTTGCCGAAGCCGTGCAGCAATTAAAAAAACACTTCGTAAGAGCGCCCGAGGAAAAAGTCCAGCAGGTTGGGCAAACTTCCGATTTGTTTTCGGTTCACGAAGATGAAGAATTGATGAATCTTATCGGCGAGGCTGTTCAACATGCGGAAGAGTATCACGCAGAAGCTGTGCGAGTTTGTAAAGAAGAAGGTGATTGCGATGAATTGGAACAGCTTCTTGAAGAACTATTAGCTAGTAGCGAAAACGAAGAAAAGCCGCAGGAGTTAGCTGATGTTTCAATCGCAAGCGATGAAGATGTTGATAAAATCTTCGAAGATTTATTTGCTGATTTTTCCGATTTCGATAATTCAGCACAGGTTCAGACGGAGTCGGCAACTGATCCGTTTGCAGTGCTGCTAGAAGAGATATATAAACAAAACGAGGGTGCGGACGAATCCTTGTCCAGCGAACAAATTCATGAATTAGCGGAAAACTTAGCGGAAGAAGTTGTCGCGGAAGCCATCTCGAAAGAATTGCAAACCGGCTCCGATGCATTTTCCGAAGTTTCGGCCGCGCCACAACTTTCTTCTGTCGGCATGAATTCGAGGCTTGAATTGGCTCGTAGAGCGCTAATTCAGGCTCGCGACACTCTCACGAGTGCGATCGACATGCTTTCCGGCGACATCGAAAATGGCTCTGGATACGAAGCGGCTCCTCGCGAGATCTTGAATGGTGTTATGGACTCGGTCGGTTCTCGCGTAATGGAAGGTGTTTTCGACGGCGAGAGAATGATTTCTGACGACGGCCGAATGTTTCCGGTGCCGCCAAACTATGCTTCAAAATCTAAGCTTGTTGAAGGTGATCTGTTGAAGCTTACGATGATGCCGAGTGGTAAACCTATTTTTAAGCAGATTGGTCCGACGGCGCGAGAGAGAGTGAAAGGCGTACTTTCTTGCGATGACCGTGGCGGATATTGCGTCCACTCTGACGGTACGCGCTATAAAGTGATTCCTGCTTCGGTTAGTTTCTTCCGCGGACGCCCGGGCGACCACGTGGTTGCGCTCGTTCCGAAGGGTAGCCCGAGCAAATTCGCGGCCGTAGATTTCATTGTTCATCGGTAGAAAATAAAAAATCAATAAAACAAAAAATCAAGAAATCAAGGGGTCGGCGAAGTCCGTTCCTCTTGTTTTTTTGATTTCTTGATTTTTTGATTTCCTGCGGGTAAAATATTCGCCATATGTCAGAAACCCTCTATCGTAAGTACCGACCACAGAGCTATGCTGATATTCACGAGCAGGAACACATAAAAACCGTGCTTCAGAACGAAGTTCGTTCCGGTCATATCGCGCATGGCTATGTTTTTTCAGGTCCACGCGGAGTAGGTAAAACCACGACAGCACGAATTTTTGCGAAGTCTTTGAATTGCACCGATCGTAAGGATATCGAGCCGTGCAATCTTTGCAAGAATTGTCGTGAGATTACCGATGGTCGCTCGATGGATGTTTCTGAAATCGATGCTGCTTCACATTCCGGCGTCGACAATGTTCGCGAGCAGATTATCGAAGCGGTGCGTTTTCCGCCCGTTGGCGGCAAGTTCCGGGTTTTTATTATCGACGAAGCTCACATGCTTTCGACAGCCGCCTGGAATGCGCTTTTGAAGACTCTCGAAGAACCGCCATCGCATGCCGTTTTTATTCTGGCTTCAACTGAACTTCATAAGTTTCCGGAAACAATTCTTTCGCGTTGCCAGCGTTTTGAATTTAAAAAGCTTAAGCCGACCGAGTTGCTTGCTAAACTCAAAAAGATTTCCGAGAGCGAGAAGGTTAAAGTTGATGAAGATGTTTTGCGAGCGATTGTGCGTAAATCCGAAGGCGGCATGCGTGATGCCGAATCCTTGCTCGGTCAAATCATGGCGCTTGGCGGTGATACGATTACGATTGAATCAGCGAGCGTGTTCTTGCCGACAACTTCCAGCCGCACGGTGGTTGAGTTTTTGTCGCTCATTGCCGGACGAAAAACTGCCGATGCTCTTCGTTTTGTCGCAAAGCTCGTTGATGGGGGATCGGATTTGCCGGCTTTTTTGGCAGAAATTGTAGCTGCGCTCAGATTGATATTGATTTCTCGTTCGACGGGTGATTGGATTCATGTTGAAGATGCTTTCGATAAAGTTTCGGCCGAAGAATTAAAAAAAGAATTCGGTTCGATTTCGGAGGCTAAAATTATTTGGATTCTGGAGGCTCTGATCAAGGCTGCCCGCGAGGTCAAGCATGCCGATATTATTCAGTTACCGCTTGAAATGGCGATTGTTATTTTAGGGAGTGAAGGTGGTGGCGATACGGTTAAAAGTGCGGGAAGCGTTTTAGCGCCACCTGCGCCTACTTTTGCTGCCCCGAGACCGGAAAATCGTACCCAGAAGCGTGAACCGGGGGCACCTTCGGGCCCACAACCGAATCCGCCTCCTGTAACCGCTTCGTCGCTCACAAAAACGCTCTCCGAATATCAAACAAAATGGGATGATGTCATCACAAAAGTGAACGATACCAGCAAATCTTTACCGTTTATCCTGAAATTGGCTAGCCCGACAGAGATAGTTGGTGGCGAAGTCCGTTTGGCTTTTCAATATCCGTTTCATGCCGATACTTTCAATAAAGACGCAAATCGGCGTATAGTAGAGGCCGCGATGCTTGCTGTTATTGGCGAGGCTTGTCGCGTCACCGGTATTGCGGTGGCACGTCCGATGGCGCCTGACGCTTTGGGAGAAGTAGCGCCGGTTTCAACGGTTCCGATGAAGCAGGTAGACGAAAAAATGAAATCCGTTCTGGATGAGTTCGGGGGAAAAATCGTCGCTTAGAATATACCCGAACCCGAAAGCGCATACAGAAAGTGCGAAAACAAAAAGTGCGGACGTATTCGCTCGTGAGGCAAGGGGCGAGCAATTGCCTCACGACGAATACGCTCCGTACACTTTTTCGCTCGCTACGGTTGTAATTCCGGGCTCTCCCACTGTCATCCTCGACGGCCGAGGGATCTTGAACGGGTTTCACGGGGTTTTTCTGAGGAAAAAAAGAACCACAATAATAGGAATATGAAAACAGATTGGCATAAAGAGACAAAATCATACGACGAGCATCTTCGTACTGAAGGCGCCATGCATAAACAGGTTGTCATACCTGGAGTTTTTAAATTGTTTGATCCGAAGAAGGGCGAAGCGATTTTGGATATCGCCTGCGGTCAGGGCCAGCTAGCTGCCGAATATGTGCGCCGCGGCGCTCGGGTTTCCGGCATCGATGCGGCTAAGGGGTTGATCGAGCTTGCGAAAACCCGAGTGCGCGACGCTCGGTTTTTTGTGGGAGACGCCAAATCGCTTGCCGCTTTCAAACCGGAAGAATTCGACGGTGCGAGTTGCATTTTGGCTTTGCAGAATATCGACGATATCAATCCGCTCATGAAAGAGGTACAGCGTGTTTTAAAGCATGGCGGTCGCGCGATTTTTGTCATCAACCATCCGATGTTCCGCATTCCGCGCCAATCTTCCTGGGGTTTTGATGAAACGCAAAAGACTCAATATCGTCGCGTTGACGGTTATATGTCGGAAATGCGCGTGCCGATTATCATGCACCCTGGTCAAAAAGATTCCACAACGACAATGTCTTTTCATCGCCCACTTTCGAGCTATACCAAGGCGATGAGCAGTGCCGGGCTTGTGATTGATGCGATTGAGGAATGGGTTTCGCCTAAAACTTCCATTTACGGACCAAAAGCCACGGCGGAAAATCGTTCGCGCGCCGAAATTCCGTTGTTTATGGCGATTCGTGTAAAAAAGATTTAATCTTCTCGCTCGGGATAGCGCCTTCTCGCAAAACTTTAAGCTCGCCATTCGCTTCAATCTTGATAAGCGTGGATGGCGGGCTTTTTGGAATCACGCCGCCGCCTAAAACAGGCAACGAATCACCGAACACGCGAAAAATATCTTCCGGCGAGAATAGTTCCGGCTCACCAGACTCGTTGGCGCTCGTCGCGATAATCGGATAGTCAAAGGCTGCAGCAAGCTCGCTCGCGATTTTTGAAGATGTGACACGGATAGCGACTTCGCCGCCGTTGATTCTTGGAAGAATCAGGGTGAGCGGTCCCGGCCAAAAAACTTCGGCAAGTCGGCGCGCGCTGTTTTCAAGCTTCGCAATTCGCTCAACCATCGAAATCGAAGAGGCGATGAGTAGGAGCGGCTTTACTGCATCACGCTTTTTAATCTTATAAACAGCCGCAACCGCTTCGTGGCTCCGCGGATCGCCGGCGATTCCATAGCTGGTTTCCGTAGGAAAAGCCAGTATTTTGCCCTGTTTTAGGCATTCGACTGCGGTTTCGAGTGAAATCAGGTTCCTCATATATATACCAAATCAAAGCAGACTTTGACGCGCTCGGCAATTTTGGTTATTATTCGGGGCGCAATCAAGCATGAAAGTTTGGCCCCAAGCCTGCGAGATCGTCTAATGGTATCGCGGCGCCACAATCGTAAACATTGTTTTCATTCCTGCGAGATCGTCTAATGGTAGGACAACAGACTCTGAATCTGTTTATCTAGGTTCGAATCCTAGTCTCGCAGGAATGTAAGCAACACGATTGTAGCGCACCGGGCGCGATACGGCGCAAAGTATCGCCGCCGGCGATGATATTTTAAAGTTCAGCACTTACGTGCTCGCGGCGCAGTAGGACAACAGACTCTGAATCTGTTTATCGGAGGCTTCGAATCCTAGTCTCAGAGACTTGCAACTAAGTCTAATATGTTGATATAAACCTCTCTGGAGCCACATCTGGCCCAGGGAGGTTTATCATGTTGCTCTTTGATTACAACGCGATTGAAAAGGCCGAACAGCATCGTCTTTCGCATCGTGATTTCATGAATGCGATTACGGTGCAGCTCCTGCCGGTGATTTTGCTCGCCGAAGGCGCAGCGAGGCTGAACTCTCAAAATGCAGTTGTGAGGCACATGACGCTCAGCCATTATTCGAAGACTGACCGTCAAAAAATCCTAATCGCGATGGCGTCTGACGCTGTGAGAAATGCACTTCGGACTCAGTACGGGTGTTTCTTCTCGCTTTTGCCGGGGGATCGTTTCGTCGCCTACGATGATGGTGAGGAGCCGAGAATCTTCGCAGGACTTCTGGATAAGCTCCAGGTGCATGACCTGGTTCGCGAGAAATATACGACGGCTTTCAAGATTCTGGAGTTTCACGCGCGGGCTTTTAGGCAGAGCAATCCGCGGCCGAATCCACAGGTCGTTGTGATGCGGAGTATGAGCTCTGCGGTCACGACCGACCTCATGACCATCATGGGCACGACGCCGTACCGTATCGCGCTCGAGTACATTTTTCTCACGCGCATCCGATATCGCGATCCGAACACTTTTGGTTTCGCGACGGTTGGTGCTGATACGGTGCCGCTCATCAGGTTTGCTACGATGAGGGAACAGGTTCTGGCTCTATCGCTCTAAATGGGCGATTTTTTTAATATCGAGCCCATTGCTGTGAATTTTGCCCGCGATTTGCTAACATAGCCTTCTATGTTTGATGTGATCGTAATTGGCGGCGGAGCTTCCGGCATGATGGCGGCCGGACGCGCAGCGGAACTTGGGAAACGAGTTTTGTTACTCGAAAAAAACGCTCGTCTGGGCGAAAAGCTTCGGATTACCGGAAATGGGCGCTGTAATATCTTGAATGCTGAAGAAAACGAGCATTCGCTTCTTTCTCACTATGGAAAGGCTGGCGGCTGGCTTCATTCTTCGTTTGCACAGTTTGGCATGTGCGAATCCTATGATTTTTTTGAGTCGCGCGGGTTGCCTTTAATAGTTGAAGAGGGGAATCGCGCTTTTCCGAAGTCAGAGAAGGCGAGCGATGTTTATCATGTGCTTGAAAAGTACATGCGTGACCACGGCGTTGAAGTGAAAAGCGAAGTCGCCGTCACGGCACTCATTGGTGCAAACGGGGTAATCGAAAAAGTTTTAGCCGGCACAAAAGAATTCACGGCGAAATCCTATATTCTCGCGACCGGCGGCATGTCGCATCCGGAAACCGGCTCGACGGGTGAGGGATTTCTTTGGCTCAAAGCGACCGGGCATAATGTGAAAGATCCGACGCCAAACGTGGTACCGCTCGCGGTTGCGGAAAAGTGGGTCAGGAATCTTTCGGGCGTGACGCTCCAGAGCGCGAAAATCACTTTTTATTGCGACGGTCAGAAAAAGTTTTCGCGAAAGGGGCGCATACTTTTCACGCATTTCGGGCTTTCCGGGCCGCTCATCATGAATTCGTCTCAAGCGGTTTCCGAACATCTGGGCGAAGGTGAAGTTACGGCGCGAATTGATCTGTTTCCGGAACTCGACCACGGAGCGCTCGACACGCATATCATGAAAATTTTCGACGAGAATAAAAATAAGACTCTCAAGAATATTTTCCCTGGTATTGCGCCGGACGGAACGGCGGACGCGATTCTCGCGCTCACGAATATCGATTTGGAGAAAAAGGTTCATAGCGTGAGTCGGGAAGAGCGCAAAAATTTGGTTCAACTCCTGAAAAGTCTGACGCTCACGATTTCCGGACTTATGGGCTTCGACCGGGCGGTAGTTGCGGACGGCGGACTCGCGCTTTCGGATGTTGAGCCGCGCACGATGAAATCAAGACGATACAAAAATCTATTTATCACCGGGGATTTATTCGATATCACGCGCCCGTCGGGCGGTTATTCACTGCAGCTTTGTTGGACGACGGGGTTTGTCGCGGGGAGTAACATTTTATAGTTATAAATATAATTTATGCGTCCCGGTGACAGTCACTTTTGCGGCACTAGTGACAGTCACCGGTGATGTGCTTACAAATACATGACACAATCCCAAGCTCTCGCAATTTTGAAGTCCGGCGCCAATGTCTTTTTGACCGGCGAACCCGGTGCTGGAAAGTCTTACACGGTTAATGCCTACGTGTCTTATTTGCGTTCGCATGATATCGACGTCGCCATCACCGCCTCTACCGGCATCGCGGCGACTCATGTGGGTGGGGTCACGATCCATTCATGGAGCGGCATCGGCATTCGTCCAATGCTCACCAAGTCTGATTTGAATAAGATTTGCGGGACTGATTACGTTTCCAAACGTATTTTGAAATCGAAAGTTTTGATTATCGACGAAATTTCGATGTTGAATCCAGATACGCTTGATATGGTTGATTCGGTTTGTCGCGCAGTGAGGCAGGATGATCGGCCATTTGGTGGTTTGCAGGTGATTTTGTCGGGGGACTTTTTTCAGCTCCCGCCGATTGTGCGTCGCGATGATACTTTTAACAGTCAGCAATCGTTAATTGCGGAAAAACCGAAGGGTTTATTCGCATACGAATCCAATGCCTGGATTCGCGCTGAACCGATTGTCTGCTATCTGACCGAACAGCATCGTCAGGATGACGGTAATTTTTTATCGTTGCTTTCCGCTATGCGCGCCAATAGTTTTGGCGTTTCTGAGCTGCGCCATTTGGAGGCGCGAAAAATCACCGAACATATGGCTCCGGCGAGTGCACCGAAGTTGTATTCGCATAATATCGACGTTGATCGCGTGAATGAAGCGATGCTTGCCAAGGTGCCTGGGAAGCGCCACGAGTTCAACATGGTTTCCGACGGTCAGGAATTTGTTTTGATGGCACTCAAAAAAGGCTGTCTGTCGCCGGAAGTCTTGGCGCTCAAAGTTGGCGCCTCGGTGATGTTCACAAAAAATAATCCCAAAGAATATTACGCGAACGGCACGCTCGGTATCGTGAAAGATTTTGACTCCGAGTCCGGTTTGCCGATTGTGGTGACGCGGTCCGGCGCTACGGTTGCGGTAACATCTTTGACTTGGGCGATCGAAGAAAACGGCAAAGTGCGCGCTTCGATTTCGCAGCTGCCTTTGCGATTAGCTTGGGCGATCACTGTGCACAAAAGCCAAGGCATGAGTTTGGACGAAGCTGTCGTCGATCTTCGCGATGTTTTTGAGTATGGCCAAGGATACGTGGCTTTATCGCGCGTTAGGCGTTTATCGGGCTTGCATGTTTTGGGTTGGAATGATCGCGCACTTCGAGTACATCCGGAAATCTTGGCGAAAGACGGTGATTTTCACGAAGCATCGGTCGCAGCGGAAAAAATGGCGACAGAAAAGACTCCGGAAGAATTGCAGAAAATGCATGACGAGTTTGTGATGCGGAGCGGCGGTCGGGTCGGCGGGGGAGCGAAATTAAAGAAAAAGGGAACCGGTTTTGATGAACTCCGGAAAACCCATGCCAAAGCCTATGCGCCGTGGACCAAGGATGACGACCGTGAATTAATCGAAATGGCCAAACAAGGCATTCCAGTCAAGCGCCTGGCCGAAGTTTTCGCGCGCAAATCTGGGGCGATACGATCAAGGCTCAAGAAATTAGAATTTATGGGGAGGGAATAGCTTGACAAAGGCCCTTGTTTTAGTAATATTCGCGGAGCTCTAAACGGAGGTCTTCATGGAGATGTTTCCCGTTGTGCTTGCTGCCTTTCTGGGTCTTTTCGGAGGGTATTTCTTGAGCATTGCGAGCATTATTTTGCTCGCGGTTGCCATGGGCGCCGGTTGGGTCAAGTTCATGTACTTTGCCGACAAAGGCGGCAATGATACCCGACTCGCTTGGGCTATGGCGCTCGCGATCAGTGTGCTCGTCTTCTTGGTTGTGTCGCTCGTAACTGCTCTTGTGGTGCGCCTTTTGGGGCTTGGCGGCATGAGCATGTCGGAAGTCTGGGGAGGTATCGTTGGATTCTTTCTGCGATAGGAGAACGCCATGACGGATACGACCAAGAAGGTGCTTTTCATCGGCTTCGGCTTGCTGCTCGGCGCATATGCCGGGTATCTGCTCAACTTCATGCCGATTGTGATTCTGGTGTTCTTTCTTTCGAAATACCTGAGCTCTTTCAAGTCAAACGACGATGCGTATTCGCAAGCACAGTTGCGAATGCGTACCACGGTCGCTTGGTTTGGGATCATGCTCATTGTGGTCGGCGTCGCAGTGCGTCTGCCGCCATACACGGCTTTCGTGGATTGGTCGTTGGGGCTTTGGCAGAGCATGACGGATGTGTTGATTCGTAAGTGAAACCGAGCCGAACGCTCGGTCTTTTTTATCAAAATATCATTTCCTATCATTGTCTTGTTCTCTTTTCCCCAAAGAAAATGGCGATAGATAACAGAGATAGTATGCGGCAAAGCATGTAAATGAGATGAAAAGAGGTGAAAAGTTGGCTCGAAACGAGCGATTTTGGCCGTGTGTACGCCGGGCAGTGCGCCCCCAATCTGCCCGCCGAACACACGGCCAAACCGCGCTCGTGTAGTCGTATTTTGATGTTTTAGAAAGGTTTTGCGCTTATCCGCACCCAAGTACTGGACAAAATCGCCTTTTTCTGCTATACTGCTCCTTGTTGTAAGTTTTCCTACGGTTTCGTCTTCTGCACGTCAACGTCCCGTCAAGGCCGTTAGAGTCAAAGAAGCGTTCGCGGTGGAGCGCCAGCCGACTTGCAATCTATAATTTTTGGCTGGCACAAGTGTTATGGGAAAGAAATTGTTTGTTGGTGGTGTTTCATGGGGTACGACCGATCAGGCTTTGCGCGATGCTTTCTCGCAGGCCGGTACCGTCGCCTCCGCTCAGATCATCATCGATAAGATGACGGGTCGCTCGAAGGGTTTCGGTTTCGTCGAAATGGAGTCTGATTCTGAAGCTATGGCCGCCATCGAAATGTGGAACGGCAAAGAGCTCGACGGTCGCCAGATCACGGTTAACGAAGCTCGTCCGCTCGCCCCACGCCCACCGCGTGGTTAATCCGCAAGGATACGGAAAAACAGCTCTCACGAGCTGTTTTTCTTATTCCTGAAACTTTTTCGGCGATACGCGAGCGCGGTTTGGCGTACTCTGCGGCGGGCAACGGGGAGCGCATTGCCCGGCGCAGAGTACGACCAAAATCGCTCGCTTACCTTCTCGAACATCTTTTCAAAGTAAGTTTAACGGCTCGCGAAAGCCTCGGGTTTTTAAAAAGAGAAAATACATGTTTTTCTTTTGATCGAGTGGTGGTAAAGTGTATAAAATGTTTCCCTAAGCTCTAATCTCTAAGCTCTAGCCCCCTAACCCCACCCCCATGCCCGAACTACCGGAAGTAGAAACAATCCGTCGGCAGATGGAAAATAACCTTGTTGGGCGAAAAATCACCGATGTGATTGTTCGATTTGGTAAAAGATTAGAGCCGGCTCAGAAAAAATTCATCGAAGCAGTGAGGGGTGAGAAATTCGTCGGTTTTTCGCGTCGCGCAAAGCTTCTCATGCTTCATTTGAGCAATAAACTCACGATTGCCGCGCATTTAAAAATGACTGGGAAATTTGTTTTGAAGCCGCACGGCACAGAACCAGAAAAGCACGTTCATGTGATCTTTGTGCTCGATAACGGTCAAGATTTGTGGTTTCATGACGTTCGCAAGTTTGGATATTTGAAAATAATTTCGCTTGAAAAAGTCGAAGAGCTTTTTAAGGGCGATGAGTTTGGCCCGGAGCCTCTCGACAAAAAATTCTCGCTTGATATTTTTGAGAGTTGCATCAAGTCGCGCAAGAACAAAAAAATCAAGCCGCTTCTTATGGAGCCGAAGTGCATCGCGGGCATTGGGAATATCTATGCCGACGAAGCGCTCTGGCACGCGCTTGTTAGGCCGACTCGTCGAGCTGGCTCGCTTAAAAAGCCGGAACTCGCAAAATTATACGACGGTATTATTGTGTCGCTCACCGAGTCACTGAAGCATCGCGGTGCCAGCTCTGAAAACTATCGCGATCTATTCGATACCGAAGGGGAGAGCACTAATTTCTTGCACGCTTATAACCAGGAAAAATGTGCGCGGTGCAAAGGCGCGATAAAACGAATCGTGATTGGTACGAGAAGCGCTCATTATTGCCCGAAATGCCAAAAATAATCTATGTGGGTTAACCGGCGCGAAATGGCTCGTGAAATTGCGGGACGGTTGAAGAATCACCTCGGAAACGATATTGAAGTTAGAGGAGTCGGGCGTTTTGGTGCCGCGATGGAAAAAGAAGCACGCGAAATCATGAAGGCTTCCACGGCTTCGAAACAAAATGTTTTATTGTTAATTGATAGCATTGAGCAGATTTCGGATGTCGAGCCGGCAATCGTGGACTCGCGCAAACAGGGTTTTAAGCGCATAATACTTGGCGTTGGCGTGATGCCATCGACGCTTGTTGAGCCGGTTAAAAAAATCTCGAATGAGCTTTTTGTGCTTTTGGTGCCAAGATTTTTTCGTGCGACTGGTCAATATTTTGCCGGCGTGGATTAATGTCGTAAATGTTTCCCTAATCTCTAAGCTCTAACCCCTAATCTCTCGTCCCGCTATGTCTTCCTTCATGTACTTTTGGAGCTGGCTTTTTTCAAGCTTCGTCGGCGCCTGTTTGTTTTCGCTTTTTGGTTTGTATTTGATTTTAAAGAAAAGATATCGTGACGCGATTTTTGTTGTAGCTTCCGGTGCGGCTTCGGCGGTGTTTGTAAAAATAATTAAGGCTCTTGTGCATCGTGATCGTCCGCGCATCGATCCTTCTGTTTGGGCTGATGGATACAGCTTTCCGTCAGGTCATTCGACAGCTGCTGCCTGTATCGGGATTTTGATTTTATGGTTTTTAGTGCCAGAAAAGAAAAGAAAATACTTTGTCTTTCCGGTTACGGTGCTTGTGGCCTGCGTCGGTGCGAGTCGAATCTATTTCGGGGTGCATTATATTTCCGATGTGTTCGCCGGTTATGTACTCGGCGCACTCATTGCGGTTGCTACGATTCTACTCGACCGAAAGACCAAAATGCGCTAAGATAGAGTCATATTTAATTTATGGCGTTTTTACATTTTTTGCGACGTCCGTTGGTTATTATTTCACTCGTCATTCTTTTGATTGGTGGGTATTTTACGTATAAACATTTTTCACCGGTTCCGCCAACTTTTACGACTGTCTCGGTTGTCAAAAAACCGATTGCGGAGTACGTGACCGCGACCGGTTCGGTAGCTCCACTTGCAAAATATACTCTCTCATTTGAAAGACAAGGAAAGATAAAGGAGATTCCGGTTAAAGTCGGTGACTTAGTTAGAGCTGGAGACGCACTCGCGATTCTTGATGATGCCGAAGCAAAAAATGCGCTTATGCGCGCCAAGGCGAACGAAGCCGGAGCTTACGCTAAGTTGAAACAGGTGACCGGAGGTACTCGCGCGGAAGAGATATATCTGGCTGAAACGGCACTTAAGGCACGTGAACTGGAACTCGCACAGATAAAGGCGCTTTCGGAAGCTAATCTTGGAACCGCATCATCAGATCAATCGGCAGCTGGTCAGCGAGTTTCTTCCGCGCAGACTGATTTGGAAAAAACTAAAGCTAAAGCTGTTTCCGATTTAGATTCGGATTACGCAAACGGCATCGCGACTCTGCGATCAAATTTTGGTAAATTAAGTCAGGCTTTGGTGGTGGTTGATCGTACCCGTCGGCTTTATTTTGAATCACGTGACACTATTGTGCATGGTGCCAGAATTCTTGAAATTCAAAGGCAGGCCGAAGGTTATGTCGAAGATTTAAACAAGAAGATCCAGGTTGCAAACGACCAGTCGGGAATAGATTCGGCTTTTGTTGTGGCGGCGAACGCCGTCGAAAAGACGCTCGAAACAGTGCAGTACCTTCGAAATACCGCAATCGAAGATCCGAATATTCGCGATACTTTTCCGACCAATGAGCGAACTAATATAGAAGCTGAGCGCGCGAGTGTGGAAGCAACCGATACGGCCGTTACAAACGCACGCCAAAATATCGAGAATCAAAAGTCAGCCAATAGCATCGCGATTTCTAGCGCCGAATCTACTCTTCGTGATGCCGAGTCAGCGCTCGCAACTCAAAATCAAAGACAGACCGGAACGCTTATTAGCGGTTCATCTGATGTAACGCGTGCGCAATCGGCGGTTGCGGAAGCTCAAGCTCAGCTCAAGTTGAAGAGAGCTTCGGCGCGAAGCTCTGATGTAGATGCAGCGCTTGCTGAATTAGATGCGGTTAAATCTTCGGTTGCTGATGCTGAAGTCGGTGTTACGAAAACTGTTTTACGCGCGCCGGTCGATGGCGTGATCACCGATATCAGCATCGATATTGGTGAAGTCGTCGGTGTGAGCACAAACGTGAATCCGGTCGTGACGATGATCGCTGCTCCTCCTTATGTGATAGAAGCCAATATCGCCGAAATCGATATTCCTAAGATTAAGCTTGAAAATGGAGTCGATATCAATTTTGATGCGTATCAGGGCAATGATTTTAAGGGTCACGTCTCTGAAATTTACCCAGCAGAAACTGTTGTTCAAGGTGTTATTTATTATCGGATAAAGGTGGCTTTTGATGACGTCGGAGTATTGGCTCTGCCTGGTATGACGGCGAACCTCAAGCTTATCGCGGCTTCCAAAGATCAGGCCTTGGTTGTACCTTACGCGGCCGTTATTCGTGAGGGAAAGGTTGATTATGTTCGAATTCCGAACGGTATTACTTTTGATAAGCGTGAGGTTAAAGTCGGAATTCAGTCCGATACCGAAGTTGAGATTTTAAGCGGGGTTTCCGAAGGTGACAAAGTGATTACGTATATCACCCAGAACTAGTACCGCCATGATTGAACTTAAAAACATCACAAAAACTTATACTACCGGCGAAGTTACCACCCAGGTTTTGAAGGGAGTGAACGTCGATATCAAAAAGGGTGAATTCGCGGCGATTAAGGGCGCTTCTGGTTCCGGTAAGACAACGATTATGCATATCGTCGGTCTTCTGGACCGTCCAACTGCCGGCGAATACCTTTTTGAGGGCGAAGATGTTTCAAAGAAGCGTGATGAAGAACTCGCGGCGCTGCGCAATAAAAAAATAGGCTTCGTTTTTCAAGCCTTTTATTTGTTGCCAAGAACTTCGGTTTTAGAAAATGTACTTCTGCCGACTCTCTATTCAAAAGAAAAGCGTGATGAAAAAAAAGACCGTGAACGTGCTTTGGAGCTTTTAACGCGCGTTAAGCTCTCGCACCGCATTAATAATTTTCAAAATCAAATTTCCGGCGGTGAGATGCAGCGCACGGCAATCGCTCGCGCGCTCATGAATGATCCCGACGTAATCTTAGCTGATGAGCCGACCGGTAATTTGGATGTGACGAACACGGTTGAGGTGATGAAAATTTTTCATGAGCTTCACGAAGCCGGAAAAACGATTGTTATCGTTACTCACGAAGAAGAAGTAGCAGCGCAAGCAACCAGGATCATTCACGTTCGAGACGGATTGATAGTGCCGGGATAGTTTTTCGCGCCGTAATATATTTCGTGTGTTTCAAATCATCGTCTATATTAAGTCAGCGGTTCATGCCATGCGCGCAAACTTGCTGCGCAGTCTTTTGACGATGCTTGGAATTGTGATTGGAGTTTCAAGTGTCATGTTGGTTGCGTCGATTGGAAAAGGAACTCAGCAGCTGATTGTTTCTCAAGTCGCAACCGTCGGAACTAACTTGATCGGAATTCTGCCAGGGAAAAGCGAATCAAATGGGCCACCGGCCGCCGTGCTTGGAATTATGATTAGAACGCTCACGACTGAAGATATTGATGCGGTTGCGAAGATTCCAGGCGTTGTTGGAGCAACCGGGTATGTAACAGCTCGGGCGCAGATGTCGAGTAGTGCGAAGAACTTCGATTCTGATTTGGTTGGGGTGAATTCTTCATTTTTAGATATCGAAAATCAGGCTTTATCTGCCGGCAGATTTTTTACGACCGACGAAGTAACTCGTCAGGCACGTGTGATTGTACTTGGTCCGGATGTTAAGACGCAGCTTTTTGGCGAAAGTGATGCGGTTGGTGAAATGGTGCGTTTTAAAAGTATGCAATTTGTTGTAATCGGAGTTGCAGCCAAACGCGGCGCGACGCTTTTTGGTGATTTTGACAAGCGTTCTTATGCGCCAATCTCTGTTGTGCAAAAAGAAATTGCCGGCATTAACTATGTGAATATCGCGAGAGCCAAGTCGGAGGACGCGAATCAAACAGATAAAATAGTTGAAGAGATTACGGCGCTACTTAGACGCCGTCACCATATTCCGTCTCCCGACAAAGATGATTTTATGGTTCAGAGCACCGCCCAGGGACTCGCGATATTGAGTGGTATCACCGGTGCGATTTCGGCTTTCTTGCTTGCGATAACCGCGATTTCACTGCTCGTGGGCGGCATTGGTATCATGAACATCATGCTCGTTGCAATTTCAGAGCGGTATCGCGAAATAGGTTTGCGAAAAGCGCTCGGAGCTTCAAATAAGACTGTCATGATTCAATTTTTGGTTGAAAGTATTATTGTTTCATTCATTGCCGGGATCATCGGTATCGTGATTGGAAGCCTAGCTGCTTGGTTTCTGGCTTTTGGAGTTCGTTATGCTGGTTATGATTGGCAGTTAATTTTGGATCCAAGAGATATTGTTATAGCAGCTCTAGTTTCGGCGCTGGTCGGAATTATTGCGGGGCTTTATCCGGCGATTGGTGCGGCGCGTCTTGAACCAACGGAGGCCTTAAAATCGCAATAGTATGCAAGTTGGATATGCGGTTAAAACTAGCTTAAAGAATCTAAGGCGCTATCCTTTGCGTTCAGCTCTTTCAATTCTCGGCATCGTGATCGGGATTTTCGCGGTTTCGCTAACAGTCTCGCTTGGCGGCGGAGTTCAAGAATTCGTAATTTCGTCACTTTCTTCGTATGGAACCGGAATTGTGAGCGTTCAAACGAGAGTGCCGGGATTGTCTTCGTTCGGTACCTCGTCAGCGAGAGTTCAAGGAATCGAAGTGACGACACTGAAGCCATCGGACTTTAAAGCGCTCGAAGCTTTACCATTTGTTGAATCGACTTCGAGCTACAATATGGCTCAGGGCATTGCCGTTGTCGGCAATAAAGAAAAGCAGCTACTCATGATTGCGGCGACGGAAAATTATCAAGCGGTAGACCCGCAGGTAGTTATTGATAAAGGAAGATTTTTTAATGCAAATGAAAATAACGGCGCTGAAAATGTAATCGTACTTGGCTCGGAGGCCAAACAGACATTTTTTGGAGATTCAGACCCGCTTGGTCAGATGATTCGCATTCGCTCGGCGTCTTTTCGCGTTATTGGCACCGTCGTGCCGCGTGGTCAATCTTTCGGCTTTAATTTAGATACTGTCGGCTATATTCCTCTTAAAACTGCTCAGCATGAAATACTTGGTATTGATTATGTGCAAGAAGGCGTCGTGAAGCTCGCGCCCGGCTATTCAGAGGCGGAAGCTGCGGCGGCAATAGCTGATTTTATGCGTCGCAGACACCATATTATCGATCCCGCGAAGGATGATTTTTCCGTAACCACCATGGATCAGGTGATTGGTATTGCAACCACGGTTACTGACGTTATGCGTTTTTTGCTGGTTACACTCGCGGCGATTTCTTTATTGGTTGGCGGCATTGGAATTATGAATATTATGTTGGTTTCGGTGACCGAGCGTTTGCATGAAATCGGTATTCGTAAATCATACGGAGCGACTCTGGATGATGTCTTTAACCAATTCGTCGTTGAATCAATCACCCTAACTTCGCTCGGTGGAATTATCGGAACTATACTTGCGGTTTTAAGCATTCTTCTTGTGGGAGTTGTTTTACGGGCTAATGGCTATGCTTGGAAGTTAGGCGTGCCAATAGAATCTATAGTGATCGCGATTACAGTCGCCGCGGTTATCGGCTACGTATTTGGCCTATATCCGGCCAGAAAAGCCGGACGTATGTCGACGATTGAAGCGCTTAAAATCGATTAGCAAGACCGTATGGAGGAAAAAATATCGCTGGAATTGGCGGCAAAAAGCGTCGGAGAAACGGTCTATAAAATTTTGCATACAAGCGAAACCGGTTTAAGTGACGCGGAAGCAAAAGCTAGGCTCAAGCGTGATGGCGCCAATGTTTTTACGCCGGAATCGGTGAGCGCATTTGAGCTTCTCGGGCGACAGCTTCTCGCGCCGCTCACACTCATGCTTCTCGCGGCGGCGGTTTTGTCTTTTGTGGTTGGCGGAAAAATCGACTCAATTGTTATTTCTGTGGTTGTGATCCTGAATATCGTGCTTTCATTCGTTCAGGAATATCACGCCGAAGTCGCGACCAAAAAACTTTTGCACAAACTGATTCCGCAAATTGAAGTCATGCGCGACGGTGAGTTTAAGGAGATTTCAGCGCGCGAAATTGTGGCTGGAGATATTATTCGGTTGGAAGCCGGCGATGTGGTTCCGGCGGATGCGCGAATTGTTTCAGCGAATGGAGTTTTGGTTGATGAAATGATGCTTTCCGGAGAGTCGGCGCCGGTTCAAAAAAACGAAAAAACTATTCGTAGATCGGTTGAAACGAGCAATGATGCCGAAAATATTATTTTTGCGGGAACTAATTTGCTTTCAGGAATTGTTACGGCGGTGGTTTTTCGTACCGGCAAGCACTCCGAAGCCGGTGAACTGCTTGCACTTGCGACTGAAAATCCGGAACCGAGTGCTTTTGAAATCATCGTAAAAAAATTGAATTCTTTCATTTTTAAAGTAATTAGCATTTCGCTCGTGATTGTTTTTATCGCCCAGATGTTTTTGCATTCGAACATGAGCATTCCGGAGCGCCTGCTGTTTTTTGTGGCGCTTGCGATTCTGATGGTGCCGGAAGTGCTGCCGGCGGTTGTCATGATAACTTTTGCGCGCGGTGCCATGAAACTCGCGAAACAGCATGTTTTGGTGCGCCGACTTTCGGCGGTCGAGGAGCTGGGTCATGTGAATGTTTTGTGTGTTGATAAGACCGGAACCCTCACCGAGGGTGTGATGAAAGTTTCGGAGGTTCGTGGCGACGAGGATATGCTCATGAAATTCGTTACTGCGACCGTCGGAAAGCATGTTCCGCATACTATTTCTGGTCTTGCATATGATGCGGCACTAGCCGAACATTTCGGCAAACATCAGCATCATGGTGAAATTCTGGCCGTCGAGCCTTTCGACCCGATCCGTAGACGCTCTTCGAAATTACTGAAAATCAACGGGAAGACTTATATCTTTGTTTCCGGAGCGCCGGAAGCGGTTCTCGCGACTTCAACTTCGGCTCATGATGGCGTCTTAGACGAGAAGGACTGGCTTCAAGAATATCGAACGATGGGCGAGGCGGGGGAGAGAACTCTGGCTTTTGGATATCGTGAATTCGATGGCAAAGAAATAACAGCTAGAGACGAAAAGGATTTAATCTTTTTGGGCATCATCGGATTTTCTGACCCGATTCGTCATACAGCGGAAGCAGCTATTCGAGCAGCCGAAGCTTTGCATATCGAGGTTAAGATTTTGACTGGCGACAGTATTGAAGTCGCTGAAGCGGTGGCGCGCAAAGCCGGACTGCTCGCGAAGCATGAACGTGCTGTGACTGGTGAAGAATTTGCCCGCGCGAACCGCTCGGAACAGCTGACTTATGTTCGTGATTGCAAGGTTTTTGCGCGCGTCTCGCCGAATGAAAAACATCAAATCGTAAAACTTCTGGAATCTGACGGGCGCCGCGTGGCTTTCATGGGAGACGGCATGAATGATGCTCCGGCTTTGCGGGCGGCTCATGTCGGCATGGCGGTTTCTTCGGCTGCTGATATCGCGAAGAGCGCTGCCGATATTGTGCTCATGAAAAATGGACTGCACGTAATTATCGACGCCATCGGTTATGGCCGCGATATGTTCGCGAATGTGCGTAAGTTTTTGTATGCGGCGCTCGCGAGCAACTTTGGAAACTTCGTTACCGCAACGGTTCTTTCGGTTGCTCTGCCGTTCTTACCGCTTCTCCCGGTGCAAATTCTTCTTCTGAATTTTATCGGTGATTTCCCTCTGATTTCGGTGGCTTCTGATAGGGTTGATGTCGAAGACCGTGCTTCGCCACGCACCTGGAATGAAAAAGAGTTTTATTACATCGTGATAGTTCTTGGGCTTGTGAGTACGTTTTTTGACTTTCTCTCGTTCGGAATTTTTCATGCGATTTCGCCGGATCGTTTTCGTACGCTTTGGTTCATGGAATCGACTTTTACGCAGATATTGTTGATTTTTTCGGTGCGCTCCTGGCGCCCGATTTGGCGCGCTACGGCACCAAGTTTAACTCTTACGATGCTTACGGTGCTTGGTATTGCGATGGCTGCCATCACTCCGTTCACTGCTTTTGGTGAGAAATATTTCAGGTTTAGTCGGCCGATTTGGAGCGAAGTTGTGATTTTGTTGATTCTAGCCGCCGGCTATTTGTTTGTTACTGAAATGGTTAAAAAAATTCTAAAACATAAAATCTATGAAACCAAAGCCATCAAAGTTTAAGCCCGGGGTTTGTGTAACCTGTTCGGTACCGCCGGAAATTCTATCTATTTTGAAGAAAAATTCGGTTAATAAAAATATTTTGAAAAAAGTGGCCAAAGTATCAAAAGTGCGGTAAAGTACTAATAAGCCTGTTGCCATTTAAGCTCCAGTCCAAAATGATAGCTTTCGGCAAACTCTAGGCAAAAATATTTTACCTTAGCTCGGGCTAAGCAAAAATATTTATAGCCGTCGATTTTGCTCGAAATCTATCATTTTGGGCAAGAAGCTTAAATGGTAACAGGCTTAATTAACTATGCTATCTCCACAAGCTGATCTTCTTCTTCACGCAATCCGTCAGGATGAAGACGTTAAGAGCTCCGGCGAGGCCCCATTCATTCATGTTTCCGATGCTATTTCGACTGCGACTTCGATTTACGAGAAAGCTCGTAATTTTATTGATTTTAAGGCCGAACACCTGTTGCGTAAGTCGGCTATCGACCGAATTTTGACTCGTCGTATTAAGTTTTTGGGTCAGCGCGAGAATCTCGGTAATGACATAACCCGTGAGCTGATTCGTTTGCGCTATCTGCCAAATGATGGCGTTCCCGAAGTGATGCTGGCTCGCGTCAACACGGTGGTTTTGAAATATCTCGCGGTTATCGATTTGCTTGGTGGTGATTTTAATGACCGGACTGAATGGCTTTTGAAGATGTGCGCCGTAGAATTGGAAGAACTTTTTGAACCGAACTTTGTTGAGCATGCGCTAGTTCAGACGCTTTACGAAAAAGTTCGTCCACATATTGATACTCCCGGAATTCCGGAAGTTACGCGTGATTTTCAAATTTATATTGCCTCATACAAGTCGCTCACGAAGTCCGACGCCGCCATGACCGAGTATCATCTTTTGCGTATTTACGTGCCGGAATGGATTGCGGGTGAAGTCGTGGTTGATAAGTCCATGGCGGAGACTTTGCTTCGGGCGCGCGATGCGATTATCGAGCAGCTCACTTATCCTTTGCAGAAGCGATTACTTAATCAAGTTAAAAAAGTCGTGGCGCCGTTTTTGCTTTTGCATGATTTGATTAAGGAGCAGGGAACGTCGCTCGAGCATCTCGTTCATAATCGGAGAGATTTTGATGAGGCGATCTCTAGTCTTATATCGCGTAAATACAAACAGAATGCTGACCGTTTGTGGCGACGCGGTGTGCGTGCTTTGATTTATGTTTTCCTCACGAAGATGGTTGTTGGTTTGATGCTTGAGCTTCCGTACGATTTTTTCATCATGAAACAAATCTCGTATTTGCCGCTCGCTGCGAATTTGCTATTCCCGCCGTTCCTGCTTTTCATAATTCTGGTTTCGTTGCAGATGCCTGGAAAATCGAACACGAAAGTTCTTTCGATGGCTATGCGCGAAATCGTTTATGAAGATGAACCGAAGGCCGTTTTCAGTGGAGTAAAAAAACTTTCGATACGAAAAAAACAGGGTTTCGCTTTTTGGTTGTATACGACGTTCTACGTGGTTCTCTGGATATTCTCATTTGGCGCTTTGGCCGGATTCCTAACCAAGACTCTGCATTTTAACGGTGTTAGTACGACTCTCTTTCTGCTTTTCACCTCAATCATCAGTTTCTTCGGAGTTTCGCTTCGTCAGAATGCGAAAGAACTGATTATTGTTTCCGGAAAGGAAGGCTTGATTACCACGGTTTTCAACGCGCTGACTTTGCCGATCCTGACTTTGGGTCGTTGGATTTCTGAAAACATCAATCGCGTTAACGTGTTTCTGTTTATATTAGATATTCTGATCGAAGCGCCGTTCCAGTTTATTATGGAGGCGCTTGAATCTTGGTTCGACTTCCTGCGAGAGAAAAAAGAAGAGATGTAAAATTATGAGCGAAGTTATTCGTTATGAAGATTATCTTCGGGAATTAAAGTCGGCCTGCAAAAAATCTAATTATTCGTTTTCTGTTATCGATTCCGTTGGCGGGTCAAGAAAGATCCCTTTTGTCATGGTCAGGAGCAAGAAATGGTCGGTGAGTAAAAAGACGGTCTGCTTCTCGGCTGGCATTCACGGGAATGAAATCGCGGCTTCGTACGCGGTTTTGCGGGCGATTGAAAAGGATGTTTTTGGTAAGTTCAAGGATATTCAGGTTTTGATTTTTCCGGTCGCGAATCCAACCGGTTTTGGGATTGGGCGTGAAAATTTCGAGAATTATAATCTGAATCGACATTTCGGATCGAAGCGCGGACGTTTGGAAAATCTTTTGATTGAAGCGACGATTCTAAAGGCGAGACCTTTTTTCATACATACCATGCACGAGGATGCGGATGAGAAGAAATTTTATCTTTATGGATT
Source organism: bacterium (assembly GCA_037139515.1). Taxonomy (GTDB): domain Bacteria; phylum Patescibacteriota; class Patescibacteriia; order JBAXGH01; family JBAXGH01; genus JBAXGH01. The sequence continues at coordinate 30,250 of JBAXGH010000005.1, forward strand.
CGATAAGAATCGCGATAAGATCTATCGAAAAATACTAAATATTTTTGCCCGAAAATATCCGATTTTAAAAGCCCGAAAGATCTACGACGAAAAAGCCGATCGCGGGATTATTTACGATGCTCATGACGGTTCGCTCGAAAGCTGGGCGCATAAAAATGGAGCCGGTTTATCGATGTGTTCGGAAGTCCCAGGGAGACTTTCTTGGGACGAGAGGGTTTTGTTTCACGTGAGGGTTATGGAAGAAGTTCTGAAATCTTGCTAAGGTTCTGTTCCTATGGATTTCAAGCTAGTTGCGCCATATAAACCGGCGGGCGATCAGCCGAAAGCTATCGAAAAGCTGACCGAAGGAATCGAACGAGGCCTGCATGAGCAGACTTTGCTTGGCGTTACGGGTTCGGGAAAAACTTACACCATCGCGAACGTTATCAAGAATATCGGAAAACCGACGCTTGTGATTGCGCATAATAAAACTTTGGCGGCGCAGTTGTGTAACGAGTTTCGCGAATTTTTCCCGGAAAATGCCGTCGAATATTTCGTTTCTTACTACGATTATTATCAGCCGGAAGCTTATATCGCGCGTTCCGATACGTTTATCGAAAAAGAGGCGATGATTAACGAAGAAATCGATCGCCTGCGTCATGCGGCAACAGCAGCGGCTTTAACGCGCAAAGATTGTATTATCGTAGCTTCGGTTTCGTGTATTTACGGTTTAGGCGCACCGGAAGAATATCGTGCTTCGCTTATGCACTTGGCTCGCGGGCAGGTGATTGTCCGTGGTGATTTGATGCGAAAACTGCTCGCCATGCAATTTAAGCGTCGAACCGGTACAGATTTGGTGCGTGGTTCTTTCCGCGTGCGCGGCGATGTTTTGGAGCTCGTTCCGATGGATGAAGAAACCGTTTATCGAATTACACTCGAAGAACAAACAATCAAAGAAATTTTGCAGATTGATCCAGTCACGCGAAAGACGATCAAAGATCGCTCAGATGTTTATTTTTATCCAGCTAAGCACTTCATCACCGCGCCTGCTGATCGCGAGCGCGCCATCAAAGCAATTCTCGCGGAAAAGGCTGAGCGCGTGAAACACTTTGAGAAAAAGGGCATGACTTTGGAAGCCGAGCGCTTGGAACGTCGCACGAATGAAGACGTAGCCATGATTCGCGAAACCGGTTTTTGCGGTGGCATCGAAAACTATTCTCGACACTTGTCTGGTCGCGGTCCCGGGGAGGCGCCGGATACTTTGATTTCGTATTTCCCGAAGGGTGAGTTTTTGACGGTGATTGATGAATCGCACGTCACGATTCCGCAAATCGGGGGCATGTTCAATGGTGACCAATCACGCAAAAAGACCTTGATTGATTATGGATTCCGATTGCCATCGGCCGCCGATAATCGACCGCTCAAATACGACGAATTCATGAAACGCGTCGGGCAGTTGATTTACGTTTCGGCGACTCCCGGGGACCCTGAACTTCAAAATTCAGCTCAAGTTGTGGAGCAAATCGTGCGTCCGACTGGTCTAGTTGATCCGGAGATTTTGATTTTGCCTATCACGGGCGATGAAAAGAAAGGTATTAAAACCCAGGTTGAAGACCTGATGGCGCGTGCTCGTGAGCGGGTCGCGATGGGCGATCGTGTTTTGGTCACCACTCTCACGAAGAAAATGGCCGAGGATTTGAGCGAATATCTGGCTGAGCAAAAAATCAGGGTAAAATATTTGCATTCTGATATCGACACGCTTGAGCGCATTGAAATCATCAGCGCCCTGCGTCGCGGTGAATATGACGTTTTGGTTGGTGTGAACTTGCTTCGTGAAGGTTTAGATTTGCCGGAAGTTTCACTCGTCGCAATTCTTGACGCTGATAAAGAAGGTTTTCTGCGTTCCGAAACATCGCTCATTCAAACAATCGGTCGCGCCGCCCGCAATGTACGCGGTCAGGTGGTTTTGTATGCCGATAATATGACCGGTTCGATGAAGCGTGCTTTGAGCGAAACCGATCGTCGTCGCAAAGTTCAGCTTGAATATAATCGGGTCAATAATATTACGCCGCGCTCAATCGAGAAAAAGATTCACGATATTTCGAGCATGCTCCGCAGCGAAAAAGATGCCAAGGCTAACTTGAAGTTAGAAATGAAAGCCGAGACTCACGATTTAGAAAAGGTTATCGCGCACAAAGAAAAAGAAATGAAATCAGCTGCCAAAGCTCTGGAATTCGAACTCGCCGGGTTATTGCGCGATGAAATCGCCATGCTCGCGGCGGAGATGCGCAAACGGGAACATGCGCCTGTGCCGCGACCGAAAAAGCCATTCGAGTCAAAAAACCCTTTTTTGAAGAAAAGACGATAACACGAGCGCGGTATGCCGAGCTTCGCCGGCGGGCAAGAGGGGAGCGCATTGCCCGGCGGCGAACTCGGCATAATCGCTCGTTTCGAGCCGTTCGTCATTCCCGCGAAGGCGGGAATCCATTTTCTCCTCATGTTGTCATCCCGAAGCCGAGGGATCTTGAATTATGCAGTCTCTGTTTTCAAATAATGTGAATTTCATGCCGCTTGCTGACCGCATGCGGCCTTTAAACTTGGCCGAATATGTCGGACAGGAGCATCTTTTAGGAGAAGGAAAGATTCTGAAGCTCGCAATTGAGCAGAAACAAATTCCCTCGATGATTCTTTGGGGGCCGCCGGGGAGCGGGAAAACCACGCTCGCGCGAATTCTTGCGGAGGCGAGTGGCGCCGAGTTTTTGCAGATGAGCGCTGTGACCGGCGGCATCAAAGAAATCCGTGACACGGTGAAGCTTGCCGAGGCGTCGCGTGATTTGGGTAAGCGCACGATTTTGTTTATCGATGAAATTCATCGATTCAATAAATCTCAACAGGATGCTTTTTTGCCGTACGTAGAAAACGGCACTTTCATTTTAATCGGCGCGACCACGGAAAATCCATCCTTCGAGGTGAATAGCGCTTTACTTTCGCGTGCCAAGGTTTTTGTTTTGAACGCGCTTTCTGTTGAAACTATCGAAACCGTGATTCGGCGCGCACTGCTTGATAAAGAACGCGGGCTTGGCGCACGAAAGCTCAAGATCAACGACGAAGCGATATCGTTTCTCGCGAACATGTCGAACGGTGATGCCCGGGTCGCTTTGAATGCGCTCGAACTCGCGGCGACGACGGGCGTGAGCATCAAAGACGCGCTTCAAAAAACTCATCTTTTGTACGATAAAGGCGGGGAGGAGCATTACAATATAATTTCGGCGTTACATAAGTCGATGCGCGGGAACGATGCTGACGCGGCCTTGTATTGGTTGGGAAGAATGCTTGAAGGCGGCGAAGATCCGCTTTATATCGCGCGGCGTCTGATTCGATTTGCTTCCGAAGATATCGGCCTGGCAGATCCGCAGGCGTTGGTTCAAGCCGTCGCCGCTTATCAAGCTTCACATATGCTTGGGATGCCGGAGTGTAATGTGAATTTGGCACAGTGCGTTGCGTACATGGCGCGCGCTCCGAAAAGCAATGCGCTTTACATGGCTTATGGTGCGGTGAAAGCTGACATTGACGAGATGCCGAATGAAGGCGTGCCGCTTCACTTGCGCAATGCACCTACGAAGCTCATGAAAAACCTGGATTACGGAAAAGGTTATAAGTACACTCCGGAATTCAAGAACGCCGAGGAAGCGAAGCAGGATTATTTGCCAAAATCACTGAAAGGCAAGAAATATCTCAAATAGAGTCGGGCATTGCCAAGTGCCTGATTTTTTGATAAGAAATAGATGCGCTATGTATCACAACCCCGGCGCTTTCGAGGTAGGCCTTGCTGATTGCAATCATTAGCCAGTTCGAAAATGCTTTGCAGTTGCTTGAAAGACTGTTTCATCACCAGTACGCGAGAGGAGGCGACTACAAGTTCGAATGGATGTCGCAGAGCCTGCGCGGACTACTCATGAACGGAGCGGAGCCTGATTGGATTCGCGCACAGTACATGCTTCACAGGGACGAGCTTTTTCATGAAGGCAGGAGAGTCTATGGCGCGACCAGGTTTCTGCCATATGAACTCGCACGGTTCGTTCGCGAGAAGCGCGCTTATCGGCTGACTCAGGATGAGCTCGCGGGACTTTCGGGAATTACGGTACCGTTTCAAAACGTTCGTTTTCCGCACAGCTGTTTTGCGATCGAGCTTGCCGAGCCGCTCATGGACAAGGTTGGAAACCCGTTCAGCACCGTGATTGTCACGGTTGAAGGATCGGGGGAGAACCAGAGTGTCACACTGACAGTCTTTTCTGATTGGCTCTTCCAGATCGGTACAAGACCAATTGAACAGCTGAACCCGAACGAGTTGGTTCGCTCGATTGAAGTCAGTGCTGGCGTCATGAAGTCCGAACCGGAGGAACTAAACGAGCAGCTCGAGTTTATGTTCTCGAAGTGGCCAACGCTTCGTGAGCATGCCGCGGATTTCTGGTTCGCCTGGATCTCGATCGTTTCGCACCTTTCGAATCGGCTCGCCGAAGCGGCGCCCGGACCGGTTTTCAGGAATTCGCTTCCCGTTGGGCCGGTTTTGCCACCGCTGCCGCCGTACGCGGTGACGCAACCGCAAACGCCATTCGATGTGAAAGAGATGAATCTTCAGGCGCCACCAGTCCAGAATCAGCCACCACAGCCAGTTCCAGGTGCGACGGCGGTAGTGACGCGTCGCCAGGGGCGTGAGCAAAATCCAACGGCGCGCAGCGGTTATGATCGTACTTACCCGGGCCAGAAAGGGGTTCCGAACGCGCCGAAGTTTCATGTGAACGGCTACACCACACGCCACGACCTTCAGGCGCTCGGTGTCCCGGTCATGGGCAAGCGCACCAAAGTCGGGAAATAGTCGGGCCGCGTCTCTCGCAAGAGAGCGCTTTTTAATTTCAAAAAAATCCCGACTCGCTTTCGGCGGTGTCGGGGAGCGGTCGGGAAGCGATACTACTGAATGATGCGAACGACGTTCGGGTTGTTGCGTTCAGCGCCCTTGTCATCAAGTCCGAAGCCCACGAGGAAATAATCCTTGGGAACTTCCCGGCCGACGAAGTCGAGAGGAACGTCCTTGTGCTGGTCCTTCTCGGGTTTCGAGAGAAAAGCGCAGATCGCAAGGCTCTTCGGGTTCGAGATGCCGATGTGGCGGTACGCGGCGTGAAGCGTGTTCTTCGTGTCTGAGACGTCTTCGGTGATGATGACATCGCGCCCAGTCATCGGTTGCGAGGTGTCGAAGACCAGACGCAGTTTGCCGGCTTCCTGGCCATCGCCATAGGATTCGTAGCACATGAAGTCTATGCGGCAGGTCTTCACGCGTCCATCGCGCCAAATGGCTTGCGACAGGAAGACGATGAAATACGCTGCGCCTTTCAGAATTCCGACGAGTGTAATGTCTTTCCCGGCGTATTTGTCGCCGATTTCGTGGGCGAGTCTTTGGATGATTCCGGGAATCTCACTTTCGTGAATCACGATGGCATAATTTGGCATACTGAACTCCTTTCGCGGTGCCCTGGTAGTGAAAGGTGCGGGGCTAGAGAATATCATCTCGGACGCCTTTTGCAAGGCAAAAGGTTTTACTGAGTTATCCACAGTTGGTGACTGTCACTAAAGGGACAGTCACTATCAAGATAGGTGATTTGTTTTTTGTCATCAAAATTGCTATACTCCCGCGATTACCAAATCCGCAAATATGACCGAATTCATCACAATAAAAGGCGCAAGAGAGCACAATTTGAAGAATGTCAGCTTGAAGCTCCCGCGCAATAAAATGATCTGTTTTTCGGGGCTTTCCGGCTCCGGCAAGTCTTCGCTCGCTTTTGATACGATTTTTGCTGAAGGTCAGCGCCGTTATGTCGAATCGCTCTCGGCTTATGCTCGCCAATTCTTGGGTCAGATGCAAAAGCCGGATGTTGATGAAATCGAAGGTCTTTCGCCGGCGATTTCCATCGACCAAAAAGCTCACAGCGCCAATCCGCGTTCGACGGTCGCGACTATTACCGAAATTTACGACTATCTTCGCGTGCTTTTTGCGCGTGTCGGCGAGCCGCATTGTCCGCTTTGCGATACCGTGATTCGCAAAATGACGATTGATGAAATGGTGGATCGAGTCGTTCGCGAGAGTGAAAAACAAATCGAAGCCGAAACCAAGAAAAAATCGAAGCGAGTTTTGATTTTAGCACCGGTCGTGCGCGGTCGAAAGGGTGAGTATTATCAAATGCTCTATGATTTTTATAATGATGGTTTTGCCAAAGCCCGTATCGACGGCACGGTAAAATCACTTTCAGAACGTGTCGAGCTTTCAAAATACAAAGCTCACACGATTGAAATCTTGATGGATGAGCTGACTCGCGAAGAACTCGGCAAAATCAATAAAGACACACGTCAGCGACTGTCTGAAGCGATGCAGTCGGCGGCCGAACGCGCCGGCGGACTCGTAACGGTGGTTTTTCCGGACGGTTCCGAAAAGATGTTTTCAACCAAGTGGTCCTGTCCGAATGATGGTTTTAGTTTTCCAGAAATCGAACCGCGCTTATTTTCTTTCAACTCGCCATACGGTGCCTGCGAAACCTGTCACGGTTTGGGTACGGAGTCGTTATTTTCGGAAGCTCTGTGTCCAAAGTGTAAGGGCGACCGTTTGAAGCCGGAATCTTTGAGCGTATATATCGGAGGAAAATCGATTGTTGACATCGTGAGAATGTCGATTGACCACGCCGTTGATTTTTTCCTGACACTCGAACTTGATGAAACGGAAAAACAAATCAGCGAAGCGGTCATGAAAGAAATTATCTCGCGTCTGCAATTTATGCTCGACGTTGGTTTGAATTATCTTACGTTAAACCGCGGCGCTGGTACGCTTTCGGGCGGCGAGGCTCAACGTATCAGACTGGCTTCTCAAATCGGTTCGCGCTTGGTTGGCGCGCTTTACGTGCTTGATGAGCCAACGATTGGCTTACATCAGCGTGATAACGATAAACTTATCGCGACGCTTAAAGATCTGCGTGATATCGGAAACACGATTATTGTGGTTGAGCATGACGAAGATACGATTCGCGCCTGTGATTATTTAGTGGATTTCGGTCCGGCTGCCGGAAAATACGGCGGTGAAATTGTAGCAGCGGGTCCGATGCCGGAAATCTTGAAAGATAAAAAATCGCTCACGGCGGCGTATTTGCGCGGCGATAAAATTATTGAAATTCCGAAAAATCGCCGGGCACCGCGTGCTGATAAGCTCAAAATCATTGGCGCGACCGAAAACAACCTTAAAAATATCAACGTCGAAATCCCGCTCGGCCGCTTCACTTGCATTACCGGCGTTTCCGGTTCCGGCAAGTCGACTTTGATGCACGATATTATTTATCAGCATCTTGCGCGCCGTTTGAACGGGGAAATGGGCCGTCCGGGAAAGGTCAGACAAGTTTTGGGCGTCGAATATTTGGATCGCGTGATTATGATTGACCAGGGTGCAATCGGTCGCACCCCGCGTTCAAATCCGGCGACTTATACCGGCATGTGGTCGCATATTCGAGATTTGTTTGCGACGACCGAAGAGGCTCGTTATCGCGGGTTTAGCGCCTCACGATTTTCCTTTAACCGCCCCGGCGGACGCTGTGAAAACTGCGAAGGCAACGGTCAGATCGCGATTGAGATGCATTTCTTGCCTACGGTTTTTGTGACCTGCGATGTTTGTCGCGGACGTCGTTTTGATCGCGAAACTTTGGAAGTTTTGTTCCGCGGAAAAAATATCTTCGAAATTCTTGAGCTTCCAATCGACGAAGCTCACATATTCTTCAAAGATATTCCGGCGGTTGAAGATCGCTTGAAAGTTTTGAAAGAAGTCGGGCTTGGATATTTGACGCTCGGCCAATCGGCGACGACGCTTTCGGGCGGTGAGGCGCAGCGCATCAAGCTCGCAAATGAGTTAGCTAAGCGTCAGTACGGCAAGACCATGTATCTATTTGATGAGCCGACAACTGGTTTGCATTTTGAAGATATCCGAAAGTTGCTTGAAGTGATGCAAGAACTCGTGGCGCGCGGCAATACCGTGGTTACAATTGAACATAATTTGGACGTGATTAAAGTCGCGGATTGGGTGGTTGATTTGGGTCCAGAAGGTGGCGATAAAGGCGGCACGGTAATGGGCGTCGGTACGCCGGAAGATATCGCGAACGATAAAAAATCGTATACCGGTCAATATTTGAAACGCGCGTTAAAAAAATAGTGACTGTCCCTTTAGTGACAGTCACTACTGTGGATAAGTCTGGGTGAATAAAAAAACCCGTGACACGTCAGACGGACGTGTTCACGAGTTGGAGCTCTCTGATTCTTTCGTGCAGGGTGACGGCTTCCTTCGAAAGCGGGTGGCCGTTCTTTGCGATGAAGGAAATCATTCCCTTCGATTCGGCGAGCATCCTCTGGCGCGTGAGCCAGCGCACCGCTTCACCGTATTGCCGTCGGCTGAACTGACTCCCGAAGTTCTGCTCGATTTGCAGAACCAGCTTTTCGTTCGCGATAGGCGCCTTCATGCCCGAAATGTACGACAGGATGATTTGAGCGTGAAGCGCGACACCTCTTTCGCGAATCACGTCTTTCACCTGCAACGCGCCGTATTCGAAGGCGGGCTTGAATTCTTCCGGCTTCGATTGGATTTCAACCGAGGGTTCTTTCGAATTAGGCGCCTCGATTTCCGTGAAGTCCGCCGCGTGCCGGGTTTCTTTGTACATCGCGAGACGCTCGGCTCGGGTCATGGGTTTGGAGGACGGCGGAGTGCTGCTCGACAGCGGCTTCTTTTCTGCAGCATTCCGTTCCGCATCTGCAGTTTCCTGCAGTTTCCCGCGGCGCTCGTCTTCGGGAAGCTTCGCGAGCAAATCGACGAGCTTTTTGAAGCTTGCACGTCCGCGGCTGTGCTTTGCCGCGTCGAGCGCAAGTCCGGAGCCAATCTTCAGAACCGCAGTAACCACTTCGTGGGCGGGGATGAGGGAAGAGAACTGGTTGCAGATTCGCGATGTGTTCAGGATTTCACCGCGCGCTCCCAGCGTCTTGATTTCCTCGACGCCGCAAATCGTCAGGCAGTCACGGATGAAGACTCCGCATTCGTGGACTTCCTCGGTCGTCTTTGCGAGCGCCTCGAGTGTCTCCGAATTGAGCTGACTCAGTCGCTTGGTGCTGTCATGCACCTTCAAGCCGGAGCACATGCTGACCTTGGCCATGTTGTTATAGATGGTCATGAGCGAGTCGCGTTTGCCGAAAACCGCTTCCCTTGGAACCTTCAGGTCCTCCGGAGTTTTGGTCGGCACGAACTTCCAAAGTTGTGCACTTGCGACGAAGAGGTCGATCATTTCCTGCCAGTCGGCTTCATTCAATTCCGCGAGTCTCGGCAGATCTTGGGCGTCTTGAGGATAGTTCACGCTTCTCCCAAAAACCTCACGAGCCTCATCACAGGTCGGGACTGAGTCGAGCGCCATCATGATTTCGTGGAAGCGCGCCGCTCCGAGATTGTGGATGACGTCGTGGTTTGGGAGTATCACCGCATTCCTATCCGTGCGAGCGCGCGGCAAAGTTTGATCGACATGAATATCAACGCTCTGCAGCCAGTATTGGTAACTGGCACATTTTTCGGTGTGCTTTTGTTCAATGCACACGAGCGGGATGGGCTGCTTCGGAAGGCTGAAACTCCCGAAATATGATTCAGCCAACTCCTTCCAGTCAGCATCGGTCCATCCATTCACGGCTTTCGGGAGACGCTTCGTGAGGCAAGATCGAAATGCATCCGCGAAGTGCGTGAAGAGCTGAGTTCTTGTCAGGTCGCGCAGGGAAATCGTAACATCGCCTTTTTCGTTGACCATTTTCATTTTGAATCTCCCTTGGTGAGCGCATATTTCAGCGCTTTTTGGAAAGGTCCTACTTGTGCTATTTGGCCATGTTTACACGATATTGTCAAGCTCTCGAATTTGACGATTAAAAAAGCCCGCGAACTGCTAGTTAAGCTGGTTTGCGAGCAGGGAATTGATACGGTCATAAAGGAGCGAGGCTTCCTTCGAGAGCTTGCGCTCGGAGCGCTTCAGGAACACGAACCGGTTTTTGCTTCCATCGATGAGTCCGTTCTTGCTGAGCCATCGAATCGCTTCGCCGAACAGTCGTCGGCTGAACCTGGAAGCGAGTTCGGCTTCGACTTTTGCGAGCAGCGCTTCGGCCGCGATGGCGTCATCTTGGCCAACGAGATTTGCGAGGATGCTTTGAGCGTGTAGACCCACGGCCTTTTCCACAATCACATCTTTCACTTGAAGCTCAGAATACTTGAAAGGTGCGATTTTGATTTCGGCGGCGGGCATGATTTCGGGCACCAGCTCGACTGGCTGTTCCGGGTCGGTTTCGACTTCGGCGAGCTCTAGAGCTTCTTCGTAGGCACGCTTGCGCTCTTCGCGTGTGAGCGGCTTCGGCGAGCTGATCGACGGCTGCGAAGGTGGCGAACTTGGTGTCTGGTTCGCACTCATTTCCTTGAGCTTTGCAAAACGCTCGGCTTCGGGGAGTTTCGCGAGCAAATCGACGAGGCGTTCGAAAGCTTTCTTTCGGCCGAGAACGCTTCTCGCGGCTTCGAGCGTCAGCAAGGCGCCGAGCTTCAGAGCGGCTTTGACGATGATGTTTGGCGAGAGGGTTGCTCTGAACTCGCGCCAGATGACAACTACATTCGTAAGCTCATTGCGTCCGGAAACCGTCTTCACGTCTTCCGGGTTGCAAATCGTGAGACATTCACGCACGAAGAGGTTATTCGGAAAAGCTTGGCAGGCAACTTCGAGGAGCTGGACGATGCTTGTTTCATCGAGACTATTCAGCACCACGGAGCAGCTCGTCGTTTCAAGGTCGGCGTAATCCATGATTTGAAAGATGCTGACAACAAGATCGCCGAGACACTTCTGCCAAAGAAGACTCACTTTGGTTGGCAATCTTTTCGCCGCGAAGAAGGGAGAAACCTTCGCGGTCAGCATCCTGGCACCGGCGAGGATGGCAACTTTGAGCGTTTGCCATTCGTACTCGCTGTGTTCACGGAGAGGCTTGCGCCCGTCGATTGTCTCGAACCGATCCATGCACTCAAGAAACGCCACCTGGCAGTCTTCATGGAGCGGCAGCGTGATGAACTCGCGCATGACTTCATGAAACCGCGCGGAACCCATTTTTTCGGCACAGAGATTGCTTGGTAGCATGACTGTGCCCTGACCGGGCGGGAAGCGCAGAAAAGTTCGGCTGATGTGTTCGCCGACGATCTGTTTCCACACCGGAACTGCGTAGCAATCCGTGTTCTTGTGGTTTTCTACGATGCACTTGTATGGCAAATGAGTTTCGAGCCGGAAGTTCCGGAAGTAGTACTCAGCTGCATCGAGCCAGGTAGCTTCGGTCCAGTCGCCGATTGACTCCGGGACCATTTCGACCAGGTTTTCACGGAACGTTGTCTTGAAGCACCGGAATAGTTCGGCGCGTGAGATATCACGCATCGAAATCGTTGCTTCGCCTTCGTCGTTGATTAGATCCACGTCTGACTCCTTCTTTGAGCGCCTCTTGGCGCTTCGGGGAAAGGTACTGCGTGCGTAATTTGGCCATGTTTAGACACTTTTGTCAACTTGCGATATATTCGGGTTATGCCATTCCCGAAGAATATCATCATTAAGAGCGGAAAGCTGCCGGAAAACCCGGGGGTTTACTTTTATTATGATCCCAAGGGAAAGCTTCTATATGTAGGTAAGGCGACTTCTTTAAAGCGCCGAGTTTCTTCGTATTTCAACAAAACTCACGATGATTTCAAGACCGGCGAATTGGTTTCGCGGATTTATCGGATTGAATATGAAACCACTGAAACGGTGATTGAAGCCCTTGTCTTGGAGGCGAACATGATTCGAAAGTTCCTGCCGCCGTTTAATATCAAAGGCAAGGATGATAAATCGTTTTTGTATTTGTGTATCACGCGTGAGAAGTTTCCGCGACCTTTGATGTATCGCGGTGGGGAATTGGAAGACATGGGTTATGTTTTGAATAAGCTTGGCGCACCGGAAAGTCGTCGCGATAAAAAATTCCTGGCGATTTTCGGGCCGTATACGAGCGGGCCATCTTTGTGCGCATCGCTCAAACTGATTCGCAAGTCGATTCCGTTTTGCACGCAGGGACGCATCGTGCGACGGGGACTGTCCCCAAAGCCGCAGGGGACTGTCCCCTCGCACGATGATGCGTTATCAGATAGGCAAAAAACGCGGGCTTGTTTTTATTATCATATCAAGCAGTGCCCGGGAGTTTGCGTCGGCGCGATTGAACCGAAAGAATATCGAAAATATATTCGCGATTTGATTCGCATTTTTTCGGGCAAGAAAAAAGATATTATCCGTGATTTGAAACGGGGGATGAACGAAGCTTCGGCCGCTCAGGAATACGAACGTGCGGCACTGCTTCGAAACCGCTTGTATGCGCTGACTCACATTCACGACGTGGCAGTGATTACTTCGGAACGCGTGGCTGAGGCTGATCAGGGAGCTAAGCTTGGACGCATCGAAGCCTACGATATTTCAAATATCTCGGGGACAAATTCCGTTGGCTCGATGACGGTTGCGATAAATGGCGAGCCCGCGCCAAGCGAATATCGCAAGTTCAAGATTCGCACGGTAAAAGGCGCGGATGATTTTGCTTCGATGGCCGAGGTTTTATCGCGACGATTTTCGGACAAGAATCGGGCGGCGTGGGGAGTACCGGATTTGATTGTGATCGATGGCGGCTCGGGCCAGGTTCATGCGGCGCGAAAAGTCTTATTGTCATACGGACTAGATATTCCGTTAGTTGGTTTAGCGAAGGGCTTTGATCGCAAGCAGGACGTTCTGGTTTTTGATCGGAATAATCCTGAGTTAAAAAAATCAGCTGAGAGGTTTAAGTTGATTTTGCAAAAGGTTCGCGATGAAGCGCACCGGTTTGCCGTAGCATATCATCGCAATCTGCGTGGTCGAATGATGTTTAAATAGAATAACACTTGAAAGGGGACTGTCCCCTTAAGCCACAAAGGGGACTGTCCCCTTAGGAGCTAAAAGGGGCAGACCTCTTTTTTTGATTGTCTTTGTTGTTCGGAATTGCTTGTGGATAATTCGCTAGGTTTAGGCAATATGGCTCAATCGAGTGTCAAAGACCATTGACACATTCCTCAAAAAATGCTATCCTACGTTTCGTCCTGCAGTTGGAGGAATCCGGCAGGAATACCCTAACAATCTAAATAAACATTATGTTGAAACGCTTAATTGCTGTTCTCGCCATAGTGCTTACCTCGGGTCTTCTTGCCACTCCGCTCGTCGCCTCAGCTGCTACGTGCCCGTGTGTGTGCGAAACGACTCCGGTAGTGCACATCGGTGACCTTATTAAGGTCGCTGACCGTTCTACGGTGTTCTACATCGCTGAAAACGGTAAACGCTATAACTTCCCGAATGCGGGAGTTTACAAGTCTTGGTTCGGTAACGACTTCTCGAAAGTGAAGACCGTTTCCAAAGCGGAGCTTCAGCTTCGCCCGCTCGGTGGATACGTTTCGTATCGCCCGGGTACCAAGCTCATCCAGTTCAACGGTTCGAGCGCTGTTTATGCCATCGGCAAGAACGGTGAACTCCGACACCTTGAAACCCCAAAGGTTGCCGCCGAAATTTTCGGTGCTAACTGGAAGAAAATGATCGTGAAATTGCCGGCTTCTTTCTACGGTGCCTATTCGAACTCTTTCGTCATTAAAACGGCGTCTGATTACACGAAGGTTACCCAGTCTGAACCTGTCGAAATCTCGTTCACCGTGCCGCTTCACATGACTGTGATGCGCTAAAGGTAAAAACGAAGACTCCCCTTAATCGGGGAGTTTTTGTTTGTATTCTCCTGGTTGTCATCCCGAAGCCGAGGGATCTAGTCATGGTTTTTCGCTTTACTCAAGATGACGAACGGGGGTAGAGTATCTTTGGAAACCGTTCCAAACCAGAGGAAAGGAGATGGAGATGGAGCTCGGACTGCTTGGGTTCTTGCTCATGATGCTCGTTCCGATCATGCAATCGCACATGCTGGAGCCGTATTTAGGGAGACTCCGCCTGAAGCGGGCGATTTACGAGCTTGCTTGCGAATTCGATGTCTGGAGGTTGCCAATGTTGCCGGTCGCCGCACACACGCAGTCGATGTTCGCTCAGCTTCAGATGCCGCGTTTTGGCGCCGTGATTGGTGCCGCCGCCTGGCTTGCCGTTCTTTGTTTGGCTTTTGGGCCGCTCTTTTTCTATGATCAGAGCCCCGGGAAGCAGCTTTTCCACGAGAAACCGGAGTTCAGGTTCGTGAGTCCGGACATGCCAAATACGGCCATCTGTCCAAGCCGCTGAAAAGCGGTCTTTTTTATCGCTAGAATTAGCCTATTTATCATGTCAGAAAGACTTGACATAAACTATTAAATATGATATGATTTACTAGCAAACAAGTACTTTATTCGCTCACTACCGCGTCGGCCTTGGCTGACGCAGAAGGGTTTTCTGTGAAGACGCTCTTGTTGGTCCTCTCGCTGATGGTGATTTCCACCCCCGTCCTGGCTCAATCCGAGCCTTCCGCCCCGATGGCCCCGTTCCCGCCGCCGGCCCCAGCCGCTCCGGTCGCACCCGGCACTCGTCCCGCCAAGCCGAAGACCACCACGGTGGTCTTGGTCGACTGGGTGAAAGTCAACGCGGTCCTCGGCTTCATCGTCAACAGCAGTGCCCGCGGTTTCGCGAAGGGCTGGCACACGCCGCTCCCGAAGAACTCTCCGCAGACGAGCGGGAGCAGGACGACGGTGCACCGTTACGGCGTCCCCGGCGCCATGGTCACGGAGACCTGCCGGGATTGCCGATAGTCGATTCACCCTCGGCAGTTATCCGGAATTTTCCAGTTGTCATCCTTCGGCCCTCCCGTTGTCATCCCGAAGCCGAGGGATCTTGAAGAGGTTGTGTGGCGGATCGAAAGGTTCGCCGGAAAGGAAAGCAGCATGTTGAGCCTCACCCTCGCCGCGTTCCTGTCTCTCCCGACCCCGATGATGCCCGCGAGTACCGTGCCCGCTGGCATCATCCCCACCCTCATCGCCCTCCGCGTCCCGGTCGGGCTGGAGGCGGAGAAGCGCAAGAAGCATCACAACAAGAAGCGGCGCAGCAAGTAGTAGCACCGCTTCAGCCCGCCCACCACCGTCCGGTCGTACAGATTCATTTGTGCGGCCGGACTTTTCAAACTCAGTAAAGGTTCCCGGCGAGCGCCTTAACAAAGCTCGCCCCTAAACTTTGAGCCATCACATTCCCGTGTTGGCTCGAACGAACGGAGAAAGTCATGATTGAAGGAGACGCAATTCTCGGTGATATCGTGGAGGTCATGCACTATGACCGCAATCGACAACAGAACACGTTTTGGCGTGACGTTTACCATCGCATCACGGCGCACGCCGGTCATCGCGAGGGGAACTGCATGTCTCACAATATGCAGATTCTGTGCGGTCGGCGAACGGAAGAGGTGATCGCGGTTGCGCGCGACCTCGGCGTCGATCCGCGGACCGAAGACCTCGCGACGCTGCTCGGACTCGTTCAGTAGTAGGAGGGCCAGATGACGGTTGAAGAGAGGTTGATAAGAGCACGAAAGTCGGCGGATTCGGCACGAGCCAAGGCGGAGAGTTTGGCCCTGGAAATGCCAATCGAAGAGACCCGGCTGGCAGCCGAAATGAACCGCGAAGTCGTTATGCGGATTGGTGAGACCATCGCTGCTCTCAAGGGCGATGATCACGACAGGTTCATGGCGGCGTGGCATCAGGCTGATGCAGCCGCGGCAAAGCTCATCGGCTTGAACAATCTGATGATCGCGGCGATCAGAAAGATTGTCGAACGTTCGGGGGCTTCGGGCGAGTGCGTTTGAAGCGGTGCTCTTTAAAGGTCCGGAAGTATCCTGCTGCTCGAAGTCTTAACTGACTCGCGCGAAAATTCCGTCCCTGTCATGTTCCAACATTCAACCGGCGACGAATCAACTTTGTCGTCAGAAGGGAAATTCATGTTTGCGCAAATGATTCCGATGTTCGTGTTGGTGGCAGGTTCGACGTCAGGCGACTGGAGCAGTTCGACCAGCTCGACGAACGGTCATTGTTCGTCTTCCTCGTATGCGACGTTCATGAGTGAGGAATATCGGGCGCCGGTAGATGTCACCGAACAAGATGTCGCAATGCCGTCGCCGGTCGCCGTCGAAGCGTCGAATCGCTGGATGGTATTCTCGCCCAGTGTTTCCGCGAGCGGTTGCTCGAGCGAGTGCGTGTGGACGCAGAGTTCGAGTTCGAGTTACTTCGCGCCCGAGTACTTTCTTCCGCTCACCCGCATCGAGCAATTCGAGCCGCACCTTGTTGAGCGGGGCAACGTGAGTGGCGAAAAGCTCAGCCAGCCCGTCGGCGAAGAGCGCGCACAAGCGGGTTTCGGAGCGATGATGTGGATCGAGCCCGCTCAGCTCAACTCCCGAGACGGCCGCAGCAAGAAGCAGCGCAGCCGCACTCGAAGAAAGAAGTGAGCTGTTTAAAAGGTCCGGAAGTATCCTGCGCTTGAAGTCTTAACCGGTTCGCGCGAAACTTCCATCCCCAATTCAGCGCATCACAACCCGTGGTGAACTGAAAGGAGTAAGAATGGAAAAAGCTCAGCTGATTCTCACAATCGACTGCAAGCGGGCAATCCCTGTTATGTCCGGCGCCTTCATCCGGTTTCATGGCGAAACCGTCGGTGATGACGAGGATGATGAGCTGGTCGCCAAGATTATTGCCGCTGAAGCCTACGGCGACTCGCAAGCGGAGGCGCACAAGGCGCTTCTCAGAAAGCTCGAAGACCCCAGGCTGAGTCCACTGAAAATGTGGATTCGGAGTCTCGAGTTCTAGTCCTTTCTCTGGTTATTAACAGGGGACAGTCCCCAGTGAATAGCTCACGGTTCCGGCGAGCGCCGTATCAAAAAGCTCGCCATCCCAATTCAGCCACTGTGAATCACGCGCCTCGCGTGGTCGGCTGAACAGGAGATACTCATGAAAGATGTCGAGGTTGAAGATTTTGAGCGCAAGCATTTCGAGCGTGTGCAGAAGATGCTTCCACTCATGTGCGTGTTGGGCATCTCTACGGTGCTCGCTTGCTGGATCGGTGGTGCGTTCTTCCCGGAGGAATTCGTGATTCCGGTGAAGGCTATGACCGCATTGCCCTTGATTGGAGTGTATGTCTTCCTCATGCACGTCACGAAGAAGCTCGCGCCGGTCAGGACGAAATAGCCAAGAAGCGCGCAGCAATCGGTAAACGGTCATTGGCGAGCGCCGTATCAAAAAAAGCTCGCCTCTGTAATCCGAGCCACCACACACCCGTTGTGGCTCGAACCTACGGAGGAGTCATGAATGCACATTTGAAGGAAATCTTTGGTGAATTCTTCTTGGAGAACAACGACCCGTCGCTCGACGTGACCATCTACGAGGTGGTGCGCCGCTTCGGCCACGATGTCGAGGACCTGCTACGTCGGTACTATCCGGTCAAGGATCGGCAGCTCGGAGCGGCGCTCGTGTATGCCGACATCCTGCAGTTCGTTCACGAGCACGAACGGGATTTCGGGCACGAGCTCTTCTGGGAGCTACACGGACTTGTGGAGACCGGTGCGTTCAGCTGGAGCATCAAGGGCCTGGAGCGCACCGTGTATCTGGAGAGGCTGAGCATGTTGCAGCTTCGGAATGCGAAAGAGCTGGATTTCCTCCACACCGTTACCGGCGTCGACATGTATATGTAAAAGGTCCGGAAGTATCCTGCGCTAGAAGTCTTGATTGACTCGCGCGAAACTTCCATCCCCAATTCAGCTACTGTGAATCACGCACCCCGCGTGGTCGGCTGAACAGGAGATGCATGGAGACATTGAAGGGTATGGTCGCGGTTTTGATGCTTTGTAGCGTCGGCTATGGTTTTCTGTACAAATTCTTCGGGGTTACCACAATCACGGCGAATGTCGACGGCGTAGCGGTCACGGGTGCCGAAGTCTTCGTCGATGGGATCAAGGTCGGAGTGACACCCTGGAGTGCACGGCTTGGACCGGGAATTTTTGACATCCTAATCCTACCACCGCCCTCAGTTCATTTCGGGAAGCAGGAGAAGCTGCTCAGGTTCGAGTCAGATGTGCTCGGTGTTGATTACAGCGCCTCATTCAAGAGCGATGACGTGGTTCGAGCCCACACAACTCAACTCCCGATATGGGTGCAGTAAGAGGCGCAGTCGCGCTCGAAGAAAGAAGTGAGTTGTAAAAAGGTCCGGAAGTATCCTGCGCTTGAAGTCTTAACTGACTCGCGCGAAACTTCCATCCCCAATTCAGCTACTGTGAATCACGTACCTCGCGTGGTCGGCTGAACAGGAGATTAAAAATGATGACATTCGTGAGAGCTGGTCCCGGCGCGGTCATCGTTCGCGATGCGGAACCGGACGAAACCGAAGAGTCGGTTCAGCTCGCGCATGGGCCGACGGCTCATGTCATTGACCTCGAAGTCGTACAGAGCAATCCGAGGCTCGAAAAACTTCGGCAAAATGTTCTCAACCTGCAGAGCGCGATGACTGAGCTTCGTTTCTAACGCGGTCTGGATACGGGAGAAAGAATGCTTCTTGGAACGGTTTTCATTCTTCGTGGAATTCCCGGGTCCGGGAAAACCTACTTTCGCACGAAACAGTTCCCCCGAGCCCTTGTGGCTTCGGCGGACGATTACTTCGCCCAAGGAGGTGAATTCAAATACGATAGTAGCAAGATTGCGCTTGCGCACCGGTTCTGCTGGAGGAAGTTCCACGCCGGGATGCTCGCCGAGTCGGCGAGCATCGTGATTGACAACACGAATGTGCGGGTCGCGGATGTCGCGGCCTACGTGCTGCCGGCCGAAGCGCTCAACTACACCGCACGGGTCGTCACGTTCGTTTGCGACCCGGCGATTGCGGCGAGGCGCTGTGTTCACGGCGCACCCGAGGAGTACATCGTGCGCAAGGCGGAGGAGCTCGAAAACGAGACGGAGCTCTTTCCGCATTCGTGGACTCACGAAATCGTGAAGTCTGGGGAGGCGCGATGAACCTTGGAATCTGCCTGGGCTGTGTTGTCGCGCTCGTCATGAGCGGCATGCACCTTCATCGCGGACAACAGTTCGGCTACGCGCTCGCCGGCATCGCGATTTGGGTTCTGCTCGGGGAGGGGTTCGAAATTATTCAGAAGAACCTTGAAGACGAGCGTGGCGATGAGTGAGTTCCTCAGGGTATTCTTCGACCGGGTGGCGCTCGTGATACTCTCGGTGCACGGATGGATTTCCGGGTACTGGGACTACGCAGTCGAGTTCGCGCATGCGGATCTTTCAAAGGCCGAGCAGGTTTGAACTGCAAGGCCTTTTTTGTTTGTGATTTTGCGTGATTTTCGATAAGCTGAGTTTGGCGCAAGGAGGTTGTCATGATGGTCATCACGATCTTGCTGCTGTTGTTCCTTCTCGCGGTTCTTGTGAACGTATTCATGAACCAGTCAACCGCATCCGAGAAATTCTTCGGCTGATGAAAGGGGAGATGGTGAGGAAGAACATGAGTTTGTATACGAGGAAGCTTCACAGGGCTTTGATTCTGAACGCCCTCGCGGCATTCGGATTGCTCTTCGGAGTAATCGCGCTTGTTTGGTGGTATGGCTCGTGAAACCCGCCCGGTTTTGGGCGGGATTTTTTTTGTTTTGCTTTTGTTGTTATGAGGTTTTTGTTGTCATCCTCGACGGCCGAGGGATCTTGAAAAGACGAATTCGAAGGGAATGTTAGATCCCTCGGCTTCGGGATGACAACGGGGAGTGGCTTCGGGATGACAATATAAGTACCTGGGATGACAACTTAAAACGGGATGGCAACTAAGGAAAAGCAACAGCTTGTGGAGCTATGATCAATCTTTTCTGTGGATAAGTGTCGCGAAATGTAGCGGAGTGGGACAAAGTGGTATAAAATGGGGAATGGAGGACCAGAATCTCGGGAGCTGTGGATATCTGCGTGACACGGAACGCGCAGAAGTCCGCAGAAACTCGGGGTTCTGGCACTTCAACGGAGGCTTTCGGGATGCGGAGAAAAGAGTTGTTAGCGATTGCGCTTAGGGATATCTCTAAGCTCTAATCTCTAAGCTCTAATCACTCCCGCCCCCACATCATGTTCATCGGTGAATATCACCACTCGATTGATGAAAAAAGCCGCCTGGCCATTCCGGTCAAGTTTCGCGGTGATCTTTCGTTGGGCGCAACTGTCACCCGCGGTTTAGATAATTGCTTGTTCCTTTACACCAAAGCAGAGTGGGAAAAGCTCGCCGAAAAGTTTGCGAACCTTCCGCTTGCTCAAGCCAATTCCCGCGCTTTTGCGCGTTTGATGTTGGCCGGCGCGATGGAAGTTGAAGTCGACAAACAGGGGCGCGTGTTGCTCCCGGAGTATCTCAAGTCTTATGCCGGACTGAAAAAAGATGTTACGATCGCCGGCCTCTACAATCGCCTGGAAATTTGGGACGAGGCGACTTGGACTGAGTATAAGAAAAAGACTGAAGAAACTGCCGGCGATATCGCCGAGAAATTAACCGAACTGGGAGTATGAGGAAGCAAAATGAAGAGCTACGCCCTGCGGCCTACGGCCTACGGCCTGAGTTCCACCACATCTCCGTTTTTCCGCACGAAGCCATCGAAGCGCTTAAGCCCGCACCTGGGCTGAAGTTCATCGACTGCACGCTTGGGGGAGCCGGACACACCAAGTCACTCCTCGAAGCTTCGTCGCCGACCGGCATGGTTCTCGCTTTCGATTTAGACCCGGAAGCCATCGCGCATAGCAAAAAGATGCTGGCGGATTTTGGCAAACGCGCGGTTCTGGTTCAAGCGAGCTACGAAACCGTCGAGGAAGCGGCAAAAGAACATGGCTTTACTGAAGCCGATGGCGCGCTCATGGATTTGGGCGTTTCGAGCCAAGAATTCGACGAAGCCGAACGAGGATTTAGTTTCCGCAAAGAGGGTCCTTTGGATATGCGTTTTTCACCCGATCAGGAACTCACAGCCGCGGTGATTGTGAATTCGTGGTCGGAAGAAAAGCTCGCCGAAATCTTCCGAGAATTAGGTGAAGAAAAGTTTGCCGCGCAAATTGCGAAGCGAATCGTTGAAGCGCGTGAAATTCAGGCGATTGAAACTACGGCTCAGCTCGAAGATATTGTTTTTCATGCGACGCCAAGCGGCGCGCGACATGGAAAAATTCATCCGGCGACACGAGTTTTTCAGGCGCTCAGAATTGCGACCAATGACGAATTGGGCGCACTCGAACGCACGTTGCCAAAGCTCGCAAAGGTTTTGAAACCAGGTGCCAGGTTAGCTGTGATCTCGTTCCACTCCCTCGAGGATCGGATTGTGAAGCGATTCATGAAATCCGGCGAGGAAGCGGGGCGATTCAAGTTGATCACGAAAAAGCCCATTGTTCCGGGTCTTGAGGAGGTGCGGAACAATCCGCGCGCTCGGTCCGCGAAATTGCGGATAGCCGAAATCGTCTGAGGATGACGCTTCCATGCTTTGCGTCATCCTCGGGCATGTCGGTTTAATGCAGTGTTTTTATGCTTGGAGGAGCATTACAATCTACGTCAACATTCCGACGTCCGGAAGAAAGAACTTCTTTTGGTACGATTTTGGTTTTAGTCGTATCCGGCCTTACGATTGCGATTTGCGGTACCGGATATATCATGCAGATGAATTTTGCAACTTCGAAAGGCTACGAGATCAAAAAGCTTGAACAAGCGGTTGTGAAGATGCGCGCCGAAAATGCAAAGCTCAGTATCGGAGTCGCGACGGAACAGTCGATGGATACGCAAAGTGCGAAAATTAACATGATGGGTATGGTTGATGTTGGCACGGTGGAATATGTGATGCCGCCTGGACCGGTTGCGGTTGCTCGATAATGCGTTCAAGATCCCTCGGCCGTCGAGGATGACAACAATAAAACTTGGAACGATAAAAAAAGACCACCAGGACGGTGGTTATTTTGTTTGGAACATCGCCTTCGTGTGCATCGTGAGGCTCGCGAGTGCATACGGTATGGCGCCACAGAAGGAAAGGAGCGGAACGTACTCCGGGCGGCAGACCTGGAGCAGGTAGCTGACGGTTGCGATACATTCGAGCAGGGTCTTGCGCTTGCCGAAGTTTGTGGAAGGTACTGTGAACTTTTTCATGCCGCGCAGCCAAAGCGCTATGAACTGAGCGATGCGCACGAGAACAAGTGAGCCTTCAGCCACGGCGATCGTCCAGAAGACGTAGCGCGGAACCCAGGTCATGAAGTAGAGCGCGCTCACGATCAGAAGTTTGTCCCGCATCGGATCAAAGAACTCTCCGAGCGGGGTGATGCCGGAGCCTTCAAGATGATCTTCGCGAGCTCGCGCGACCATGCCGTCGAGCACGTCCGAGAACATGATCGCAAGCATTAGGATGACAGCCGGCTCGTAAAGGCCGATGTAGAGCAGGTAATCGAGAATCGGGATGCAGGAAATCGCGGTGAAGGTGATTGCGTTCGCTGAAATGTCGTGCCTGAGGCAAAACCGCACGAACGCATTTTCCTTATCTCTCACGGTGCCTCCGGTCGAAAAGGTGCAAATCTTCAGATTTCTGGTACTCTACGCCAAGTATGGCCTACTCTGTCAAGAAAACTAGCGAAAAATCGAAAGCTCGTCGCGGGGAACTTACGACCCCGCACGGTGTTTTGCAGACCCCGTTTTTCATGCCGATTGCGACGAAAGGCGCCGTTAAAACGATGCAGGCTTCGGAAGTTGGAGCGCTCGGCACCGGGATTTTGTTATCTAATACTTATCATTTGATGTTGCGTCCGGGAATCGAAACCATGCGAGCTTTGGGCGGGTTGCATTCGATGATGAGATGGCCCGGTGCGGTTTGACCGACTCCGGTGGCTATCAGGTTTTTTCGCTCACCAAAATGCGAAAGATTACGGAAGATGGCGTGGCTTTTCAATCTCACATCGACGGTTCGCGCCACATGCTGACACCGGAACTTTCAATGGAACTTCAGCTTGCATACGGTTCCGACATAATTATGGTGCTCGATGAATGCGCGCCGTACCCGGCCGAGCGTTCGTATATCCGCGGTTCGCTTGAAAGAACCACTCGCTGGGCCGAGCGATCGAAAAAATATATCGAAGCTAATTGGCGGAGTGCAGTCATTCCTTCCGTTGTCGTCCCGGACACTAATGTTGTCATCCCGAAGCCGAGGGATCCTGAAATGCAAGATTCTTCGCTGCTGCTCAGAATGACACAAGGGGAAGCTCAGAATGACGAAACGAGAAAACCGCTGCTCTTCGGAATTGTGCAGGGCGGAGTTTTTGATGATTTGCGCCGCGAATCAGCTGAGCAGCTCGGGAAATTAGATTTTGACGGTTATGCGATTGGTGGCTTGTCCGTGGGCGAGCCGCGTGATTTGACTTGGCCGCTTGTCGAAACCATGCACGAAGTCTTGCCGAAAGATAAGCCGCGCTATTTTATGGGCGCCGGTATGCCGGAAGAAATCGTCGGATACGTGAAGCGCGGGGTTGACATGTTCGACTGTGTCTTACCGTCGCGAAATGCTCGTCACGGAACGGCTTTCGTGTGGAATGGCGCGCCGCTTTCGGAGAATCGCGATTTTTACCAAGCGCTTCACATCACGAACGAAAAATTTACTACCGATCTAGGCCCACTTGATGCGAGCTGTGATTGCCACACCTGCAAAACCTATTCGCGAGGCTATCTCCGCCACTTGTTTACGGTCGAAGAATCGCTCGGCCAGAGATTGCTCACAATCCACAATATCCGATTTTATCTGCGCTTGATGGAAAAGATTCGTGAAGCGATAGAGGATGGGAAGTTGTAAGTGGTAAGTGCGCAGGTAGATAAGTACTACTTTTGCTGCCACTTATTTACTTACCACTTACTGCTTGCCCCTGCTATAATGCTCCTGTATGGCACAAACCAAGGGAGCCGCAATCAGCAGTTTTATTTTCAAAGATTTAATCGGCAGCGTTTTGGCTTTTCCGCTTTGGTGGTTTTGGAGCGGCGTTCCTTATTTCGTCAAAGTGTATCGTCGTGCTTGGCGTAATTTTTCAAATGAATTCGGCGTCGGAGTTTGGATGAAAAACTTATTTGTGCCGATGTATGGCGCGCGCGATATTTCCGGGCGCCTGATTAGTTTTATAATCCGCCTGTTTCAGGTGATTGTACGCAGTTTTGCCATGGTGATCGTCACCATGATTACGCTTCCGCTGCTTTTGATTTGGCTTTTCCTGCCGATTATCGCAATCGTTGCGCTCATCACACAGTTTATCGGACTTTTCTCATAAATATGGCGAACGAAAATTTTGTAAAAATCTGCGGCCAGTGCGACGGAACCGGACTGCGTGCCGGGTCGCCTTGCAGCGCCTGCGATGGTTTGGGTGCGATTACGCAGATCGGTGAAACACAGTTTACGCTTTCAAGAAGACTTGATGGTGTGGGTTTCGTCTTGCGTGCTTTCGAAAGCAAAATCGGATTATTGATAAACCTGGGAGCCATGGTTTTTGGATTACTGGCAGCCGTTCTTTTCGTGCTGCAGATTATTAAGCGTCCTTTTACTGATTTGATTACGTTGGAATTCTGGCGCACATCTTCGGTCGGGGTCACGGCTTTTTGGCTCGCGCTTCTGCTCGCGTGTTTTGTGGTCTATCGCGGCATCAGACTTTCGGAGAGAATTCGCCATCTCTCGGAAAAGACCGAAAACGTTGATGCTCATCCAATCGAGTTTACATCAGCAAAAAAACCGATTGATATCGCTGAATCTTTTGCGCCGGAAGTTGAAAAGATGCTGGATACGGCGCTTGCAATTGCGCGAGGTGCAAAATCGGCCAAAATCATGCCAGCGCATTTGTTTTTGGCCGGATTCGCGACTCAGTCCGGGGCGAATTTGATGTGGAGACTGGGCCTTGCGGTCGAAGCGATAAAACCTGAATTGTGGGCTTTGTTTGGGCCGAATCTTCCGGAGAATGAGAGCGAACCTGTTTATGGCGCCGAAGCTCGCACGGTTTTATTTGAATCATTCCGGCTCGCGCTTCAGGAAAAACGGCCTTTTGTTTCCGGGGTTGAAATTGTGCTCGCTGCGGTTCATGAAAGTAAAGAGTTACAGGAAGTATTGTTCCGAGCCGGTGTTGCATTGGAGCAGTTTGAAAATGCCGCCGCCTGGATTCGTTCCATTCGCGATTTGCAAAACTGGAAACAGAAATTTAGCCGTGCCGCGGCCGAGCGTCCGGGTGGTCCGATGAATCGCGCCATGACTTCGATTGCGACGCCACTTTTGGATGCTTTCTCCGATGATTTGACGACGATGGCGCAATTTGGGCAACTCGCACCGCTTGTCGGTCGCGAACGCGAGATGCAGGGGGTTTTGAATATCATGGAATCCGGTCATCAAAGCGTGGTACTTGTTGGTGCGAACGGTGTTGGGCGCGATGCGATTGTGAACGGTCTTGCGATGCGCATGGTGCTTGAAGACGTGCCGAAGATTTTGGCCGATAAACGCTTGCTCGCGCTTTCGATTCCGAAGCTCGTGGCCGGCGCGCAGGGATCGGACGCGAGCGAGATGCTGATTCGCGCACTGAACGAAGCCGGAGTTTCTGGAAATGTAATTTTGGTGATTCCGAACATGGATTTGCTTTCCGGCACCGGCGCAAGCGGGGCGCTTGATTTGCTTGCGACTTTTGCTTCGGAATTGCAGAAGGGCTATCTCGTTACGATCGGCACAACAACTTCGGAATCATATTCAAAATCGATTGAACGCTCGGTACTCGGAACTTTGATGCAAAAAGTTCCGGTCGTTGAAATGTCGATTGACGACGCTATCAAGACTCTGGCTTTGAAGGTTGGCGCTTTTGAGTATCAATTTGGCACGCCGTTTAGCTATGGCGCGCTTGAATCGGCGGTTCGCTTAACCGACCGTTATGATCATGATCGGTTACTGCCTGGAAAAGCGATTGAAGTTGCACGGGAAGCAGCGCTCGCGGTTTCAAAATCACGCGGCGTGAATGCCATGGTTCTTGCGGAAGATGTGGCAAAAATCGTTTCGGTCAAAGCGAATGTGCCGGTCACGGCGGTTTCGGCGGACGAATCTGCTAAATTATTAAATCTTGAAGCCGAAATCGGGAAGCGGGTGATTGGTCAGAAGCAGGCGGTCGAGGCTGTGTCCGCAGCACTGCGTCGGGCACGCACGGAACTTCGAAGCGGCAAACGCCCGATTGGTTCCTTCATGTTCTTGGGACCGACCGGTGTCGGAAAAACCGAGCTTTCAAAAGCTGTTGCAGAAGTCTACTTCGGTTCTGAAAAGAACATGATTCGGCTCGACATGTCGGAATATCAAGACCCTGGTTCGGTGAATCGCATGCTTGGCGTTCCCGGTTCTGGCGCAGGCGGAGTTTTGACCGAAGCAATGCGTAAGAATCCGTATACGCTGCTCTTGTGCGATGAACTTGAAAAAGCGCACAAAGATATTTTGAATTTATTCTTGCAGGTGATGGATGACGGGCGGCTTACGGACGCGACCGGTCGCACGGTTGATTTTACGAGTGCGATTGTAATCATGACTTCGAATGCCGGCACGCAGTTCATTCAAGATGCGCTTGCGGTCAAGAAACCGGTCGATGAAATCAAGAAACAGTTGATGGAAACCGAACTCAAAGCCACATATCGGCCGGAATTCCTGAACCGTTTTGATGAAGTCGTGGTTTTCACGCCACTCTCGCTCGCCGAATCTACAAAGATTGCGGAAATCATGGTGCTTGAAGTCGCGAATAAACTTGAAGATAAGGGAATTTACTTTGAAAGTTCGGAGGAGGCGATTGCGGATCTGGCACGCAAAGGATATGACCCGCTTTTCGGCGCGCGTCCGATGCGTCGCATGATCCAAGACACGCTCGAAAACGCGATTGCAAACTTGATGCTCAAGGGGGAACTGGCACGCGGGGACAAGGCGATACTCGAAGTCGGCGGAACCGTGACAGTAGAAAAGAAAAAATAACTACTCGGAATACAGAAAGTGCGGACCTATATGTCGCGTTCAGGGGATAGTCCCCTGCGGCTTTGGGGACAGTCCCCGTCGAACGCGACATATATAGGCTCCGTACACTTTCTTTACTGGTTTGCTGATGTCGTTTTTGTTTTTAGCCGTCATCCGGTTCTGACTGTCAGATTGCTCTAGTTGTCATCCCGAAGCCGAGGGATCTTGCGCTCGAAATGTTGGCGAGTCGAGCTTCCTTGAGCGCGCTAC
The DNA here is from genome assembly GCA_037139515.1 of bacterium. Lineage (GTDB taxonomy): Bacteria > Patescibacteriota > Patescibacteriia > JBAXGH01 > JBAXGH01 > JBAXGH01. The sequence continues at coordinate 57,562 of JBAXGH010000005.1, forward strand.
CTAACTTGGGTAGAAGCACATGGAGCACTCGCTCGCCGAATTCGCGTAGGGGTTGGAGGAGGAATGGGAAAGACATCGCGCTCGACGGCGCGGTGTTTTTGTTGTAAAAAGGCTTCGTTATGCATTTCGAGGTTCTCGCAAACCTACTACTGCCGACTTTTGCCGCCATGGCTTTGGCTTTTTTGTTTACTGGTAAAATCAGAAAATATTGTCTCGCGAAAAATATCGTTGATGATCCGAAAAGCGCCGAGCGGAAAACTCACAAAGTACCGACGCCACTTCTCGGCGGAGTTGCAATCATCATCTCAATCGCTGTTGTGCTCGCTGGAGTCTATCGCTTTGCACCAGTCCTGATTCATCCGAATATTTTGGCGATGTTGCCCTGGATCGCGCTCGCTGGATTTATTATCCTCGTCGGTGGCGTGCTTGATGATATCTTTGCTCTCCCCGCCAAGGTTCAAATCATGTTTCCGGTAATCGCATGTTTCGTGGTCGTGTTTGGTGGCGATCTTGAAATCACTAAAATCACCAACCCTTTTGGCGGTTTCATTGAAATCGGGCTCTCAAAAATCATCGCCTTTGCCTGGCTCATGATGATGACTTATACCACCAAACTACTCGACGGCTTAGATGGACTCGCTACTGGTATCACAGCGATTGGCGCTTTCATGATCGGGTTGCTTTCGCTGACGGTTATATATTTCGAGCCGAGCGTCGCCATGCTTGCGCTCATATTTTTTGGTGCTCTTGTCGGATTCTTGGCTTGGAATTTTAATCCCGCGCAAATCTATCTTGGTGAAGCGGGAAGTGAGTTTGTCGGATTTTTTCTAGGCGTGCTTGCGATTATCGGCGGCTCAAAAATCGCAACCGCACTTCTCGTCGTTGGCATTCCGATGCTCGACGTTGTGAGCGTGATGTGGCGCAGGTTTCGCGAAGGTAAGCCGGTTTTTGGCGGCGATCGCAAACATCTACATTTTCAACTCGCTGAAAGATTTGGGGTTCGCAAAACGGTTTGGATTTTATATGCGCTTTCGGCTTCGTTCGGGCTCGTGACGCTTTCACTTCAATCACGCGTGAAATTTCTGGCACTTATCGCGGTTGCAATCACAGCTGCGATTCTCATGAATTTTTCGAATAAAAAAGACCCGCAGGCGTGAAGCATACGAGTCGGGCTACTTCTTCAGAAAAGGTGCGAAGTTTCGGTTCATGGCAGTGCGGAGGCTGACCTCCAAAAACCTACGGTCAACTTTGCAACGCATTGCCTCTGAAACGACGAACGCGATCGCAACGAGTTCGGTTTCATTCGCGAGAATCGAAATGTGCTTACGAAATCCGTTACGGATGATGGTGCGAACGGTTTCTCGCGTCGCTCCGTAGGCGAGACATTTCTCGGACATCGCGATGATGCGCCTTGGCGGCTCGAGGCTCTTCACTGCGTTTCGCAGCAATCGGAGGAAGACTCGTGCCTCTTCCGGATACTTCTTCTTTCTGCGCTCAGTTTCGAGTTGCATTTCCACCTCCCTCAGTTGTTGTTCTGTTTGCCGAGCATGCGCTACACTGCTCGGGCAACGGCGGCTTCAAAGCTCTTCATCATGAAGTGCTCATCGACGCCACACTGAATCGCGAGCTGTATGATGACGGCGGCACTTGTCAGGTCTGGATCGCTCGCGAAAGCTTGAATATGCCTCCTGAAACCATCGCGAATAATCCTTTTCACGAGGCGCTCGTCATAGCCCCAGGCGAGAAACGAAGCTTCGAGTAGCTTGATGGTTCGCGGATCATCGAGCTCTTTTACTGCTTTTTGCAAACTTCGTAGGTTTTCACGGTTGGGCAAACGGCTCGAAAGGCTGACCATGCGATCCTCCTCGGACTCGTTGTAAACTTGCCGAATCCTGATAAATGAGCTATCTTTCCGATTCACGGAAAACCAAATATGACACAAAAAACAAAACTTGTCACGCTTATTGCCGTCATTATCGGAATTGTAGGAATCTGGTATTTTTTTAATCGTGGGCCGCAGCCAGAATACGATTTCACGAGTATCGCCTTCAAAAAGACCGGCGAAATTGTTCAGGTCTATGTTCCAAAGAACGAAGCTGCGAGCATCTTGGGACTTGGTGGGCGTGATGTTTTACCAGAAGATTACGGTATGTTTTGGCATTTCTCGACCCCGCGGAAGCCGGTTTTCACCATGCATGGCATGAGAATTCCGCTTGATTTCTTGTGGCTCAAAGACGGCAAGATTGCCGAAATCACGTCGTCAGTTTCAACCGGTGTGGATACTTTAAGCCCGAGCGTTGATATCACCGGGGTTTTGGAGGTAAATAGCGGATATGCCGCTAAACGTGGCCTAAAAGCAGGGGACGAGGCCTTGATTATGGGTGAATCCTGGCCTGCGGATACCGGGAATTGACGGATTGAAAAGATTTAGTTAAAGTGTGCGAATTGTTGAATGTTGCCCTATGCCCTACGGCCTACGGCCTAAACCCTAATTTATATGCTCGCAGTTATTAAAACCGGTGGAAAACAGCACGTCGTTCGCGAAAAGGAAATTATCAAAGTTGAAAAGTTGGCCCTTGAAGTTGGTGCTAAGGTTTCTTTTGACGCCATGCTTGTTGCGAACGAAGACGGTGCCGGTTTCAAAGTTGGTTCTCCGATCGTGAAGGGTGCCAAGGTTGAGGCCAAAGTTTTGGAGCATGACCGTACCGCGAAAATCACGGTCGGCAAGTACAAGAATAAGACTCGCTATCGCCGCTTCAATACTCATCGTCAGCCATTCACAAAAATCGAAATCGAAAAGATCTCCGCCTAGCGCGGGGTTCTTTTTTATTATTACCGTTGTCATCCCGAAGCCGAGGGATCTTGAATTGTCACGGGCGCGGTATGGGAAATTTTTCGGCGGGCAAAGGTACGGCTGATTGCCCGGCGAAAATTTTCCCATAATCGCCCGTACAACTTTCGAACCGGGGCTCGCCATCATTGTTGCAAAAAGACCCCGGCTGCGGCTACGTAAATAAAAGCAGAAGCTGTCTACGGTTGACTTCGCGAGCTAATAGTGTTAACAACCAGCCAAGGAGGAACCACATGTCGAAGAAATCAGGGTATCCGGAATTGCTTGTTTTCGTCCGCCATGGTGAGTCGGAACGCAATCGGATAAAGAGAGGAGTCTTCTACAAAGACGAGGCAGAACGGGCACCGCTTCGGGGCGTGCCCGATCATCGAATCGGTCTTTCGGAGTTCGGCGTCGAGCAGTCGGTGAAAACCGGAATCGGACTCGCGAACGACTTCGGGCGTCCGGACTTCGCCTTCTACAGCGGTTACTTGCGTGTCAGAGAAACTATGGAGCATGCACTCGCAGCGTACTCGGAGAAGCAGCTCCGGAAGATTGAGAGAAGGGAGCATCCGTTCCTTGTCGAACGCAATCCCGGCTACGGCTATGACATGATGAAGGCCGAAGCTGATGGGCACTTTCCTTACATCGACGAGTTCTGGAAGACCTTCGGGCACTTCTTGAGTACTCCGATCGGAGGCGAGAGCCTGCAGGCAGTTCAGATTCGGGCTTATCTCTTCCTCGACGAGATGCTCAAGTTCTATGTGGGCGAGAAGGTCTTCGTCTTCGCCCACAGCGGAACCATCCGCTGCCTCGCGTCATTGCTCGAAGGCTGGTCGATTCACGACGAGCGTTGGGATCCGAAGAACGGCTCCGGAAACTGCGGAGTGACGGCCTACGGGTTCAGCAAGCGGACCGGACGGCCGAAGCTCTTGGTCAATAACCGCATCTACTGGAAATAGTCGAGGCGGTTTTTTTATTATGTTTGCTGGCTCAATGCTTGACATTTGGCTAAAAACATGGTAAATACGGGTCAGTGTTACTCAAACTCGAAGGAGGAGAACGATGAACGTGGCAATGGTTTTGATGATGTGCGCGGTCGCAGCGCAAGAAGGAAACGTTGCACTCGAACCCTGGTCTGACGGCGATATCATCGTGCTTTCGGCGGAGTCCGGCGACCCGCAGAAGGTTCACGGGAGCGCCAATGATTTCGCTCGGCTCGTCGGGGAGCGGCTGAAGAGTGAGTTTCCCAGGAAGGTTGTGAACCCGAATGTCGAGCTTCGAATTTGGAAGCGCGACGGCAAGTACGTGTATCTGCTCCTTTGGTCGGCGCGCCTGATTCCGGTCAGACCCGAGCAGGCCGACTGCTACTTCGATCGTCGCGGCACCATGGTGTCGGGCATCTCACTCGAGGCTGCAGACAAGGCGCTCAAGGCAATTGAGGAAAAAGAAAAGAAGCTCGAAACGGCGCGCGCCGATTTCCAGACCAAGTTTGGGAATTCGAGCAGTCCGACCTCGTTCACTCGCATCTCTTACGTTGGTTCCGGCATGGAAAAGATGGCCTGGGTGATTCAGGAGTCTTTCCTGACCGCCAAGGACGTGAAGTGCAAGAAATAGAAGAGGAGCGCTCGTGTTCGAAATACGCTCCGTTTGCCCCTGGGCCGACGGAGCTTTTAAATTGCGTAAACTGTAGAATATGCTCCGCTAGCAGTTGGGCTGGCGGTTCTTGTATCAGATAGGTATTATTTAAATCAATATGATAATAAACTCGCACTCGGTAATGATTCCATATCAGAAAGATTGGCCGGCTAAGTTCAGTTCAGAAAAAGAATTGCTTCAGAAATTGTTCGGAGCTGCGGCTCTTCAGATTGAACATATCGGTAGCTCTTCGATACCAGGCCTGTGCTCAAAACCAATTGTTGACATCGCGATCATGATTGAGAATCATGAAGAAGCTGATGCCTATACCGAGCCGCTTTCTAAAGTCGGATATAAGTTTCATTCTTTGAGCACCGAGCGGCATTTTTATACAAAGGGCGACCCGATTGAATATCATGTTTCGATTGCATACGCGAACCGGGGTGGCTTTTGGAAGAGACAGATCCTGTTCCGTGACTATCTGCGTACTCATTTCGAAGCGCGTGATGAGTATGCGGCGCTTAAGACGGATTTACTCAAAAAAGCTCCGACGGGAAAAGGGGAGTAT
>JBAXGH010000006.1:0-55089 GCA_037139515.1 bacterium
ATCGTCTGCGATGTCAGAAATGCGATCGCTGATGGTGGGGTGGCTTTTATCCCGGAATACCGACGGTGGCGACAAGTCTGACTACTGGCCCTTACGATCAAGAATCGCATATCCATCCATGATCGCATCACAGAGGAAATCTTCTAGCTGACTCGAATCGTTTTTTACCTGAGCTTTATTGAGGTAGGTGTAATACAAGCGCTTTCGCTGCTCTCGAATTATGGCTGGCGCAGAATTCGCCTGAAGCAACATCGCGCTCATGATCAAGCGACCTACGCGACCATTACCGTCGGAAAACGGATGGATTTGTTCAAAGCGGCTATGAACCTCCGCCGAAAGCGCAATAATGTCGTTTGATTTTTTCGCTGCTCGAGCCATGACTTCGGGCATCAACTTCGGCACGCTTAAATAATTCGCCATTGGTAAGTTAACGCCGACGATTCTAACGGCGTGATCACGATACGAACCAGCATCGGGCCGGATTCCGTTCATAAGGATTCCGTGCAACTTAAGCGCTAGATCTTCGTCTAATTTACCTTTCTTAGCAACATAGTCAAACAAGAAATTTAGTGCGGTCTGATGATTTTTAGCCTCCATCTGCTCGGATAAACTTTTATTCGGCAGGGCTGCGTTATCGAAAAGAATGGCCGCTGTATCCGGTTCGGTGAGCGTGCTGCCCTCGATGCTATTGCTGTGATAAGTGAGTTTTAGAATGAACTCGTCGCGGATATCCGGATTTTCAAGAATTTCCTTAATCACGCTCTTATGCGCTTTTGATTTCAGTGCCAGTGCCTGTTTTTTGGCGGTGAGTTGATCGGCCGGAATGATCTTCTGACCGGTAACTTCTAGGAATAGTTCATCAATCTTAGTCTGAACCTTCGCGCGCGGCACCGCCTTCTCATTCCACCAATTATTGAAAGCAACAAAAGACACGCCAAGCCGATCGGCCAGCTTCGTCTGGGTTAAACCCAACATTTTTTGAATAACCTCAAGCTTTTGTCGAAGAGTCATAAAATGGGTTGTTATCGAAGTTTTGACGATAAATCGATTCTATCAAACTTTATAAAGTTCGTCAATAACGTCATTCATTATAAAGTTAGATAATATCGACGCCTCCGGTACCGCCAAAAACAAAATTCGACCCCTTGCGAGGTCGAACGTTGTTGGGGTGCCGTCGTGGAGGACGTTAGAACCGTCTTTGAACGGATGGACGACACCACAATCTATATTCCTGTCTATCAACCAAGTATTCTGATTGATGAGGTTGTTTGATTACTACCAATGGAAATACCCTACCCTGTTGTTCACTATTGATTGTGGATAGTATAAATAGTCTTGACCCAAAATAGGTTATATAATAAAGACTAGTACAAACAGAAAAGCCGCAGAAAGATCTGCGGCTCACTAGCGGAGAGCTAGCTCGGTGAGGCACCCGTTTGAGCGGGTGTTTCTGTTTGTCCTTCTTCCTGCTGGCAAAAAGGACATTTCCCGACTAGGCGATGTGCCATAGTCGATTTGTTATGCGCCGACCCTAAAAGGGACGGTCGTGCCTCAGCAACCTTCGGGCATAACAAAACCACCGAGCGCAGTCGCCCTGCTGATTACCGTGTTGCCACGGCTTGCAGTAGGTGTTAGCGCACCCCGCAAACCCAAATTGGGTTGGCAGAGCGAACCACGCTCGATGGTCGTCAATGTGATGTCTGACGAACCTGCGCACCGCCGCTAAGCGGGTAAAATTTTTGAAGTGCGAATACATTATAACTCTTTCAAAAGCAAAAATACAGAGAGCGTCAAGGGATCGCGCTCGTATTATTTCACGAACGCAGAATAGACGCGTTTTCTGAGCGAATGGATGAAGCCAAAGAGGCCGCCTGGGTATTTCTCTTGTATTTCGTCCTTCTTCGCGTTCATTCCAGGCAATACGAATGTTTGAGCCGATAGATTTTCCTCGCCATTGTTCTTGTACTTCTCCATTATCTCTCGAATCGCGCTACCAATCTCTTTACCGTGCTGATCGATGGTTGAGGCATTCTGCCGCAGGAAGCTCTTCACACGGTCTTCACGGGTCACCAGAGGGGCGTCAAACGCAATATGGGCGATGATATCGAACGTATCAACGTCTTCGAGATTATCAATCGATCTTATTAGTGACACGTTTACCTTTTTTGCTTCAAGATCAGTAATGAGTTGCTCGCGCTTATCTGGATCGAGCCAAATTTCCAACAGTTCCTCTGACGAATGCACGATGTGCCCGATCTTATCCTTCGAATACTTTCGGTATTCGGCACGCGATAGCTTGATCCCATCAAACTCAATCTCAACTTCCTCGTCAATCGTAACGAGGATTCCTTTGATAGTGATCTTCTTTGGCGCTGCTCTCCATGGCTTCAAACGAAACTCATACGGAGTTTCCTCCTCGGTGGCATTCGGCTTGAGCCGTTTGCTCAACTTCTTATAGCTCGCGTGTTCAATACTGATACTAACCTTGTCATTCGACGGCAAACCAAATAGTTTGAACGCGCCGAACTCATCCGTCTTACCAAGCTTCTCCCAACGCCCAAGCTTTGCTCTTACAACCGCACCAAAAACAGGATTCTCATTCTTATCTTCAACCACGATGCCCATCACCAATCTATCAAACGGAGCGATTGGTTCATCTGGGGCTTCGGGCGATTCTGGCTTCTTTGTCGGGATGTCCCACTCATCGATCAATCGCGTTGCATTTGTGAAATCAATAATCCTGAAGAACCCCTTGCCTTCAAAAAGTCGCGACCCGCGACCGATGATTTGCTTGAAGAGCACACGTGAAGCAATAGGGCGCATGAACACGATATTCTCAACGTGCGGAATATCTACTCCTGTTGAAAGTAAATCAACCGTTGTAGCAACCACGGGTGTCATTCTTTCTTTATCACGGAAACGAGTTAGATCGTCTTTATCTTCGGACACAATTCGCGTGGCGTAGTCCTCCCTATTAGTGAGCTGATTGAGCTTATCTTTGACCGCTTGGGCGTGCTCCATGTCCACGCAGAAAATAATGGTTTTTCCAAACGGATTGGTTCTATTCAAAATCTCAACGACTCGTTTAGATAGAAGTTCAATTTGTTCAGGGATTGTGATGGCTCGTTCGTATTCTGAAGGTTCATAAAAATCTTTTACGGTTTCTGGTTCTATTTCGTCATCGTAAATCACCTCCTCAGCGGAAGCCAAACTTAGACCTTCGCGATAAAGATTCGTAGTGAACTTATAGATCTTGTAAGGCACAAGATAGCCATCCTCGATTGCCTGTCCAAGTGAGTATTCAAATACTGGCTCGCCGAAATATTCGTAAACATCAATGTTATCTTCACGCTTTGGAGTTGCGGTCATGCCCAAGTGCTGGGCAGAATGAAAATGATCGAGAACAATCCCCCAATCACCGAAACGCGAACGGTGGCACTCGTCAATTATGATGAGATCAAAAAAATCTGCTGGTATCTGTTTGTAGAATTCATTCGTGAATAGTGTCTGGTAAGTAGCAAAATATATGTTGCGGTTCTTATTGAACTCACCTCCTTCAATCTTGTATCGCGCCTCACCAAATGGCTCGAAATCCCTATCATGAGCATCGTCACGAAGAATGACACGATCGCACAGGAAAAGTATTCGACTAATTGTTTTTGATTTCACGAGCTTCCAGACAATTTGAAAAGCAGTGAATGTTTTTCCTGTTCCCGTTGCCATGGTAAGAAGCGACGCATGCTTTCCAGAAATAATATTTTCAATCGTGTTTTTTATTGCCGTCTCCTGATAAGCGCGTGGGCGCTTCGCTCCACTCACGTACGGCGGATACATGAGCGCATCAACTTTCTTATTACCTAAATTCTTCCATTCGATATACGCTTGAAGCATTTCTTCTGGAGAAAGGTATTTTGTCACTTCATCAGTCTTCAGTGTACGGCGATCATGGAGATACGTTGTTTTTCCATTCGATATGTAAGCAAAAGGGACATCAAGGCGCTTAGCGTATTCCTGCACTTGGCTCATGTACTTCATTGGGTTTTCGTCCTCTGCTTTTGCTTCGAGCACGGCGAGCGTAATATCTCGGTAAATCAAAACGTAATCCGCGAACTTCGCAGTTGGCAACCGCTTTGCTTCTTCTACTTCTACAAGAAAACGGTCAGCCGTGATCGGATAATTTCGAAGCAGATATTCCTCCTTCCACCCATCTTCGTGTATTTTTGGGTCTATTTTTTTTACCCTCGTGTCGTCTTCTGAGTATGGCATATTATTTTCTCACACTATCTGTGAGTAGTTTTTTCAATAACAGGCTAGTCTTCGCCATTATGTTTTGAGCATGCCGCTCTACCGCTTTTTCTTTTGAAGCTAAAATCATCCCCTTACGAGCAATTTCTTTCTGTTCCTCAATTGGAATGTAGGGCAAATTATAAATAGCAAAGTTTGTTTTATTGATTGCCTTTTTAGCCGCTCCCCTTGCAAGATCAGCCACAACTTTCTCGCGAATAAAATTGAAATACAGAGAGTAATACATCAAATCTACTGGGAATTTCCCATTGATCCTTGGTGTAAGAATAAAGCACAGATCGCTCGCAATAAACTTACCTTTGATGTAATGCGTTCGCCCTAATGAGCCCCCAGCGCCCATCGCAAATACAAGAGCTTCGCAATCATGCGTATACTCGTTATGAGTTTTCCAATCCTCACTTGCTGTAACAAATGTAAACTCGCCCTCGGTATTCTTTAGGCTCTGGAGTGAGCCTTTTTCTATATCGAAGAGGTCTTTGATTTGAATTTCTTGCGCATTAGACATAGATATTTCGTATTTCAGAAATAACCTTCTGAAGCTGATCAATCTCGGAATCAATATCATTCAGAAGTTTTTCTTCGTCTTGCGTGCCGTAGTCAATTTCGACTCTATTTGGATTTCTAGGAGAGAGGTTGTAACCATTTTTTGCTACTTCATCCACCTTCAATATCCAAGAGTTGGCAGTGATTTTTCTTTTCACGCATTTCTCATAAATATCTTCGATGTCAGAGTCTTTGATTGTATTCACTCTGGTAAAATCTCCTGCCAATTCACCGAACCATATATCTTTGGTTGAACCATTTTTATCAAAAAATATCAGGTTTGTTTTCACTCCAGCACCCATCTGTGTAAATACACTATGTGGGAGTGAAATAATACTGTGCACATTGAACTTCTCGAGAAGCTCTCTGCGGATTCGAGCCATCGCGCCACCCCCAAACATAATCGTTCCTTCAGGCAGAACAACTCCACAGCGTCCACCATTCTTGAGACGCTTCATGATGTACTGGAGCGCTAGAGCTTCAGTAGCGCCAACTTGAATAGGAAAGTTATTCTGTACCGTCTTCGTTTCTTCGGCACCAAAAGGTGGATTCGTTAGGACTACGTCCATCTTCCCGTTTTCTGGCATGTTATGGACATCCTCCATGAAGGTATTTGTACGAGTGATATTCGGCACGAGAATATGATGCAGAATCAAATTCATGGTTCCGATTAGAAATGGTAGTGGCTTCTTTTCCTGACCATAAAAGGTCTTCGTCTGAAGTGTCCTCCACGTATGCACGTCTTTGGGTGATGCCTTGTAAATATGATCAAAACTTTCTACTAAAAAGCCGCCCGATCCCACGAACGGATCAAGTATCGTTTCGCCAATTTTAGGATTCACAATCCTAACCATCAGGCGAATGACGGGACGAGGCGTATAAAACTCACCCGACCAGCCACCCTCGCTCCCCATTGCTTGCAGAATCTCTTCATAAACCTGTGAGAGAAGGTGCGTGTCTTGGAAATGATGTTTCTGAATCTTGTCGAGAACTTCAACAACATCGAGCAAATTATGCGGTGAGCGAATACGATTCCCCGATAGCTCACGAAAAATCTCTCCAATTTTATCCTTTTCTCGCGTGCCTTTCAGACTCTTGAGGTATGGAAAGAGTTTTTGATTTATGAAAAAGATGAGCTCGTCTTTGTCCTTCCAGTCTTTCTTTGCCCACGATGACCATTGGTACTCCGCATCAATGACTGGTTTGTATTTTTTCCCCTCTGCCTCTTCGAGCTCCTTGAGTTGACCCTCTACGCCTTCAAAAACTCTCAAGAATAGAAGCCACGAGAACTGTTCGATGTAATCTTTTGCGCCAACTCCATCGTCACGACGAAGAATATCGCACACGCGTTTGATGTCTGACTTTGTGAGGCTATTTAGTTTTGGCTGATCGTCACTCTGCTTCATAGTAATAGTAATTTTTCCGAATGCACTTCGGTGCCTCGTGTCAGTGATGACTATGAGTACCTTTTCGTACGCAAATATAGCACCCTTGATGTGATACTCATAGTCCGTCGCCTTATAGTCATCTCCGCAATACGCTTGTGGAGTGAAAAACGATGAGATTCTCAAAAAATTCGGTAAGCGAGTTAGAGAGCTTCGCTTACAAAAAGGCATCACCTCTCAAATGGCTTTAGCGTATAAAGCTCGTTTGGATCGCACCTATATCGGAGGTATCGAGCGCGGAGAGCGGAATATCGCTTTGATTAGCATTGAAAAAATCGCCAAAGCTCTCGAAGTGGATTTATCGAATCTATTCAAATTTTAGCCATTTCACCCCCACTATTTTTTCCGCTCGTTTTTCGTTGACTTTCTCGCTCGATTGATACAAAGTCCTACAATATTGCAGCTTTCTCGCTGAATAATCGGCGCGAACTATTACGATTACGATGAGCACTCTATTCGAACGATTTTCATCGAAGGAAAATCTGAAGAGGGCTTATGAGCTTGTTCAAAATGGACTCGCTCAATCATCCCTCTCGGTAAATCCGATCAACCATCCTTCCATCACTGCCATCAATGCCCTCGGTGACCAGTTTTTTATTGCTCTGGAAAAACACATTCGTGATGGGAACTATAATCCCGAGAAAGGGTTTTTTGTTTATATTCAGAAGGACAATCTCGGGCTCCGACCCGTCTGCATCCTTTCGATGGTCGACCACATCGTTTATCAAGCGATGTTCAATCAGGGCATTCTTGGTCTCAAAATTGATGGGCAGCTGTCTGAGACTTGCTATGCGAGCCGCATCAATGACAACGTAACAGAAGCGAACTTTTTGAATACGTATTACAAGGGATACGATGCATTCTGCAAGAAGCAAATCAGCCACTTCAAAAAGGGCTACCGATGGAAAATCGAATTTGATGTTCGACAATATTTCGAAAACATTCCCATCGAGATGCTTATTTCTACGCTCAAAAATGACTTCGGTGTTGATGATGAGCGAATACTCACACTTCTAAAGAAACAACTCATCCAATGGGCAGAGTTTGGCGATTTAGCGAAGGGAATCCCCCAAAGCCCTGAAGTGTCCAACGTACTCGGGAACGTCTTTTTGTCTGCATTGGACGATTACGCCGATGCCAAGATCGGAAACGACGAACTGCATTATTCCCGATACATGGACGACATTGTACTGATGGGGAAAAACAAATCCGCCGTTCTGAAAGCAACCGAAAAGATTGTCAGATTTTTGCGTGAAAGAAATCTTTCACTCAATGAGAAAACCAAGCTGGTCGAACTTGAAAATACCGATGAGATCGAAGCTTCACGTATCACTTCCGATTATGAAAATACTACCCTGGAAATTCCAGAGGATAGTTTTACGCAAATCCAAGAAAAGGTTCCTCGGATTATCGCCGCAATTCGAAGCGGTGCGAAGGTGAGCAAGTCTGAGATTGGTGAATTGAAGTACTTCTTGAAGGCTAGCGCTGGCTTCACTCTCCCTCTTGTGTTGGAGATGATTCAGATTCTATTGCTCGTGCCATCACTTACAGCAGAAATCATCCGTTACGTGGGTGAGGGCAGGAACGTCTTGAGCATCATCGGGGACTCGCTTGATCCACTAACCATCGATAACGCACTCTGGAAAGTGTATGTGAGCGATGAAGCCTCTGAATGGCTGAAGTTCTGGATACTCAAACTCTTGGTATCGAATAAGGATGTACTGCTCGGCGATTTGCGTGGCGAAATCGAGCGCATCCTCGCATCAAAAGAAGGAACCATTTTCAAAGTGGTTGGATTTTATTATCAAGCGATTCAAAATGAAAAGATAAGCTTCGAACAAGTGAAGCATGCGGTGGAGGAAAGTGAAACCGATATAGAGAAATCTCTTTATTCGTTTTTTTTCTTAGATGCGCTACAGGAGACGCGCTTCTCGGTCGCACAGAACTCGATCAACGATTTACTCGATGCTACTTCGCAGGAGTTGAACCTCATCGGGTGTTACTTGTACACCAACACCCCAAAAATGACAGGCGAAAATCCTTCAAGCGAATTCTCGTGCCGCATACTCAACAAGCCCATCCAGCCACCACTATCAATCCCTGTTGAAAAACCAATCGCTCAGGATCTGGGTGCAGTATTTATGGTGCGAGGGGAAAATCTTATCCCCGTCCCATCTCCTGCCGCTCTTCTTGGATTGAGTCGCAAAAAGAAAACAAAATCTACGATGCCGTTGGAATTTCCAGAACTCGTGCAATGGGAAAAAGTCACAATCAAAATCAAGACAGGTCTTCAGGACGTTGAAATTATGTACGACGGCAAACATATCGCATTTACAGATTTCATAGGACTCGGATTCTACTCGGGTACGAAAGACAAGAAGCCAGACCGTCAATGGACTTTCCTCACCACACTCTCTGCACTATGTGTGCTAGGTGACAAACAAGCGACCGTACAAAACATGATGGCAAGCGTAGCTAGGCTCACAAAACGCACCATCAGTACCAATAACATTCATCAAATGAAAAAGAAGTTAGCGAATGGACTTCGCGCTGCCTTCAAAACCGACGAAGACCCGTTTCATGAACACAAAGAGTATTATGAGCCTAGGTTCACCCTACTCCCCGAGCCACTATTCAGACACGAGGAATTGAAACCGCTCGGAGGCTATCTCGATGAAAACATGCTTAGTGAAGCAAGCGATGACGAGTAATACTGCACAACACAAACCGAAGGCTCGCTGAAAAATCAGCGGGCTTTTTGTTTGGCTCACTATCTGGAACCCCAATACACACGGGCAATGAAGGCGTTTTGCTGATTTTTCAGCATATAGGTTGAGGGCACTGCGCTCTCAACTTATTCATTACTCGCCTATTTCTATGTCCGATCAAGCGACCGAGTTACCCGAGGAGCCACGTTATATTCCCCTAGACGACCCCACCAAAGTTTGGAGCTCATACGACCTTGGAGTCGCAGCCGCGCTTCTCTGTGCGGGCTTTGAACTCATGACGGTAGATAAAGAACACCAGCAGAAATCACTTTTCATCTTCAAAAAGGGTGACGGTATCGATGAAGTTGCCAATCAATATCTCGCCGATCGGCTGGATGTAAAAGCGCGAAAGTATTTCGACTGTCTCCGCGCACTCAAGAACGCGCTCTATCGCTAAGCGTGACTTTTATGGTTTTACAAGACGACGACATCGCGCGGTTCCAAGAGCTCTACAAGAGCAACTTTGGAACGGAAATCAGTCGAGAGGATGCCTATGAACAAGGCATCAAGCTCATGCGTTTGATGTCGCTCGTCTACCAGCCCATGACTCAAGAGCAACACAACAACATTCAAAAACATCGAGAGGAAACTCTCCCCTTACTCGTAGACCGAATTACAAATTATGAATCTCAATGAAATTACCATCAAAGACTATCTCTCGCAGAAAGGTGTTGAATTCCGAGAAAGTGGCGGCGAGCTGATCGCGCGTTGCATCTTCAGTGGCTGCGATGAAGACAGCCGAGGACTTGAGGCACATCTCTACTTCAGCGCCACTACGAGTCAGTACGAATGCAAAAAATGCAGCGCTAAGGGCAATCTCAAAACGCTCATGAAACATTTTGGTGATGATGTCTTCCAGGATAAGCCTCAAGAAAAGAAGGTCGTCATTTTTGACCCTCAGCTTGTTGAAAAATGCCACGCAGCGATGCCACCACAGATCCGAGAGTATCTCCACAAGCGCGGACTCACCGATGCCGTCATCAATGACCACAAGCTCGGCTACGGATCGTTCTATCGCAAACCATGGATCACCATCCCCATCAAGGACATTTACGGGAACTATGTCTTTTTCAAGCTGCGCCAAGACCCTACGCTTGGAAACGAAAAAATTACCTACCCAAAGGGAATCGAGGCGCAAATCTATGATTGGGAAATGCTGGAAAAAACCGATGGCGCCCTCGTAATCTGCGAAGGCGAACTTGATCGATTACTTCTTCTTTCCAAAGGGGTGAAAGCAATCACATCCACTCATGGCGCGATGACATTCAAGGAGGCGTGGGCGGAAAAAGCGAAGAAGAAAAAGAGTATCTACGTTTGTTTCGACAATGATGAAACTGGGCGGAAAGGTTCGGAGCGCGTCGCGAAGATGATTGAGGCTGGAGGCACCACTGAAGTTCGTCTCATCACACTCCCTTCTGAGGTCGGTGATGGTGGCGATGTTACCAACTACATCATGGAATGCGGTGGCACCGTCGAAGATCTGCTCGGTAAATACGCCAAACCCTACCCTGAACGAGTGGATACCTCCCAATTCAACCCTCTCACGCCTAACGAACTACTCGAGACACTCGGACTCACTATCAAATATGATGCAGAAAATAAACTCGCAACATTCCTCTGTGAACTTTCCGCGTACACCGAGAACTCCCAATTCAACATCAGCTACAATGCGCCATCTTCGACGGGCAAGAGTTTTATTCCGACCGAAATTGCCCGCCTCTTTCCGCCCGAGGACGTGATGGAGATCGCTTATTGTAGCCCTACCGCGTTCTTCCATGATGCTGGTGAATACAACAAGGAAAAGAACTGCTATCTCGTTGATTTGTCGCACAAGGTGCTCATCTTTCTCGATCAGCCTCACAATGAGCTCCTCGCCCGTCTGCGCCCGCTCCTCTCTCATGACAAAAAAGAAATCATTTTGAAGATCACCGACAAGTCACAAAAGTTTGGACTGAAGACTAAGAACATTCTTTTGCGTGGCTTCCCTGCTGTTATCTTCTGCACCGCTGGGCTCAAGATTGATGAACAAGAGGCAACGCGCTTTCTTCTTCTCTCCCCCGAAGTGAGTCAGGAAAAAATCCAACAAGGCATCAGCGCGACCATTCGCAAGGAGGCGGACAGCGAAAACTTTGTGAATCAACTTGAGGAGAACCCAGACCGCATCCTGCTCAAGGAACGCATCCGCGCGATCAAGCTCGAGAACATCAAAGAGATTAACATCTCCGCCTTTGAAGGCATCGAAGAACGGTTCTTGAAGGCAAACAAAACGCTCAAACCGCGCCATCAACGCGACATCAAGCGATTACTCGCCATCATCAAATCCCTCGCTCTCCTGAATGTCTGGTGGCGCGAACGCGACGGTTCCATGATTATCGCTAACGATGACGACATTGAGGCGGCATTCGGACTTTGGGACAAAATCGCTGTCAGCCAAGAACTGAATTTGCCACCGTATATCTACAACATCTACACCGAAATCATTCTTCCTGCTTGGCACGAAAAGAATGCTCCTCAAGAGATCCTTGCACCCAATGCTGAACGACTCGGACTTTTCCGCCAAGAGGTGCTGGATAAGCATTTCAAAGTCTATGGGCGGATGCTCGACACGCACCAACTCCGCCAACAAATCCTGCCTATGCTGGAAACAGCTGGTCTCATCGTGCAGGAGCAACATCCAGACGACAAACGTAAGATGATGATTTTCCCCTCCTCTCTCTATTCACTTCCAGAAACTGGTGGAAGCTAGGGTGGGGTAAACGACACAGGAAGTAGTGAGGCGAGCCATCCAATATCCGATGCTCACGTTTTCTAATTGATAACCAAACAACCTATGGGCGACATCTCCCAAAAACAACTTGAAGCAAACCGCGAGAATGCAAAGAAAGGCGGTGTAAAATCCGCCGAAGGAAAAGCTGTAAGCCGTTACAATGCCATGAAGCACGGGCTCTTGAGTAAAGAAGTTTTACTCCAAGATGAGGATGAGGCGGATCTCGTGTCACTTGGCAAAGAACTACGCTCCGAGCTCTCACCAGCCTCTGAAATGGAACTCATGCTCGTTGACCGCATCACGGCGAACGTGTGGCGCTTACGGCGTGCTATGCGGATGGAGCGCGAGATGATTGAGGATGACATGAAGCCATCGCCTTATTCTGAAATTCAGAAAAATAAAACACTTGGACAGGCAATGAGCTATGACTTCAGTAACTCTGACACCTACGGCAAGCTCATCCGCTACGAGTCGAGTATTGAACGCGGTATCTACAAGGCTCTCCATGAGCTCCAGCGCCTTCAGGCGATGCGTAACGGTGAGAATGTCCCCCCACTTGTTGCGGTGGACGTAGCGTGGTCAGGCGACCAATCAGATGGGTTCGTTTCGTAAAAGCGGTTGTTTTTTGAAGTGATAATCAAAATATTCAAAACAATCCCAACCAAGCCAATAAATGGAACTTCTCGAAGGAAACATAACCGTTCAATCCCAAATGATTTCGGTAAAGAAACCGCGAAACAAATATGGGTCGCCACAGCTATTCTGACAAAACCGAAGCAGACCATCTCAAGAAGATTGAAATTAGCTGGCTCAAGAAGCACGGTTTTCTTGAAGACTGGAAGTCAGGAACTATTAGCTGGACGTACAACGTCACGGGTGATCAAAGCAGTATTGGGATCGAAGTATCAGCCTTAGCTAACGAGCCCTTCGCCCGACTTCACTATACGCAAACCGAGAACAACGGCGAGCAACAAAAATTCGATTACAAGATACCGCTCACTACATCACCCTGCCCGCTTGGTGGTGAACGCTATTGGTTTCTCTGTCCATTCTTTAGGAGCGGTGAATATTGCGGACAACGGGTTGGCGTTCTCTATAAAAACGGAGATTACTTCGCCTGCCGTCACTGCAACAATCTCACCTACAGTTCAAAAAATGAGAACCGCAAGTACAAGATGTTTCCTTTATTCAGCGTTATGACGCTTGAGAAAAAGATCGAGGATCTTCAGGCTAAAATCAAACGCCCTTACTACGCTGGCAAGCCGACAAAGAAGCAAAGGCGACTTGAAAAACTCTACGATCAGGCGTCCGCGAAATACCGAAAATACCCTTCCAGTCCCCTTGAAATGCTGATATAATGCTTTTGTTGACCCGATGCCACCAATCTGTGCGAGGTATTTTTTGTTGAACATGATAGTAGCCCGAAAGGGGCGGTTTGCCGCTATCTGTTCAATCCTCGCGATTGCATGTATCGGGTCAACCAGACCGTCCCTCTCGGGCTTTTTGTATGAACAAACCTACCGACAAAATCAAATATTTTCTTTACGCGAGAAAATCATCGGAGAGCGATGACCGTCAGGTTCAGTCTATCGATGATCAAATAAATCGCCTCAAGGAGTTCGCAAAAACTCTCAATCTTGATGTGAAAGAAATCATCACCGAGGCTATGTCCGCAAAGAAGCCGAGCGCGCGACCCATCTTCACCAAGATGATGGAGCGCATACAAAAAGGCGAGGCTCAAGGAATTCTTTGTTGGCAGATCAATCGCCTCAGTCGCAATCCAGTCGATTCTGGAATGATTAGCTGGATGCTTCAGCAGGGCGTATTGAAGTGCATTCAAACGATAGACCGTCAGTATCTCCCAGATGACAATGTGCTCCTTTTCAACGTGGAAAGTGGCACCGCGAACCAATTTGTCATTGATTTACGCAAAAACAGCATGCGTGGCATGGTCGGAAAGGCGGATCGCGGTTGGTATCCATCTCGTGCTCCACTTGGGTATCTCAACGAAAAGCTCGAACACACCATTTATGAAGATCCAGAGCGCTTTGAGATGGTTCGAAAAATGTGGGACATGATGCTGACGGGAAATTTCTCTCCGCCAAAGATCATCGAGATTGCGAATCGGGAGTGGGGCTTCCGAACATCAAAAGGTAAACGCCGTGGTGGCAACGAACTCATTCAAAGCGTCATCTATAAAATGTTCGCCAATATTTTTTATACGGGAATGTTTGAATGGTCAGGAAAACTCTATAACGGAAATCACAAGGCAATGATTACCATGGAAGAGTTTGATCGCGTGCAGATTCTCTTGGGTAGAAAAGGTAGACCTCGTCCCAAAACACATGCCTTCGCTTACACGGGTCTCATGCGCTGTGCAGAATGTGGCTCGATGTACACCGCTTGTGAGAAAACTAAAGTAGTGAAGAGCGAGGGGGTGCTAAAAACATACGTTTACTATTCTTGTACCAAAAAGAAGAAGGACACTAGGTGTACCCAACGCCCCATGACACTCGAAGAACTTGAAGGACAGGTAGATATCGAACTTGAAAGATATACTATCCTCCCCCAATTTCAACAGTGGGCTCTTGAGATATTGAATCGCAAGAATGACGAGGAAATAGTAGATCGAACCAAGATATACGAGACGCAACACGCTTCTCTTACGGAAACACAGAAAGAGCTCGATAATCTCACCCGCATGCGCTATCGGGAGCTTATTGATGACTCTACATTCATTCAGGAACGCGACATCTTGAAAGAGAAAATCTCTAAACTCAAAAATAATCTACGAGAAACGGAGAACCGCGCCGAGGTGTGGCTTGAGCTTACTGAGAAAACTTTTCACTTCGCTACCTACGCACGTCATAAATTCCAAACAGGAACTCTTGATGAGAAGCGCGAGATCTTCACCGCACTTGGTCAGAACTTTTTGGTAAAAGATAAGAAAGTCAGCATTGATACCAATAAATGGTTCCTTCCAATCGAAAAGGCTTATCCAGCACTCGAAGCAGCATTCAATCGGCGGGAACTAAATAAAAACGTTGATAACAAAAGCAGAAGTGAACACAGGGATTCACTTCTGCTCTTACTGGGTGCCCAACCGGATTCGAACCGGTGAAAACAGGACCACAACCTGTTGTGTTACCGCTACACTATGGGCACCATATTTACTGCGCCCGTGCAGAATAACCTAACTTTGCTTCTTTTGCAATAACTCCGCATTGATTTCCTCATTTTTCAGTTCCCTCTCCCGAACCGCACCGAGTGCAATCTCAAACAAAATCCGCATCGTTTTTGCGAGTGTCGGGCTTTCAATCAAAACAGAACACATGTCACCCTCAAAAGTCACCATCGCAATCTTATCACCCATGATCATGATATCGGTGCCGAAATCTTTGTAATATTCCGGCAGATGGTATCGCTCCGGTTGAGCCGCGTTCGGCGCAAATTCTCCGGCACACAAACCCTTCGATACGATTCCGTGCCGCTGCAGTGCGTCCCGAAGAGGCGCTAAATCTTCCGGCTTCAAAACTTTTCGCATCGCATTCAAGTCGGCAATCTCAAGTATCTCGCCTTTTGTCGCGCCGGATTCGATATCGTGCAAAATCGCGCGCACACCTTCGCGACCGGTGTAAACATGAACCCGCGGACGATTTCCGCCCATCACGCGTTCCAGTTCTTTGATTTTTAAACTAACTTCTTCGCGCAATTCGTGAAGTTCCTGCTCGCGCCGTGTGAGTAGCCACGCTAATTTTGACGGATGCTCAGCAATAAAAACGCGACGTCCTTTTTCTTCAAATGAAGAGATCATCGAAATCCCGGTGAGCTTTTCGAGAGCCTCGTAAACCGATTGACGCGACAATCGAGTCAGCTTGCTAAGCTCAAGAACCGTCGAAGGTCCGCACTTTAAAGCTTCGAAATATACCCTGGATTCGGCATCGGAAAACCCGAGCGAGCCGAGCGTGTCTTTAATCTCAGTCATAGATTAAGTCTGTTGCCATTTAAGCTTCTTGATCAAAATGGCAGATTTCGAGCAAAGTCAACGTTAACAAATTTTTTTGTTTAGCCTTAGCTAAGCTGAAAAATTTTTGACTAGACTTTGCCGAAAGCTGTCTTTTTGAGCTGGAGCTTAAATGGCAACAGACTTAATACAATCTTATCGAAAGCTTGCATTTTAAACCAGCCGAGACTATCATCACGGGCGCCGAAGAGTTCTTTTTTGTTCGGCGGAAAGGAAACAATTCCCCATGGATGCGGAAACTCATCAAACCCCATCGCCCGGTCCCGGGCCCTGAGGTGAGCTGTGATTACGGGCTAGCCAGAAGGAAGAAAAGCACGATAGGCGCTGAAACGCTTCTTCTTCCCACGGAACCTTTATTGATGTCCAGAAGAACGAACCTTAGGAAAGTCAGCCGCGGTATATGCGGTCATGACAAAAGGGAGTCGCGTTCTTCGCATCAAAATAGGTAAGGCCAAGTGCATAGCTAATGAGATTTCCATTTGCCGTAAATACGGTATCAACAAAGGAGCCCCGTACGAACACAAGATTGCGACCAAGTCGCGAAGAAACATTCCCCCCGAGCCTGCTTCGCAGCGGACTCCTCTTTTTTTATCAATAATTCAATCAACTAAACCGTCATTGACAATATAGAGCTTTTCCCTTATTCTACGCCAGAACTCGCTTTCAGGGTTTTTATTTTTTCATATGATTCGCTCTGATATCCGCAATGTCGCCATTATCGCTCACGTCGACCACGGCAAAACCACTCTCGTCGACGGCATGATCCGTCAGGCTTTTGAATTCTTAAAAGCTCAAAACCCGGACGCCAAGCTCCCGGAAAACTTCAGCATGGATTCCGGTGATTTGGAACGCGAACGCGGTATTACGATTAAGGCCAAGAACGCTTCGCTTTATTGGAACGGCATTAAAATCAATATCGTCGATACTCCCGGCCACGCCGATTTTGGCGGCGAAGTTGAGCGTACTCTCAAAATGGTCGACGGCGTTTTGCTTCTCGTCGATGCCAAAGAAGGTCCGATGCCGCAGACGAAATTCGTTTTGCGCAAAGCTTTGCAGCTC
Organism: bacterium; assembly: GCA_037139515.1. Lineage (GTDB taxonomy): Bacteria > Patescibacteriota > Patescibacteriia > JBAXGH01 > JBAXGH01 > JBAXGH01. Next base: position 16,912 of record JBAXGH010000006.1, read on the forward strand.
GGTTTGAAGCCGATTGTGGTTGTAAACAAAATTGATCGCCCGGATGCACAGATTGAAAACGTCGTGAACCGTACGTTTGATTTGTTTGTGGAATTGAATGCCACAAGCGAACAGCTCGACTTCCCTATTATCTATGCCGCCGCAAAACAGGGTGTCGCGACGCTCGATATGAAGTCACCGGGAACCGATTTGGTGCCGATTTTTGAAACTATCATCGAAGAAATTCCGGCTCCGAATGTTGATACCAATGAGCCACTCCAGATTTTGGTGCTCGCACTCGCCTACGACCAGTTCAAAGGCAAAATGGGCATCGGCCGCATCAGCGCCGGTTCGATTAAGAAAGGCCAACAGGTCGCCGAAATCAAAATCGACGGTACGATTGCGAAAGCCAAGGTCACCGACCTTCTCGCTTATCAGGGCTTGGTTCGCAAAGAAATCGATTCCGCTGAAGCTGGTGAAATTGTCGCCGTCGCCGGTCTTGAAAATATCGCGATCGGTGAAACGATTGCTGACGTTGACCGTCCGATGGCCATTACTCCGGTCGCAATCGACGCTCCGACAGTTCAGATGACGATCGGCGTAAACACATCACCTTTCAATGGCCGTGAAGGCAAGCTCGTCACGAGCCGCGCCATCCGCGATCGTTTGATGAAGGAACTCGAAACCAATGTTTCGATGCGCGTTGAAGATACCGAATCTCCGGAAACCATGCTCGTCTCGGGTCGCGGTGAATTGCACCTCGCGATTTTGATCGAAACCATGCGCCGCGAAGGCTTTGAGGTTCAGGTTTCCCAGCCGCGAGTTATCTTTAAAGAAGTCGACGGCAAAAAGCTGGAACCTTTCGAAACCTTGATCATCGAATGTCCGAAGGCTTATCAGGGCGCCATCATCGAAGAAGTTGCAAAACGCAAAGGCGAACTCGCGAACATGTCGCAGAACGAAATCGGAGAATTGCAGTTTGAATATGTTATTCCGACTCGCGGACTCATCGGTTTGAAGTCTTCGCTCATGACGAAAACCAAGGGAACTACCATCATCAACAGCCTTTTCTTGGATTACAGACCGGTTGTCGATGGACTCGAAACCACGCCACACGGTTCGCTCATCGCGTCCGAATCCGGTACCTCGAGCTCATACGGACTTGATAATGCTCAGCAGCGCGGATCGCTCTTCTATGGCTCAGGCATTGATGTTTACGAAGGCCAGGTAGTTGGCGAGAACTCACGTGCCGAGGATTTGGAAATCAATATCTGCAAAGCGAAGAAACTCACGAACATGCGTTCATCCGGTGCCGATGACGCTCTCGTTCTGACTCCGCCGCGCGAAATCACACTTGAATACGCGATTGAATATGTTGGTGGCGATGAACTTCTCGAAGTTACACCAAAGTCCCTGCGCATTCGCAAGCGTTTCCTTAAAGCTCACGAAAGAAAGAACGCTTCACGACGGGAATCGTAGCAGAATAAAAATCGCCTCCGAAATATCGGGGCGGTTTTTATTTTTGAGTGATGCTATAATCAGCGTATATGCCTATCATGCCACCGCCACAATTTAAGCCGGAACAAGCTTCAAACATGGACCAATACCGAAGGGCAGCGTTCATAAGAAAACCGGAGAATAGCTCCGAAGATAAAACAACAAATGAAGACTTTCTGCTGGAAACGGTTGGCGAAAGAACTCGTGCATTTGATATTCAGGAAGCGGTCAAACTCTTCCTTGAAAACGCAAATCAGGAACGTGGCCTGCGCCTCGCTGGCGCTACTTTTCAAAACAAGCTGACACTGCATCTTTTTTCACTCATGAAAAATGGGGCGGTGGGCGCTGGTGACGTCGGAAAGGCCCTAAATGACTACATAAACCGATTGACCGTTGAAATAGAAAGAATTCCGGCAAACCAATGGCGAAAAGGAAGGCCGGATAGAACTGAGCTCTCAAAGCAGATGGAAATTACAAAAGCCGGTATTCAGAATTGCATGAGTGTCATCGGATTGCTTTTCAGACAAGATCGCTTCAGAAATGGCAATGCGCGACTGGGTATTCACGATGTAATCGATGCTGGTTTTGCTACCGATTTAATAGAACACGAGCACGATGCACATAACCCTGAAAGATCAATCGTGACTCTTTATCAATTAAAAGGCGGTAACTTTGCGGCCAAGAAAGGCACCTCAAGATTGGAACTCTTAAAGGATCCGGAAATAAACGAAATACTTAATAAGCAGCGCCGCCTAATTCGAAGTCTGGTTTCCGAAGATGAGGCAACGTTAGCCGAGGCGTCTCTTGGAAGAGTTGAGATTGCTAACACAAAAAATGCCTCGGAAACTAAAAAAGCTATCGAGGATTTTTGGAGAAACTGTCCGCAGCCTTCAAGATTATCAGACGAAGAACTGATAAAGCTATTGAATTTCCCGGTTCGTGCTTCGCGCGCTGACATGCAGAGAATTCTGCTGAATGAACCAAGCGCCTTGGCGATGGCGAGACTTGCTGTTACTAAAGAGTACGTTCAAAAGTCGATTCCTGTCGCACTCGTACAAAAGGATATCCAGAATGCCGCAAGTCTTTTCAGTAAAAGACTCGTTGCATGGGCAAAGAATACCTCTCAAAACAACGAATACTACGCAAGCATAGCGCCACAAAAAGTCATCGGCTTCTCATCGGAAGCGGCAAAAAAAGTCACATTTCGTTCTACAATACTCGCGGTTCAACGAACGCCTCTTGAATTAGTTTCCTTCCAGATTAGCGAAGACCTCACTTGACACAATCATTATTTCATGTAATCTTAGCCATAACGAGGTGAAACTATGTCAAAGCAAAAAGATGATGACAAGCTCCTGAAAGCCATGGGAGCGACGCCGATTTCTCCACTCAAAGAGCCACGCCCGGCCTTCGATCGACATGCCGTCGTACTCAACAAGGCGTTCGATTCCGAAGAGCACTGGAAGCTGTTCCGTGCAAGGTACGAAGGTAAAATCACGACTGAAGAATACGATGCTGGCTTTGATGCGATTATCCGAAAAATCGAAGCCGAAGAACTCGCGACTGAAGCCAACTAGCTACACCCCACTCCTGATTCACCCCTCGAGTGGGATTTTTTTATCCTTGAATGAAAAGCAATAGCGCAGACGGCGATCAGAATAAGATATAGTGCTGGATAAAAATAGTTTGGTGCGCTGAAATTAGGCGCCGCAACTCGCAGCTGATCGTTTACAATTCGAAATGCCGAAAACCAGGTAACGAAAACCAAAATCGCAGCACCGTCGAAAAGTTTTTTTCGCAGAATAAAAACTGCGAGCGCGATTCCGACCGCGGCGGCAAGCAATTCATACAGCTGCGTCGGATGAACCGGGTTCACAAAAAACAAACTCGCCGGATCATGCAGAATCTGATAGCGATGCGGCGTGCTCCAAAAAGGGAATCTCATTCCCCACGGCAAACCGGTCTCGCGACCGAAGCAGCAGCCGTTCAAAAAACAACCGATGCGCAAAAATACGATTCCGAGTCCGAGAAATGGCGCCGCGAGATCAGCCAGTCGCCAAAAGTTTAGCTTATAAATTTTTGCAAAGACCGCAGCCGCAACCGTACCTCCGATAATCCCGCCGAACAGGGAAAATCCCGAAAAATCAAGCGCATATAATCGCGACGGAGTTTCCGCGTATCGCGAATAATCGGTTACGAAGTGCATCAAACGCGCCCCGACGAAAGCCACGACCGCTGAGACTCCGAGCAATACCACGGCGTGCGAAGATGAAACTTTATCTTTGCGAATCGAGTAAAGTGCGCCGCCAAAAACCGTTGCTAATGCCAAAAGCATGAAGACCGTATAGGCCTTCATGCTTAGCGAGAGGAAAAATATATTGAACACGAATAGTGAATGCATGATACTTTTCAGCGTCATCCTCGCGCTTGACGCGAGGACCCATGACGATCAGACATGGGTCCTCGATAACTCGTGCTCGAGTTTCGAGGATGACGTCCACCTTTGTTTATTTCTTAATCGGTCTGGAAGCCTTAACCGAAGTGATGATTTTTATCGCACCATTGTTATACTCGATCACAATCGGGCCGTTGATCGAATAATTTTGCGCGTCTTCCGAAGCGCTGAGTGTAATCGTCATGACCGCACCTTGCTGCTCATAGCTCGCGTTGATTTTTCCGTCGGTATAGGTAAACGGAATCGTGAGCTTCTTGCTATCTTTCGGCGTGATAATCAGGTTTCCATTGGTTTCCGAGGACGGGCTGACGGTGAAAGCGAGCGGAACTTCCTTTCCCTTCAATTGATTTAAATCAATGTTGAAGTCACAGCCGGCGAATGGATCGTTTGGATCAGCGGTTTTTGGCGCTGTTTCCTTCGGTTTTTCCGGCACGCCGGTAATATCATCGATTCGGAGAGTTGCACCGGCCCAATCGCCGGAAAGCTCCGTAAGCGCCGGGAAAAGCGGAATTCCGAAACGCTCGTTCAAGAATTTTCGATATTCATTTTTACCATCTTTGCCGAAATACAATCGCGCGCCCATCGCGATATCGTCAACCGAAATTTTACCGTCCATGATTAGCCCATTCAATTCCGAAAGTTCCGCGCGATTAGTGTCGGCCATCATTTTTTCGGCGAAGTGATACAAAACATCAAGTTTGTTTTCGAAGTCCAAGCCTTTATCCAGACCGACCGGACCAAGCGTCGCATCAAAAAGATTATTTTTCTTAAAAGACTCGACGAGCAGCTTCAGCTTATCTTCCTGATCCTTAATTGCCGCCTCTTGTTTGGAGCGATCTTCAAACTGCTGTCTGTACGACTCCTTCATGTCTTCGCGAACCCGTTCTTCCTGAGCAGTAGTGAGCTTTTCCATGCCGGAATCAACTCGAGCAGCATTTTCTTTCTTGATGGCGTCGATTTCTATCTGACGGCGAACGCCGCGCATCTGGTCCCAAACGGCCCCAAAATCACCCTTATCATTATTGTAACCCCAGAATTTTCCATTGGCTCCTTTTTGAAAAGCGGTATAGGCTGCTTCGACTTCGGCATTTTTCCAGGAACCGATTTGTGCATTGATAGCTTCGACCGCAACTTTGCCGGCGGTCACAATCACAAACTTATCAGCAATCTGTTCACCGATAATTTTGGTTGCATCTTTATATCTGCCTTCAGCGACAAAACCGGCGGCCTGCGAAACAGCGGCAACATCTTTTGATCCCTTGACGATGGTTGCGAGGCCGGCCTGAAGTGCTGACTTTGGAACATTTTCCGCAATCTTTCCGGCAGCAATCAGCGCAATCTTTTCATTCATGCCGACAACGTCGCCTTTCTTGTATTTATCGTAAACCTCTTTATAGGCATCATTCTTCAGTACTTCACCAAGCACCTTCCCTTTTATTGTCTTGTCCGAAATTCCCATTTTTTCGAGCGAGATATCAATGATTTGTTTCGCGACATAGTCGGAAGTCTTGTTAATCTCTTTCTTCAGATGATTATCGAGCGACTTTGAATGCACCCAGCGCTCGGTGAGCACAGTTTCGTCAGCAATTTTGTTCGCGCCGAACAGACTAAAATGATAAGTCTCAAAAGTTATAAGCCCAGTCGCAAGGTCAACCGAAAGCGGCTTCAGATATTCCCAGCGTTCACCGCTAAAATATGCGACGTTGATTCTGTCGGCCGTAACTCCGACCGGAATCTGATTCGCCGCCATCTTGAACGTGATTTTTGCCGGCTCATCAAGACGCGTCGGCTTTCCGATAGAAATTTCGATCGGTGCACCGATGGTTTCAACCTCTTTCGAGGCATAGTCCGGCACACTTTCCGGATTCGCAAGACTAACTTCGACGTTGCTCGTAAAAGCACCAGCCGGCACGCTCACCAAAACCAAGTTCTTTTCTAAATCCCCAAGCACCGCTTCTTTCGTCGCATCAACCGTCGATTTAATCGGCTCCGAAATCGTCTTATCGAATTTCCAGGCCGAGTCACCGAGCCCAAGCTTACTCACCGAACCTCCGGATTTCTTCATCATGCCGTAACCAAAATAGCCAACGGCGCCTATAATAACGACCGCGGTCAACACTTTGAAAATATTTTTCATAACAAAATTAGTTCGGATGAAGTTTACTTGCTCCGAACTAATCGTGTCAAAGTTATCGCAATTTTATTTTTCTACCTTCTGCGAACAAAGATCCTGAAGTGAAGATGCTTGATTAATAATATATCGTTCACGCAAGCTCAAATAACCACTCTGCATTACCTTTACGCTATTGAGAAAATAGAAACTAATATCATCTCTCAATTCGGAATAATCATATCTTCTGAGAGCAGCGAACTTCGTAAGGTCCAAATCGCCGCCAAGAATATTTTTTTTCATCTTCACTTCAGCGGATTTCAGAAAATCTGATTCTGACATCTTTAAAGCCTCGGCTACTTCTTTCGCAGAATGAGCCGTCGTGAACCAGGCAGTAAGACGCATTGCTTTGCCGGTATAATCAGGCACGTATTCAATCCGGAAGTATCCGTTTAACTTATTCGGCAAATAGTAATACTTTTCAGCTTCCGTTTTGAACTCGTTTTTCAGATAGGAATTTTCTGACTCTGAAATCTTAGACAGATCAAAATTAAAACTTCCGCCCCAGTCGGATTTCCTCTCAACATTCATCATTTCTTCTAAGAAAATCGAGATAAGTGGCCCGCTCTTCGATAACCACGGTTTCAGTGCCCCACCCAATCCGACTTCGATTGTATACGAACTTGCTTCCCGTGATAATTTCGGCGCTGTAAATATCGGCTGCAGACTGGTCATGACGGTTTCAATTTCTAAGTCGCTTCGCGGTGCGCTTCTTTTGTCCGATCCGCGATATTCAAACGCGCCTTCAGAGCCAGTCACACAATCATTACAATGATCTAATATTCCCTGGCCATCTGACTTCGAAACCGATTTGAGCGAAATACTTTTATTTCCCAAATCGCTCTTCACCGTCGAAATTTCAGCCGCGCTTAGTGTTTTCAAATATTGCGCATTACGAAAGTCACCGAGAAAAACATTTCCGTTATTGCAAATCACCGAGTAGCCTTCGGAATAACCAGCAAAGCCACCATGCAGGATGTTACGATTCACAAGCAACGCATTTGTCGGTAAAACCAAATCACTGGCAGATTTATTAGTTCCGTTAGGATATAAAACTTCTTCCCGAACTACAAAATACCAATAACCAAAAACCGCTAGACTGAGTAACACTGCACTAGCTCCGATTCCAACCAAGAGTGTTTTAACTTTCATATATCGGTATTTTAGCACGCTAAACCAAAAAGCCCCGGGAGGCATTAAGCATCCCGAGGCTTTTCTGATTCTAAATATGACAATCAAAAACCAAAACCGCTTTATCTTTATTTTCTTCCAAAATCTTTTTTACTTTTTCGATCCAAGCGTCCAGCTCGCGGTTGTCTTCCTCGGTACCGGCGCCGTAAAACATCGGACCCTGAATCCATTTTCCGTCCGGAGTGAAGACTGCGAGTACAATTCTTTCTTGATTACCTTCGCCGAATAATTGCACTCCGTAATTTTCAGGCCGAGCTTCTCCAAGCATGACGCAATAATCAAAATGCCCTTCCGGATTTTGTGTTGAGATATTAAACAAGCCGCCTTCATCAACGCCGCCTTCGGTACCGTCCCATGTCTTCATGTACGCTGCGAGTGGTTTTAAATCACTCGGATCGAGTTCAGTATATTCCGCCATGCTCTTGATTTGTTCCGGAGAAATATACGTTTTATACGGCGGAACTTCGGTGTTGATATTAAACTTTTCAAGCATCTCAACCGTTTCGCTCTCTATTTGTTCTAACCCGCGCTCACCTCTTTCCACCAAAACCACGGCATTATAATGAGACATAATAATCTTGAATAGTAGTTACGAACGATTGTATCGAGAATTGAGGTATTTAAAAAGCGTACCGTTGTAGAAACCGGTGCGCGAGTGATGAATGTGGTGGGAATTACGCCTAGCCGCACAGCGCGTGCGGCGTCGTTGTCCGGGGCTCGGCGACGCACGATGTGCCTCGCCGACGTTCCGCGTCGGTCGCCATGGCGACCTAGCGTCACTTCTGCCCGTTCGATTCCCACCAGATAATATTAAAATGCACCAACTTGCGTTGGTGCTTGTGGTGGAGGTGGTGGGAATCGAACCCACGTCCGAAAAGGATCTACAGGGTGCATCTTCGCGCGTAGCTTCATGATCGGCGATGTTCCGCCCTCGGTTCACGAGCAAACCGGCTTGGGTCTTGACCCTCGCGGCGCATCACAATCTGTCTTATTTTCCCGTAGCTGTGATACCCGGGAAAACCAGCCTCACATTCTGCATCAGTTCACTCGCTTGAGGCGCGCAAGTGGCTGATGCCGGAGTTCATAGTCTCCGGAACTGACCCATTCAGGCGGCAGTTTGGGGTTTGCCCGTGATTTACGTGGCCTCGGGCACCACGGCGCGCAGCATCCAGCTTCATCTCTCCGTCGAAACCTGTCACCCCCTCAAAACTGATTACACTATAATCAACTTTGAGGGAACGCGCACCGGTGTGAACACGGTGCGGAAAGAGGAAAAGTTCAGGTATAGGTGCAGAGCGCATCTTCGTCGTTCATGCAGTCGTGCGAGGGGTAGCGGCTGAAGCTCCGAAAGAATTCCGGCTTCAGAACAGTACACTCGCCCGGCTCATGTTGAGCAAAGAAGTGCGCGAAAGTGACGGCGACCGCGTAAGAAACGTTGTGCTTCAGCTTGCGAACCACGTCCCCATTCACTTCCTCAACCACGCGCCAGCCTTTGCGCTCTACATCGCGATGATCAAAGCAGCTGCAGGTGCGGTTCCCGTATCGGACACAAACAACCGAACTCGGAAAATGGGTTTCGGCTCGAAGATCTTCTTCGCACCTCGGCCTGGCGTAGTGCTCGGTGTAGACATAGTCGGGTGATTTTTCATCCCCCGCTCGTCCGAAATAGTCGATGGCCTCGGCATAGGTCGGAAACTTTCTGAGGGCCGAAAAAGTCTCGTTCGCCTCGATGATGTTTCCAACGGTCCGGATGCCGACCCAGAACTCTTCTTGAACCTTCACAACGTCCAACAAGTTTTCTGCGCTCATGTGAGCCTCCGTATCAGTGCGGAAAGAGGTTATCCCTTTCCTTCTCAAAAGCTCGAGTTACAAATCGAGCACTTAAGAAGAAACGGGAGCTAGAGTTTCCTCCAGCCCCCGTGCGTCCCTTGCGGGAAGAGTCAGTAGCGAGTTTAGAGAGGGTTGGCGATAACACAGTTACGCAAAGTCCCTTTTCTATCTCGCTTGCATCCTTGGAGGATTCATCATGAGGCGCTTCGCGAACTGCGCTGCCCCAAATGTCCCGTCCCAAGAGGTACTACTGTCAGATGACGTTTGCCAAGGTCGCAGACCCTAGCATTCGTCTTATCTTACGCCGCTCCATTCGGAGCAAGGCGCGGGTGTGCGTGAGCTCGGTTGACGCCGACTCCGCCCTTCACCCGGGATTCCTTGCGAGCGGTTGTCATTCCACTCCAAGGCTATCTCTCGATTCCCTCCTTTCACCCCTTTGGGGATCCCGGAAGGTGGCAAGAAGGGCTGCGAACCCCACCGAGGATTTTGGCCCTCGAACCTGCACGTAAGGCGTCTGTCTGCCTTGCGCCGTCGCCCCAATTAGGAGCTCCGCTTTGACACTTGACCCAATGTTTACCGGTCGAACTTCCTTTAACCAGGCGAGTATTCAGCTACAGGCTACGGCCCGTGCCTAGTCGTCGCTCCGGCAGAAGTCCTATCCCTTCACGAACGCTTTTGCATTCGCTACAGGCTTTTGCCCTTCCTTACGCTCGTCGCATCCCCGTATCCTCCTTGAAGGTTTGTTCGGGTCAGCTCGGATTGTTTCGGTCGGGCGAGGTTCCGGCACTCCCTCATCGATATGATTGGCTCATTCGAGCCGATCTAAAGTTTCGATTCTTTCGAAGCTTCGGATCGGCTCGAAGTGCCTTGCGTCATCATCACGAGCAGTACTATAACACGATTTCAAATTTCTGTCAAGCGTCTAGTGTTCATGCTCTGACATTTTTGCTCTGTTGCAGGCATTAATTGTCTATTTCTAGCTTTATTTTCAATGCTGTCATCCTTCGCCATTATTGTTGTCATCCCGAAGCCGAGGCATCTTGAAATGTGTTTTCCGAATCCTGCGAAGAGGACTAACTCTTAAGACGTCGTCCTTGAAACTCGAGCACGAGTTATCAAGGATCCATGTTGGTCATGGGTCCAGGGTAAAGTCTGCTGACTTTTCGAGGATGACGAAGTGATTACCCCTCTTTGTTTGAATCCTATCTTTGGGCGGCAGATAGGCGTGCCTTTTTTAAAAGCCCCAACTAGACTTCAGTGTCCGAAACGGTTTTCGCGATGAAGACGCCCGCGGCGGCCATGCTTGATCTCCGCCGCCATCATGGCGAGCGGCTGGAATTCGGGCGAATCCTCGCCATCAACCGAGCACTCGAGCATCTCGAGGAGCTTCAACCCCCCGAAAGGCCCGTCGAAAACGTTCTGGGAATTTTTCTTCCCGCTTTCTCGCGCCATACTTCCTCCGCTTCTCGCCAAGTGGCGAGAAATGAAAACTGGAGCCCTATGCCCCACCGAAGTTTTCGAGTCGCTCAAAGCGTCTCAAAAATTTTGGTGGGGGTGGAAGTTTTGAGGACTTCCAAACCTATTCCGCGAGGTAGCGCTCGATCCCAATGCGGAGAGCGCCTTCATCGTCGGGGGTGACGTCCATTTTGCAAGAGCCATCACAGGTCGTCGTCGTGACCTTGTGCGAACAACCCTTCGTCGGGTCATGCGCCCAGTCGAAGCTTGTGTGAACTTCGACGTGGTGAGTGCCGGTGCAAAAGCTGTCGCTCGAACTGCTACGCTTTCCGTAGCTAGTATCGAACCGACGGCCCGAAATTGCACCATCACGCGCGAACATCTCCGCCGAACCCGCGTCCAACTCAACCGGGTCTTCGACGATTCTGTCGCCTTCAACCAGAGACTTTCCTCCGCGGAGCTTTTGAAGCTCGACACGAAGGTCCGCCTCCTTCCTGCACGAACCATCGCAGTCACCTTCGACCGCAACGTCGTTCCTCGACTCGCCCGTATGACCGAAGTCATCGAGCGTCTTGCAGATGTGCTGCTTGCCGTCGCAAAAATGCAACGTCTCCCAGCCATCCGACCAGCCATGCTGATGCTTGCGCATCATGAATCCTCCATGCCTCGCCTTTTCAGGAGAGGACTTGTGGGTTGTGAATTGCAGTTGGGATTATCCCACCCTCACAAGCTACCGCTTCTTGTTCGCCACGAACAGAGCTATCGTGGCTCGAAGAACAGGTATCTGTGAGAGAAGAACAAATCCGAGAACCAGCCACTGTGCCTGGACGCTCATAAGCGCCTCCTTGGAGCAGGATGCCCCACCAAAAATCTCAAATTGATTTGAAAGCTTTGGTGAAGCTGCAAGGTATTCGGTCTTTTATTTCCTTGCTTTCCTCTTTTTTTTATCGTGCGGTCAGACGAGGAATCCGCACTAGCCTACCCTTCATAGTAGGCTTCTACCCGTGACCGAAGATCCCGATCTCGCCAGCAGAGTTTGAGGATTCGCGCCTCATCTCTGTCGGTGATTTCGAGCTTCTTCCCATGAATGACTTCGCAGCCACTCAGGGTCACGCCGGTTGCACATCCCAACCGGAGATCGACACGAATGTGCCGACCGCGATAGCGGATTTCATGGCAGTCATAGGTCGCCATGCTCACCCCTTTCTGGCCGAGTTGTCGGCCGGTAGTTAGTAAGGAAATGCGCGTGCGGGATTCTCAGGTCGGGAATGGCTTTTGGCCACCTGAGTCTTTATCCGCTTACGTTTCGCGCCAACGCCTGTGACTGGCGGTCACAGGAAGGATTGGTTCGGAAGCGTCCTGGCCTCATCAAGAGTGTCTAGGGCTTGCCGAGCCCGGGATTGCGAACTTCCGCAACCTTTTCGACTCTCTCGCTGTACCTTTTCGCTCCGAGCCTATCGAGGACCTTTCAGTACCCCGGAACCCGCTTGAAAGTTCATTGAAAACTCTCAAGCTGGTCCCGGGATAGTGGCCCCACCGAAGCATTCGAGTCGTCTCAAATGTTTTGGTGAAGCCCGCAAGTTTCTGAAAATTCTCAGAAACCTGCGTGACGGTGACGGCTCGTTAGGCCCCCTGGAGCTTCCCCAGAGAATTACGGCCGATCAGTCGGCATCTCCCAGCGTTCGGGCGCCCTTGCATTCGGGCTTCCGATCGATGAGCATGTCCAGCCGGCGCATGTCGCGCTCGGTGAACATGAGTGGCGCCCCTCGGAGGATTTCAATTCCTCCTCCCTCGAGGCTACCGTACCGCAGTGTCACCCGAAGGAGACGACCACGGTAGTACAGCTCACAACCCGTGTACCATGCCATGGTGGCCTCCTTGGTGGGTTAGAGAAAGTAAGTCGGGCAACTTATGGGTTATATCTGCTTTGGCGGTGGTGGGACATTGTCCCGCGCCTTGCAGACGTTTCCCATTCACATTGCGGCCCGTTTCACAACGCCTGATTTTGGCTGATCAGGGGGGATCAGGATTACGCTTCCTGGCCTCGACACGATTTGAGTTAGGGCTGCCAGGCCCGCTCAAACCATGCTGTACCTTTGGCGCTTTCCCGTTTCGAGGACCCCTCGGAACCCCGTTTCAGTCATCGAGTATCGATGCTTGAAATGGGATTCCGAAGTGATCATCGTAGAGCTCTATGCCCCATCGAAGAGTCTGATTTTTCAGACGCTTTGATAGAGCCCGCACGAAAGCAGTGAAGCTCTTCGTGCGGAAGAAAGCAGACTCGGGTTGGTGCAACACTTGCGTGTTGACTTGGCCCCGAGTTTTTGCCCGACCACTTTTCCGGTCAGGACTTTTCTTTCGAAGGGGCCCAAGCGACCCTCCGAAAGATACGCGGACATTCAGCCCATTTTCGTCGGAACCGCGAACCGACGATTATCCTTCCCGGTGCACTAGGGAGGGCGGGCCACGGAGGGTGACTTCATGCACCCTTGCAAGACAGATCGGCGCCGATCCGTGCTTGCAAGGCTCCGTGGAGCAGTCTATAGCGTCCTCAAAATCGAGCGGCGCCCGTTATCTCGACGTAGCTGCTCAGCCACCTCCGAGGCGGTAGGGTTCGGGTTGGTTCAACACTTGCGTGCTGACTTGGCCCCTTGCCCTATTGTGTCCTCTACCGTCTCCGGTGAGGATTCTTGCGTTCTCCAAGGCGCCCAAGCGAGCCTCGGATAATCGTGGGCTAAGTTGCCTCATTTACTCCTCTCGCCCCACGCGTCGAGAGAAGCTATCCTCCGTGGTGCACTTCGGAGGCTGAGGGGTGTTGCGCACGACGGGTGATACTGCTGCACCCCTCACGAGTCGGCCGGAAATCGGTCCGACGCTCGCGAGTTCCGTCGTGTCTTACTCGCCCGCCGCTTCCTCTTTCGAAGCCCGCGGGTCGGTGAAATTTTATTTACTGGCAGTCTTCGCTCGCCAGGCGTCCGGGAACTGCCCCCAGATTTTAACGAAGCCTGTGACCCGGGCCGTCGGGGCGAGATACTTGACTCGCAACGTTTAGACTTCTTGGCCGGATGGGTTCAGGTCTTGGGCACCGACGGAATCACTTCCGCCGGCAGGTCGCGCAAGACCTTCTTCACCTCCTCCGTTTGACCGGTGAGGCTGAAGTAGTCCTTGCATCCCTGGCGCTCCTCGGCGCTATCCACTTCCTTGAGTCCCATCCTTTCCACCGCAATCGCTCTTCCCAGACACCACTGCCCCATATTTTCCGGGGCGAGCGGCTCGAAGAAGAACATCTGCAGGGCGGCCATGACTATCGCGCTGAGGCTCATCTGTTTCTCCGCATGCCTCACCATCCCTGGCGAGGACTTGTGATTTTGGAGCTCCTTGCTCCGCCGAAGAGCCTGGTTTGTCAGGCGCTTGAGTGGAGCAAGGAGTCTTTCGAGTTGGTCTGTCATCTCGCTGGGCAGGACTATAACATAAACTTTTAATTATGTCAAGTGTCAGGTGTACATGGCAAGTTTATTTATCTAAAATGAGCCGATTTATAAACTAATAAACAACATGACTGTCCGTGATAGTGTATTTGAAAATTGAAAAATCACCACTCTTGATGGTGATTTTCATCGACAAATCCATTATCTCAACTTTCGATAGATCGAATGGTCTCCAACGCGCAATAATTCGACGATATTCCCCTCCTTAAATCGAAATGCAACTCGATTGTGATAGTCGACGCTGAAGGACCAGCGATTTTTATGATTTGAAAGCTTGTGCGTTTTGAGAAGTGGATGAAACGGATTTTCTTGAAAAAGACGCCCGCGAACTTTTACCGATTCCCGGATAGAGACGGGCAGTTTTTTGTAATCGCGTTTAAACTCCGGGGCATAAAATATTTCGTATCCCATATATACGATTAGGCATCCAGATCATCCCAATTTTTCAGCTTTTTAGCCTTCCCGGCATCACACAATCGTTCAGCTTCAGCGACAAGTTTATCTAGATGCTTCATATCGTAGGCATAACTATCTGCAACGAGAGCATTATAAGTTTCAACGTCTAACATCACCGCCTCGGGAACGCTGTTATTGATAATGAGAACCGCATCATGGCTTTTCTTGGCAGAGTCAATCACGGCACGATAGTTTCGCTGCAAATCCCGCACGGAATATGTTTGGGTAATAGATGTCATACGCTGACATACTATTGTATGTAAAATTATAAGTCAAGAAACTATCCTCAAATCAAAAACCCCATCAGAGACTTCGAGGATGCTTGAAGCTTCTGATGGGGTTTTGCATTTTATCCTGCCCTATCGAAGCTCAGAAATATTTCCGAGTTTTGATAGGGAGAGAAGGCCGGAGAACTCGAAGTTCTCAACGCCTTCCCACTGACCCGCGAGCGAGCGGGATCCTTTGATCAGGGTCGATGGTCACGGTCCGGATTCCGATTCGCAGGGCGAGGTGGCCCTTCGTATCCCGAACGTACCAACCGCTCTGTTTCGAGCATTGCGCCCTACCAAAAACCGCTTCGCCGGTTCCAGTCGAGATTTTGATCTCGACGCACTCCATCTTTCGATGGAGACGACGGAACTCGTCGATGCAGTAATAGTAAGCGCACCACTCGCCTTTCTCGAGATGCGGCTCGACAAAATAGTCCGAGCCGCCGTGGAGTGCGCAAGTCTCCACTATCTGTGCGGCCTCTCCAGCCCACTCGTCGGCATGGGCCTGCAACTTGCCCCACACCTTCGGCGACGAAGCGGCCACGATTTTGATGTGTGTACCCATGAATCCTCCTGTGCCTCGGTTTTCAAGCGAGGACTTGTGAGGGTGTTTGTTGCCGGCAATGACCGCTTGCCAAGCGCCCCGGAGCTTCCCCGGAGTATTACGGCCGAATATGTCGGCATCAGTTTGCGACTCATGATCGTAGACGGGATTTGTGCACCGATATTCCGGTACACCCGTTCGTTCGATCAGAGCCATATATTTTCAATTTTGTCTTATTCTGAGATTTTGATTTTCACCAAAACCCCATCAGAAGCTTCAAGTGTTCTTGAAATCTCTGATGGGGATGGGAGTATCGTGAGACTCCCGGCTCTTTGCATGCCTCTCAGTGATCCTTTTTCTTCGCCGTGAAGTACTTCATTTGAACATACTTGGCGAGAGCGAGGATAACGAGTATCGGCGTGCAAACCTCGCGGAACACCGGCATGCACAACAGCATGATGCCGGTCACGGCGAGCCAGAACGTAATGCTCTTCAGGCATTCCTCATGGAGGATACCCAAGGGCACCGCGCCGATCATGGCGCCGACAAGAATCTGTCGGCTGCCATCGTCTGCGTTTGTCGTGAAGAATACGACAACTCCGGCGAGGACCGCGACCGCGAGCGCGATGAAGGCGCCCTGCCGGATCGCCGCCTCCGCCGGGGTGTGGTGCCGCGTCGCGACGATGGTCGCAACAAGAATCGCGAGCGGAACCAACCACCACATGGAAACGATGAGCTCAGCCATGGTGCGTTCCTTTCCGGAGCCTGTGGCTCTCAAGGGTGGGTCCAAAGAACTTTACTTCGCGCGAGGGGACAGTCCCCTGCGGCTTTGGGGACGGTCCCCGTCGCGCGAATTACCATTTCATCCAGAATAGAGGGATGGAAAGCATTCGGGGTTCTGACTTCGTTCGGCGGGCGCCCCTATAAAGAAGGCAAGTTGCCGAAATCGGAGACGTACTGACCGGTGCTTCCAACACTCTATTCTGAGCGAAATACGTTTGTCAAAGACTGCAAACCTTTTTCTGACAAGCAATATAACACATTCCGGCAAACATGTCAAGAGATTACTTAACGCTTTATCAGCAATAACTTATTATACGGCTTATATAAGCTATTATTTGTATGTTATCTTCAACGTACAAAGTATACTTTTACGATATATCAAAACACCTGGCATTAAAGTCAGGTGTTGACAAATTATGACAAGTGTGTTAGTATACTGTTACGCACAACCAGAACATCGACTCGCGATGGTCGCGGAACCGGTGACTTTACAGAAGTGCGTAGAATTCGGAGACCGAAATGATCGGCGGAAACTGCTAGGCAGGAGAAAACACGAGAAATTAGAAAAACTTTGCGCCCCCTGGCAGGAGCGCAAGTAACAGTCTCATGACAAGCTACTTGCCTTCGAGGCTGTGAAGGAAAAACTCAAAGCATCCCCACCTACCGCTTGCTCCCGATCCCCCTTTGCCAGGAGGTGACCCATGATCGGTGCATAGCACCACCCTACCGCCGAGCGTAACATCCACTAGGGATGCGAAACTCGACGCGGGTGGTTTTTTTATTCCTTGACTTCTAGTCTTGCCACTTCTTTGTGAGCAAGCGAGAATAATTTTCTCATTGCATCAGCAATGGCTTTATTTTCCATTATCACTGAATACATTTTTCCTTCGAAAGTTACAAACATTATTTTATTACCGTAAACTGCGATATTCGCCTTAAACCTTCCCATTTCTGCCGGAAGATATCTTAGCGCACATTCATCATTTTTTTCACCTGATAAAACCCCTAACGCTTCAACCGGCTCTCCGCCAAAATATATTCCACGCACACAAGATTTTGCCTTTATTACTGACTCCTTCAATGGCTTTAGCTCTCCCGGCATAAATGTCGCTCGAACGGCTTCGATGTCAGAAATCTCATCAATCTGCTTTGACTGCGCGGACTGCATGTCTGCAAGGATATTCCGCACGCCCTCTTTACCCTCAAACATGCGCACGATTGGCTTTTCACCGCCCAAAGACAATTCCAATTCCGGAACCACGCGTTCGAGCTCCGAAATTTTTTCTTTCATCTCAACCTCGCGGCGGCGCGCATAGGCGAGTAATTTCTCCGGATGTTCGGCGGCAAATAACTTTTTCTTTTCAACCATGACGCTCGCCATGATGCCGCGCGCAATCAAAGATTCGATCGCGACATAAACCGCCTGACGCGATAATCGTGTTGATTTTGTTAGCTGAATCACGGTTCCCGGACCATGTCCGAGCGCCGCCATGTAAGTCTTGATTTCGCTCTCGAGAAGTCCGAGCGACTGGAGAATTGGCTTGATGTCTTTCATATGGAGATTAGGGCGTAGGGTTTAGGCCGTAGGCCGTAGCTTTACTACGCCCTACGGCCTGTGGCCTATCGCCTACCATTATAACGTGAGACGTTTCGCGAGCTCAACCGGAGTTTCGTGAATCATCTCGCCCTGAATTATTTTCACCACTTTTTTGCGCATTTCCGAAGTTAAACCAGTTTCAAAAACACTTTCCAATTTCGCTGGAATAAATATAAAAATCTCGCTCACCGCCGCAACCTGTTTTGCGATTTCACTCATAGCGGCTTTCAAAACATGATCATGAAAAACGTGTGGCTGTAAGTTTTTATTCGGGTTACCAGCATCAATCCCATCGTATCCTTCCGCCGGCACTTCAATCGAAAAAACATTATGAGCCTCATCCCCTTTTACCAAATATCCCTTCGCGTGAAGCTGATCGACCGTCACAAACAAAGCTGAGTTCGGAAAATGGCGAATACCGGATGGGATTTTCATATAGAGATAGATTAATAATTGATCGCCAAGATCCCTCGGCTTCGGGATGACAGCAGACTCATCGAAATCTTAGCATAAAAAAAGAGAGCCGTGCGCAACTCCGCGCTTAGCTCCCGTATCCACGATCACGATACCCGCCTCGCGCGAGCTTCAAACGAACTTGAGCACCATGCCCTCGAATGCGGGCAAGAAGACCCTGATGCTTCCGCTGACTGTCCTTTCACCGACCTCGTACCTGCCACGCACATCGTCTCCGTTTGTTGCTGTTCCCTGGAAGACGATCACTTCGACGACCTCGCCTTCCTTGTTGTATTCCCTGGAGTCTTGGTACGCGTCGATTTCGAAAAGGAACTTCTCTTTCGTGCCCTTCCTGCTGCGCCGCACCGTCATCTCGACTGGCACCTGACGCTGGTACGCGTCAACGAAGAAATAGCCTTTCGGCGCCTCGAGGATTGTAAGCAACTGCTTTGCCTTCTGCCTGGTCATCGGACCACTCCTGGGCTATGCCCGGTTGTTTGTGAACCAAGAAAACGGTAACCCATATACATCTCTATGTCAAGCAGAGTTGACACATATGCCATTTTCTGCTAAGTTTGGACCAGGACTTTTAGGTCAATACTCACAAAAAGACACGGAGGTAACGGTGAAAATGCCCGCGATGGCAATATTTGCCACCAGCATCACCGTATTGGTTATGGCACTTGGATGCGAAATACTCCCGAATGCCGAAGCGAACACTCCTTCGGCGACGGACGTCCCCCCAATCAAGGAGGCGAAGCCTGGGAAGTCGAAAAAGAAGACTCCTGCAAAGAAGACGCCAACAAAAGTGACGCCGAAAGTAGCTCCCAGCGCTCCAAAGACACGGACTCAAAAGGTCGTCGAGATTACCGCGGGTGACGACCGGATTGATCCAGGTGGCTGTGTGCACGCCTACGAAGTGAGCGAACCCGTCACGAATTACTGGCTCAAGCGCGCTTCCTGCACCATCCCCGGGCTCAGAGCCAGGGGCAATAAAGAAATCCAGCTCCTTTATCCGGCATCACTCACCGACCTGTCGATTTTGAAGGTTCCAAACCTGACCAAGGCGCTGCTTTCAAGCCTTGCGGGCTGGCGTTGCGATCCGAACTCACCAGGCTGCACGAACAAGTTTCACAAAGCCTGGGATATTCGCGCAAAACCGAATGAACCAGTTCACGCATCAGCGACTGGCACCGTGATTGAAAAGTACTGGGACGGCGCGCCATCAAGTTTTCCGAAAGATGTACAAGGATGCGGTAATACGCTCACTATCCAGCTCGAGAATCGCCCGGATGTGCGCGTGACCTACTGTCATCTCTCGAGCTACGCCTCCGGTCTCAAAAAGGGAGACCACGTCACTCGAAGCGAGATCATCGGTTATGCCGGGAGCACCGGGAACGCCACCGGAACCTGCATTCACACGCAGGTTGAGATGAAGACACCTCCTCCGGGATGCCAACTCGTCTCGAACCGTAACCTAGTCAACCCGTTTTGCGTCGACTGGGATTTCATCTACAAACCCTGACCTTCAAAGCCCCGCAGCACCTCGTTTTCGAACGATGTGCCCGGGGCTTGTTTAATTACAGCCGTTTTGTTATATTTCAACCACTAATTAATAGGTATGGCCGGGCTTTAGCTCAACCATACCCGAACAGAAGTGTTTCGTGGCTGTGTTTAGATGTTTCTCTAACCTCTAAGCTCTAAGCCCTAAGCTCTTCCCGCTATGTTAGACAAGAATAAGAAGGAGAAACTGATTGAAAAGTTCGCCATCCACAAGAACGATACCGGCTCGTCCCAGGTGCAGATCGCGATTTTGACCGAAGAAGTCAAAGAACTCACGAAGCACTTGAAGATGCACAAGAAAGATTTCAGCTCGCGCCGCGGTCTTATCAAGAAAGTCGGTGAACGCCGACGCTTGATGAAATACTTGGAACGCGAAGATAAAAAAGGCTACGAGAAACTCATGAAGGCTCTCGGACTTGTCTAAACACTCCTCGAAAGCCTCGACATATCTTGTTGGGGCTTTCGAACTACACGGGAAGTTTTCGCGAGCGCGGTATGGCTTACTCTGCGGCGGGCAAATTGGGAGCGCATTGCCCGGCGCAGAGTACGACCATAATCGCTCGCCAACTTCGGACCTACATCTCGAATGCTCCTGCAACAAGCTCATCGCACCTCAAAATATTTTTACAAACCCGCTACTCTGCATTCGTTCGCTCGGTCGCGGGAACGAAATAAAACACACATTTTTAAAGACGTTACTACGCCCTGCGGCCTACGGCCTACGCCCTAGTCTCCACGGCCTTTCCCCACTATGCCACACAATTCTCGTCATCCAATGCAACATCCAGAACAGCGCGTCGGAATTTTCATCGATGTTCAAAACATGTACTACAGCGCCCGCAATCTTTTCGATGCTAAAGTGAATTTTGCCAAAATCGTGGAACGCGCGCTCGCCGACCGCAAACTGGTTCGCGCTATCGCCTACGTCGTCCGCACCAAAACTCGCGAGGAACAGCCTTTCATCGACGCGTTACAAAAAGTCGGTATCGAAACCAAAGAAAAAGAAATTCTTGAATACGCGGGCGGCGCTAAGAAAGCTGATTGGGATGTCGGCATCGCGGTTGATGCCATCCGCATGCACGAAATTCTTGATGTCATCGTAATCGTTTCCGGCGACGGCGACTTCGTGCCGCTCCTCGAATATTTGAAAGGTCACGGTCGTCAGGCCGAAGTTATCGCCTTCCGCGAAACGACTTCGACCATGCTCGTTGATGCCGCCGATGTTTACACGAACATGAGCGAAGCTCCGGAAACTTTCCTTATCAGCGGCAATCGAACTCCGCGACGCCCTCTCAAAACCGAAAGCAACGAAGAGCTAAATAATGACTTCGCAAACTCCGACGATGACGAGAAGGCTCCGGCCCCGCAACCATCCGCCTCGCATAAAACAGAAAAGTGGGCACTCTAGGTTGTCATTCTGAGCGCAGCGAAGAATCATGCCTTGATCCTTCGCCAAGCTCAGGATGACAACACCATTCGGTGAATAGCACCTGAAACTTATTCATCATTCGTCACGAGAGATCGAGACCTCAAACGGTCTTTCCTCTCGTGATGAGTGCTTATAGATATCTATGGAAAAAGTGTTTTCGATGGATTGGAATGGCTCACCGCTCACAATCAAGACCGGCAAGCTCGCCAAACAGGCTTCCGCTTCAGCGCTTGTGTCGCTCGGCGAAACAATCGTGCTTGCAGCCGTCGTGATGTCGCCGGAAAAGCGCACAGGAATTGATTTCTTCCCGCTCCAGGTCGAGTACGAAGAAAAGTTATACGCGGCCGGAAAAATCAAAGGCTCGCGTTTCATCAAGCGCGAAGGTCGCCCGACCGATGATGCGACTTTGATTGGTCGTCTTATCGACCGATCGGTGCGCCCACTCTTCAACGACGCCATGCGCAACGAAATTCAGCTCATCGTTTCGGTTTTGTCATTCGACGGCGTGCATTCGCCGGACGTTGTCGGCTTGATTGCCGCTTCGACCGTGCTCCACATGTCCAAAATTCCGTGGGCCGGACCTATCGCCGGTGCCAAAGTCGGTCGCGTCGACGGAGAATGGAAATTGAATCCGAGCTACGAAGACCTAACCAAATCTGATTTGGAATTATTCGTCGCCGGAAATTCAGAAAAAGTTTTGATGATTGAAGCCGGCGGAAATGAAGTTCCGGAAACCGAAGTCTACGAAGCCATCATGTTCGCCAAAAAACATTTCGGCGGCGTTTGTGATTTGATTGAACAGGTGCGCAAGGCCGTGGGTCACGAAAAAGTAAATCCCCTTCAGCTTGATGACGCCGGACTCGCGCATGAAGAAGAAAAAGATGAGATTCTGGCCCGCGCCAAAAAAGATTTCATCCTCGCCTCGATTGAAAAGAATTTTTTCAAAGAACCAAAGGCTGATAAAGTCGGACGCCGCGAAGCCAAGGGCCGAATCAAAACCGAATTCAAAGCCTGGCTCAAAGAAAATTCGATCGACGAATCTTTCCACGGCGAGCTTCTCTCAAGCGTCGATTGGATTGTCGAAGAGCAGATTGTTGAAAAGATCTTAGCCGAAGATCGTCGCGTTGACGGTCGCGGATTAGATGAAATTCGCGAGCTCACTTCCGAAGTCGCGCTCTTCAGCCGCAATCACGGCACCGGACTTTTCTCACGCGGTGAAACTCAGGTTTTGACCGTCGCGACTTTGGGCGCCCCTGGTGACGCTCAGACGCTCGACGGCATGGAAGTAAACGGCGAAAAACGCTTCATGCATCACTACAACTTCCCTCCTTATTCGGTCGGCGAAGTTAAACCAATGCGAGGTCCGGGACGCCGCGAAATCGGCCACGGAGCTCTCGCTGAAAAAGCTTTGGAACGCATGATTCCGGCCAAAGAAATCTTCCCATACACGATTCGTTTGGTCTCGGAAGTTCTCGGCTCGAACGGTTCAAGCTCGATGGGCTCAGCCTGTGGTTCGACGCTCGCTCTTATGGACGCCGGTGTGCCGATTAAGGCTCCGGTTGCCGGACTTGCCATGGGACTCGCTTCCGTTGCGGGCAAAGACGGTCATATCAGCAAGTACAAAATCATCACCGACTTGTCTGATTTGGAAGATGGCACTGGCGGTATGGATTTTAAAGTCGCCGGTACCCGAAAAGGCATGACCGCGATTCAGCTTGATACCAAAACTCTCGGCCTCTCGGACGAGATCGTCAAAGAAACCTTGACCCGAGCGAACACGGCCCGCATGCGCATTCTGGACGTCATGAAAGCTGTGATTGCCGAACCGCGCAAGGAACTTTCACCGTTCGCCCCAAGAATTATCACGCTCAAAATCAATCCGGAACTTATTCGCATCGTGATCGGACCGGGCGGCAAACAGATCAACGAAATCATTGCTGCGACCGGAGTTTCGATTGATATCGAAGACGACGGCACGGTCTTTATCACTGGCACGAATGCCGAGATGAGCGCCAAGGCCGTTGATTGGGTGAATAGCTTGACGCGCGAGGTAAAAGTCGGCGAAACTTTCCGCGGCAAGGTTACGCGCATCATGGATTTTGGAGCGTTTGTCGAAGTCGCGCCAAAGAACGACGGCCTAGTTCACATTTCCGAACTCGCGCCGTTCCGCGTTGGAAAAGTTACCGATGTCGTGAATATTGGCGACGTGATTCCGGTAAAAGTTATCGAAATCGACGAGCTTGGACGCATCAATCTTTCCTACAAACAGGCGGCCGGAAACAAGTTTGAAAACATGGATCCGTCGCAGTACCCGAAGTCAGAAATGCCGCCACGCACGGGCGGTAAACCATTCCAAAAGAACTAAAAATGGACTCAAGCTTCAACAAGCCACAAAATCTTTCACGCGCCGAGCTACTCTGGCTCGGCGTCGTGGTTGTTTTGTTGTTTGTTGGGATTTTTGGTTCATTCGAACCTGATAAGTTTCGAAAATTTTCACCAAAAGACACAGTTCTTTACGTCTCTTCAAAAGATAATGGCCTGCGTTCGGCGAGAGCCTATCTTGCTGATGGCAGCACTTCTGATTTATCAAATGGAAACGGTATCTCGATTCAAAAAACGGGTGAGATTTCGGATATTTTCGTAGATCCTTTCCCGAACGCAACGCCTTGGCAGAATTTGCGCATGCGATTCTCATCGGCCTACGGAATATTTTTGAACAACAACCGAACGGATCTGCTTTTTGGTTCCAGAGAAAACAAACTCACCTACTTGCGCGGCTCAAAATCAGAAAACCTTCAAAGCACCGACTCCTCACATCTCCCGGCCTCGCTCACCATCTGGAGCACCAAAAATGAGCCCATCGCTATCATGAAAGCTACGGACCGTGAAATTACAGCTGAAGCCGAAGGCCGCTATGGCCTTTCAACCTCACCAAACGTGATTATCAAAACAAACATTCCGAACGCTGAAGATTTTTTAAAGCTACTTACCGGCTTTGATGATCCAAAAAAGATTTCTCTGCCTTTGAGCGACGGTACCCCGGCCACCGAAATCATCGCGAAAACTGATGATTTGATAATCAACGAGATCAATTCTATTTTCGGAAAAATAATTTTAACTAAGTCGGAAAAATTGGTGCCAGCTATCTTGCCGCTCTCAGATTCTTCTAAAGATGGAATCCCTACACTAATTTTTAGCTCAAGCGCTTTCATTGAAGAGCGCTCCAGTTGGAATGAAGCTTCTTGCCCTATCACTTCGCTCACAAGTTTTAATCTGAACCCGTTTTTTGCACTCGGAAAAGACCAAAAAAATAGAATCACCTTCTGCACCAAGTAACTTTGGCTAAAGACAGCGTTTTTGTTCTTGTGGATAACTTGTGTGGAAAGCACCATGTTATCCACAGAGGCTATCCCAATAAGAATTCAATATTTTTTTAATCGGAGTTCTCAAGAATATGCTGATTTTGTGCTATACTTGTCTCAGTACCTTACTTAACTTCGCTAGTTGAATCGGAAGATGCTAATCAAGCACCAAAAACCCCGACAACGAGCGACAAAAAGTCTCTTTGCTATTCTTTTTGGAATCGTAAAATAAAAAGAAAAGCAAAAACAAAATAAAAAAGTCAGCCGAATCATCTTTAGGCTCTTCCCTTCATATGTGGTCTGCGTGACTGCATCGGGATAGCCGAAGAACGGCAGAGAGACTCGCATAGTACTTTTCAAACGGTACGGATAACCGAAAGTACATAAGAAGCTGCGTCTTGCGTCCAAAGCAAACCAGCGCCTCAGGCAACTGCCCTTTGGCAGCCGGAGAATTTTTTTAGGGTGGAAAAACGCCCCAAACACAAAACTCTGAGGTCAAACGATGTTTGCAGACACCCCGATGTCATCAGTCGGAGAATCTCACTTCTGCGCAAACACCGGATGAACTCAAAGAGAAAGGCGTGTAAGCATGGAATATAAAACCATCCAACAAGCGAAATGTACTTGCATAATCCGCGAATAGGTCGCGCCACCCAATAAATCATATTTACGGGGCTGTGCGCGTCCTATTTTATTTGCCAAAAGCTTTTAAAAGGGTTACCATCGGTCGAAATACCGGAGACTTTAAATCTCCTTTGAAAACTACTCTCTCAAACACAATTCCTATGTATAAGACATATGGCAAGGAGTTTATCGAGAAAATGAGACTAGCTCTTATCGACGAAGAGACTAAGCTCGAACGTGAGCTTTCCGAAATCGGAACAGTTGATCCAAATGACCCTGGATCATTCACGCCGAACGTACCGGAACCATCTAGCGGCGAAGAAGAAAGTGCTTCCGAAGCCACGGTTCTCGGCGACACGATGGCGGTTGCGGAAGAGCTCAAGAGCGCACTCAAAGATGTAGTTGGTGCATTAAAACGCATCGAAAAAGGAACCTACGGCAACTGCAAATACTGCAAGGAAAAGATAGACGACAAGCGCCTACTCGCAAGACCATCAAGCTCAAGCTGCATTAAATGCAAGAAGTCTTTCATGAACGAAGTTTAAACTTGTGACCTTGTGATCGCGACACTATTTTTTCTAGTCGACCAAATTATCAAGTTCCTGATTCGGGGGCGACTCGCAAATGGCGAGTCGCTTCTCGGTTCCGGAAGTTTTCAAATTGCCCATTTCGAAAATTTTTACGGACCTTTCAGCCTGCCATTTCCGATGTGGTCGGTTACCGCCCTGCATGTTTTAGTTTTATCAGTCGCGCTCGCCTACTATTTTTTCCAAAAAAAATACCGCCACGGATTAATTTGGATTATCGGCGGCGGCACATCTAATTTAATCGATCGCCTTTACTTTGGTAGCACTACTGACTATATCTCCTTCCCCTGGAACGGCTTCTGGAACCTGGCTGACTTCATGGTAGTGATTGGAATCGCCCTGATTCTATTCACTAAAGAGAATTCTCCACAGCCGACGCTTGAAAAAAATTAGTAGGCATGAACATGATGGTTGGTGGTAATTTATGCCTGCCAAGACAAGGAGTGGTTCGCTTTCGGGACTTGATTTTACTGTTGTCGATGTTGAAGTTGATATTCAAAATGGTTTGCCGAAGTTTATAATTGTTGGTTTGCCCGACACCTCGGTTCAGGAAGCTCGCGACCGAGTCACCTCAGCTCTAAAAAACAGCGGTTACGGCTTTCCACGAACTCACATCGTGGCAAATCTGGCACCCGCTGATGTTCGCAAAGAAGGTCCGTGTTTTGATGTGCCAATTGCCCTCGGCTTACTCGCCGCTGATGGTATTTTTCCGACGGAAAAAATTCAGGAGATGATGTTCTTTGGCGAACTCGCGCTCGACGGAGCTCTTCGTCCAATCACCGGATTGCTTCCGCTGCTTCTTGGCGCCCGAAAGTTAGGTCAAAAAATTGCCGTTGTGCCGGAAGCGAATGCTCTTGAAGCCGGGCTTGTACCCGACATGATTATTCTCCGCGCCAATCATTTGCGCGATATCGTCGCTCACATTCAGGGCACAGCTAAACTCACACCGGTTGAACCAGCCAAACTTAGCTCCGAAGAAGCTATCTATGAAGTAGATTTAGCTGATATTTGCGGACAAAATCACGCCAAAAGAGCTCTTGAAATAGCAGCGGCCGGCGGGCACAACCTGCTCTTTTCGGGTCCCCCGGGATCCGGAAAAACCCTTCTTGCCCGCGCCTTACCGTCGCTCTTGCCGCCGCTCACCCAAGAAGAGCTACTTGAAGTCATGACTCTGCAGAGCCTAAATGGCAGCACAGCCTCTCTGACGCCCCAAAGACCATTCCGTTCGCCCCATCACACAACTTCAGGCATAGCGCTCATCGGAGGCGGCACGAGGCCTAAGCCAGGCGAAGTCACCCTTGCCCACCGCGGCGTACTCTTCCTCGATGAATTCCCGGAATTTCGCCGTGATGCGCTTGAAAATCTTCGCCAACCGCTTGAAGACGGCGTCGTTTCTATCTCCCGAGTCAGCGGGACCATTAAATATCCGGCGCGATTTCAGCTCATCGCCGCCATGAACCCGTGTCCTTGTGGTTTTTTCGGCGACGGCTCAAATAAGTGCAGCTGCACTAGTCAAAAATTAATCTCATATTCAAAAAAAATTTCTGGCCCGATGAAAGACCGTATCGACTTGCACGTCGTAGTACCAAGGCTTCCAACCAATGAAGTTTTGCGCGCAAAGCCCCAAGAATCTTCTCACCTTGTTCGCGAGAGAGTTTGCGCGGCCAGAAAAAAGCAGGCGATGCGATATCAAAACTCTTCGTTTCATTGTAATCAGGAACTGAGCGGAAAATTAATCAGAAAATTTTGCGTGCTAAAAGCTGATGCGGAAAAACTTCTTGAAACCGCGCTCGAAAAACTTCAATTATCGGCGCGAGCCACGAGTCGCGTTTTAAAAGTTTCGCGCACTTTGGCCGATCTTGCGGGCCGCGAAAATATAGAAGCCTCGGACATTGCCGAGGCTCTCCAGTTTCGTGAAAATAGTTAGCTGATTATTTTTTCGAAGTATCGTAAACCTCCTGAAACTCAACTTTTCCGGCATTGATTTTTACAATACTAAACTTCGCCAAATAATCACCGTTCGCATCAAAAGTTACATCACCAGCAACGCCCGGCCAGCGCTTTTGTGCGAGCAACCATGACTTTATCTTATCCGGATCTGATCCATTCTTTTCGATCGCGTTCTTCGCAAGATAAACAGCGTCGTACATATTCGCCATGAAATATGGGAATTTTGGATCTTCAGCATACTGTTGCTTATACGAGGCTAGAAACTTTTGAGCGCGCTCGGTACCGTTATCAAAATAACTTTGAACTCCAATGACGCCTTCAAAGATTTCCGGATCAGCTGTAACGAGCGCGCCGTCAAGCAAGACCTCATCAACGATAATCGGAATCGTATTCTTTGCTGTTTTTAGTTTTTCGAGCTGCTGCAAACCTTGAGTCGGAGAATCCGGCAAAAGATAAATCACATCCGGATTGGCTTTTAAGGCCTCTGTAATAAAAGCCGCCGAGCCCCTGGCCCCGGTATTATATTTTTGGTCGTAAACCACTTCCCCATGAAGACCCTTAAAACTGTTGATAAAACTCGTGGCTATTCCGGTGATATACGAAGTATTTTCTCTTACGATTGCGACTTTTTTGTATCCCAAGTTCGTAAAAGCATAATTTGCCGCGACCGATCCGACCAAGGTATCGCTCTGCGTCAGTCGGAAAACATACTGACCGGAACTTGTGATTTCTGCCGCCGTTGAAGCCGGAGAAATCAGAACGACTTTTCCGGCTTCGGTAATTGGTGCCGCAGCCAGGGTTTCATTTGAACAAACACCTCCAAAAATAAATTGCACCTTAGCCTTGGTTACCAATTTCTCGGCTGCTGCTTTGGCAGCGGCCGGCAAACATTTTCCATCTTCCCAAAAAATCTGAATCTGCTCACCAAAAAGCCCTCCTTTTTTATTGATTTCATCAACCGCGAGCTGAGCTGCTCGCTGAAGCGGAACTCCGTATGCCGATCTGGTACCAGTAAGAGGCACGATTCCTCCAAAGCGGACCGCTTCGTGAATCTGCGGGGCTACGACAACATTGGTTTTCGTTTTATAAACAAATAATCCACCGCCAAAAATAGCTACGATGACAAAAAAAGCTAAAATTAGATTTTGCTTGTTATTTTTCCATCTCATATTAATATTACCCTAGCACAAAAAAATCGCTATGTGAAGCGACATTTTGTTTTTTAACTTTTTCTACATCTCTTCCTCTTGTTCGTTTTCTCTAACCGAGACACTAAGTTCCTTAGCCCCATCTTTCGCATCTTCATCAGTTAACTTTTCTATCCGAGTTTCAATCATGGTTAAGACAGCTTCTGACTCTTCCAAATAATCTTTGAAATCCGCCTTGCTAAAATTTCTCTCTTTAAACTCCGGAACTCCATTTTTCATCTTTGTAAATACCGGCACGGAAACACTTCCATCCTGTTCGACATTAAAATGGAATTCATGCCCATGCAATTTCATAGTCATCTTCCAAACCCCTCGATCATTCTCCCAGTCGGCAGAATAGTTCGAATCAGGAATTTCGAGATCTGCGAATTTTTGAAAAGACGACAATGACCCTTCTATGCCAAAAGGTTCTTCAACCTTTTCTTTCTTAGCAGTTGCCCTTAATTCAGCTACGCGTGCTAATTTTCCGGCTGTCTTCACAAAATTTTCAACCTTCCCCTCGACGCTCGTGGATTTTTTCGCCTTCGCGTCTTCACTTTCAAAACTTTCTCTTAGCTCACTATTCGAACCTGTTTTTTTCATCGAAACCGAAGGTTGCTCGGGTTCACCTTCATCAAGCGACACAGCCGTCATGCCAATTGTCGCACCAACCGAAAGACCGCAGAGCAAGCGACTCAGTCGTTTTAATCGACTAATCTTTTCTTTATTGCTCGGCGGTCTCTGTTCAAACTTAGACTCTCGTTCCATAATCATGGAACTATATCATTTTTCTCCTACTGTCTGATAGGCATCACGATATACAAATGTCCGGTCTCACCTTCCGGCGCAACCACCATTGGATTTCCACCGTCAATAATTTTCAATCTAACTTTATCACCAGAAACACTCTGAATACCGTCCAAAAGATAGCGATGATTCACAGTAAGCGTATTCAAATCACCTTGAACTTCGGCTTCCAAAGTCACCGAGTTTTCCCCAGTCTGTTGATCATTTGAGGATAAAGTTATTGAGTTTTGGCCGACCGAAAGCGTCACATCACAAAGTCCGGAACGCGAGAAAAGCGAAGCGTTTTTAATCGCCGGCAAAAGCAATTCTTTAGAAATTACAACTTCTGTGCGGGTAACCGTTGGGATAATCACTTTATACTCAGGATAATTTCCCTCGATGGCGCGCGAAACCAATTCGGTGCCGCCAATTCTGACAACAATCTGATTATCCGAGAGTCCAATCGAAACCTTCGAACCCGCTTCCAAATCTTCACGCATAATTCCAAGAATGCGGAAAACTTCGGCCGCAGTTCTGGAAGGCATAATACATTTCACTTCTTCCGCGGCTGGTTCGAGCAAAGGAATTACCTTTTCAGCGAGCCTAAAACTATCCGTCGCGGCAAAAGTTAAAGTCGATCCGGAAAAGAGAAAATAAATTCCGCACAATTCCGGGCGCGATTCATGGGACGCAACTGCAAACAATGTTTGCGCTAAAGCCCCACGAAGATCATCAACCTCAACATGGAACTCATGCTTTAATTCAACCGATGGTACGAGTGGAAATTCCGTCGCCGGTACGCCACGAATTTTCGTACTATAAGTTCCGCATCGAATTTCAAGTGATTGCCCAGTAAGACTCAAGTCTACACGCTCAGTAGGAAGCAACGTCGTATAGTCGGAAAAGAGTTTTCCGGGAATCGTGAATTCCCCCGGCTCATCAACCTTTCCTCGAATAGTTGCCGTGATCGCGATTTCCAAGTTAGTCGCTGAAAGCACGAAAACTTTTTCCTGAGCTCTAATTAGGATGTTATGAAGAATCGGTAAGTTCACGTTTTTAGTTGGAAGATGACAAACGAGTGAAAGTCCCTGATGAAGATTTTCTTGAGTGCAAGACAGCCGCATAATTCAGATCGTCCCTATTATTAAATTTGAAATTCTAGTCCAATAGTAGCAGTAGGGCCTGTGCATGAAGTGGATAAGCTGGTTTCGATCTTACTTTAATTGATCCGAAATGTCTTCAGGTCCTGTGTGTGAAAGAGACTAAAGATGTGTACAGGTTGTGGGCGCCCATGACCTGTGGAAAAGAGCACTTTTTATCCACATGCTTTTAAGCATATGTGGACACATTTTATCCCTCTGTGTGCCTCTTGTTGAAAGAGCTCTGGATAGCCTGTGGCTAACGGGCACGAACCTGTGACAGAATATTTTCGATGTCATGAACCAGACGTTCATTTGAAGTTAATTCGAGTTTTATCTTGTCGCAGGCATGCATTGCGGTAGTGTGATCGCGGCCGCCAAGCTCACGTCCGATATTTGGGAAAGAAGATTTTAATTCTTCTCTCATCAAATACATGGTGATTTGGCGAGGAAACGCTAAACGCTTCTCCCGGCTTGCTCCAAGAAGTTCTTCTAATTTGATGTCGAAATAACGAGCTACAGTCTCGATAAGTATGCGCGCCGAAACAAACTTTTGATTGCTTGGGCCATTGAAGCTTGAGAGCAGTGGGCGCACCGAGCTTGTGGTTGGAGCAATATTCTGGAGTTGATGATGCGCGTAAATCTTATTCAGCGCACCTTCAAGCTCACGAACGTTTGATTGAACGAGCTTGGCAATTTCAAGCAAAATTTCCGGTGCCAACGAATAACCCTTTTCATTACACTTGGTTTGAAGAATCGCGACGCGGGTTTCAAGATCCGGAGTCAGAACATCGGCAAGCATGCCGCACTCAAAACGTGATTTTAGGCGGTCCTCAAGGTCGATGATGGCGCGAGGAGGACGGTCAGAAGTCAAAACAATCTGGCGGTTTTGCTGGTGAAGGGCGTTAAAGGTGTGGAAAAATTCCTCCTGAGTCTCCTTCTTCCCGGCCATGAATTGAATATCGTCGATGAGAAGCAGATCGACATTCCGGTAGAGGTCTTTAAAGTCTTTTGCCCGACCGGTACGTACGGCATTAATGAAATCATTAGTGAAACGCTCGCAGGTTACATAAAGAACTCGCGTCTTTTCATTGCGTTTAATCATTTCGTGGCCGATTGCCTGCAAAAGATGGGTTTTACCAAGCCCTACTCCTCCATATAAGAAGAGCGGATTGTACGCGGTACCCGGTTTAGTTGAAACGGCCTGGGCGGCGGCATGGGCTAACTCATTGCCTTTGCCGACAATAAAGGCCGTAAAAATATATTTTGGATTCAGTCCATTCGTGGTCGGAGCGAAGTCCTGAGTTGGGGGAACGATTGAATTATTATTTACGGTACGGTTCTGAGTAAATTGAACCGGAGCAGCTTGTGGCGGGGCCGGTGGAAGGATTGGTTCCGGTGGGCGCTGATGAGTTTCTACTTTGTACTGAACAGAACGGATCGGTTCCGGAGAAAGATCCTGAAGAAGAGTTAAAATCGTTTTATGATACTTTTTTTCAATCCAAGATTTATAAAAAGTACTCGGGATCGCTACGATTACTTCCCCGTTCTGAAACGAGTAGATGAAAGTTGAGCGAAACCAGGTAGTAAAATTGGCTTTCGACAACTGAAGCTCGAGTTCGCTCAAAACCGCGGTCCAAAGTTCTTGAGTATTCATAATATTGACTGAAGAAAACTGATGATAGCAGAAACTTCTCTATTTTGGTAAAAACTTATCCAATTCAGCTGTGTATCTAGACTAATTTAGTCAATGCTGGTATGCTAGCACGACAATTTTACAAGGAGTACGCGCCTGACGTGGACACTGTGTGGAGACGGTGTGCAGGTCCTGTGCAAAACTCAATCACGTGCAGTATAAACAGGCCGAAACGATAGCGCAAGGCCTACCAAACTGCCGGTCTAAAAAATATATGCCATTACGCACATATCAGCCGAAGAAGAAGCACCGTTCCCGCATTCATGGTTTCTTGAAGCGCATGAAGTCAAAGGATGGAGTCAAAGTTCTCGCCCGTCGTCGCGCTAAGGGACGTAAGCGCTTGGTTTTGCAGAAGTACAAGAAGTAGCTTGTAATCAACGAATCCCGCAAGGGATTTTTTGAATCTCAGCCAAAATAGAGTAACCTAGTCAAATATGCTGACCGAGAAAAATAGACTTCGCCACAAAAAAGACTTCGAATCTATTTTCGGCCATGGGCTTAAAGCTTACGGCAATGGTTTAGGTTTGCGTTTCGGAAAGCGCTATAAGCCCGAGGCTCCGGTTAGAATTGGGTTTATGGTTGGTACGAAGGTTTCTAAGGAAGCTGTTGTTAGAAATAAGCTCAAGCGCCGCATGCGTGAAGTGGCTCGTGAAATCGTCATGCAGTTACCTCCTGGCTTGGATTTAGTCTTTATCGCTTTCCCCGAAGCTCGTGATTATAAGATTGAGCAAGTTCGTGAGCAGATGGTTGGCGTTTTGAAAAAAGCAAAATTACTCCCATAGTTATGCTAAGAGTTTTGCTTCTTTTTTTCATAAAAGTTTATCAGAAGGTGTTTTCGCCTGATCACGGCATTCCGAAATATCTTTACCCGCACGGATATTGTAAATATACGCCCAGCTGTTCTGAATACGCGAAAATCGCGATTTCTAAGCACGGAGTGATAAATGGAGGCATTTTAGCCTGTAAGAGGCTTTTACATTGCAATCCTTTCTCAAAGGGCGGAATTGATGATGTTCCGGAAAAGCTAAAGTAGTCTCCCTTGGGCTTCTTTAAGTTTATTCTGTATTTCAAGAAGGCTTAGATTCTCAATTTCGAGAATTTTTTGTTTGATGTTTGCGCCGTGAACTATATTTATTGAAGATTGCGTGATTTTTAAAGTCTTTGAGAGAAAACTGATGAGTTCTTCGTTCGCCCGACCGTCGATTGGCGGGGCCGCAATTCGAATAATGAGCGGATCTGTGGACATGATCTCGTTCTGCTTCGCTTGCGGTCGTATTTTTACGCTAATTTTAGACATGAAGTTCAATTTTTAGAAGTTATCCCCAAAACTGTGGATAAACATGGGGATAAGCATGTGGAACGAATATCGAAAAGGCACCAGCTTGGTGCCTTTTCCTTTATTTAACCATCAACTTCTTGAGAGCTTCGATGGTCTTACGGTTACGCAAGACTATCTTCTCATGTTCTCGGAACTGTGGAGAGTGAACACGCTCTTTCATTTCCGGCTTTTCGTATTCTTTGGAAATTTTATCGAGTTCAACTTCAAGCTCTTCTTCGGTAACCTCGGTCTTCAGCTCATTTGAGCATTTTCCAAGTACCAGCGCGACTTTCACCCGTCGCAAAGCCTGTGGTTCGAAATCCTTCATTAAATCGTTTGGGGTCTTCTTCAAATCGCGAAGATAGTCGGCAAAAGTTATGCCACGATCTTCGATTGAGTGCTCCAGTTCGTGGAACATCGCTTCCCCTTCGCTCTTTACAAGCAATTCCGGAATTTCAGAGAAAACAGATTGATCGGCAAGTTTTTCGAGCATTTCAACCTCGGTTGCGCGGCGGTTTTCTTCCTCGGTCTCTTCTTTCATGTTGCCGAAAATAGTTTCGCGAACCTTGGCGGCATTTTCAGCGCCCAGCGATTTTGCGAACTCATCATTGAATTCCGGAAGCGTCATCTCGAAAACGCCTTTCATGGTCAAGTCGTATTCGATTTCGGCGCCAGCGATTTGTTTTTGATAGTGGTTATCAGGGAATTTTAGGGTGAAATTCTTCTTTTCCCCTTCTTTTAACCCAAGAATCTGCTCTTTGAAGCCAGGAATATAGTGATTTTCTTCCATGTAAATAGTGTGGTCTTTAGCCTGACCGCCTTCAATCGGAACATGCTCGCGCTTCATGGCAAAATCAACAACAGCTTTGTCTTTTTCGGTGACGCCGCGCTCAACACGGACTTCTTTGGCCTGCATTCGGCGAAGTTCTTTGATAGCATCTTCGATTTTACTCTCCGGCACCTCATTTGATTTCGCCTCCACTTTAATTTTTGAGTAGTCAGCGAGTTTTTCTACCGTAGGCATGAGCGCGAGAGTCGCGGTATAGATG
This sequence comes from bacterium, assembly GCA_037139515.1. Classification (GTDB taxonomy): domain Bacteria; phylum Patescibacteriota; class Patescibacteriia; order JBAXGH01; family JBAXGH01; genus JBAXGH01. Next base: position 51,769 of record JBAXGH010000006.1, read on the forward strand.
AGCGGATTTCCCGGAGCCGACTTCTCTACTCTGATATCCGGAGCACCGACGGTTTCGAGTTTCTCGGTTGTGATGGCTTCAACCAAAGACTTGCGAACTGCTGGTTCGAGAGCTGCTTCGAGCAGTTTCATCTCACCGATTTTTTCTTTGACCATTTCAAGCGGCGCGTGACCTTTGCGAAAACCGGCGACGGCAAAGTCCTTAGCAGCTGCTTTAGCCGCATTCTCGATGTGATCATCAAGTTCATCTATATCGATGGTGATAGTCAGCTTCACTGAAAGCTTGGGTAGATTTTCGCGAGTATAGGTCATGGGAGTAGGGATTAGAGCTTAGAGATTAGAGCTTAGAGATGCCTGGGAAACACAGGAATAATAAAAAAAATCGCGCCCGAAGTCAATGCTTGGGCGCGTACCGTCGGGTCTATGGCGGAAGTACTGCGTTCAGGATCCGGAACACTTCCCGGACCCAGCTGATGATGAGGTCAGCCCGGTTCGTGCTTCCGAAGAAGTCGAGTCTGAGCTTTCCGGTCGGCGAGATGTTCATGACGTGGGGCGATTGCCGCGGGTCATGGGCAAAACCTTCGGTTGTGGCCGACTCGTAGAAGCCTTGGAAGTTCCCGTACTGTTCGGGCACCGGACGGCGCCCGGTGATGTTCTTCAGCGCTTCCCAGAATTGGCCACGATGCGCACTTGCCCCGACTGCGAGCGATTGAACGTGGTCACGCATGGCATCGGAGGCTCGAATCGCAGTTTCGATGTCGGGCATGGCGATTTCAATACAGGTAGTCGAAGTGCGAATCGCTTGCCTCAGGTTCCGCGGATCATTTCGCAGAGCCAGCCTTTCATATGCCTCGGTTTTCAAGAATTCCGTAGGCATTTGCGCTTCAGTAATCTCTTGATAGACGAGATTGCGCTTCATCTTGCGGAGCGCAAACATCGCCTGCTCACTGCCGTTTCGCAGGCCGGAGTCAAACGGGCCGATCTGATTGCGCTTGAAGAACTGGGTTCGATGGCTTAGCTGAAAGGCGGTGAGTCCGAGTCCCCAGCCAACATAGTCGGTGGTTCCGCGCAGAATCTCGCGAACCGTCTCCAGGAACTTTGGTCCTTCCGGCACCAGACCCCTTTCCGGGTCCATAATGAAGGACCGTCCGCGAACACAGAAATATCCCGGCTCATGATCTCCAAAGCGAAACTTGCTGCGAAACTCTTCTGGTGAAACGTGCGCATCAACTGCCACGCAAACTGCCTGTGTCTCAATCTCCATAGGCACCTCCGACGCCGTAAGCGCAAAAGTGTGTGGGTTGCGTGAAAACTAAAAAGGACGATGCGTAAAACTAGCGCAAAAAAAGAAAAAAGTCAACTGAGGTCGAGAAACATCGGCAAAAAGCCTTTTATTTATGCTAATACATTTCGGCGCTACAGAAAGTGAGGACCTATCCGCTCGCCGGGCAAAGGTACGGCTTATTGCCCGGCGACGAATAGGCTCCTTACACTTTCTACTACTTTATGAAACAGGCTTAGGAAGATTCAGGCATTTTGAGACAGAAGTTTCCGACCACAAAGTGTGAGCCGGGAAAATAAAACAACAAAAACAGAGCCCTTGAAGGCTCTGTTTTTTTATCTGCTTATTTGAGGATGAAAGGAATGATGATGAGGGCGACGATGTTCAAAATCTTGATCATCGGGTTGATGGCTGGACCCGCGGTATCCTTGTAAGGATCGCCGACGGTGTCACCTGTAACTGCGGCCTGGTGAGTGAAAGAACCCTTGCCGCCGAAGTGACCCTGTTCGATATATTTCTTAGCGTTGTCCCAAGCACCGCCACCGGTCGTCATCGAAATCGCGACGAAGAGTCCGGTTACGATCGAGCCGACGAGGAGACCACCCAAAGCTTCAACTCCCAAGAGTGAACCGACCAAGATTGGCATGACGATAGGGATGAGAGCCGGAAAAACCATTTTCTTCAAAGCGGCGGTCGCGACAATATCGACAGCTTTGCCGTATTCCGGGCGCCCCGTGCCATCCATGATTCCTTTGATTTCGCGGAACTGGCGACGAACTTCTTCAACCACCTTCCCGGCAGTTTCGCCGACAGCTTCCATACAGAGCGCGGCAAAGAAGTAAGGGAGAAGACCGCCGAGGAACAAACCGATGATAACTTTTGGTTCTGAGAGTGAGAAGGTGAAGTTACGTCCGTAGTCAGCGAGCTCTTGAGTGTAGGCTGAGAAGAGAACCAGAACCGCGAGTCCGGCCGAACCGATAGCGTAGCCTTTCGTAACAGCCTTCGTGGTGTTACCAACGGCGTCGAGCGGATCGGTTACATCGCGAACATCTTTTGGAAGATCAGACATCTCGGCGATACCACCGGCGTTGTCAGTAATCGGACCGTAAGCATCAACCGTCACGATAATTCCCATGAGCGAAAGCATCGACATGGCGGCGAGAGCGATGCCGTAAAGACCAAAAGCCTGGAAAGCGACGAAGATACCGGCGGCAATCACGATGACCGGAAGAGCTGTGGCCTTCATTGAAAGCGCGAGACCGGCAATTACGTTGGTGCCATGACCAGTCTGTGAGGCTTCGGCGAGGTGTTTGATTGGAGAGTATTTGGTTGAAGTGTAGTAGTCGGTGATGAAGATCATGAGGGCGGTCACGGCCAGGCCGACGAGCTCAGCAATGAAAATGCCAGAGAGCTGTTCCGGGGTGACGGTATTTTTCAGGAAGTAGCTCGTGAGCGGGTAAAGCGCTGCGGCTGAGAGTACGCCGGCACCAATCAGGCCCTTGTAGAGAGCTCCCATGATATTTTTACCAGCACCGAGACGGATGAAGAAGGTTCCGAGAATCGAAGTAACTATGCCGATGGCGCCGATCGCAAGCGGGAATAAGACGAGCGGAGACTTGGCTCCGAAGGTCAGTGCGCCGAGAATCATGGCAGCAATCGCGGTCACGGCGTAGGTTTCGAAAATATCAGCAGCCATACCGGCAGTGTCGCCGACATTATCTCCAACCAAATCAGCGATAACTGAAGGGTTGCGTGGATCATCTTCCGGAATTCCAGCTTCAACTTTACCAACTAAATCAGCACCGACATCAGCGGCTTTGGTAAAAATACCACCTCCGAGACGGGCGAAGACTGAGATGAGTGAGCCACCGAATCCGAGTCCGATAAGAGCATCAACGCTTCCGGTCACAGCATAGAAGCCGGCGACGCCGGCGAGTGCGAGTGCAACGACGAAGAGGCCGGTGATGGTTCCGGATTTCACGGCGACATCAAAAGCTTTGGCGAGCCCACCTTTTGCGGCTTCAGCGGTGCGCACATTGG
>JBAXGH010000007.1:0-52848 GCA_037139515.1 bacterium
TGGTTTCTTCATAGGCTAGAAGCCTACTCCAGACACAATCTAGTTTACAGTCCCACGAATACGCTCCGTACACTTTTCATCTACTTAAAAACACCTCACTGTTTTCTTTTTTTAATCAGAACCGATTTTTCCGCCAAAAAAAATTCACACGTGTCGTCCATTTCGTCATTACTAAAAAATACACTTCAAGATCCCTCGGCTTCGGGATGACGACACCACTTATCCACATGAGTGACTGTCCCTTTAGTGACAGTCACTAAAGGGACAGTCACTCACAAAAATAGCCGCACCCGAAAACGGGGCGGCTTTCAAACATCACAACCAAACATCAGAACGGCAGCGGGCGGTCTTGCGTGTAGACCATGCCGCGTTCCATCGCGATTTGCGCCTTCTGCAGCTCCATGCCGATGTCGACCGCGTGACCGATATCGGAAATCAAGCCTAGCTGGCCGAGTTTGCGTTGCAGGAATCGCGCCGACTTGCCGGAAAGCCCGTAGATCACGGCGCCGTCCGGACCCATGAGCGTCATCTTGATCGCGCCGTCTTCGACCGTAATCACGAAGTTCCCACGCGGATCGGCATCGTCGGCGCTGAAAACCAGGCTCGGGTCGCGCGACCAAAAAGCGCAATCAACCAGCCGACGCGCATTCTCCCAATCATTCTCGTAGATGTGCGCGGACTCCGAAGTGATTTTCAGGGCACCGAGCGCAAAGCCAAGCTCCGTCGCAATCTCTTTCTGCAGACGACGAAGAGCATAGGCATTCGCGATCGCGCCCTTAAAAATATCATGCGAACGGAAAATCGCGAGCAGGTGCAGCGTGCCTCCCGACTGCAGACACTGAATCTGGGTCAGACACGGCGGCTCGCTCGAATCCTTGTCGGTTGCCGGCACGAAAGTGGTGACGGCGGCGCGACGCGAATCCGGCGAAGAACGCAGGCTCCGGAGAATCACGTCTTCGATCATGTTGTACTTGACACCGCCAATCTCGTAAGCCATCAGGCGATTGCCGTAGGTATATTTCACGCCCACGGGAGCTTCGGGCACGAAATTTGTGTGAAAGTACTCTTCGAGCATTTCCTTGGCGGCTCCGGTCACAGCACACAAATTATCCGGCCAGTCGGTCGGAAGCAGCACCGAGTCCGGATCTTCGCCTTGAATCACCCAGGTCGCGCTCACGAGCTCCTTCTGCTGCGCGCCGTATTGCGTGCCCTTCACGGTGCCGTAGGCCATGATGCGCGAAACGAGCTTTTTCCAGGCATCGATGATGCCGGTTCCGCGCGTCAAAAAGCCGACCTCTTCCGAAGGATACTTCTCCGGATTTTTCTGCGGAGGCGTCGGAAAATCAACCGGCTCCATGTACGGCGGCTTCGGGGTCGCATCGATTTTCTCGACCGCTTCTTCAAGCGACGAGGCGCTCACATCGATGAGTTCGACGTTTTCAATAATCACGCGCACCACTTCCGGCGCGATTCCCGGTTCGAGTTTGAAACTCGTGCCCGGAATCACGCGATCATCCCCAACCCCATTCTTCCAAAGAGCGCGCAGCACGTCGGTACCCATGACGCCGTACTTGGTCTGCGAAAGCGTGCCGAATCCCCAAAGGTACAACCGGCGCAAGCTCGGCTTTCGCGCGAGATTGCGCAAAATCACGTTGACGCCATGGCGGCTGTAGAGTGTGCCGACGATGGCCGCGATTTCATCGAGCTTCGGCGCGCGCTTCACGGCGGCTTCGGCTTCATTCCAAACAGTACAAAACCCAACCGTGTCACCTTTTCCGAGGTGAACCTTGAACTTGCCGAATTCGTAAAGCTCATCGCTCTTGAACATGGGCTTCTCCGAGTCAAAGCTAGGCGAAACGCCTAACCAATCGAAACTTTAACACCTCGGCTGGAAAAGTCTTCCACAGGCTGTGCGTAAAAGTCTGTTGAATGTCCCGTGAGTCTGATAAAGTCAGTGTCGAAAATGATATCCCTAAGCTCTAACCTCTAATCTCTCCCCATTACCCTCGCCCCCTATGATCCTCTCCGACGTCGATATTCGCAAGTATTTGGAATCCGGAAAAATTTCGATCTCCCCTTTTGAAGATAAGCATATTCAACCAGCTTCGATTGATTTGCGCCTCGATAAGAAATTTTTGATTTTCGATATTACGAATCACACTGTGATTGACGTGAAAAAGCCGGTCGATGACTTAATGACCAAAGTTGAAATTGACGAAGAGCGACCGTTTATTTTGCATCCCGGCGAATTCGCGCTCGGCACGACTTATGAAATGGTCGGTGTCGGAAACGATGTCGTCGGACGTCTTGAAGGCAAGAGCTCGCTCGGGCGACTCGGAATTATCATTCACGCAACCGCCGGATATCTTGATCCCGGAAACAAACTTAAATTAACTTTGGAGCTTTCGAATATCGGCCGCTTGCCGGTCAAACTTTATTACAAAATGAAAATCGCGCAGATGTCTTTTTCGCCACTTTCTTCGGAATGCTCGAAGCCATATGGTTCCGACGGCCTGAATTCAAAATATTATGGCGCGACTGAACCGCAGGCTTCGATGATGTGGAAGAACTTCACTCCGCCGACCACTCAGCCATAACATCAAAACAAGAGCTTAGAGGTTAGTGATATCTCTAAACTCTAACCTCTAAGCTCTCACCCCTATGGACCTACGCATTACTCGACTTGACCCGACACTTGAGCTCCCGGCCTACAAAACTCCCGGCGCCGTGGCTTTTGATTTACCGGTTCGCGAAAAAACCGAAATTTTGCCGAAGCAAATCGTACTCGTGCCGACCGGTTTGGTCGTCGCGATTCCGGATGGTCACATGCTCATGATCACTTCGCGCTCTTCTACCCCAATCAAAAAGGGGCTCATGATCGCGAATGGCGTTGGCACCATCGACCGTGATTATTGCGGGCCAAACGATGAAGTTAAAATTCAGGTTTATAACTTTACCGATTCCCCGGTCACGCTAGAAAAAGGCGACCGCATCGCACAGGCGCTCATTTTCAAGGTTGAACGCGTGAATTTAGTCGAAGGTGCAGTAACCACGGACCAAAGTCGCGGTGGTTTTGGAACCACCGGGAAATAAGGAGCAAGCCTATGTTCTTTGTGATCGAAGGACCCGACGGAACCGGCAAAACAAAACAGTCGGAACAGCTCGTGGCGCGACTCGAACGCGAGGGGCGCAGCGTTTTTTCGATTAGCTTCCCGCGGTACGAAACCCCGACCGGCATGCGCGTTCGTGAATATCTGAATGGCAAGTTCGGCACGATTGAAGAGGTTGGTGCAAAAGAAGGTTCGCGTTTCTACGCCGATGACCGCAAAGCTGCGGCCGACGAGATTCGCGCTGCGCTCGAAGCCGGCAAAGTCGTGGTTGCGAACCGCTACGTGGCCTCGAATTCGGCGCATCAGGGATCAAAAATCCACGATGCTGCCGAGCGCCGAGCCTTCTTCGCCTGGAATGACGACTTGGAATATCGCGAAAACAGCATTCCGGTGCCAACCGCGTATTTCATTCTCTCGCTTCCCTACGAAGTCGCCATGAAGCGCGTCGATATCCGCGGAAACGCGAAAGACATGCACGAACTCGACCCGGATCATCTGCGTCGCGCCCACGATGTCTACATGGAACTCGCGGAGCTTTTCCCGGAACGTTTCCGCGTCGTAGACTGCATGAACGGAGCCGAGGAACTCACAATCGAACAGGTTCACGAACGCGTCTGGACACAAGTCCTCGCCCACCTGCGGTAACCCCGCAGGTTTTTTGATATAATGCGGGGAAAGGCCGTAGGTGTCAGGCCGTAGGGCGTAGTGTTGTCACTAAGACATCAACTACGGCCTGCGGCCTACGCCCTAAACCCTAACCACATATGCTGATTTCGTCTGTCCAAATACTCAGGCGGTCTTATGACCAACTCATCAGGAACTACAAATTGTTTCTTCGACCGATTATTTGGATGTTGATTCCGGCATTCCTACATGCAATCGCAAAAAGCATTCCGGGAACTCCGGAAATTCTCGTAGGTCTTCTGAATATCGTGAACTGGATAGTCGGTTTTTGGACTTTCGTGATGATTGTCGACACGAGCTGGATGCTTCACGAAGGCAAAGCACCATCAAAAACACTAATCGATTCGGTTTCCTGGGGCACGGCCGGACGCGTCTTTGATTGCTTCCTAGTGTCCGTTCTTTATGCAATCGCCTGTTTAGGTGGAGGCTTGCTCCTCATCGTGCCGGGAATCGCTTGCGCCAACTGGTTCGGTTTCGCACCGCTCGCTATGCTCATCGAAGGCGCTCATGGCACCGGAGCACTCAAGCGCTCAAAAGATCTGGTCGATGGACGATTCTGGCACATTTTGTGGCGCGGAATCGTAATTATCGCCCTGCCACTATTTATTTTCTTCGCCTTCTTATTTGCCCTCGGCCTCGTTCTAGCGATCCTCACCTCAGCTCTTAATCTTGCAATGCCGCCGCGCATATTGCTCAATCTTTTCAGTATCATCGTTACAGCTCCGTTTGCCACTTATTTATACATAGCAAACGTAATTTTCTTCGCCGAAGCACGCAAAGCCCGATAGTATTATAAAGCCCGCAGTATCCTTGCGGGTTTTTTGATATAATGCGGGGATAGAGATTAGAGGTTAGAGATTAGGGATATCTCTAAGCTCTAACCTCTAAGCCCTAAGCTCTAACCCCATTCATATGCTTCCTTCCGGACTTCGCATCATTGAACAGGCGACCGATTTATACACTAAGAATTTCAAAGCCTTCCGAGAACCGCTCACCTGGATAATGGTTCCGATGATTCTGATCACTCTTCTTCCGATTATCCCCGGAGCCACGAGCGGTACCGAGCTCCTTTTGAAACTGATTTACTTGGTGATCTTGCTCTGCACCTCAGTTGTGATTACCGATATCAGCTGGGCGCTTCATGAAGGCAGAGTGCCCCCTGCTTCACTCACAAGCTCACTCTCCTGGGGTTCGCTTGGCCGAATCGTTGATTTCTCGCTCATGAGCCTGCTCTACGGACTCATCATCGTCGGCGGAACGATTCTCGTCATTGTCCCGGGAATTCTTTTTGGCGTCTGGTTCTATTTCAGCCCGCTCGCCACACTTCTTGACGGCTCACATGGCACCGGCGCGCTCAAGCGTTCAAAAGAATTGGTTTCCGGAAGATTTTGGGCGATTGCCTGGAGAATGCTCGTAATTAATTTTATTCCCTGGATGGTGATCAGCTTGATTTCCGGCGTGATCGTAGTGCTGATCGCTCTTGCAGCCGGAGCCTTTGATTCGCTCACCACTAACACCCTGATTCCGTGGTGGCTATCGCTCCCGGGCGTTATTATCTCTACACTCGCGATTCCGTTTTTCTTCATCGCCAAAACAATATTCTTCGCTGAAGCCCGAAAACCACGGTAACAGCCGTGTCATTACGGCAAAAGCCGTAGTCCTCGACTAAAAAGCTGTCGTCCTGAGCCAAAAAGTTGTCATCCCGAAGCCGAGGGATCTTACACATCCGTCGAATTGCAATTCGGCGGATGTTTCGTTATGCTTTGTTGTAAATATATACGAATTATGAAGCTTGAAACGATTATCGGACTCGAAATCCACACCCAACTAAAAACCAAGAGCAAAATGTTCTGTTCCTGCGCCCGCGTAGCCGAAACAGCACCGGCAAATTCAAGCATTTGCCCTATTTGCATGGGCCATCCAGGTACCCTGCCGGTTCCGAACATGGAAGCGGTGCGCCTCGGCATGAAAGCAGCGCTTGCCATGAAGGGCAATATATACGAACAAACTAAATTTGATCGCAAGAATTATTTTTATCCGGACTTGCCGAAGGGATATCAAATCTCACAATACGATAAACCGCTTTCACAGGGCGGTGAACTGGTTGTGGAGGTGCCGGACAATTCTATCGCGTCGCGCAAAGTTATTCGCGTTGAATTCGAGCGACTGCATCTGGAAGAAGACGCCGCCAAAAACACGCACGGTACGAGCGGCGAATCTTTTGTTGATTTCAACCGCGGCGGCACCCCGCTCGCCGAAATCGTGACGCGCCCGGATATGCGTTCCCCTGAAGAAGCCCGCGCTTTTTTACAAGAACTGCGCCGCATTTTGCGCGAGCTGGATATTTCCGACGCCGATATGGAGAAAGGCAATCTGCGCTGCGATGCCAACGTTTCGATGCGCCCGATTGATGAAAATGGCGTGCCGATTTCACTAACACTGCACCCGAAAACCGAAGTCAAAAATATCAATTCGTTCCGCTCGCTTGAACGCGCGATTTATTTTGAAATCGATCGTCAGAGCGAACTTTGGGCCACAAATACTCCCCCAGCACAATCTTCAACCCGCGGCTGGAATGATGAAAAAGGCATCACTGAATTGCAGCGCGTGAAGGAAGGCGCCGCCGATTATCGATATTTTCCGGAGCCGGATATTCCACCGCTTGACTTGACTTCAATGCTCGCTTCGGTCAAGCGTCACGTCGTTGAATTGCCGGCCGAAAAACGCGCCCGCTTTATGGCGGAATATTTTGTCTCTGAAGCCGATGCGCGAATTATCACTGACAGCAAAGAGCTCTCAAATTATTTCGAACAAGTCGTTTCTGAGACCAATGAATGGCTCGACCGCCCTTTTGATTCCCGAGCCTCAAAACTCGTAACCGGCTGGATGCTTTCAAAACTCGCCGGACTCATGAAAGTTAAAGGCGTTGACTGGGCTACTCTGAAAATCACAGCTGAGAACTTTGCTGAGTTCGTGAAAATCATCGACCACGAAGAAACCACCGGCGCGAATGCGCTGAAGATTTTGGAAATCATGCTTGAAAATGGCGAAGATCCATCGCAGATTATGGAAGAGCGCGGACTTGGGCGAGTTTCGGACGAAGCTATGATTCAAAAATTAGTTGAAATGGTTATTGAATCGAACCCGAAACAGGCGGCTGAATTCCGCGCTGGCAAGGAACCTATCTTGAAATTCTTGATCGGGATGGTTATGAAAGCTTCGGAAGGGAAAGCTGATCCTGTCATTACGGAAAAACTCATGCGGGCCACTCTCGGGAAATAACGCGAGCACTGATTTGGCTGTCTGCGCGGCGGATTAATTGGGGGCGCATAATCCGGCGCGCAGACAGACCAATATCGCTCGCTTGGGTCTTACCTTATAACCGCTATCTTCCCCACCTCTGTTGTCATCCCGAAGCCGAGGGATCTTGAAAGGGAGTATCAAAAAAAACCTAGCTTACTCGCTAGGGTTTTTTGTCGTATTTCTTAATGACCGCAAGTGCCTTTCTCCAATCATCATCACTTAATACCGGACGATCAAGGCCCTCTTCGATGAGAGGAATAAGATTCTTTAAAGGCACGATTCTCACAAGTGCATCATGAATTTCTATGCTTTCACGCGAAAAAACTAATATCGAATTTACCCACCGAATCGGGATTCCTTCTTTAACGAGCAGGTCTTTTACTATCGCCGCTTGAGCACGAAGTTCGCCGATCTTTCGCTTGAGCTTATTGCTATATCCAAGAAGGCTCGACGCCTCCCACTCCTTCGTCTCGATTAGCCAAATCCCAGTCCTACCCACTACAAGATGATCAATATCCGATTTAACCATTCCTTCTAAAATAACCCTATTCAAATATTTGAATTTATCTTCATCTAGCCAACCTAACACAGCATCGACTTTGATTTCACCAATAATTCCCTTCACGTGGCCCAGAACTTCTTCGAGCCAACGTCTAAAAAGACTACGTCCCAAATACAGCATCAGAGGCAGAACAATCACTAGCACAAGATAAGACCCTATACCTAGCAAAACGCCACATATAGCCCCATTTACCGCTGCAAACTCTAGCGCCCACCAACCACGATCCCAAACCTCATTCAAAGAATAATTCTTTTTCATGATAAGAATTATAACATCCGCCAGTTGAGCCATTTATAAAAAACGCCGTCTAAACACGATTCTATGCTCGGAATCGCTACTTAACTAAATTTTATTCCCAAGTCGGCTCGCCTTTTGTGATTTTGAAAAATCTTTCTTTGTGCGTGATGGCGCCGGTTGATGCAAACTCCAAATCCACCGCCATGCCGCGGGTTGTTGGCTTTGAAAAATCCTGATCGAAAACAAAATTCCCGAGTGAATAAAAGATCGGCTTCGTTTTGTAAACGCCGATATCCTGAATCACGTGCGGATGCATACCGACGACCGCATCGGCGCCATTATCAATCAATAGCTTCGCGAAAGTTTCCTGCGAAATTGCGTGTTTCGTTTTGTATTCGTTTCCCCAATGTACAATTACCAGAACAATATCTGCTGAAGCCCGCGCTTCTTTCATAGTCGCTTTCACATCCTTGTTCGGTAGCGCACCAAAAGTCGTGTTGAATCCAACGAGCGCGACTTTTTTATTTCCAGCCGTGACCGTATACCAGGAAGCTCGCTCCGCCGAAGCCGCGGTGCCGAAAAAATATACTTCGTTATCTTCCAAAGTTTTTTGTGTATCCGTAAAACCCTTTTTTCCCATGTCGAGAATATGGTTGTTCGCGAGCGACACCGCGTCGATGCCAAGCCACTTGAGTTCCGACGCGAGTAGCGGATCAAATCTAAAAGCTATCGTTTTTGAAGTTTTGATTCTTTTCGCGGCAAAATTTCCTTCCAGATTAGCGATAACCAAATCGCTCGTTTCGAACTTAGCGCCATCACGAAAAGCGGTGAACATTTTTTCGAACCCGGTTTTTTTGATTTGCGCGGCAACTCCGCGGTCAAGCATCATATCTCCAAGCACCGTAATTTTCACCGACTCCGACAAAGGGGACAGTCCCCTTAAGGCCCTAAGGGGACTGTCCCCTTTTGCAAAAACGTTATAACCAAGCCAAAGCGATGCTATCACTAGAGTCAATGCCAGTACAGATTTCATATTACTTTTCATACTTATCCACAGGGGCTGTTTTACCGGTAAAAATCTTCCGTAAAAAGACCTTTTGGCGCTTGGCGTAAGCAATCGTATTGCTCACGATCTTTGCTTTCATTTCCGCTTCGGTAATCTTTTTGTTGATGTGCGCAAATGCTTCCGGATAGCCGATGCTGCTCATCGACGGCAATTCCGGATTATATTTTGAGATCAATTCCCTCGCCTCTTCCACCAAACCATCTTCGACCATTTTATCCACGCGCTTTGTGATTCGTTCGCGCAATCCATCCATGCTCGGATCAAGCCAGATTATCTCTGCATCATACTTCGGTTCACCTTTCCGGCCCAGCTCGGTAAAAGATTTGCCGGTTTTTAAAACCACTTCGAGTGCCCGAACCACGCGACGTTTATTGCTGCGCTGAATCACGCCCGAAGTCGCCGGATCGAGTGAATCGAGTTCAGCGAGCAAGTCCGGGAGCGGTCGCGTTTCAAGCTTGGCGCGAAGCATTGGATCCGGCGGCACATTCGGCATTTCCAGGTTCTCAAGCAAAGCACGAAGATATAAACCGGTTCCACCAACCAAAATTGGTAGCTTTCCGCGCAAAAGAATATCGGCGATTGCACGTTCGGCGGCATCGCGCCAAATCGACATCGAAAAATCTTCATCCGGGTTTACCAAATCAAAACAATGATGCGCGATTTCAGAAGAAACCTCTTTCCCGGTCGCAATATTCATCCCGCGATAAACCTGACGCGAGTCGGCATTCACAATCTCACCGTTTCGTTCCCGCGCCAACTTCAAAGCCAGAGCGGTTTTTCCGCTCGACGTTGGACCGCTGATGACGAGAATTTTCGGGAGCATAATTTTCATCTATAAAAAACTGCAAGCTCAAAGAACTAGCTCGCAGTGACCGTATCTGGCATTCCGACGAAACTCTGCGTTCGCCCCAAGAAAATGCAAGCGAAAGCCAGCTATTGTCGCCCCGTGGTTCGCCTCGATGTCTTCGCATGCCTGCACCACCAGACGAAGCCGATTGTCAGGATCCCCGCGTATCGAGATCACGCGACATTCGATTTCATCCTGGCCGTGCCTCGATCTTTCAAAGACTGAAGCGTCGAAGGCACCGGTCACAAAATTGCCCAGGCGGTTCATTGAATCGAAGCGCCAGCCGGCATTAAGCGACCGCATTCGGCAAAGGACAACGTAGCAGCGCGGCCCGAGAATCTCGTGCGAGACTCGAATCTCATGGCCGGAAGCACAGATCATCGTCGGAAAAACCCAGCAAAGAGCAGACAAAACGGCACCAGCCTGTTTCTCGTTATCGGAGACAAAATCCGACTTCATGAACCCTCCGCTTGTTTGACTCATTCTACACGATTTTAGCACTCGGTCAAGATAAGCACATGAGCCCGCTCCAGTCCGACGCAATATGATATAATTAAAGCAAATTCATTTGGCAATAAGCAATAAACTATGAACACAAGTAACATTCAAACAGAGGCCGACAAAAAACGCCGCGCAGAAGGCGTATCTCAATACGAAAAAGGTCCCGATGAAAGGTCGGAGGCTGCTCGCGAAGGTGATAAGTTGTATGCGGAAACGTACAAGAATCTTTTTGAGGCCTTCACCGCTAGGGGAAAAATAGAAGAAAATAACGGTGGCGAAATGCCTGATTTTGAGGCGCTCGTCGGCAAGTTGAAAGATGCAAACAAAGAAGTTCGCGCACAAATTCTTAAGCATTCAAAAGCCTTTAAAGAAAGTTTGCTTGATTGGAATAGAAAAATATTAGATCAGAAAGGATCGCGCAGCGGCGCAGCACTCGATAAATATCAAAAAGAATTGGATGAACTGGGTCTTGAGACGAAATCCGAAAGGTCAATGATGGCGACCGAGGCAATCATCGAAGCGCTTGAGGGAAACAAAACGCCTAAAGAAGTCCCGGCGGCCATCGACTTCGGTACGCCAATCGAAGCCAAAAAAGCTGCTCCGGCGGCCATTGATTTTGGCCCAGCCGTAGAAACCAGAAAGGCTGCTCCGGCCGCTATTGATTATGGTCCGGCTCAGGAAGCGCGAACGACGGCACCAGCACCAGTTGAACTACCGCCTCTCGCCGCCAAAGCACAACACGAGGAAACCATAATGGTTGAACCTGAACTGGAACTCAACCAAGACACTAAGGATTGGTTAGCCGGAAAGCCTACAGTTGAGGACCCGACGGTAACAATCAGTCGGCCGGAAAAAACTCCGGAAGAAATCAACTTCGGTTTGCCTGAATTTTCAAAACCCGGCGATGCTGCAAAACTTGATGCCTGGACTGCTGATTTGGATGCGTCCCCGGAAACAACTCCCGAAATGAGCAAAGAGCAGAAAATTGACTGGCTCCTAAAGGAACGCGCAAGACATCAAAGAAATCTCGCTTCTTCAATCGAAGAAAACGATATAGCATCGGTCGAAGAGGATGCCGAGGAGCTAACCCGAAACAAAAAGGAGCTAAAAGCTCTCGGTTATCAGTTCCCGAAACGCGAAGAAACAGACGAGGAAATAGACGAGCGAGCTGCCGAGATTCAAGGCCGTGATGCTCCAAAAAACACAGATTCAGAAGCAAGAATTGATGAAATCCTGGCTGCTTCCCTCCCTGAAAAGCCGAAAGAAGTGGGCGCAAAAATGAGCCCGGCGGAACTCGAAGAACTTGATCGAAAATATCAGGCTCTTGGCCGAAGCGCGCTCGAAACCAGCGAACTTTCCACAAATGAGGACGATTTAGCTGCACTTCGCGGCCCGGGTATTTTCAAGCGCGGAAAAGAATCCCCAGTCGACAATCGTAGCGCCGAAGAGCGCGCCATCGATGAAGAATACGAGACAATACTCGCAAAAGGCGCGCCGAAAGACACGAGTACCTCAGAAGAAATCGACCGTTTACTCGAACAGGCACTGCCTGAGAAGCCGCGTGAACCGGGCGCAAAACTTAGCGAGACTGAATTAGAACAGCTCGAAAAAGATTATAAAGCTCTTCAAAGAAGTGCTCTCGAAACAGAAGAAGCCTCAAGAGAAGCTGAAGACTTGGAAGCGCTTCGTGGTCCGGGAATATCACTCAGACGCGGGATGGAAAAGGTTCGCGGAGTCTTTGGACGCGGAAAGACAGCTGAAGCAGAAGCTGCGCAGGAAGCATCATTTGAATCTACGGAAGACCTTAGAGCCATCTCTCCGCGAGCAGAAAGACAACCTCTTTCCGAAGCTGCGCTTGCAAAGGGCCACGAAATCGAAATCGAGGAAAGTGCTCAAGATCTGGAAAAAGCGACAACTACGATTGAGGCTTTGCAGGAGAAGCTGAAGAATGTGTCTATGCGCCTTAAGGGCGAGGCTGCCGACAAGTTCAAGAAGACGCTTGAATTTGCCGAAAGAGATTTGGAACAGACTAAGAACGACATCAGCAGAGCTGCCAAGAAAACTCGACGCTATGCCCTGCCAGCTCTCGTTGCCGTCGCCGGACTACTTACAAGCGTACGAATGAGCGACGACGAATTGCCTCCGCGAGCTGGAATCAGCGTTCGAATGGACGACGAAGGTGCTACCGCCAGAACTCTACATCCGGAGGTTACCATGGACGACGAAGGTGCAACCGTTCGAAATCTTCGTGGAGACGTCCGAATGGATGACGAAGGCGCTACGGTTCAATACGGTCGAGCGCCACGCACCGAACGCGTCGCTTCAGGCAGAACAATGGAAACAAGACTGACACCTGCAGAGCAGGCCGTAGAAGTAGCGCTTAAAGGACCTGGCGGTTGGGACGTATCCCCGATCGATAGCGAACTCCGCGCAGATGCTAATCGACTCACTAATGTATTGATTGATTTGAAACATCAGGCGAATCCTAATCAGAGCATGGATCAGATTTCCAAACAGGCCGCGAAAGACGCCGTCAGAATCATGAAGATGAACTACGGCAACCCTGGAAAACAAATCATGTAAATAAAAATCCCCGCTTGATTGCGGGGGTTTTTATTTTCATCAAGTTTATTTTCTTTCCGTGTTTTCTTTTCCGATGAGTTCGATGAAAGCCGACTTTTCCATTTCCACCGTCTCGCGTTCACCACGGCGACGCACGGCGAGCGTTCCCCCACCGGCTTCTTTATCGCCGACAACCAGCATGAATGGCACTTTCTCGGCCTCAGCGCGGCGAATCTTCTTGCCGACCGTGTCATCCGTTACATCAACTTCGGCGCGAATATCAACGCCGCCAAATTCCATCACCAACTTTTTGGCGAACTCACGATGAGATTCTCCGACGGCCAGAACCTTAACCTGAACCGGCGAGAGCCAAGTCGGGAAGACGCCGGCATAATGTTCGATGATAACGCCGAGGAACCGTTCAATCGAACCGGAAATAGCGCGGTGAATCATGACCGGGCGCTTCTTGGTGCCATCAGAATCGTTATATTCAAGCTGGAACCGCTCCGGGAGATTGAAGTCGAGCTGAACCGTCGCGAGCTGCCATTCGCGGCCAATTGCATCTTTTGCCATGAAGTCGATTTTCGGTCCATAGAAGGCCGCTTCGCCGACACCAACTTCGAATTCTTTGCCCATTTCAACGAGCAAACCACGCAATTCGCCAATCGCCTTCTCCCAAATTTCCGGACCGCCGAGGGTTTTTTCCGGATGTTCCGGATCGTTCGTCGAAAGTCGAATACGTAGTGACATGCCGAAAGTCGCGTAGAACTTGGTGATGATATCGTAAATGTTCAGCACTTCCTGCTTCACCTGATCCATGGTGCAAAAAATATGAGCATCGTCTTGAGTGAGCGAACGAACGCGAGTCAAACCCGCGAGCTGACCGGTATTTTCATCGCGATAGCAGGTCGTCACTTCCGAGTAACGAATCGGCAAATCTCGATATGAGCGCGGCGACGAAGCAAAAATCTGCGTGTGATGCGGGCAGTTCATCGGCTTCATCACGAAAGCATCTTCGGATTTCTTGCTCGTTATGTGAAAGATATCATCAGCAAATTTATCCCAGTGACCGGACGTTTTGTATAAATCCGTTTTCGCCATGTGTGGAATCCACACGCGCTGATATCCGTATGGCTTCATGAGCGACCAGACAAATTCTTCAAGCAGACGACGCATCATGGCACCCTTCGGCGTAAACAAAGGCAAGCCAGGGCCGACGAGCGGCGAAAACGCGAATAAATCCAACTCCACACCGAGTTTGCGATGATCGCGCTTCTTGGCTTCTTCAAGCAACTGTTCGTATTTATTCAAGGCTTCTTTATTCTCGAAGCACAATCCATAGATGCGCTGAAGCTGAGGATTGGTTTCCTTTCCGCGCCAATAAGCGGCGGCGATTTTATCGATTTTAACGACGCCAATCTTACCGGTGTTTTCGACGTGAGGACCGCGACACAAATCAACAAAGTCACCGGTATAATAAACCGAAGCTGTGTCTAGCTTTGCGGAATCGATATCGGCAGCCTCATCTTCGCTAACCGCCGTAGTTCCGCGAGTTTTCAAATCTTTCAACAAATCAACTTTGAAATCCTGACCGCGGTCGGCAAAAAACTTAATCGCTTCATCGATTTTCATCTCCTCACGCTTCATCGGGAGCTTCGCGTTGATGATGCGGTGCATTTCGTGCTCGATGTTTTTGAAATCCTCCGGCGTGATTGCGCGGTCAATTTTCACATCGTAATAAAAACCGTTTTCGATAACCGGTCCGACGCCAAGCTTGGCCTCCGGAAAGAGCTTCACAATCGCCGCAGCCAAAACATGCGCAGCCGAGTGACGCATGGTTTCCAGGGGCCCGAATTCGCTGATTTTAATAGCCATACTTCAAAAAATCAAGAAATCAATAAAACAAAAAATCAAAAAGCACGACTGAATCTTCGCGCATCTGGCGCAAAAAGGCAATAGTGCTTCTGTGCTTTCTTTGATTTATTGATTTATTGATTTTTGAGCAACCCCTCGCTCTATTTTTCAATCACGAATTCGATGTGATCCTTGAGTTTCGGCAGTTTTGAGACCCAGAATGGGCGCATTTCGATTCTCGCGTCTTTAACTTCCTCAAAACCTTTAAGATAATCGACTGCGTCTTTAACTGAGAGTCCGACCACCTTATCCTTGTTCAGAATCGAGCCTCCATCTTTTAATAACGCTGAACCGATAGCTGTTACCTTAACATTTGCAATCAGCGTTTCCAAATCGTATTTATCCAGTTCAACCTTTATGTTCTTGGAATCAACTTCGCCGAGCATGAGCTCGTCAGAAAGCGATTCAAATAGCTTTGCTTTAGCGAGCACGAGCAGAGATTTAGCATCATAGAACACGCCAATCACCTTTAGCTTCACATTCACATTAAATTGATCAGCTTCGGTTCCGGGAGTCGTGTCAGAGCGACTGTCACCCAGCTCGTAGGTAAAAGATGAATCCGTGAAATTACCTTTCGATTCCGTCGCAATCTGAGTTTGAGCTTCGGCATAGATTTCAGCTGCGAGTTCTTTTTTGGCCGCATCGAGCGCTTCCTGGGTCACCGCCGCAATCTTCTTGATTCCACCAGTAAAAGCTACTTTTGATTCGCCGTAAATTTTTTCCTGCAAATTCGCTGCGAGCGCCGGAACTGTGAACTTACCCGGCTCGACATCGCCAAGCGGACCAACAGCATCAGCTACGACCGTAATTTCACGCTCACCATTAGCCGGAATCGTAACCGCGACAGGCGTACGGAAAAGAACGCCGTCTTTCGAGAGAAAGCGAGTTGTGGCGCGCCAGGTCTGCGCGTTCGCCGTGCCGTTGTGGATAACGATTTTGCCGGTTGACTTACCCAGAGATTCTTTGCCCTCAGTAACCTGAAAAAGCTTTGATTTTTCGAACATCTTAGCGACAACCATGCCAGGAACCTCGGTTGGCTTCGCCGGTTTTGCGGAAACATCAGCAATAAACTGCTTAGAAACAGAAACATCTTTCGGAGTGACGTGAATCGTGGCCTTAACGAAAGACAAATAAACAACAAAAACAAGCAGCACGATGTTTAATGCCACGAAAGTACCAACAATATTGCGATAAAAACGAACTCGAGGTGCAGCAGACATAGCACAATCTCGTTATATTTGATTGCCATCATTATACCACAACAACGTTTCGGCATGATACGCGAGCGCGGTTTGAGGTACCTCGCGGCGGGCAGATTGGGGGCGCACTGCCCGGCGCGAGGTACACTCAAAATCGCTCGCATCGAGCCTCCTATTGTCATTTGCTTTTAATGTTGTCATCTCGAAGCCGAGAGATCTTGTGCTATTGACTTAAAAAGAAAAGAGGACTACCTTCTTCTTGGCAATCATGCGGTTTTTACCGCTCAGAAAGGCACCATGTCCACGATGACCCCGACCTTTTCCCTCACCAATCCGCAGGCGTTTTGGCTGACGCCCATGGAGTTCACGCTCGCAACCGGACAATGGGAGCTCTATGCCTATCTCGAAGCCCTCCGAGTGGAAGCATTCCCGCGCAGTCTTCGCGACGAGCTCACCTGGGCCTTCGACAAGTGCCTCGAACACGCGGATGACAAAGGTGCAGAGCTACGTGCGAGGGGACTGCTCTTCAACGCCATCGTTATCTCCCCCACCAGAATCAATTGGTCGCTCGGAAGCGACGCGCGACGTAAGGATGCCGAAAAAAACGGCTGGCTTGCGAAGGCTGCTTACTGCGCAGGCGAAGTCTCAATCTCGCTCCTCGGCCGCATCGACGGCTTGAAGCTGGAGGAGACGTCGGATGCGCCACCGGAGCACTTCCGCACGACGCGCCATCTGCTCCTCCGGACGCTCGCCGAAGCCTGGCAGCTCGCCGAGACGCCGGAGATGGAAAAGCACTTCTTTAGCGCCCTTTTCTACAACAAGCCGTACTCGGAAGCGAAGGCCGTGATCACCGAGGCTGTGTTGCGCGAGACACTGAACCCCAAGGGCCACTACGCACCCGATAAGGACAAGCTCCACCGTATGATGCATGCGAACATCGAGGGCGTTCTGGCGAAGGCGCGAGAAGCTCTCGAGTATGCCTGGCAGCAACAAGCCAGCTTCGAAGAAGTCGCAGCAGAGCTCCTAACCAAGCAATCCACAAAATAGACCATCTGACCTCCGCCGGTCACGCGTGAATCATCCGCGCCACCGGTCTTTTTTTATTTTTTTCTTGAGAAATCTGGTTCGGGATTCTTCAACACGACGGGACGAAATACTTTTCAAGATCCCTCGGCTTCGGGATGACAACATAAAAACACTGGGCCCGGGTCTTCGCCCGGGGTGTCAAACTTGAGTAGGCTCGAGGCGAGCGATTATGGTCTGTCTGCGCGCCGGGCAATCAGCCGTATCTTTGCCCGCCGCGCAGACAGCCATACCGCGCTCGCGTATTCCGGCTCGCGTAGTGCCGAAGAAGTTATTTTTTGGTCACCTTCCCCGTCCCCCCGAAGACCTTGAGAATTTCTTTCTCGACTTCGTTTTTGAAATCAATCATGAAGCTGGTTTCGATTTTCTGCTCTTTGCCTTCTCGTTTCATAAGCAGATAAACTCGCGAAGAACCGGGATGCTTTTGCAAAATTTCTTTGAGTGAACCAAGCGCTTCCTTCGGCGTATATTCCGGCACCGTAATTGTAACCGCCGAAGTTTCAAACGCTTTCATATCCTGAATCATCGGCGCGCCGCGTTTCAAAGTATCAGCGACGTCACGCGCGTTTTCATCGTTGATGCGATAAGCGGTCGAAACCAAAATCTTCGGTTCGCCGTCTTGCTGCGCATCAAGCTTTCCCGAAACGACAGCTAAAACTCCGGGTTCAAAAACCGCGCGGAATTCTTTAAAAGTCTTCGGAAAAATCACCGCTTCGCAGGATCCTGAAGAATCTTCAATCGTCGCAAAAGCCATCGGATCCCCTTTTTTGGTGGTGATTTGTTTAAAATCGCGCACCAAACCCGCGACGTACAAAAACTTTCCGGTAAACTCGCTGATTTTTGCGCATGGCGACGTAAATCCTGTGAAATATTTTTCCGATTCGGCGAACGGATGCGATGAAAGATAAAGTCCGAGTAGTTCTTTTTCCCAACCAAGCATTTCATTCTTCGAAGCCGGCGCGCACGGTTTTAGATTCAATTTCGGTTTAGCAAAAGAAGTCGCGCCGAAAAGCGAAACTTGATTATTGTTCACCTCCTGCACGCCGCGGTGAAATTTCAAAATCGTTTCCTGATTTTCCAGAATCTGTCCGCGTTCGCCGTAGCGGTCGAGTGCGCCGCACTGCGCGAGTGATTCCAAAGTTTTTTTATTGAAAAATTTAGTCGGTAAACGCGTCGCAAAGTCTTCAAGCGAAAGATAAGGCCCACCGGTTTTGCGCGTCGAAACAATCGCCTTCGCGACTTCGTCCCCGATATTTTTGATAGCGCCCAAGCCGAAACGTATTTTATTAGTATTCGGCACAACGGCAAAACCAGCGAAAGATTCGTTCACATCCGGCGGCATAACTTCAAGCCCAAGCAGTTTGCATTCTTCGACTTCGATCGTGATGCGCTCGATTACGCCGGCATCCGAATTCATGAGCGCCGCCATAAAACACGAGGGATAATGCGCTTTCAAGAAAGCGGTGCGATAAGCAATAAGTGCATAACAGGCGGCGTGAGACTTGTTGAAACCGTAGGCCGCGAAAGCTTCGAGCTTTTCGAAAACCACAGTCGCCGTTTTCTGCGCAACACCTTTTTTAACCGCACCCTCAATAAACTGAACCTTCATCTTCGCCATCAGTTCAACGATTTTTTTGCCCATGGCTTTACGCAAAGTATCGGCCTCGCCGGCCGTGAACCCCGCCATATCTTTTGAAAGTTGCATGACTTGCTCCTGATAAACCGGAATACCGTAAGTATTCGCGAGCGAGTTTTTCATGAGCTCGTGCTCGTATTCGATTTTTTCTTCACCATGTTTGCGGTTGATAAACGACTCGATAAATTGCATCGGACCCGGGCGATAAAGCGCGACCATAGCGATGATATCTTCAAACACGGTCGGCTGAAGTTCTTTGATATAGCGTTTCATGCCATCGGATTCGAGCTGAAACACACCGGTGGTTTCGGCGCGCCCGAGAAGCTCAAAAGTCTTTTTATCATCGAGCGGCACATGTTCTATATCAATCTTAACTTTATACACCGCCTCGATAATATCCAAACAATCCTGAATAATTGTCAGGTTTGAAAGGCCCAGGAAGTCCATTTTAACCATGCCGGCATATTCAACCGTCGCGAGCGAATACTGCGTAACGAAGTCCACATCTTCGTGCTGTGACTGCTGGAGCGGTACACGTTCAACAAGTGGCACATCGCCAATCACGATACCGCAAGCATGCTGAGAAGCGTGGCGCGGCGTGCCCACGATTTTGATGGCCAAATCAAGCACGCGCTTAGCTGTCGGGTCTGCGGCATAAAGCGCTGCGAGTTCCGGCGCCACAATGCCGGGCTTAATCGCTTCTTCAAGTTTTACGTGTTTCCCCTGCACCGGATTCGGAATCAATTTCGCGATTTTATTCGTCTCACCAAAGCTCAAACCCAGAACGCGAGCAGCATCGCGCACCGCGGCTTTCGGCGCCATCGTTCCAAAAGTGATGATGCCGGCGACGTGATCGGTGCCGTATTTTTGCTTCACGTATTGCATAACATCCCCGCGGCGGAAATCCGAAAAGTCCATATCGATATCCGGCATCGAGATACGGTCTGGGTTCAGGAAACGCTCGAAGAGCAAGCCGTATTTGAGCGGATCCAAATCGGTAATGCGAAGAGCATATGACACAAGCGAACCGGCAGCCGAACCACGCCCCGGACCCACGAGCACACCATTCGTCTTCGCCCAGTTCACAAAGTCGTGCACAATCAAAAAGTACGAAGCGTATCCCATTTTTTTAATAACCCCGAATTCGAATTCAAAACGCTCAATGAGTTCCGGCGTTAAACCGTCCGGATAGCGAACTTTCAAACCTGCTTCACATAACTCACGCAGATAATCATTATCTGATTTTCCGCCAGGCACGTGAAAAACCGGCAGATAATTTTTGCCGAGTTCAACCACCGCATTGCAGTTATCAATAATTTTCCCGATGTTTTCGATCGCATCCGGCACGTCCTTAAAAGCCTCGGCAATCTCTTCGGGCTTTGACATCGACAAGTCAACTTCAAGCTGCGAAGAAAGTTTATGCTCTTCAAGCGTTTTACCTTTTTGAATACAAATCAAAGTCTGGTACGCCTCATCATCTTCCGGTTTGATATAAAAAACATTCTTGGTCGCGACGAGCGGGATATTATTTTTTCGTCCGAACGCTATGAGCTTGGCATTAACTTCCTGTTGCTCCGGATAATCTGGGTGATGAATCAACTCCAAATAAAAATTATCCGGTCCGAACATCGCTTGCAAACGCTGCGCAGTTTCAAGCGCTTTTTCCTCGTTTTCATCTTTTAAAAGCGACGGAATCAGTCCACGCGTCGAACCGGTGAGCGCAATCAAACCTTTCGAATATTTTTCTAAAACATCTAAATCAATACGCGGTTTATAATAAAAACCTTCGGTAAAACCGATTGTGGATAACCTAATCAGGTTGTGATACCCCTCGGCATCTTTGACGAGCAAAACCAAGCGATTCGGACGGTCATCGATACGGGCGCGCTTATCGGTCATCTTATTCGGCGCGATGTAGGCATCAAGCCCGATAATTGGCTTTACTCCGGTATCTTTGCAGTTCTTAAGAAGCTCGATAATCCCGTACATCGAACCGTTATCAGTCAACGCTAAAGCCTCGCAACCCTGATCTTTGGCGCGTGCAATCAGCTTTTTCGTCGAAGGAAGGCCCTCTAGAAGCGAATAGTGAGAGTGAGTATGGAGGTGCGCAAATCTCATAGGACGCGAAACTATCTTACCTAAAATCAAGAAAAAGTATTCACGCCACACCGTGACCTGTGGATAGAGTGACTGTCCCCTTAGTGACAGTCACCAGCTGTGGATAAGTTTTGAAAACAAAAACGCCTAAAAAGGCGTATCTGTAGAGCGGTCCCCTGTGGAAAAGTATGCTAAGAGCTTCAAACTAGGCATTGACCGATTCGCGATCTTTCACGGTCTGCAACATCTCACGAAGCAATTTTAGACCTTCTTCTCGGGTCACGATATCGCCGCTATCGCGCTTCTCTTCAATCTTTTTTTGAAAGAACCCGATTTGTGGTCCTTGTTTCATCGCCAGGCCTAATTCGCCTGCAATCTTAATGATATCCACACCTCCAACCAATGGCTTCGCCGCTTCCTTGTCTAAACCGAACCGCGCGACCGCCTCCTCAAATAATAACCCTTCCGTATATTCATCATCAGCAACACCCGGAACAGTTCGCCCGCGATGGTCAGCCTCCGAAGCCGCAAGAAACACGCGACACGGCATTCTTCCGATTCGTTTCATGCATTTTCTGACGGCGTTCGTGTATTGACGGGCGTTAAGGCTGCCGGGCTTTTCTTCCGGCATGATTCGCGCACGATACAAAACTCCAGGCTGGAGATGCTCAACAACAATCGCCTTGACCATGGCGACAATCTCATCGCCAATCTTTAGCCTCTTCAAGAACCTGAGCGCCGGCTCTTCACCCGCCGCCTCATGCCCCGACGAACGGATGCGCCCGTTCTCAAATTTCGTTGTCGTAGCCTTTCCGAAATCATGACAAATCGAGCCGATCATGACGGAAAGCTTTTCATTCTCACTAAATATGTTCGGGTTCTTTTTGATAATCTTAGCCGCCGCATCAAGAACCATCATCGTGTGAGTCCAAACATCACCCTCAGGATGCCATTCTTTTTCCTGTTCCAATCCGATAAGCGCCTGCATTTCAGGAAAATATTTTTCGACAATACCAAGTTCGCGTGCCAATTCTAAGCCAATAGAAGGTTTTTCTGATTTAAGTAAAAGCTTTTGTATTTCCGAAGAAATGCGCTCAGGCTTAACATAGTCCAAGTCCCCTCTTTCAACCATCTGAGTCATGAGCTTGAAAGATTCCGGCTCAACTTTCAAACCCATGCGCGCCGAAAATTGAATCGCGCGATAAACACGAAGAGGATCATCCTGAAAACGCTCCGGGTCGGTGGCTCGCAAAATTCCGTTTTTCAAGTCAGATGCGCCGTTAAAATAATCGAAGACTTCGCCGGACAATGGGTCAGCTGCAAGCGCATTCCAAGAAAAATCACGCCGACGCACTGCTTCTTTAATAGTCATTGAAGGCACGCCGGTAACCTTTATGTCATCGTGATTTGGACCGGTTTTTGATTCATAGCGTGGAATCGAAACATCGAATTCAATACCCGGTTCGGCTGCGATTTTATAAATTCCGAATGCTCGCCCAACCATATTTACCTTACCCGGAAAAAGCTGCTCTAAAACCATCTCCAAACGATCCGCCATCAGACCGTAAACTTCGATATCCGCATCTTTCGGATTCTTATTCAGAAGCGCATCGCGCACAAAACCCCCGACGATGAGCGCCTTAGGCTCAAGGTCCGGAAAACGCGGATCAAGCGGCACAGCTTTGATTCTAGTTGCGAGCATCGAAGCCGCCTCCAGAATTTTTGGCTCCTGTTCAAGCAACATCTTGCGCTGAACTTGCGGATCCGTGATATCTGGCTTCGGCACAGTTTTTTCAAGCGATTGTGAGTGTTTTTGCTCAGTCATATTATCTTATATTTTACCACTCTACCGTTTCTCCGAGTGTCGGCATCTTAACTTTTACGCCCGGCATCGCTTTTAATAGATCAGCTGTGAGCGGATCCCCGGCCTGAGGCTCGCCGTGAACCAGAAAGATTCTCCGCAGTCCCTTGATATTATTCGCGTAAGCAACCAAATCTTTTTCATCCGCATGCGCCGAAAGTCCGCGCAAATCTTCAACCCGCGCATTCATCGGGAACCACTTTCCAAAAATCTTCACATGCCTTTTACCTTCGATTATGTGACGCCCAAGCGTACCGGAAGCCATGTAACCGGTTATAAGCACAATTGTGTGCGGATCATGAATGTTATGAGCAAGATGATGCTTGACTCGTCCCGACTCAGCCATGCCAGAGCTCGAGATAATCAACATTGGTCCGGATTTGCCATTCAACATCTTCGACTCATCGCGATCAGAAATAAGTTGCAATTCTTTAAAATGAAACGGGTTATTTCGCGCGTGTCCGATGAGCGCCCGAGTCTCGGCATCAAATAAATCTTTATGCTTTTCGTAAATCACGGACATTTTATCGGCGAGCGGAGAATCGACAATAATCGGCATGCTCGGGACTTTTTTGCTCGCAATCAAATCAAAAATCATGGCAAGAAGCAACTGTGTGCGTCCGAGCGCAAAAGAAGGCGCTATGATTTTTGATTTCATCTTGAACGCATCCTTCATGACAACTGCGAGGCGTTCGCGCGCATAATCAAAACCGCGGTGTTCGCGTCCGCCATAGGTTGCTTCCATAACCAGCGTATGAACATCCTGAATCTGCGTCGGATCTTCAAGCGTCGGCGTATTCACACGACCTAAATCTCCGGTAAAACCGATCGTTTCACCTTTCGATTCCAGTCGAATCACCGAGGAACCAATAATATGTCCGGCGTCATAAAGCATCGCTTTTACATCCTGGGCTGGCGCAAACTTTTTTCCGTATCTTACCGATTTAAATCTCTGCATTACGAGCTTCACATCTTTATCATCATAAACCGGCGGCAAATGCGGGATATTCGGCTCGTTCTTTTTTACGTGCCGAAAATTTTCTTCCGCAATTCTAGCATTATCAAGCATGATTGCCTCAGCCACATCACGCGTCGCTTCCGTCGACCAAATCACGCCCTTAAAACCCTGCTTCATGAGAAGAGGTAAGGCTCCGCAATGATCCAAATGTCCATGCGACAAAATCACCGCTTCGATTTTTTTTGCATCAAACAGCAATGCCCGATTAAAAGCCTCGGCGATGTTTCTATCGCCTTGAAAATTTCCGCAATCAAGTAGTATTTGATGACCGCCAATTGTAACAACATGGCGCGAACCGGTAACATTTTGAGCGGCTCCGGCAAAAAGAATACTTGGCATTTGTTTTGCAGGTTTAGTGGCTTATTATGAAATCATCACAGGACCGGCGTTCTTTTCGTCTGCTAGAAATACAAAACCGTCTTTTTGATTAATAAGCTTTGTTGCAATAACTAATTTTTTGATTGCCGCAGGCTTAAGTTTATTCCATGACTTTGAAGCAATTGCCGTTACGGTCCAAGAAAGATTCAGCTGACAAGCAAGTCTAACGCTCGGCACGATTGCGATGATCGGAAGCTCCTGACGAAGTGAAGATGCTAGGCGAACTTTAAGACCAGAGCTTGAAGAAATAACCATCGCCTTGGCTCCAGAACCCAGCGCCATATTCACCGCCGTATCAACGCGCGCCCTCAAAACCTGTTCCGTGCCCGTAAATCGAAGCGCGGTTTGCTTGAAAGCCAAATCATCATAACGCGATTCTTCCGTCACCGTGATGGTTTCAGCCATCACCTTAACCGATTCAACAGGATATTTTCCGGTCGCGGTTTCGCCCGAAAGCATGGTCGCGTCAGTGTGATCGATAACGGCGTTCGCGATATCCGATATTTCAGCTCGCGTCGCACGAGGGTTCCGAATCATCGAATCAAGCATCTGAGTCGCAACCACAACCGGCTTCCCGACCAATCGGCATTTTTCAATAATCAATTTTTGTTCAATCGGCACACGAACCGCCGGCGTTTCGATGCCCAAGTCCCCGCGTGCCACCATGACTCCGTCAGTCACCTTTAAAATCTCGTCAAAATGCTCAATGGCTTCGTGCTTTTCGACTTTTACAATCACTTTTGGTTCTGGCTCACCCAGTTTCCACCCGGCATGAATCAACTTTTTGAGCCGAATAACTTCCGCCGCGCTCGTCACAAAAGAAAGCGCGATCCAGTCGACACCGAGCTTCAAACCGAATTTCAAATCATCCAAATCTTTCTGCGTGAGAGGCGAAACATGCAAGTGAGCTGTCGGAACGTTGACGCCTTTGTGCGAAGTGAGGAGCCCACCGACGATGATCTTGGTATGAATATCGTGGTCCGTGATTTTTAGGACTTCGAGTTCAAGTAAACCATCATCAAGCAAAAGCCGGTCGCCTTTTTTCAGATCCTTATGCATGCCGGCATAGGAAACGCTGACGCGATTTTTCTTAGCCTCGTATTTTTCAGGCTTCGTAGTAAGTGTTAGTTCTTCGCCCTTCGTCAGTCGAATTCCCTCGTCCGGCAAAA
The DNA here is from genome assembly GCA_037139515.1 of bacterium. GTDB lineage: Bacteria > Patescibacteriota > Patescibacteriia > JBAXGH01 > JBAXGH01 > JBAXGH01. Next base: position 25,228 of record JBAXGH010000007.1, read on the forward strand.
CTCCGACGCGAATTTTCGGTCCCTGCAAATCCTGCATGACCGCGATATTTACTTTTTCGAGACGAGCCGCAGCGCGAATTCTCTTCACAACCGCGGCATGATAAGCATGCGTACCGTGCGAAAAATTCAAACGCGCCATCGACATGCCGGATTTTATCAAAGCTCGTAGCTTAGCCGCCGAATCGCAAGCCGGGCCGATAGTACAAACGATTTTTGTTCTCTTCATATGAAGGAATTGTATCAACCGGCGGCTCAGCCGTCATTAATAGTAAAATTCTTTTCTTGGCTGAACTTTTCGAACCGCTTTAATTACCTCTTCCGGAGAATCAACAATCTGAAAAATCTTCAAATCCCCATGACTCACGGTCTTGTATTCATCAACCATGGACGATTCAATCCACTGCATAAGAGGAGTCCAGAACTTCTTTCCATATAAAATTATCGGCATCGAAACTGAAACTTTTTTGGTCTGAACCAGGGTCACGAGTTCAAAAAGCTCGTCCAAAGTTCCAAAGCCGCCCGGGAAATAAATATAGGCCGAAGCAGAATAAGAAAGCATCACTTTTCTAATGAAGAAATAGTGAAAACCGATGCTTTTCGTGAGATATTCGTTCTCGCGCTGCTCAAACGGCAGACTAATATTCAAACCCACCGATTCGCCACCAGCTTCATAGGCACCATGATTTCCGCCTTCCATAATGCCGGGACCACCACCGGTCACAACGCCATAACCAGCTTTCGCAAGTGCCGCGCCGGTCTTCTTCGCCTCTTCATACCACTTATTGCCAGGTGCAAAGCGAGCCGAACCAAAAATCGAGACTGATTTTTTTATATCCGCAAGAAAATTCCAGCCGTCAACAAACTCAGCCAAGATTCTGAAAACACGCCAGTGAAAAGAAGCACGAAAATCATTCGGCTCTTTGATGAGAGGCAAATCTGAAGCAGGAACAAAGACTGACTTCTTTTTCATTTTCTTCGGCATAAGAACTTGCAATCAAAGGTTACTAAAAATAAAAACGGTGCCAGCTACATAATAGCATGGCATCGCTTTAATTTGGATTATTTTTTCAAGCCAGCAACGACTTTCTCGTCAAACTCGCCGAGCGTAATCGAAATCGGCATTTCTTTTCCCTGGCGCACAATCGTCAGACTCACAACATCGCCAGGAGAGAATTTTGAGAGCAACGAAGAAAGTGAATGGTCACCATTAACCAGAGCCGCATTAACTTTTGTGACAACATCGCGCTCTTTAAGTCCGGCTTTTTCCGCCGGTGATCCAGGCACGATTGCGACTTCACCCGGATTTCCGGAGAGAATCAAAGCTCCATGCTCAACTCCCACTGCCTTCGCGAGTTCCGGCTTCTGTTCAAGCAGAACATAGCGCACACCAAGCCAGGAACGCACAATTCGACCGTTCTTTTCAACGCTTTTCACGATGCGATTAATCACATTCGATGGAATTGAGAAGCCAAGCGATTGTCCGCCCTGATTGATAGCTGTGTTCATACCGATGACTCTGCCATCCAAATCAAGCAGTGGGCCACCGGAGTTTCCCGGATTGATAGCCGCGTCCGTTTGAATCGCCTCTTCGATGATTTCGGACATTCCTGCACCACCAGCCTCAACACGACGATTCACGCCTGACACTACGCCTTTTGTGACAGTGTTCGCGAGTTCGGCCAAAGCGTTTCCAATAGCAATCACCGTTTGACCAATCTGAATATCGTCAGAATCACCAAATTGCAGTACCGGCAAGTTCTTGGCATCTATTTTTAAAATCGCTACGTCTACAACCGGGTCACGCGCCAGGATTTTTGCCGGATATTCGTGTCCATCTGAAGTTGTGACCGTATAATCAGCATTATCATCGGCCGCGACATGCTTATTCGTGACGATAATACCGTCGGAAGTGACTACAAAACCGGTACCGCCGCCGATTTTTTGTTTTTGAGTTTCGGCTGGTGCGTCGGGCTCTGACTTAGGGTTAACTTTAGGCACAATCTTCGGTATGCCGAAGTTGAAAAACTGATCAAAGCTATCAAAAGGGTTACTTTGTCTGATAAGCGAGATATCTTTTGAAATAGAAATGCTTACAACCGAAGGTCCGGCGCTTTTTGCGACCGAAATAGCTGCCGATTCTTCGGCGCGCGCAATCGTCTTAGCGCTTTCGACCGGAATCACCGACTGCTCACCAGGATTTTTTTGATTTCCGCCCAAATCCAAAACTGGCTTCATCTGTTTAACGGCAATGCCGGCGCCAACGATGCCGCCGCCAATCGATCCGACCACGAAAATTCCGAGCATGGTTGTTCCGATAACAAAGCGTTTCATATGGGGTGGGGGAAAAAATCAAGAAATCAATAAAGCACGAAATCAATGACGCCTTAGTTTTTTCCGCTTTCTTGATTTTTTAATTTTTTGATTTGTTGATTTATTGAGTAATAACCGCAACTCCGCTTCGAAAGTTTTGACATCTTCGAACTGGCGATAGACGGAAGCGAAACGGATATAGGCGACGGTATCGAAGCGCTTAAGTCGCTCCATGATAATTTCGCCGATATCACTACTTTTAACCTCGCGGCTCCGCATTTTTTGAATCTCACGCTCGATTGCGCCGATTAAAGCGTGAAAATCGTCCTCCGTGTAAGATCGCTTCTCAAGAGCTTTCTTAAGCCCAGAGACAATCTTCTCTCTATCATACGTTTGTCGACCTCCATCTCTTTTAACTACCGTTATATCCAATAATTCGACCTCTTCCACGGTTGAAAAACGATAACCGCATTTTTCGCATTCACGGCGGCGGCGAATCGAAAGACCCTCGGATTGAATCCGAGTGTCGACAACTTTAGTATCTTTATAATTGCAAACCGGGCAGCGCATGGGGTAGTAGTAAGTGGTAAGTAAATAAGTGGTAAGTAGACAGGTTTAACAATTTTGCACTTATTACTTTTTCACTTACCACTTACAACTTTTCCCCTACAACATTTTTTTCCGCAAAAAAGTCGGAATCTCTAAATTTTCTTCGTCATCAACAATCGGTTCTTCGGCTTTAACGATCGGTCTTACAGGCACGCGTTCTGGCGGCATTCGGCTCGTCATTACAGGCTGCTGTACCGGAGTCGGAACCGGGGCTGGAGCCTGAACCTGTACCTGGATAACCGGTATGGTTTTTTCTTCCGGAATAATTTCCGCTTCAATCATCGCTTCAGCCATGGTCTGAATCGGTTTTGGTGTGGCCGGAGGTTTTGGAGGCGGCATTTCTTCGTCGGCTCGAACACGAACCGTAAGAGCATCTTTCATCAAATCACGCACCGGCTCTTTCACGAAAGCATTGCCGGCGACGGTTCCCTGCTGACGCGCAACCGAAGCTTGAGGTCGCACAGCGCTCGCCCGACGAATTTTGTCGTCAAAACCGGTCGCAACGACCGTAATCTTGATGGTGTCATCCATCGAATCATCGATATTCGTACCAAAAATGATTTTTGCATCCGGATCGGCTTGGCTTGTAATAATCTTGGCGGCTTCCGAAACTTCCATCATGCCCATGTTCGAGTTTCCGGTCACGGTAAACAAAATACCGCGGGCGCCTTCAATGGAAAGTTCAAGTAATGGCGAAGAAATCGCGGCCTTGGCAGCAAGAATAGCGCGATCTTCACCTTTTGCGGTACCAATGCCCATCAGCGCCGAACCGGCATCCGACATAATCGCACGAACATCGGCGAAGTCGACGTTAATCAAACCAGGAATCGTGATAAGTTCAGAAATCCCCTGCACCGCCTGACGCAAAATATCATCAACAATCTGAAAAGCGTCGAGCATTGAAGTCTTTTTCTCGATAATCTGCAAAACTCGATCATTTGGAATCGTCACAACCGTATCAACCTGGTCAACTAAAGCATCAAAACCATTCTCGGCAAGAGAACGGCGCTGTGAACCTTCAAAATAAAACGGCTTGGTTACGATAGCTACGGTCAGCGCACCAAGTTCGCGGGCAATTCGCGCCACGACCGGAGCTGCACCCGTGCCGGTACCGCCACCAAGACCGCAAGTCACAAAAACCATGTCTGAACCCAGCAAAGATTCGCGAATTTCGCTTTGATTTTCTTCGGCAGACTGTCGGCCGATATCCGGATTCATGCCGGCGCCCAAACCTTTGGTTAAAGCCTTACCAATATGAATCTTTTTCGGCGCCAAAGCGTGATGAAGCGCCTGAAGATCAGTGTTTACCGCAATAAAATCAACACCGCGGATCTTTGAACGGATCATGCGGTTTACGGCACTATTACCAGAACCACCGACGCCAACGACGCGGATTTTTGCAAATGTTTCTATTTCTGGTTTAACTTCAGCCATAGCGATGTAACGGTGAACGAGCTTTTTGTATCTATATATTTTACGCTCACAGATGACGGCGTCAAGGTCAAAAAAATCAATAAATCAATAAATCGAGAAATCAAGGGGATTTTCCGCTTTCACCATCGTCCACAGCGGCGCTCAAATTTTCTATTTCTTTCCACATCATAGCGCCTGATTCTTCCGCGATTATCATTCCCACCTTCAACTCCTTTCCAGACACCCAGCCATGTCGTAATGAGAAATTCAGCAGATATTTTGATTCTTGCAATGAACCGTACGAAATTTCTAAAAAGTTTAATCTTGATTTTGGCTTTCTCCGAGCATATCCCTCGATATAATTCAGAGGTACTGATAAAGATGCGCGACGGATTTGCGAAGTAGCGCCAAAGCGCTCATCTGACGGGAACTTGAGCGAAGCCTGGTAGCAGAAATCGACGAACTGATCTAGTAGTCCCCGCAACCGCTCCTGATAAGGATTCATGAAAATGGCGTTAATGTTTTTTTTGTTTTCGGGTTTTTTGATTTATTGATTTATTGTTTTCTTGATTTATTAGTTCCCCGCCCCTACGGCATCAGTCCCTTAAACCATTTCCCGATTCCACCGAACATCTTTCCGACCTTCTTAACGCCGCTAAACATCGAGCGATTCTCACCTCCGTCGCCGGACATCTCGAGTCCCCACTTGAGCAGACCAATCGCGGTTGAAAAAGATGGATCCGTCGCTGTATCCGTGGCGCTCACGATGCCGTGAGTCTCGCCTATCGCCGCCGGGAGTCGGAGCTCAGTTTTGGCAGCTTCCACAATTCCCGCGAGCTTTGAACCGCCGCCCGTGAGCACCGCGCCCGCCGGCAGCATCCCATCTCGCCTGATTTTTTTTAACTCATTCACGACTTTTTCAAAAATTTCTTGAACGCGCGCCTGAATCACATCCGCCACGAAGCGCTTTGAAACGATTTCTGATGTGAGTGAGCCGTATTCCGCAAGGTCAATTTCATCACGCTTCGAAACAGAATCCGGTACCGCGTTTCCGATCTCACGCTTGACCCTATCCGCCACATCAATTGAAGTTCGAAGTCCAATCGCAAGGTCGTTTGTGATGTGTTCGGAGCCGATTGGAATTACAGCCAAGTGCAAGACTTCACCTTCTTCCATCACCACCATACTCGTCGTCGCCCCGCCGATATTGATGAGCACGACGCCAAGTTCTTTCTGGCGCTGGTTCAAAACCGCAAGCGCGGACGCCAGAACCCCGACGATAATATCGTTTATTTCAACACCGGTTCGATAAATACATTTGGAAACATTTTTAAGACTGGCCGAAAGCGCTTGAATGATATTCGCCTCTACTTCAAGACGAATTCCGGTCATACCAATCGGATCTTTGATACCGGTTTGACCGTCAACCGTAAAAGCTTTCGGCAAAACATGTAAAATTTGATAATTCGATGGCGCGCGCACGGTTTTTGAGGCCTCGACGGCACGGTCTAAATCTTCGGAATGAATTTCGCCGTCGGAACGCGAAACACCAACAACGCCGCGCGAAGTTTCGCTGATAATATGCGGCTCGGTGATACCAATCCAAGCGCGTTCAAGCGGAGCTCCAGCCATGCGTTCAGCCGCCTCAAGTGCCCGCGAAACGCTCGAAATAGCATTTTCAATTCCAACGATAGAACCCTTTGAAATGCCCTCTGAAGGCTCTTCCACGCAGGCCAGGATACGCAAAGAACCGGGCGCGCTTTCATCGGTTTTGCCGACTGCGACCCGAATCATATTCGTTCCCAAATCTATGCCTACGAGAATTTCGTCACTCATAGCTATATGATATCGTACATTATACCGTATGTGACCAAAACAGTGATAATGCGCGGAAGAAAAATCACACCGCCGACGACTACCGATGCGGTTGCAGCGAGCAAAACCGCACCCGCCATCATATCTTTGATATCGTGAACTATCGGATGAAGACGCGGTTTCACCAAATCAATCATTCTTTCCACAACCGCATTTAGGGTTTCCAAAATCAAAACCGTCGCGACAGCAATAAATATAAATAACCATTCAAGCCGCGAGATTTTTAGCTCAAATCCAAAAATAATCGCAAAACATGTCGCGATTAAGTGAATTCTAAAATTTCTTTCGGTCCGGACCATTTCTTTGAGTCCGGAGGCGGCACATGCGAGTGATGAAAAAAATGAAGGTTCACGGAGCATATTTTTTCATCGCTTCAGTGATTATTTTTTCCTGCAACGGAAACATACGTTTTTCGTCCTCCGGCTTCATGTGATCATAACCTAGACAGTGCATCGCTCCATGCACAAACATGCGTACGACTTCCTCTGAAAAATCAACCTTCTGTTTTTTGGCGCTGGCTCGAACATAGGCTAAGCAAATGACCACGTCACCAGCAAAATTCGCGTCTCCAGGAAAACGCTCGCCTTCAAGAGCCGCAAAAGAAAGCACGTCAGTTGGACGATTTTTTTTGCGATAAATCCGGTTAAGATTTTTAATTTTCTGTGCCGAGACGAAAGAGACACTGACGTGTTTTCCTTTGGCTCCGGGAACATTTCGGATAAGTAAAAGCTCGAGAGCTCTTAAGAAGCTCTCGGAGAATTTCAGCGTCCGCGCATTCGCCCAGTTGATGTCGAAAAACATGGTTTTTTTAGGCCGTAGGGCGTAGGCCACAGGCCGTAGTGAAGTACTACGCCCTACGCTCTACGGCCTACGGCCTCACCTCCATCACTCCGCCACAAAAGAATTTAGCATCATCGCGTAGGTTTGGCGATACTCAATCGCCTTCGCGGACCCGAGAGAATACTCAATCTTATAAATCATGCCGTTGCCTTCAAGGAAAGTTTCCAACCGGCTTTCGCTTTGAATCCCGACCGTACCACTTTTGCTCGTAAAAGCCGTCATCGTTTCTGATGCGCGCGCCGGGAACTGGGCCGCAAACCAATCTCGCAAAGGTGTTTTTTCGAAATTCGGATACGCTGTGACGCTGATATTTTCCCCGCTCGGAATGCTCCAAGTAGTCAGAAGACCGTTCGTGTCTTCGTTCGCAACGAAAGAAGCCGGCACAAAAACTTTATACTTAGAAAGCGGCTGTGTATAAAGCTTGACGAATCCGCTATCGATTATTCTGGCAAAATCTACTTTCAGTGGATCGTACAGATGAAAAACTTCGTTGCCGTCGAGGAAAGAATCGCCGTCAGTATCCGGCGTGTAAATCAAAGTGTTGTACAAACGAAGCTCTTCCACATCGGTAAGTCCATCGGAATCAGAATCAACTCCCGGACCGGGTTTTTTCGGCGGTTCAGGAACCGGAACAGGCGCAGGTACGGCAACCGGCGGAGTCACGGGCGGAAGCGGAGCTGGTTCCGGAACTGGCGGAGGCACAATCGCGACTTCCGTCTTGGATTTTTGCATCTGTCCGTAGGCAACGTAAATCACGATGCCGGAAATCAGCATTAGAAACACTCCCAAACTTAGAACCACATACGGAATAAGGTTTTTTTCCGCGCGAGCAGCTCCGGCTTGAAGCGGCTTTACAGACGGTGATGGAGCCGGGACCGGTTTTGGTACTGGTTTCGGCTGCGCAACCGGAATCGCTACGACTGGAGTAGTCGTAGTTTTCCGAAGTACCGCCGGCGCCGCTCCCCCACGATATTCTTTCGACATCGTGTGGATCATGGTTTCCGCGGGCTCTATTTTTGGAGCCGTGGGGGCATTCGCCGGTTTTTGAATCTCGTTATCTGGCATGGGATTTATTTAAAGGAGGAGTTTTTTACCCCACGTCATCCTCGAAAAATCAGCAGACTTTATCGAGGACCCATGACTAACCCCATGGGTCCTCGATACCCCGGTTCTGCTGACCGGGGTTCGAGGATGACGTGTAGGATGGACAAACATTGAAAACTCTGATGATAAACAAGGGACTTAACACTTCAAGATCCCTCGGCCGTCGAGGATGACAACAAGGTGAGAAGTTCAATAACTAAGGAACAACGACCGGGGCTGGAGCTGCTGGAGCAGTAACTGGAGCCGGAACTATGGCGGGCGCCGAAGCTGCCGGTTTTTGGCAGGTACCCATAGTGCCGACCAAGCCTTCCGGAATCACCGCGACCAATCCCTCGCAACAAACTCGGTTCAAATTTTCAGGCACAACGGCGCCGAGCGCTTCGCCTTCTTTGTAGCACTGCGCGACCGGAACCACGGCTGGAACCGGAACTGGTGCCGGAACCGTAATCAAAGCTTCGAGCGCTGATTTCCCTGCTTCAATCTCAATCAACATTTCAGGCGTCAACTTTCCCGAACCATTTGGATTATAACCATTCTTGACTTCAACGCCGTCGAGGAAAGTATCGCCATCAGTATCAGCCTTGAGCGGATTAGTCTTATAAACAAAGATCTCTTCGCCGTCTTTCAAGCCGTCAGCATCAGTATCGGCCTTGAGCGGATTCGTACCGTACTTTTTGATTTCATCGTAGTCGGTTAAGCCGTCGCCATCGGTGTCTTTGCTGGTCGGATCAGTGCCGGAAACGCGTTCCAAATCATCAATCAAACCATCACCATCAGAATCCTTGGGCGCGACGACGACTGGAGGTGCAACAAGCGGAGGAACCAAGCCAGGAACATCAGGAGTAGCCTCTGGAACCGGTTCAGGAACCACAACCGGTGCTGGCGGAACCGCGGGAACTTCCGGTGTCTTTAACAATTCCGTCGGAGGCACAACCGGAGGCATGTTTTCATTCGCAGTTTTGTTTTTCGATGCCAAAAAGTAGACCGTACCACCAGCAAGAGCCACGACAGCAACAAAAATTCCGACAACTTTTAGGGCCATCCCCGCGTTTGAGCTCGGCGCCATAGAAATACCAATCGGCTTCATCGGCGCCGGCATGTTCGCAGCCGGAGCCGGTGGTGATGCCGCCCCAGACTTCGGCATGCTCGAGGTTTTGACGCTCTCAAAAATATCAACAACCCCCGCAGCTGGTACAGGTGGAGCCGCCGGCGAAGACGCAGCTTGCATCGGAGGCGCAACTGGTTTTGGCGGAGCCGGCGGAGTCGCGGCGCGAACCGGAGCCGGAGTCGAGGCCGGCGCTACTGGCGGAGTTGATGGTTTTGGATCGTCAAACATATGGGTTCAAGAAATCAATAAATCAGGAATCAAGAAATCAAGGGCGACATCCTGTCTGATCTATTTTGTTTCATGATGATTTTTTGATTTATTGTTTTTTTGATTTTTTATTCCCAGCCATTATACCATCACTGGACGGGACAATACTCAGCCTTCGGGTTTGAGAGACTAACGCTACCGTAGCCAGCAAAGGAAATTCCGAACGGTAGAATCGTATGAGCGCTCGTAGAACATTTCAAATTTTCTGATCCCATTAAACGGTCAAAGCCAGGTGGCATGGCACCGATGGTCGCGGTATCCCCCGCACCAGCAGTAGCCTTCACAGCAGTTACAGAGGCAATGATTTGCTTATAGATGTTTTTAACGTCCTGAGTTGCACTGACCTGATAAAAGAACTTGGAATTTGAACATTTTCCATTCGCGCCCGACATCGCGAGTTTACTATCAGCGAATGTGAACGACGAGTCATATGCACAATCAGAAGACCAGCTCTTCAGCTGCCATGCCTGACTTTCTAGTCCATAAGAAACAGCATACATATCTATGCCTGCCGATTTTAATTCCTTAGCGTTGTTGAATTCAGGATTAGTTGCACTATTACTCGTCCCATCATTGCCATAACAGGCGTCAGTAAGCGTGATCACAACTCGTCGACCACGTTTTCCTTCTAAGAGTTTTCCGGCGAGCTTAAACGCATCGGTTGGACATCCGCCAAACCAATTATTGTTCAAGGAAGGTCTTGAATTATAGACGGTTCTATTAATGCCTTTTATGTTCGTTGCATCATCTTGTTTCATGAAATACTGATTTCCATCCGCTAAACTGTTTCTGTACAACGTAAACACCTGGGCATTATTATAGTCGCCCTCGGTGATATTGGTATAGGAATACGCAGCCGTATTTGTGGGTACCGATTGTCCAAAGGATGCCAATGGAGTGCTTGTGACATGTACAGAAGGCGGCGGAAACCAGTCTCCTGTACCAAAATTTACCAGGGCAATATTTGCAGAGCTAGCATCGTAAGACAGAATATCATCAATCGCAGACACATCAGCTGCTGTTTTTCCGAGCAAATTATTCACTGCACATTTCAGACGGGTATCTCTGTCTGCATCCGGATCACACTCGCTCGGAGCATAAGGCCCGCCTTCGTTATATCCGCTAGACGAGTACATCGTTTCCGACATATCTGTGATTAAAACTACCCACAATGAAGGTGTTTTTGACATTCTCGTTCCATCAACTGACATCCTAAGATTTTGGATAACCTTACATTGTGGTATATCGAGCCAGGCACGATCTGGTGTATCTATACAATCAGCATCCAGGGTACAGGCGCGCTCTAGATTGTCTTTTTTATATATTCCACCACGACATAGATTATGCGCCTTATCACAAAGGCCACAGTCAGCATCATTTACACATGCAGAAGCAACGCTTGAATCACTAAAGATGCCACCAGCACAAACATGCGGAGTAGCGGATAGATCACACCTGCCACCTTCTAATACAGGAAAGCTCCCAAGAGTCGCAGTTTGTGTCGAAGTATTCGCCGGCGCGCAAAGCGTGCATGTACCATCCGGATTTATGAAACCAGGACACGGTAAAGAAACATTAGACGCATCCAAATATTTGCCGGCATTACCTGTATCTTTTTTGTATATACACTTGCCGCTCTCACACGTCGTTCCACCCACGCAATCTTGTTGCGAACCACACCCAGTTTTGCTGCAAATCGCGTCCTCCATGCACAAACCTCCGACGTTATTTCGATGACCAGCAACACACTTAGAGGAAGGTGAAATCACCTTGAATGCCAAGTCGGTCGTCTTGAATTCGGTCGGACAATATGCGCTACAAGTAAGGCCGCATTTCGGATAGGTACACGTGCCGCCCTGAGCGCAGGTGGCTGTAATCGAACACACCTTTCCATTATCTTTTCCGCCATTACAGATACCGCGAGCGCAGCTTCCCCCTGTGTTACATGAAGCATCACTATTGCACGAGATTCCAACATCAGAGACCGAGATACAGGTATTTGTCGTTCCACCACAATCTCTGTCCTTTGTCACAACCGTGCAGAACTTAGCACGATTATTTGAACATCCCATATGTGTTCCGGCGGAGCATTTTCCGAACACATAAGAACAAACTCCATTACCAATCGGGCAGGTACCAGTGCCGGTATTACAATCACAGTTTCTCGAACACAATGTCCCATCCGGCCGAGAACCACCGAGACAAATTCCTTTGGCCTGCGGCGCGTTTGTGCCCGTTTGAGTCTGAGCTCCATCTGCATCTTTTATCGTGCAACTCAAGGTTGCCCCAGAAACTGATGGCGCATACGAGAAAGCGCTAGGAGGAATGATTTCTTCGGCCTGAGTAAGGCTCTGCCATTTCAGATGCAAGCTTTCAAAATCGCTATCATCAACATGCTCAATCTTAATCGGATAACGCCTTCCAGCTACAAGCGCAGCGCTTCCACTGAATGTTCCTACATTGTTTCCTCCAACCCATACTTCGACAAGATTTTTTCCATTCAGATATAATCTCGCATAATCGTTGGGATCGGTGATTTTGAATGTGTATGTTTCTGAATACTTCGGGGTAATAAAGCCTTCACATCTAACGGAAAACCAGTCCCACGTATCCTGCTGAAACGGCTCCGGAGGCGGAGCGTGATAATTAGGCCCGCGCGGAACTCCTGCGCCTGGATCTCCTGCATCTGAGTGACCATCGATATTAACCCAGTCAACATTTGGCTGATACCATTCAGCGATTCTCGTACTTGGATCAAACCTCGCGATTTTGTCCGCATTCCAATCACTTTGATCAGCAGCTTCCTTATAAGCCGTGCAATGCAACCCATTCAAACAATACATCGCGCTACAAACAACTCCGGCTCCGGTACCACAATCAGCATCTCTGCTACACGAAGAACCGGGCACTTCGCCCCCGATACAAACCTTCCCGCCATAATCATTCCCATCGCACTTTTCTACGGTCTCCTGACGATTATTTCCACAAACTCCTCCGGAAATCGTACGCAACTTGCATCTATTGGTACAGAAATTACAGACGCCGCCGTATGGCGCATCACAAGTGGCGTTATTTCTTTCGGCGTCATCGCATTCTTCGACTCCGACATTAATCAAACCATCACCACAGACATTGATTTTACACGTGCTGGTACAGGCATCACCATCCTCGGTATTGCCGTCGTCACATTCTTCGCCGATGTCTTTGGTGCCATCACCACAGGAACCGAGAGCTGAACATTTATACGCAACTTCATCAACCTTAATAATTGCATTCGCTAAATCGGTTGCGGTATTTGGCCAATGACAGGCAGCTTGCGAAGCAATATTTGCAAACGCCGCATCGACACAGACTGCCTTCCCTACCAGCTTCCTGCCGGAACTATCTTTTCCGGCCGTACCACCAGGCGGCACAAAAGTATCGCAAGCAGTCGAATTCACCTTCACTTCTCCAACCTCACAAGCCTCTTGCCCTACCTGACGAATCTTATCACCGCAACGAGGCGTGCCGAACGTGCACTGGGCGGAACAGCCGATAGGATACAGTCCGCCATTAGTAACCGCGTTATAGATGCCATTGTTTACAACGTTCCCAACTTTATAATCGCACTGCTCCCCGGGATCAACCGCGCCATTTCCGCATCGCGCCGTGCTATATCCATTGCAGAATTTATTACAATATCCGTACTTGCCGTTGTTCTCCCTCCCATCGTCGCAGGCTTCAAGCACCGAAGAGCAAGTAGAGCTTGCATTAATAGCTTGACACTGCGCAGTACTTACACAACTTACGCTGTTACTTCCCGTACAATAATTACCAGCCGAGTTCACTTTTCCGTCACCACAGTTACTTATGACACAAATCCCCGGAGGAACATCTTCGTAAGCTGAACAAGTTGAATTACACCTTTGCGCTTTTTTGCCATTAACGGTGACGACCGTGCAATCAACTGAGCTCGTCTGCCCGATTTCACATGTTTCCGTTCCAGAAATCACCCCGTCTCCGCAGATTGAAGATTCGGCACCGAGCGGAATCGTGCTACAAATACCACTCGAGTTCAAAACCAACGGCGCGCTCGAGGTCAGAACCGAAGCATCAACGCAGAGATAATACTTTTTATGAGCTTCATCAGCAGTGGTCAGCGGGTTAATTCCGCATTTTGCGTCATGGTCCACATCGTTATTGACAGCCGGAATTAATCGTTCGCAAGGCTCCCCTGCTCGCAAAGAATCTTTTTCGCACACACCGATGCTAGCCGGCGACAAGTTCACGGTGACCGCGGGAGGTGCGACGTTCAAAGCCTCAAATTTCATCCCAAACTTAGCCCCACCCGACGCAGAACCCTGATAAGAATATATTCTTGAATCCGTCGCACATTTGAACTGCTGCTTATTCGCGCTCCAGCAGGTCTTCGAGTCATAAACCGCCAAGCATGAATCCGTGTGCGTAACAGTACTCTCACCGCTGCCGGTAGTATAAGATGCACATCCTAATTCAGTCGTACAATTCAAGCCGCTGTAAGCACAAGCCCCCAGTTCCACACAAGTATCCGCGTGAGTAACGGCGCCGGTAGTATAAGGTGCGCAACCCGCATCTGCCGTACAAGAAGTTGTAAGGCTATGCGCACACACTCTATTGCTACATGAAATCACCCGATTCAAAGGATCAACCGGAGGCGCGATGCCCACCGATTCGCTGAAAATCTTATCCCACGATGGCCAAATCGAAGTCGAAACCGACGGCAGATATGAACCCGCCGAAAGCTTCGGCACCGCGTGTCTTTCTTGATAGACATTGCCAATCGCGTAGCTCAAAGACCGGAAGTCGGCCAAGCGCTTCACATCGCGAGCAATTTTGGATTTTTGCGAGGCACAGACCGCGCCGGCAACTTTATCCGCACAGGTATCGTCGGACAAGCACGGAATTGGTTGATTTCCGCTTATCGCAAGCGTAGTCGAAATCGCACCGGTCACGCACATATTGATATTCCCGGCGGTATTCTCAAGATTGGTATTGTATTTCAACGTATTCTTGAGCTGATTGAAAATCTGCACCAAATCGGCGCGCGCACCTTCATTCGACGAAATAATAAAGATATTCGTATACAGATTCGCGCCGTCCAAATTGGCAGCCGCGACATACATCGTACGGCCATCGATAATGCCCTCGTATCCGTCAATTTTGATCGGAGCCGGCGAACCGGTATAGCCTTTCGTGAGATACCAATCCATCGGACTCAAATGCAAAGGATTCGACATCACGCGGATACCGATGACGTCTCCGGTTGGGGCATCGACTTTCGTCGGAGCTTCAATTTCCGGAGTAGCTACGGTGAACGAGACACCTGAGACGGCGGACATTCCGTTCGCATTCAAAACCCGGAACTTATAGGTAGCTTTAACCGGCAACTCGTGAGCCCTGAAAACAAGTCTACCTGATCCCGCAGCGCTTAAAATGCCAGGAAACTCAGCTCGCACTCCATTTGGCCCGAGCATGATCACAGTATTATCCCCCGCCGTAAAATGCGAACCGGAGAGCGTTATCTCTTGTCCACCAAGACCAGCCTGAGGCGAAACCGCGGAAATAACCGGAGCGTCAGCAGCAATGTTAGTTACCTTGAACTTAGCTTCTTCTTTTGTCGCAGATCCCGCTGGCGTTGTAACAGTGAAAGTATAATCACCATCAGGCAAATCGACCGGGACTTTCGCTGTTATTGTATTTGGATCGCTAACCACAATAGCGGCAGCTAACTTTCCACCGGAGAATGTCACAGTTGTACTACCAGCGACAAAGTTCGCACCCCGGATCACGATAGGCGTTCCAGCTAATCCAAAACTCGGGGAAATGTCAGAAACTGATGGAGCGTTATCCGAAACCGTAAACATCGTGACTAAATTATCTGTATACAGACCTTCAAAGTTCAACGTCGCTCGATACTGACCATTAGCGAGCAACGGAACCGTGATTTTCATGTGACTTTGGTCAACATAAGTAGCAAAACCCGAATCCACATAGGTATTATCGACGCTGTCGTACACACTAAAGTAAGGATACGGTACTGCAATGAAGTTCGTTCCGGTAATAACCATCTCAGCACCCTTCATGACCTGTGAAGGCACAAAACCGGTCAGGGTCGGCTTGACCGCCACCAATATTTTGCGCGAAAGCACATTAGAACGCTGGCCTCCCGGAGTCACCCATGTAACCGCATATTCTCCTAGCGCAATATTTGCCGGAACTGAATAGAAGGCATAATACGTATCCGGTCCATACCAATCAAAACCGCCCTGTTCGTAATTTTTATTCAGACGATAAGTTCCGTTAGGGCCAGAAAGTTCTGCTATAAGACCCGATATCGAGGAATTGCCTATTATGTAGAAGCTCTCAGCTGGGGACGTCGCTCTTCCATAAAAATCAACAATCCGCGGAACGGTCGTTGTTGCAAGCGTCGCCATGCGTGAGGTGCTCTGGCCAGCCGCCGATGCCGTATTCGAATTCACGAACAAATATTCGCTCAAGATACCCAAAGCTCTGCTCGAAGGGGTGCTCGGAACTGTCGTAACATTAAGATTTGGGAGCAGGGTTTCTGCGCCAGTATCGCGGCAATAGAACATCGAAAAGTTCGTCTTCGGTGCGGCATCCGGATTTACAGAAGTCGGCTCCGTCCAAGGGAACAAAGAATAATCCGTCGGCCAAGGATGCTTACAGTTAAAGACTGTGATATTCATGCTGCCAGTCTTCTGAGCTTCGAGTGCGATTGCGCGACCGTAATTCGGGAAGAATTCATTATCCGGACGCGTGGCTTTAATCGTAGCCGTCGCCGTAATAATATTCTGATTACTATATTCCGTCGGATTCAAAGCCTCAACCTCGGCTTCCGAAGGAGATTTGCTCTTTTCACTCTTCTGAATCGCGGTAACTTTCGTACCAAGCGAGATTGTCGCGCCGACTATCTTTGTAGCCGGGCTCCAAGCTTGCGTTCCCGTGGTTCCAACAACAGTTCCCCAATCCCATGAATATTGACCTTCGACTGGGAAAATCGGGAACAATTCACTCTGGGCGCTGATTTGGCCCAAAGCATCCGCCGTGAAAATCCTTTTCGGCTGATTGGCGTCGGTGAAGAAACCAGGATGCGCCTGTTCGGAATCGTTGATCTGAATCGCAACCATCGGAGCAATCTTCGCACCGGTGAAGAAGTAACTCACGAAGTCTTGCGTATCACCAAGCATGACATGCTCTTTTGACTGGACACTCTTACTAACTATGATTTTATACCAGCGAAGAGGCTTCAAGAATGCATTTCCACTCGGCGTGAATTCCATCCCGGTATATTTACGATCCGCTGCCGGCACAGTTTCCGCATAGACCGGCGTCAAAGCCACTGTTCCCGGAACTTTGGTAACGCACCAGGATGTACCCGCGACCGTTGGGTCGGTAATGCCAGCAGTTCCCTGGTCGCGCGCGCAAACACCTTCATACTGCAGGGTGAAAGTTTCCGGGGCTGGCGCAGCCGGCAAAAGCGTCGCAGCATCCATTTCGCGATCAAACTTGATTGAAACTTTTTGATTTCGAGCGACGCCTAAATTATTAGTATCAGTCGCACCAGCTCCGGCCATGTTAATCGGGGTCGATTTTGCAACCGGACGATCTTTACAGACCTTAGGTGACGTCGGAGGCTGAACGGTTCCCTGCCCGACCGGACAGGTGTCGGGAGCCAGTAAAACCTCGATCGGATTTTGTGCCGTGGGCTGTCCATTGTCACTATTAACCGAAGATCCAACTACCATCGCAAGAATATAAGATCTTCCGGTTGCTCTGGCGAGAATTTCTTGAGAAGCGTCAGTTGAAGGCGCTGTCGGAACAGCCAAAAGCCTTGATCGGAAGTTTGCCACGTTTCCCGCTGAGCTATTCCAAGTATATTCAACACCCGTAACCTCCGTGCAACGCTCGTTAATCGCGGAAGCATGAACACTTATGACTTCATTAACTTGCGTAGCCACTTTTGTCGGAGGCACATGAGAAAGCTCGAGCCCAACCGAATTCGGACCGCAGCCAGCGGAACCAACTTTAAACTGCCAACAGGCGTAGACCGCTTCAGCACTAACACCTGCTATATCTTTACAAATATCAATATTCGGCTGAATTACTCCAGAAGGCTCCAAAACTGCCGGGGCAACTCCGGCCTTGCTGACAATTCCGCTTCCAATCACAACCATGTAAACCTTGTTGGCATCCCAACCGTCGGTCGGAGGATTGATATGGAAAGCGGTCGCATCGCCACCAGCCGGAGTCAAGATAATTCTATCGGCCGGAATTGTTATTTTATTTGTCGGACTTTTTACAGGACAAGCACCAATGGCAGCTCCACAATCAAACACTGAAAGATTCGCGCGAAGTACGGCTTCGTTCATCGGAACGTTGAACTTTCCGGTTATAGCGCCATTCTTACATGCCGAGCTTTGAGGTGTCGCGATGCTTCCAAGTTTATCAACCAAAGGTGCCGGGGAAGGTACGCTGGCCGGGCTCACTCCGCATTGAGTGATGAGCTTCGGCGTAACACTCACACAAGATCCGCCCTGACTCGCACATCTAACACAGTCGATAGCCGGAGCTTCACATCGCGGACCGGCATCAGTCGTGCTCATACAGGCGCCACCGGCAGTCACGCAGGCCGAAGTGCCAACCGGAGCCGGACAAGGTGCAGTCGCCTGAGGCAACACACAAACGCTTTCACCCGGCATTCTAACTTTATATGTACCCTTACCCTGAACGGTCGAAAGTGTTGCCTGAACATCGGTTTTGAAAGGATAAGCCGGGCTCGCGACACGCGTCACGAACTGTGTCGGATCATTAAATGAGCTACCACCAGCGCCGGCGACATCGGAATCCTCAGCTTCACCGGGACCGGTAACCCCGTCTCCACAGAATGAAGGCGCCGGGACTTTTGGCGTGGAAACAGACTGATGGAAAGCGCTCGAACCTTCAAGCAAACAGGTTGAAGAACAGCCGTCTCCAGAAACCGAGTTGCCATCATCACACTGCTTTCCTGGTTGGTTTCGATTATTATTGCCACAGCAGATTGCCGGAGCACCTACCATCGGACAAGCCATCACACCTTTCCAAAGACAAGTTTGCTGATTACAGGTAGCCCAGATTTGCGCCGCGGTATAGTTAATTGAATCTTTTGTCATGGCCAAAAGATCGCATTCCTCTCCTAGTGTGATTTCGCCATCACCACACACCGAGACATCCTTTTTACTGCCCTCAAGAAGACAGGTCGAAGAACATCCGTCGCGATTTGCGGAGTTTCCGTCAGCGCATTCTTCACCTTTCGCAGCCTCGACGACATTATCGGCGCCACAGGTGGTTGTGTTTCCAGTAAGAATACAGGTTGAAGAACATCCGACTCCACCATCACAAACTTCACCAACACCGGTTATATCATCACGCTGAATACGCTCGTCTCCGCATTTTCCAGTGATTCCGCCTCGCGTCCAAGTATCAGCCGTGAAAGGTTCAATCAAGCAACCAGCAGAACATCCGTCGCTTCCCAAGACATTGTGATCATCACAAGCCTCGCCGAGCGCTTTTTCCCAAACACCATTTCCACATCTGGCGCTCACGCCCAAAACAACATCCGAACCGCGCTTCAAACACTGCGCATTATAACCAGGAGCAATGCCATTACTGAATTTGCCGCTAACCATTAATCCAGTTTTGACAAGCGAAGTATCCGAAGGTGCGGCAAGATTCATGAAGGTACCTGCAAGTCCCGTTGACCCAATCGACCAAGTCCAAGCCTTTCCCCAAGCATTCAAAGCCTGACCATTCGCGGAGCATGAATCCGGATTGGTTCTCGGAACGGCGGTATATTTCACGATTCCGTTTCCGGTTTTTTCAACCGCAGCTTCGGCAGGCTCAATATCAACCTTCGCTACGACGCACTTTGATGCTTCGTTGCGAACCCGGAATATCCAAGAATAGTACTTGCCCGCATCGGTCCCGCCGACAATCTGGAAGTTGGCTCCTTCTTCCGCCAGCGAAACTTCGGCCTTGCTGCAAGCATAGCCGTCGGTGCAAACCCCAGACATCGCCTTAATCAAAACGCGATAATAAGAATTCGCCCTTAAATCATTCGAAGTTATCGAGAAGGTTTTATCATCATTAGAGATAACAGGTGTGAAACTCGCGATATTGCCGACGCGCTCTTCCGCCAAACATTTTTCATCCGCACAGAGCATGAGTTGCATTCCCAAATTTGTCTTCATGCCGGTATTGAAGGTCGCACGAAGCTGAGCATCCGGACAAGCATCGCTACAATTCGGTTCTACGAGCGTGACTTTCGGTCGCGCAAAACGAACATTCAATTTAGATGTTCCGACGCCCAAAGGAGCTCCCGGTGGAGTTATGGTTGAGGTGATAAACGCGGGAATCGAACCTGTTTCCTTTCTCGCGCCGTAATAAGCGGTGCTGCTTTCCCTGTGCTCCGCAGTTACCGTATATGTGGAGAGGTAGTCAATAAAAGTATCACTGTCATTTGTCCAAGAATAGGCCGTGCCTGCCGGCGGAACGATCAAAAGACAAAGCGAAGAATCCGCGCCGGCTTCGGCGGTTACGGAAGCTCGATTAAGCAACGGAGTGGAAGCAACATATAATTCCGAAGCTGTCTGTTCACCAGGCGTCATCGCGAGCGACATAGGTTCGCAATGCGTATTTCCAGCCTTAAACTTCCAACAATACGCGTTATCACTCACAAGATTAGCGCCGGTTCCACGGTTACAGGCCGTATCAGCTTCCGCGTTTCCACCAATCGTAACGCCGTTAAGTCCATCAGCGGCCCTGAGTCCGGTTTTTACTTCAACCACATAATTCGCATCCGCATCCCACTCTGCTGCCGGAATGAATTTAAAACCATTTTCCCCAACAAGAACCAGACCGTTGGTTTCTGCGCTGATCGACGTGGCTGTTGCTGGAGTACAAGTTTCGTCAGCACACTTCCAAACTTTGATATTAGTCGCGCTTACCGAAGCAGATGCTAGTTTCTTATCAAACTCAGCACGAATAATTGCATTTTTGCAAACCTGGTTTCCACCGCTTCGAGTGAGTGACGGTGATGGTGAAGGTGCCAGAGTTCCCGTTGAAGTATTGCATTGAGTTACAAGACGCGGAATCTGCGGAATTTTTCCGGTTGTGAATTTCCAGGCATAACCGTGGCCCGGCAAGGTCACGACGCAACCGCTATTTGAACAGCTGCCATTTTCACAGCATTGATAACCAGCTCCAAACGCGCTGCAGGAAGACGGGTTCGCCTGACAATTCGCCACCTGGAAGAAAGTCGGATTTGATGAACGACCGCCGGCAACAAGCTTTGCCGGTCCGCTCACCGCTGTAGTCGGCACCGTAAACTGCGAAGCATTATTTACATTCCAAGTTCCCATCGGAGTCAGATTGAAGGCTCCGTAGTCCTGCATGGAAATCGTATTCGTGCCGTTTTTTACATTTTTAAGCGCTCGAAGTTCAACCGCGATACTCGCAAGCGTCGAACCAGCACCACGCATAACCTGCGCCGTACTATCAACACAATCTTTATCAGTTGCCGGAGTATTCGTGAAAGTCACCACGCAGCTGGCAATCTTAATCGTAGAATTTGTATCTGGAATCTTTAACACTCTAACTGTCCTGGAAGCATGAATTGAGTCTTCGAGAACTCCAGCGATATTTTCTTCCACCTTGGACTCAAAAGCTTTCTTCGCTGCCTCTCCACTAGTGTTATCTACAAAATCAATTGCACCATCCCAAGCGGTATCAGCATAAAGAGTCGCCGCGAGCGAAGCAAAGCCGGCACCGGTATTTCGATTCGCTGCTACGTAGGTTCCAAAATTATCGCCGATAAACTGGACCGGAGTTCCAACCGGACCAGACGAAGGATCTGTGCGACAAACTCCCGGCGAAGGCTCACCGGTCGTGATATTAAATCGCACCGCATTCGAAGAAGCTGCTTCCCCGCTCGTGCGCTGTATAGCAACATTATACTGCCCGATTGGCAGATTCGGGACTTTTACGATAACCGACTCCGGCTTCCAAAAAGAAGTTCCGCAAGCAGCCGGAAATTCAACACTGCCGAGCTTATCGTTAGTACCAGCCGGAGTACGGTCGACGGACGTAAACCAAACCTTTCCGGCAGTTCCAAAATTGCTGCCGAAAATCGAAACGTACTGATTCACCGGGCCAGATGCGGTACCTGACAAAACAGGTGCAACTTCGGTGATGAGTGGCTTATCAACCGGTGGCGGAGTCGAAACCTGAAATGACAAAGTATTTGAAGTTACCGAACCAACTTTAACGCGCATACCGTTCAAGTCAGCTGCCTCGGTACCATCTGCGCTTGTATTTCGATAAATACCATCTGGCAAACCAGGAATAGTCACGCTAACCGTGCTTGTATCTTTATATTCCGAGACTGCGGTTAACGATCCAATCTTAACCTGAACAGAATCAGCCAAAGCATTTCCGTGAGCCATGATTTTATCCCCCGGCTTTCCAACCCAGCTCGAAAGCCAACATAGACCAGGCTTTTTAGCGGCCGGATCAACGGTAAACGTAGCTGTCGTCGTAGCCGAAAAACCAAGACTTGTTTTAACCATGAGCGGACCGGACACGGCACCCTCCGGCACTATCACTATAATTTCGTTATTGCTCCAGGCATTCGCGCAGGCGAGACTCGCTTGTTTATCATCAACTCCGTCATCGGCGGTCCCAAGGAAGGTCACAACTCCGTTCGTTCCAAGCCCGGTTCCGCGAATCGTAACGTAATTCCCTACCGCTCCGGTAGTTTCCGAGAAGCTTTCAATATGTGGCTGAGGAACACATCTCAAACCGATACATGATCCGGACGCGCAATCAGTATTAACAGCACACACGGCGCCATTACAGAATCCGCAATTATCCGGAGCCTCTCCTCCACAATCGATATCTGTTTCGTGCCCGGCTGGCGTGGTTGCCGGCGTGCTCAGAACATTATTAAAACAATGCGCCGGACGCGCCACAATATGCATCGGCTTTGGGCTGCTATTCACACTAGAAGAATTTCTAGCTGAATCCGCAACAACAGCGCTCAAGCTATAAACCTTGCCAATATTAGCATCGCCGCCCGACGGCACAAAATTTGTTGCGGCTGTAAAAATATTATATGGCGAGCTGGTCGGTCCAACCGGAGAAAGATCCGTGGTATCAATTCTGAAAGTAACATCACCGATTCTCACATCGTCGCCAACAGAGGCACGAAGAAGAACTCCGGCACTACTATCGAAGTTTTTGCCGTCATACGGTTCCAGGAAATATCCGGACGGCGCGGCCACATCAACAATGTCGTTTGTGGCAAACGACGAAGTACAATCAGGGAAGGTTCCGCCACACTTGAGTTCTTTAGCATCAACTGATTTAACCACCGTTCTCGTTACCGAAACAGTAATGGTGGAATTCATCGGCAGACATTTCCTATCAGCATCCGTCGTACACGCGGCTTTAGCGGTCAGAGTCAAAGTTGATCCGACTACTGCTCTGTCGACTTCAACATCAACACCGGCAACCGTAACATGAACGTTTCCCGCGAGCGTTGTCGCATCAATCGCTCTGTTCATCGTGATAGTAATCGGCGAATTCGGAGATGTGGTACCGCCGGCTGGATTGAAGCCGTTACGCGACGGCGGAAGAATATAGAAATCATCCGGGCCATAGCCACATTCGGAGCCATAGCAAGGTGGCCTAATTATTATTTCCTTAGGAGTGTTGCCTAAACCAACGATATCCGCACCAGTCGCATTTCCAATCGCCCGAAGCACAAACATTGTAATTGCCCAAGAAGAAAGCACAATCACAACTCCGATAAGCGACCGCGAAATTATATTTTTCGCCTGCGTAACCTTCTTTTCTTCGCCACCCGAAGTCATCCAGGTAAAACCACCGTACAAAAGATAGACCAAAACCAAAATACCAATGAAGCCAAGGGCGACATTGATAATATTCGAAATAATTCCCATGAGTCCGCCAGCTCCTCCACTACCAAGCGCCGTCTGATTTCCGAAAGAGCTCAAACCAGCATTCAGCTGAGCCGATGCAGGTAGCGCCAAGAATAGCATCAGAAGCAGCGCCGCTGGAAATAAGTATTTTAGGCTATTTATTTGGAGCTTTTTCATAGTGGTTTATGGCAAGTTTGGACAGGCGTGAGTAGTTCCGTCTTCTGCCCTAGGCACGATGACGCCACTAGCATTCGGACAGCAGAATGGTAAAAGATCTGTTGTCTGACAGGTTCCCGGGGTCGGACTTGCAAAGTCAGGGGCGGAAATCGGGACGAAACAGTTTTGATATCTATCCCGCATACCGCTCTTCAACTGTGGCTGATAATATTTATCCTCCGCAAAGATGTCGTGGACGACAGTGGTCACCGTATTATTTTCAAGCAACGGCAGAAGCTCGGTCTTGTTAATAATATCAACCGAACTCAAATAATAGTTGATGCCCGCCGGATTGGTGGTGGCCAAAGAAATATTTCCGGGAAGCGTAGATAGCTGCATTTCTGGTTCAAAAGTAACCTTAATATCCGCATTATAGTTCACCGAATCCGCAAGAGACGCCGGCTCGACCGATATGACTCGTGGAGCACTGGTTCGAATTGTGCTGTCTCTTGAAAAAGTGAACGAATACAAGTCAGTCGCCGGACCATTGGCTACCCCATTCTTGTTTCCATCAAGAGAATTCCCAACCATGTCAGTGACGCCGTCGTGAGGTGTCGCCGCGGTCGGAGCGCCGAGTCTCGGATCCAAAGTTGATGGCTTTATTCGCACTTCGATATTTTGATCCGTACCATCGCCACCTTCAGGCAAACAATAAACCGTGGTTCCGCAGCTCGAAAGGCCGCAAGCGCGAGACGGCACGAATTCCAAAGTTCGATAACCATTGGAATATTTCACCGTACCAGCTACTGCGGTTCGCGCACCCAGCGTGTCGATTACCTCAAAAGCACCAGCCGTCGTACCCGAACCAGGGTCAATCGCCTCATCAAAAGTGACCGTGATAACCGCGTTCATCGGGACATTGAGTTGACCGTTTAAAGGGGAAACACTCAATACTTTTGGCGGCGTAACATCAAGCACCGTTGAGATGTCAAAATCCCAAGTATATCCGTTGCGACTAAATGCCGGCACTGGGGTGAGTGATCCATCATCCTTAATAATATTTTCGGTCAGTTTAACGAAGTATGTCGTGACCGCCGTCGGACTACCGAACCATTTTGCGTCCTTCGGGCGAATCGTAAAAGTCTTCCCACCGCCTGAAGCCGTGACCGTAACATCACCGCCCCCAACCACCGGACCATTCAAAGGATTGATAATTATAGAACTGGTTTTTAACCCATCAGCACCCTCGATGATCGAATCAACCTTAATCGGGTCGCGGAAAGTAATCACGATTTGCGTGTTTCGTGGAATATCTTTTGCTTTGCGCGCCGGATAGTGATTCTCCAAACTTCCGCTGCCAAGTGTGTCCGAGAAAGTCGGAACAACCTGACCCGGTGTGCTGCCGCCTCCACCGCCTCCGCCGCCGGTCGCACCAACAAGCATACCGATGATGAAAGTTGTAATTCCCCAGGATGCCAAAACAATCACCAAACCAATCAAAGCATTCACAATCGTCTGTTTCGCCTTGGTGACCTTTTTATCCTCCCCACCCGACGTCATCCACAAGAATCCACCGTAAAGCATGTACACCAAAACAAGCACTCCGATGAACCCGAGTGCAATATTTATGATGTTTGAGACAATACCAATCAGACCTCCCGTACCACCATCACCGAGTGCGGTTTGCGCACCGAATTGCGTAAGACCGGCATTGATTTGGGCATTAGCCGGAAGCGCAAATAAAAACACAAAAACGGCCGCAAGCAGCTTAAAAATTTTCATGGTTGAAATGGATTTAAAAAACCTCCTATTCATAGCGGACAAGCTCGCTACGGATGTGTGGCCTTATTGTACCATCTTTTTGATGAGGGCGCCGACTTTTGCACCGTCGGCTCTCCCCTGAGTTTCTTTCATGACCGCACCCATCAATTTTCCGAAATCTTTAGCCGTCGCATTTAATTCCAAAACCTTAGCTTTAATGATTTTTTCAAGTTCTTCTTCGGTCATTTCAGTCGGCAGATATTTTTTGACCAGCGCGATTTCGGCCGTAGCTTTTTCCGCCATATCGGCGCGCCCGCCGGCCGCAAAACTCTCGCGACCTTCTTCCTGTTGTTTCACATAAGTCCGAAGCACGGCCTGATTTTCTTCTTCGGTGAGTTCCCCGCCCTTCGCGATGGCTTTCATGTCGATGGCGGATTTCAACATGCGAAGAGTCTGAAGCGTGTCGGCGTCCTTGGCTTTCATGGCGGTCTTCATGTCGGCGGAAATCTGAGTGTAGATGGGCATATGGGGTAGAGCTTAGAGATTAGAGCTTAGGGATGTCTTTTCTGACCAACATTTTATCTTTTCCAAGCAGAATCTTCAACGCAGTTGCATTTTTCAAAAAGCATTTCAAGATCCCTCGGCCGTCGAGGATGACAACTGAGGGAGGGCTCGAGGCGAGCGACTTTGGGTCGTGTGTGCGCCGGCCAATCAGCCGTATCTTTGGCCGCCGCACACACGCCCAAATCAGCGCTCGCGTATCAGTCCCATCCGAGTATCAAAAAGACACGAGTAGTTCGTGTCTCTTCGAAAAAGTTTAGAAGCGTTTGATAGGTTCGCGCACTTCCTCTTTGAGCTTACCCGATCGTTCCAAATATTCTCGCTTCTCACGCATTTCTTTGCGGCGAAGAGCAGACTTTCGAACTTCGGTATGGTTCAACTGATCTTTGTGGAAACGATTCTTTTTGGTCTGAATAACGGTTCCAGATTCCTGCACGCGGCGGGTAAACCGACGGAGCAAGCTTTCAAAACTCTCAGTTTTACGGCGTTTGACGTCTAGCATAATCCCACCTACCTTTCAGTTTTATTGCTCGTTTTATTATAAATTCGACTCATGAGCTCGGGCGGAAGAATATCACTTGGCTTAAAATATGGCAAATCACAGCGCAGAGCATTGACCAATACAATCTTTTTGTGGTAAATAGAGCGCATAACCAGAAGGAAGGAGAGCACCGTGGAAAAAATGAAACTGTTCTCGAAAAACACCGTTGAACTGGAAGGCGCCGTGAACACCTGGCTGCGCGAGAATCACGGCAAGGTCGAGATTGTCGCACGGCTTTTTTCAACGGACGAGATCTCCAACTGCATCGTCATCTTCTACAAGGAAGTCGAACCGCCAAAGGCCTGACATTCACCAGTCGAAAGTACCCCCGAGCCTCAAGGACTCGGCTCTTTTTTTATTCACAATCGACAGCGCGTTCCAAAGAATTTAAACTTATCCCCGGACAACTCGTGCCAAAGGGGTAAAAATGGAACCGCTCGCAATCGCCAATGCTCCAGACCGCAAGATTCGCAGAATGAAGCGCGCCGAGAAGCATTCCTATGCCGAAAAGATCCGGCAACTGATTCGCGTCATCACAAGCCACAGTTTCTACGAAGATTTTAGCTTGCTTACGATGAGCGACGAGCGCCTTCTTCGCTCCCTGAAGTCGATGTACCGCGAAACCCTCGACGAAAGAATGCGCCGAGGAAAGCTCAAACCCAGAAGGTTTCTGCTCCTTTTTCCCGAAGACCAAGCCGAGCTCTTTGATTTGATCGTAAAAGACCTGGAAAAACCACGAAAGCCGAGCGGATAATCGCCCGGCTTGTTTTTATTCACAATCAACTCTTTACGCTTTCTATCGATTGAGTCGGGTATGATTAGAATAGAAACGGCCTGGGCGCGACAGGTTGCAAGACTTGGGCCTACCATCTTGGTCTTGGGGTTCAACTCCCCTCGCGTCCAAGCTCAAAACAAAAACTCCTCTAATTGAGGAGTTTTTGAATTTGTCTTGCAGGCCAAGACTTGGGCCTACCATCCCGGTTCAAATAATACACAAAAATGAGCCTTGGCCAGTTCAATGATTTAGTGCACCACTCATCTTGAGTAATTCCCCGAATACT
>JBAXGH010000008.1:0-52248 GCA_037139515.1 bacterium
CAACCCCGGGAAGCGATACCACGCCGTGAGGTTCATCTTCGCCGCGAAGGAATTCGTGGAGCTTCATCCCGAGTTCCTGAAGGTGAAGCCCGCGATTCTCGCGGACTTCCAGTCCATCTGCAAGGAAGCCTTCTGGCGCCTCCGCGCCTACAACAACCCCTTCTTCCTGAAGGGAGAGGAAGTCCCCGAGTTCCGCACCTTCAGCGTGAACCTCGAGGCGCGCGTGCCGCTGAAGCGAGCCGACGGCACCATGGTCGCCGAGTGGGCGAAGGACGCGGAAGGCCGCCGCACGGGTGGTGGCCCCGTCGCCATCAAGCCCGCCCACACAGTCACCCTCAACCCCAACACCGTCGCCCTCGTCTCCTAAAAGGACCGCGGGAACGAGACGGCCCAGGACCGACGCGCTTCGCGCATGTCGGTCCTTTTAATTTTGACTTTTCCACCCAAGTAGCATGAAATGGTGGCAGCCTAACTACGGCCCGCGGCCTAAACCCTACGGCCTAATCAAGCACCTATGTATTATCTGATCGGGATTGCGGTTTTCATTATCCTGGCTTCCATTCGCCAGGTTAATCAGTATGAACGCGGCGTTAAGTTCACGCTCGGAAAATACGTCGGACTCGCACAGCCGGGATTGACTCTCGTGGTTCCGATTTTTCAGGCCATGACGAAAATCGATATTCGCGTAAAAACTATCGACCTGCCTCTTCAAGACACAATCACTCGCGATAATGTCACGGCCAAAATCAACGCGGTAATCTTTTTCCAGATTTTAGATGCGGGTAAAGCATTCTTGAGCGTCGAGAATTATATGTACTCGATTCTCCAGCTCGCCCAAACCACAATGCGAAACGTGGCCGGAGAATTCACGCTCGACGAATTGCTTTCAAAGCGCGATGAAGCCTCCGACCGCATCAAGCAAATCATCGACACGCAGACCGAACCTTGGGGTATCCAGGTCATGAATGTTGATTTGAAAGATATCGCGCTGCCGGAAAATCTTCAGCGCACGATCGGTAAACAAGCCGAAGCTGAACGCGAAAAGCGCGCCGTCATCATTAGCTCCGAAGGCGAAGTTATTGCTGCCGAGAACTTAGCCAAAGCCGCTTCGATTCTTTCCACTTCCCCAGGCGCGCTTCACCTGCGCACGTTGAACACAATCAACGATGTTAGCTCAGACGCATCAAATACGATTGTCTTCGCCATGCCGGTAGAGGTGCTGAAAGCTTTCGATAATTGGAGCAAGAAGTAGGCTTTTCTTGGTGCCATCAGAGTTTTTTGTCATCCCGAAGCCGAGGGATCCAGTTGTCTTCAAATGGATTACCGCCTTCGCGGGAATGACGAACACAAAAAGACGGAGCCGTTACAGGCCCCGTCTTTTTTATTCTCCGAAGTTCTATATCTTAATCGGTTTCAGGTGGCTGTATGCGAAGTAAACACCAAATGCGATAATCAGAATACCGATTGGATCGGCAAGCGTCGTCGTGAAAGCAATCACGGTAACAGCGATTCCGAGCGGAGAGTAGATATCTATATCTTCGCTATATTCTCCGGGATTCAGGCGGATATCTTCATTCACAAAATGCATGAAGAGCGCGAACTTGGCGCCGAGAATCGCGACGAGTGCGAGCAATGCCGAAAGAATTTGCAACTTGCGGCTGCGCTTTTTTCCGGCTCCGTGAAAAACTCCGACAGCCACCAGATATCCAACGCCGATCGCGATAATTCCGTATTCCATATTCGAACCGAGCGTGAATGCATACCAAATCGCACCACTCACAATCGCCGCGCCTGCGCCGTATGCAAAAGCGCGCCACATGTTCACCGACTTCGCTTCTTCTTCAAGCTGAACTTTTACCTGCTCGCGACAAGTCGCACACAAATAAGAATCTTCGCCCTTTTTCTGCCCGTGATAAGTAAAGAAATCGCTCGCGATGCCGACTTTTCCGCACTGCAAACAGGTAGCCTCAACTTCAGTTTTTGATCCGATTTTAATAGGTTCGTTCATATAATTATTTTATGGCGCGAAGTAAGGCAATGCGCTCTTCAACCGGCGGATGAGTCGAAAACATGCGGTCGATAAACGTAGTTCCGTGTGCCGGAGACGAAAGATAAAGATGAGCCGTCGCCGAACTGATATGTTCCGGCAAACGTGCATCACGTGAGATTTTTTCAAGCGCCAAAGCTAGTGAGAGCGGTTTATGAGTAAGGGCCGCGGCTGAAAGATCAGCCTTGGTTTCACGACCGCGGGAAACGGCAAGCTGAATGAAGAAAGCTGTAATCGGCGCGAGAACCGAAAGAAAAATTCCGATGAGTCCGAGGATGCCGGAACTGTCACGACGTTCGGCACCGGTCGCATGCGTCGAGAGCCAATAAGCATCTGCAACAAGTGTGATAAATCCGGCAACCACCGCCACAATCGTCATCAAACGCATATCGCCGTTTTTGATATGCGAAACTTCGTGTGCAATCACACCTTCAACTTCGTCGTGGCTCATATGTTCAAGAAGTCCGCGAGTGAGCGCGATTGCCGAGTGATTTTTATTGCGTCCGGTTGCGAAAGCGTTCATGGTTCGATCTTCAAGTAGATAGACCTTTGGCATCGGGAGATTCGCGCAAAGCGTCAGATTCTGAATCATCGAATAAATCTCCGGAGCGTCTTCGCGCATCATCGGTACGGCGTGCGACATCTTCAAAACGATTGAGTCGGAGAAAAAATAAGCGATGACATTAATGAACATCGAAAAAATTATGAAGACCTGCACGCCGAGATTGCCCCAATTGAAAACATAAGAAACCATGGCGCCGACCGAGGTAAGCAGGGCAACCAAGACCGTCATCAAAAAATAAACCTTCAAATTATTGCGCTGAATTTCGTCCTGGATGTTCATAATATAGCTTAAGAATAAACCATATTAAGCAAAAAATCCCGTATATGTCAATATCTGGCCATAAAAAAACCCGACTCTTCAAAGTCGGGGTAAAGCACGAGACCAAACCTCAGTGCGTAAAATCACGAATCTTCGCGCTGCCAGGCGTTGACTCATCAGCGTTCTGTTCACTGTGGCGGGAATCGAATTCCTTCTCGGTCATGCCGAAGTCGCTCCAGGTGACGAGTTTGGTTTCGAGAAGCCCCAAGATACCGCCGAACGGAAAGCTGAAATCATCTTCGGCGCGAATCAGGCGCACGTATTCCAGAGCTTCGCGAAGCGCGAATGCCTTCATCTCGCTCTCATCCGAACCAACGTCCGCAAGCGTGAGTCCGGAATCTTCAAGCTCCTCGAAGAAAACACTGACACCTACGGAGACCGCCCCGGCACGCAAACCTTCGAGTGTCTTCTTCACACTTACCGACTGCATCTCTTTCACAATCGCCTGAAGCTCTCTACGCGTCACTTTGAGCTCTTCGAGCGGTAGATGCTCGTCGAGAAACGTTTCAAGCATATAGACACCCAACTCGTCGCGATTCTTTTTCCACCTGCGCAGCGCCTGCTTGGCCCCGCGAACCCAGTGTCGAATCTTCCAGATTTTCCGGTCCGCCTCGCTCACACCGAAGCGCTTCAAGAGGTACGGAAAATTGTGGAGAATTGGATCGATGATTGCAAAGTCGTCATTCCCCTTTCCTTCGCGCAATCGCTTGATGGAACATCCGATGAAATAGACATCCTCGCGCGACAGCACCTTCTGAACACCCGCAATGATGCTCACGAAGTCCGGCCGATACTTTGTCATGGTGTCACTCCTCTGTTTCCGTGTTTCTGCGCGCAAGTAAAACAAAAAACCGGGGCTTTGTCAAGCCTCGGCTTTTTGGTTCCCGAATGTTATTTCACCCGGAAGATGCGTCCTTCATTGTGACCGTTCGCGGTCAGGTCATACATCTCATAAGCGCGAGCCGGCGGCACTCGATATTCGCCGACCGTCACCGCTTGCGCAAAGAAAGTATAATCGTAGATGCCAGGCTCAATCGTATCCGCGAAGAGGAACATGCGATCATCGCGAATTTCGGTGTGATTCCAGACGTTCTCCCACCAATAACGATAGTCCCACGAATTCGAGTCTAAGCATGATTCATATCCTGATAAATCGTAAGCGCAGTTCGAACCAACTCCGCCTTTGCCGTAATCATTATAGCTTCCACCCATCTCATTATAATTTCCCCCGCCGCTATCCTGATTCAAGGCTTGGTTCGAAGTCTTAAGCTGGAAATCAATCGGTTCCAACCCAGCCGGCAGATGTTGCTCGAAAGCCACATACTGTCTTTGCTTCGGCACAATCAACTTCATACGCACCCGAACCACATCACCCTGTTTCACTTCACGCAAAGGCGTTTTGAAGTCGACATCGTCTTTTGCATAGTAGTCGGAAATCACGGTGAAGCCATTTTCGAACGGCTTGATGTCTTCAATCTGGCGATAGACTTTCATCGAAACGTCGTAGAAGTATCGCTTCGGCGAGTCTTTATCCAAGCCAACCTGATGAGTCGAGCCGCCTTTCAATAGCTCACCAAGATTATAGGTCACGGCCTGAGTCGTTGAGATATCACCTTCCGGAAGCGTGATCACATCCTTGATTTTGCTATCCAGGAACACGCTCACATCAACTTTTGCAGTATCGATCGGATTTTTCTTCGCGTATTCGATGAGTGAAAGCAGCGCGAACGAAGTTTCCTGAGTTGTCGACCAATAACCGTCGTTCTTTTGGCGCATCATCCAGCGCACCAGACGCTCGGCATTTTCATGGCCAGGCTCAAGGCGCAAGTAGCTCATCAAAGTAATCGCAGTCGAACGCAAATCGGAGCTCATGAAATATCCGTAACCTTCGTTTTCATGAACATAGGCGGCCGTCGCATCTAAGTAGACGATATTGTTTTCGATTTCCTTCATGAGTTCGGCGGTCTTCGCGTCCGATCGGCTATTGATATTGCCATAGCTCATCGCAAGGAATCCTTTGCCGAAGTCCGCGAGCTGCGAGCGCTTTTCATAGAGCGCGTCAGCATAGCCAGAAAGCTTAGTCCGGCCGGTTTCGGAAAGCACGAAGATGACTTGGGACTTTTCATTCAAGCTCAACCAATAATATTCAGGACCTGATTCCGGCATGGCCAGATAGTTCATGAGGTAATCACTCAACCGATTCATCGCCCCATCATCAACCGTGAACCCGGCCTGTTTTGCCTCATACATTCCCCAAAGCACATAGGCTGAGACGTGCGGATAAGACCTCTTCGAGTCAGACCAGTATCCGAAGCCACCGTCACCGCGCTGCATCGCGAGCAGTTTTTGAATGCCACCGTTGACTTTGGCTTTCGAAAATTCAATCTGCTCCGGCGTGGCTTTGGTGAATTTCAACTTGGCGAGCTCTTCATAGATAGTTCCGGTCATGACAGCGCTCGTCGTCTGTTCAGCGCAGCCATATTCGTAGGCGAGCAAATAATCGACGCCACTCGCGAGTCCTTGGCCGACATTCGGCGAAACCGCGACGCGCAGAGTGCTCTGCTCAGCCAAGATATTTTCCGGAATCTCGATAGTTTCCGTGGCGCTCTTTTCCATAATATTCGACGCCGTCACCATCTCTGCGACCGAGTACGAGAGCACCGGAATCTTCATTTCATAACCATCGTTTGAATCCGACGCGATACCGGTCACCGTAATCTTCGCTTCTTTCACATTGTACGGAACCTTAACATTCCAAGTCACGCCGACACGAGTCTTCGGCGCGACCCAAACCGTTCGCGTTGCTGATTCGGTCAGGTTCAAACCATCGGCTTTGATTTTCACATCAACATTCTTCCCGACACCGGTACCGTTTTCAACCGAAGCACCGAGCTTCACCGTATCGCCGTAGCGCACGAAGCGCGGAAGCAACGGTTCAACGGTAAGAAGTTTTCGTGTCGAGATTGAAGTCTCAGCCGAACCGACGACGGTATTTTCCGTGTTTCCGATCGCAAGAATCTGCCAATCGGTCAGATTATCCGGCAGCTTGAAGCTAATCGATGCGCGGCCCGCGGCATTGGTTTCAACTTTTGCATTCCAATAAGCCGTGTCCTGGAAGTTTCCGCGAATCGGCACCGCCGAATCTCCGCCACCCTTGCCGTCGCCCTCACCTTCTCCGGCGACCGCGTACAATTTCTTGATGAGACGCGTCAGAGTCTGTGCCGTATCAACTCCAATTTCACGTCGGAACCAGAAGGCTCCGAGAATATTTTTGTTGACCGAGCCCAAGAGCGAAACCACGCGTTCATCCACGACCGCAATCGAAACTTCGGCCTTAACCGGACCGGTTCCGCGGCGCACCGTGTCAACCGAAATCGTCACGGTATCACCAGGTTTATATTCTTTTTTGTCAGTCGTGAGTCCGATATCAAGCACTTTGCCGGAAGTATCGACGCGCAAATCGGCATAGCCCATGCGGAACTCCGGAATGCCAGCGTCACCGCCCTTAACCGTCGTAACCGAAACATAAATGTTCGGCACAGCGCTTTCGATAATCGGAATCTGAATCACATTACTCGTGCTTGATAAGTCGATCACGTAGTAGCTGCGAATAGTTTCACGCTCAACCGTGACGAGCGCTTTCGTCGGACCATAAGGCGTCTGAACCACAAGCGAAGCTGTGTCGCCGACTTTATAGTCAGCCTTGTTCTGTACAATCTTCATCATGTGATCGTCGGTGACCCGAATTGTCGACTCGCCACCGCGATAAATGTATCGCGAAGCTCGGGCGCTCAAAGCGTTTCCGAGATTGTCGAACGAAGATACGACCACATAGTATTCACCGTCTAATTCCGGCATGAATCCGACCGTCGTACGACCTTTTTCATCGGTCACGAAAGTTGCTTGCGAAATAAACGTGTCGTTCGTGGTCGAATCCCAGAAGGTCGAACCGTCGACGTTTTCCTTGCGGGCATTAGCCCAAACTCGACGATACAATTTCGCGGTACCGGCAACTCCGGCACGCGCGGCACCGTCGTTCGTGAGCGTTACAACATCGAAGTTGGCGTTTGAAGAATTCCAACCTTCGTCATAATTTGCGCGCACACCGAGAGCGAATTCACCTCGATAAACCGGAACTTCGATACGATTCGAGACAAAACGGTGATTTACATCTTCCACACTTGCCTCGATCGTGAAGACCGCGCTTCCCTTGAAGTTGCTGAGCGAAGTCGGAACCGGAAGCGCGTAAACGCCGTCGGTATTCAAATCGTGCGTGCCGGAAATTACGTTTCCGAAAGCACCTTCAGAACTGCAATACCAGTAACAATCAGAGTTTTCGTCGTCCGAAAAACTGAACCACTCGCCGTCGAGCGGTTGAATATCAAGTCTGCGAGTCGTGATTGCGTAGGAAACTTTTCCCCCGCCGAGCGGAGCGCCGGTGTAATAATCAGCGCGAATCGTCGCAAGCAGTGGTGAATTCTGGATCACAGAATCTTTCGAAGGCAAAACTGTGACCTTGAAATCCGGACGACGGAACTCAGCCACCGTAAACGTGCCAACGATTCGATTTTCCCAAGAATCATTGCCGCTTGGAATCACGGTGATGCGATAGTCGCCAAGTTTGGCCGATGAATCAAGCGCTAGCTCGCCGTCAAAACTTCCATAGCGCGACATCGGGAGTTTGGTATCCAAAACCCGTTCGCCGACGGAATTCTCAATCGTGACGCTAATTTCCGTCATCTTCGGAACTTCATACTTGGCATCATAATCGGCGCGAATCACGCCCTTGAACTTCACATTCTGTTCCGGGCGATAGATTTTGCGGTCGGTATAAATCATGCCGACATAACTATTCAGGCGATTGGTGTACGACTGCGTAAGATTATAATTCCACGGACCGATACCGTCGTTCCAGGAGAGCGAAGTATAACCATAGTGACTGGCGCCGATTGCAATCACACCAATCGGACCCTTGCCGAGATTGTTGATATCGATACTCGCGAACTCAGCTAAACCCTGTTCATTTGTGGTCGCATTATATGGCGTAGCTGTGTTTTCGAGGCTAATCTGCACGTCCGGCATAACTTCCCCGGTCTGCGCATTCGTCGCCCAAACCAAAACCTTATTCGCATGATCGCGCTTCACCGTGAGCACGGTGTCGATAATCATGATGTTACGGTCGATGCGTCGATTCCATTCATATGGCAAATCCGGCACATCAAAGCCAAGCGAATATCTTCCGTTCGGAAGCGCGTGACCGGCAAGTTTATCGAGGTCGAGCTCAATCACCTTGTGAACATTAAGCGTCGCAGTGGTATCAAAATCCTGTTTCGCGAGCTGCGTGCCAGTTCCGTCTATAAGCGTGACTGTAATCGGGTGAGTGAAATTTCGCACCCGCATCTGGTAAATGCGCGACATGTGCGAAATAAGCACGCCCTGATCAGAGTACGAATTCAAATCGAGCGATGGCTGATATGCTTCGGTCGTGAAGCTCCAAATTCTGCCGGCACCCAAAACCTGTCCATATATATCCTTGATTCCCGGGCGAACCGTAACCGTATATTTTGTCGAAGCTTTCCAGGTTCCCGAAATCGAAATCATGCTTCCACCTTCGATTGACTGACACCCCGGGCTTGAAGACCAGCCATTCGTTGATATCCGTATGTCCTTGAGCGCCGGAGAAATCGAAACGAAATTCGCCAGATTCTTGTTTTCAATCGGATTATTAAATCCAATCGAAACGCTATCCCAAAGATTTTTCTGCTCACCGTCATCGGGACAAACTACTTTGAGCACAAATCCGGATTCATCCATCTTGATAGTCGAAGCCCAGTCATTCGAAAGTCCGCGCGTGCCGACTCCACCGGTCCAGCCGGCAGGCAGCGCCATATCGTACACAGCTCCAAGCTTAAGCACACCACGCGGCGTGATGGTTATCTTCGAAGCCAAAACAGTGCTCGGCGAAAACGCGAAACTCGTAAGCGGCATCGAAACACCGTTCTCGCGTATCACGATCGACTTCATAACTTCCGCAACCTTCACCGGGAAGTTAAACGACATCACGAACGGTTCTTTTGTACGATGATGCAAATTGTTCGATCCGTCGTAAACCTGAAGATCGGCGGTACGGAAACGCCATGAATAACTATCCGTGAGCGTCGAACCGTCGGCAAAAGTGAAGCCGCTCGGCACCGTAACATTGAAATCCGTGGCCGGAGTCCAGCCACTATTCGGAATAAACTCGAAGCCCGAAGTGCCAAGCCAGTTATATCGGCCTGCCACAACCGGTTCAATCTTCAAGAGCTCCGGCACTTTGAGTGAGCCGGTCAAATTGCGAATCGGATGATCGAAGATCACCGTCAAAGTCTGATTCGGTTTGATTTGACTGCCATCACCCGGCGCGACCACTGAAATCCCAGGCTCATCGGTCGTTTTAAACCACTGCTTAAACGGCACGACCAAATTCTTGCCGAGGAAGTTCTGCGCCGATGTGCTGATCGTGACTTCGTAAGTCGTACCTTTATTCAAGACAGAATCCGGTGTGAAAGTCAGAACGTTATCAGACCAGCCAAACTTTCCGGTCACGAAAGGTGTGATCGCAAAAGCGCTTTCGACGCTCGCGTGATTCATTCTCTGATCGAAAACAACTCGAAGCTGCGCATTTCGCGGAACTTCAACCGTGTGGCCTTTTTCTGAACCCTGCGCAACCGGAGCCGGAGAAATCATCCATGCACCGCCCGCAAGCAAGACCAAAACCATGGTTGAAATAATCACTCGAAGCACAACCGGAGCAAAACGAGTCGTGAGAACCGTGGCCCCAGCAATCACTCCGGCCTTGGCGCTCGTTTCCGGTTTTGCGTTCTCAAAAATTGAATTCAACATCGTCCCCTTTTCGTTCTCCGAAAGAGGCTGAACATTACGTTTGGCGGCGGACATAAGAAGTTTTTCAGCTTCCGCCGTATCCGTCTTCTTCCCGAACGAGTCGCGAATTTTTTGGAAGATATTCATATATTTAGGCGAGAAGTGATTCAAGTTTAGCAAGCGCGCGATGATGAACGACGCCGACTTTATTCGTCGTCCAGCCAGTCATCGTTGCGATTTCGTCGGGCGTGAGCTCGGCAAAATAGCGAAGCTCAAGCACCAGCCGAAAATCTTCCGAAAGATTCGGAAGCTGTGCATCGATTCGTTTTTTCGCAATTTCGGCATCAACCGTATCAGTTTTTGCTTCCGTCACCGCGTGATGTTCGGCAATTTCTTCGGTTTTGATTTTGCCATGCTTGCGCCACTCGTTTGTGATTTCGTTCGAAGCGATGCGATACAAAAACGCGAGGTAAGGCTTGCCGGTTTCGCGATATTTTGGCAGCGCCTCGTAAGCGGCCATGAATGTTTTCTGCGTCACGTCGTGCGCAGCTTCGGCGTCGGCAGTTCGGCGCGCAACATAATTGTGAATACGATTGACGTACTTGCGATACAGAGCTTCGAAGCTCTTACGCGGCTCGGTTTTAGCAGCCACGATGAGCTCCGCGTCGGATTGAGCTAAGTCTGTTTGATTCATAATAACTTCGGTTGGCGGTTAAATATGTTGTCATGTTGAGCGAAGCGAAACATCTAGCTTTCTAGATCCCTCGGCTTCGGGATGACAACAGAGGGTCGAAATGTGAGCTTGACACTGATATTATCGCACAGAGAACGTCACCGCAGTTTTGATTCCGTCAAGGCTCAGCTCATATTCGCCGGGCGACGGTTTCCAAAGATAAGTTCCGTCCCGACTCTTCAAACTCTTACCATTCAGCACCCAATCATGACCCGGTTCGGACGCGGTGAATAAGATTGATTGGAGCTCCGGCGCGAGGCGCGAATCAAGCACATATTTATCGCCGCTTTGAGGCGAAAGAATCGCCGCTTCCCCGCTTTCGACTGCGAGTCTCGATCGCTTGGCCCAGTCAGCATATTCGCTCGGCAGTATGAGCTCGATTTTGCCGTTTACTTTTTTCCACCAGGTATCCGATGCCACAGGTTCAGTTCCCGCGATAAACTTTTCTACTCTGTGACGCACGCATTCCGGAGTCATGAGCAATCCTGAAGGCAGACAGACTTCGCGAGTCACGATATTGCCGGGGTCGGGCCACTCAACCGGATCGCGCCCCGAATATTGTGTGAGCAAAATATCATGCAGAATCGGCACCGAACCGGTCACGCCTGAAACGGCTTCCATCGGAGAATTATCAGCGTTTCCAACCCAAACTCCGACGACAAAATTTGGCGAATAACCGAAAGCCAGATTATCGCGAAAATCTTTGGTCGTACCGGATTTAACCGCCAGATTTTTTTTGGTATCAAGCAAATTTGCTTCACCGAATGAAAGCGCCCGAGCTTTATTATCAGAAAGAATATCAGCAAGAATCGCTGAAGCCTGTTTGGTCTTTTGAATTTCATCCGGATAAAGCGGCTCATGTACCGGTTCCGACGCGCTAAAAATCACCGTGCCATCTTCGCGAGTAATTTTCAGAACATCACGCGTTTCAACAGACTGGCCATACAAAGCCAGGCTCGCATAACCGCGCGCCACATCATGAAGCGTCGTCGCAGCACCACCCAAAATCACACCTTCGCCATAATATTCCGGGTTCTCCGGAAAAGTCATACCGAACTTTCGAAGCGTGCCAAAAAAATCACGCAAGCCGATATTTTTCAGCATCTCAACCATCGGAATATTAAGCGAACTGCCAAGCGCATCGCGAACCGTGACCGGGCCGTAATATCGCGAAGTAAAATTCTTTGGATAATAACCGCTCGCTTCCCCGTCGCGATTTTCGGAATCAAAGCGCACCGGCAAATCCGCAATCACGGTCGCAGCCGTCGTATTATTTTTGAGCGCCTCAAAAACCAGGAAAGGCTTCAAAGCCGATCCGGGCTGGCGCTCCGAAGCAACCATATCAACTTGCCCCGCGATAGTTTTATCCCAATAATCCGCCGAGCCGACATAGGCGCGGATATCGCCAGTCTGCGGATCAAGCACGATAGCCGCGGCGTCATTCACATTTCGATTCGAGAGCGGCGTGAGGCGACGCTCGATAATATTTTCAACCTGCGTTTGCAAATCGGTATCGAGCGTAGTTTGAATCACATAACCGCCGTCACGAATATCGGGAATCGTAGTTTCGAGTTCGGATAAAACCCGCTCAACAAAATGCGGCGCTGTAATTGGATGCTTGGGTGCCCAGATCACGGGCGGCGTTGCGGCCGCATCTTCGGCATCGACACTCGAAATCTTTCCAGCTTCGACAAGGCGACTTAAAACCGTGCGACGACGCGTCAAAGCTACCGATTGATGCTTGTACGGATCATACCGCGACGGCGCATTCATCATACCGACGAGAAGCGTCGACTCGCCGACGGTTAAGTCCGATACATCTTTGCGAAAATATCGCTGCGATGCCGCCTGAACCCCACTCGTACCGTTCCCGAGCGGAATCGTGTTCAAATATTTTTCCAAAGTTTCATCTTTTGAATGAGTGAGCGCCCAAAATTCGGCCGCCGTAATCTCGCGAGCTTTTTCTAAAACCGAACGTGGCTCACCGGCAAAAAATAAATTTTTCATGAGCTGCATTTCAAGCGTAGAACCGCCCGAACTCATGCGGCCAGTCGTGGCAAACTCAAAACCGACACGCAGAATGGCGAGTCGATCAAGTCCGGAATGCGAATAAAATCTTTTATCTTCGGTCGCAATCAAAGCATCTTTGAGTGACGCCGGCATGTGCGAAAGTGTGACCGCCGTGCGCAGACCCTCAATCGGACGCGCGACTTCATATAGAAGCCCGCCGTCGCGAGATAATACTTTCGTTGATGAAACCGGGGCTGCGTCGGTCGCGACCGGTTCAATACTCCAATACAAGAAAGCCATAAAGCAAAAAATCAAGAAAACAAGAAAACAAGAAAACAAAGGGCGTTCGCCCCCTTGGTTTATTGCTTTATTGATTTCTTGATTTATTGACCTCATATCCTGTATAACGCGCCTAAACCGGAAATATTACAATCCCCAGCCCCGATTGACCAAGGGTAATAATTAAGGTATGTTGAGTGGTCCAAAAACAGCGTCCCGTACGGGGATGGGGGTAAAGATGTTCATCTTGATTGTTGACGACGATGCGATGGTGCGTCGGGGAATCGCCCGATTCCTGCGCCGAATTCCCGGGGTAACAATTTTCGAAGCAGGCAATGCACACGATGCCATCACGCACTTTTCCACACACCAGAGAATCAAACTCGTCCTTTCAGATGTGCAAATGCCGCCCAGTAACCGTGGCGGACTTATGCTGCACAACCACGTCAAAGATGAACTCTCTCGTCGAGGCGGGACTTTCGTTTCCATGACCGGCACGCAGGACTTTGAAGACGCAAGAACCCTGGCTGCAAATGGAGTCGACGTACTCGACAAGCCCCTCGAACCCGAGCGCATCTATGAGCTCATGAAGAAAGTATTCGCGCTACTGCATCCGCCGCACTAGAGGCCCTGCCTCTTCTGCTCCCACCCGTCACCTAAGCAGTGACGGATTTTTTTATATAAAAAATTTCGCTTAAAATACTGGGGACTGTCCCGGGCATTTTAAGCGAAATTTTGAATATGAAAAAAGCCGAGCGCGAGGAACTGAATCCTGCGAGCGCTCGGATGGCCCTCTATCGGGACGGAAATATCACGCCCCGAGAGCCTTGCCGATCACCTCCGCGATCATGCAGATCGCAAAGGAGACGGCGACGGACCCACCGATGACGATGAAAGCGCGCATGGCGCCTCCGTGCGGAAACATAGAGCCAGGCTCATACGTCCGCAATAAAGAGAAGAGAAGCTTTGGCGGGATGCCGGACTCCTCGCTTCAAATTCCGATTTTTATCAAAGTTTGGAGTGAAGCACCGAGCGGAGGAACTGAATCCTTCGACGCTCAGCAGAGACTGCAACTCGCTTTCGCGAGTGGAACGCCCAATCCTGGGTAGGCTCGACTTGGTTGGTTGACCGACTCTCCACATCGAGGATGGAGAGTCGGGTGTCGCGAGATGCGACTAGCGGATGGACGCGTGGTCCGACCAGTACTCGACCGCCTTCGAGTACGCCACGGGGTCGAGAGGGACGCCGCTCCCGCCGTACGCCTTGCCCAGCGCGTTGCGCATCTGGGTCATCGGCTTGATCGGGGTCTCCGTCTCGTCCAGCTCGGCGTTGACGGACACCACCGCCCAGTCGGCGTCAGGGACGTCGCGGACGGGCGCGGGGCGCTCGTACGTCTCGCCCTTGGCCTCGGCCTCGGACTTGGCCTTCTCGTGGGCGGCGGCCGACTCCT
Source organism: bacterium (assembly GCA_037139515.1). Lineage (GTDB taxonomy): Bacteria > Patescibacteriota > Patescibacteriia > JBAXGH01 > JBAXGH01 > JBAXGH01. The sequence continues at coordinate 14,264 of JBAXGH010000008.1, forward strand.
CGTACTTGCTCTGCAGAGCCTCGCGGCTGTAGAGGACGAGGTCCAACCAGCCCGCGATGGGGGCCTCGGCGCCCTCCAGCCAACGCTCCAGCACCTTCAGCTCCTCGGGGCGGCGCGACTCGTATCCGCTGCGGAGGAGGTGCCGATTGGCGTCGGTGATGAGGGCGATGCCCGCCTTCGTGGCCGAGGCGTTCTTCAGCCACAGGTGCTTGCACCCAGGGAAGTACCCCGGGAGCAGCGCCGCGCCGCCCGCGACCGCCGTGTTGGCCTATTCGAGGAGCTGTTCGACCTGGAGGCCGGCCAGCTTCGTGCCGGCGAACTTGCTGTCGTGGCCGGGGACGTGGCGGAGGGCGAACGCGGTGAAGCCAATCTTCGTGGTCATGGTGTCTCCAGGTCGCGGGATTGGCTACCCGCTTCAAGATGTTTGATTGTGAAATTGCGCTCGAGGTTTGAGCGATCTTCTGCTCTGGGCTTTCGGAGCCCGCACCTGATCTTCCCCGAGCTTGAATCTATTTTGCACCGACCGCCAACTTCGCAATCGGAATGTATTTTATGGGTCGGCAGGCAACACAATGTTAGCCGACCCGTGATTTCTATATAAACGCGTTTTGCCTACGCGGATTCTGAGAGAGATATAGTGGGCTTTTAAAGGCCCGAGTGAACGCTATGCGCTAGAATATAATTTTTACGCATTTTGTCCGTCAGTTAGCCACCGATTCCGAGTCAAAGCTTGCGCATTGAGCCAGAATGGCGATCTCTCCGCAGGATCCGCGAGGCAAAAGGTTCATCGAAGCTGACAAGCCACTTGACCTGTTCCAGCTCGATTGTGCGTACACTCTAACATACTTTCATGATTTTGTCAAGAGGTGCTGACACACTTTAAGCCAAATTGGCTAAAATAAGCCATGAAAATGCGTAAGCACATACTATACAAAACATAAAAAAGACCCGGAACCTTTCGATTCCGGGCCCAACAATGTTCATCGATGGTTATCGGACTGCCCACCATTACTTCTACTTCGGGAAGATGGCGATTGCGACAAACACAACCGCCAAAAAAGCGCCTAGGGCTCCGCATGTAATCATGACCATGCGGAAGCTAACCTCTTCATTCCATTCCTTGCGAACCAAACTGACGATCTTCATGGTGAAATTCTCCTAACAGAGCAGCGCCGACGAGCCACATACTCCGCCAAAGGGTTGGATGCTTGAGGCGGGATGCCTCACTTGAAGTGCCGACAAAGTCAGCATTTCGAGTGAAGCGGGAGCGCACGGTCCTTTGTGCACTCCCGGAAAATTGTGAACTGCGCCCGGACACGATGCCGTACTTGATGTTTATTCCTCACGAGGCATGATAATCATGAAGGCGAAAAAAACGAAGATTCCACAGATGAGGACTCCACAAGCAATGACTTCACCTGGGTTGCTCAAATACCCAACCGCAACAACAACAGCTACGAAAGCCGCGAACACGCCAGTAAACGGAACGTACCTGCTCTTGAACGGGTAAGCAATAAAGAAGCTCCAAACCACGAAATACAGCACCACTGCGGCAAATGCAGCCATGAGACGTCTCCGTGCTAAGGTCAGATGAACTGAACCTTCGTGAAGTTGTAATGAATTGAGGCGGGATGCCTCGCTTGAAACGCCGACAAAGTCAGCATTTCGAGTGAAGCGGGAGCACACGGTCCTTTGTGCGCTCCCGGAAAATTGTGAATTGCCTCCGGCTTGGGCGATCAAAACTCACAGCTGACCGACTCACCAATCAGTACCCTTCCATGCACGACGTTCCCAAAATAACATCCACCCCTCACCAGGTCCTTCATGATGAGTACGTGATTCATCGGGTTGCCGTTGCTGCCAGCAACCAGCATCTCCTCAACAATCTGAAACCGCGGCTTTTCCGGAGCCGCCGCCGTAAAAGGGTCGCATCCGCCAGCCACCAGCACCAAGAGCACCGCACACACCTTTTTCATCTCGTCCTCCAGTTCAGTGTGACTACAGGATAACACTTAATGACGCAAAAGCCAACGGTATTGACTATGTTTTTGATATAACGTATACTATAAGTATACACATAAATAATAATACTAAACAAAATAAGGTATGCCGGAGGAAATGAAAAATTCGAGTGCCCTATACACTTCGCTTGAAGAGCTTGGACTCACTCGCCAAGAAATAGATTTATACGCCACTTCACTTAAACTCGGGCCAAGTTCAATTACCGAAATAGCAAAAATCATCAAAGTTTCGCGCCCTAACATATATAAGATCATCGCGAGCCTCGAAACCAAGGGTTTGGCCAAATTTACCGGCAAAAAACAATATGCTCGGGATTTTTTGGTTGAACCGCCAACTACCGTTCTGGAAAAACTTCGCGAAAAGATAGATTCCGTAAAGCATCTCGACCACGATTTGGCATCCGAGCTGCCTTCGCTCCTCGCCTCTTATCATCAAGGCGCCGGACCGACTAAAATAAAAGTCCTTAATGACCCGGAACAATATTTAAAGGTCATGAAACAAAGTCTGGAGGAGGAAAATAAAACAATTGATATTTTTGGCGCCGAAACTGACTTCGTTTATTTTGTAAATTGGGAAGACGAAATCGGCTGGATTCACAAACGCATGCGGGGCGGCGTAAAAGTTCGGGCGCTCATGCTGCCGACTCACGAAGCAGACCGACTGAAACACGATGCCAAACCCGGACTCATGGAGGTAAAACTATTGCACGATACCAAACCGTTTAAGACATCATTTCAGCTCTTCGCAAACAAGGCCGTGATTTGGCAACCGAAAGCAAAAATCGCCCTCCTGATTGAAGACGAATTTATCGTTGAAATGCTACGGAGTATTTTTGAGACCGTCTGGAAGAAAACGCTTTAGGGTTTCAAGTTATCAGCAATAGTCGGAGTAGTGTTTGCCATGCTCGCGGCGTCAAACTGTCCCCCACTTGTTATTGGCGAACCTATTTTATATGCGAAAAAGAAAGCTTCACTTAAATCATCAATCATCCTAGACCAATTGATGCCGTAGAGCGCAAAAATCACATTTTCACTCGCAATCGGATGCAAGACTCCGCCATGGTCAACAGCGTAAACCGTGCTCGCGCTTGGAACTTTGAGCATTTTAACTCCCGGTCGATAGGTTATATTTCCACCAAGCGGAATCTGACTCATCAAATCAGAACTGATCACTTTTATGTTCGAATAATTCGGAAACCAGCTCGCATAAGTTCCGACGTTCGGAAAAACATAGCGCTTGCCATCACTTGAATACCAGTACACCGCCGAATAAATCGGCGATTTGATTAGCGAATCAAAAGGAATCAGACTGATTGGATTATCCGCAGAAGGAGCGACGACCGGGGGCGGCACAACCGGCGCGACAACCGGAGGTGCGATCACGGGCGCAGTGTCCTGAACCGTGACAGTAACTTTCGCGGTTTCACGAAACGATCCGTCAGTCATGGTATACGTAAAAGTATCGGTACCGACGAAGTTTGGTGGCGGATTATACAAAACTTCGCTCGTACCCATATCAATATAACCCAAATTCACACTGCGATTCGAGGTCGAATACAATCGCGCATAGCCTTCGGGATCAGTATCATTCGTAAGCACCGGAATATGTATCGCGATATTTTTCGTGGTCGTGGCTGAATCATCAACCGCCGTCGGCTCAACATTGTTTTGTCCGACCAGAATCGAGATATTCGTTAATACAGAATCGCTCGTACCGTCATTTGCCACGTACCACATCTGAACCGTTCCGTTGAAATTAAATTCCGGTACATAAACGAATGCTCCGTCGGTCGAAAGCGACATCGAGCCATACTTTGGCGCAATCGCGAGCTGGGCCGTGAGCTTTGAATTTTCTACGTCGGAATCATTAAAAAGCACTCCCGCGGCTAAGATATTCAATTGCGAATTTAGCGGCGTCGAGTACATGTCGTTTCCGGTGAGAGGCGGATTATTGTGTTTCAGAACCTCAATTTGCGCGACCACTACTTCCGAATCATCGGTACCGTCGCTCGCTCGATACAGGAAAGTATCCATGCCAAAAAATCCGGGATTCGGAACATAATCAAAAGAGCCGTTTCCATTGATAGACAGAGTTCCCGCATGCGTCGTCTGAACCAGTTTTACGCCTATCGCATCACCGTCGGAATCATAATCATTCGTAAGCACACCTTTCGGCGCTACGTTCAACGCAGTATCTTGTTCCACGGTATACGAATCCGGAAGCGCAACCGGTGGATTATTCGCCGCAAGTGCTCGCTTACCTACGACGAGCGAGATAACAAAAACAACAAGCCCAGAAATAATAAGCGTGTTCCGCACCATTTTTTTGAGATACTCCGAAACAACAAAATCGCTTTTCATAGCGTCGTTGCTTTGTATTGTATCACTCAATAGACGCACCTTCTATTAACCATTCTTCAAAACCGTGATTTTTGCACAAAGGGGACTGTCCCTTTTGTGCCCTAAGGGGACTGTCCCCTTAGGGTAAGTTATCAACATCGAACGCAAAACACGCTGATATCGAAAATGTATTATTCAATTGAGTTGAAACACACTGACATAAATTAAGAAATCATTACTATCGTAGTTTTAGCTGTAACACAAAAGGGACTGTCCCCTTTCACCGCTAAGGGGACAGTCCCCTTACGCGACCCCGTAATGGTCTGCTGTCTATCAGCCATTCTTCAAAACCGTGATTTTTGCGCCGACAGCATTCAAGCGCTCGGCTATTTCTTCATATCCTCGCGCAATCGAAATCTAACACGGTGCAAAAATCTCATACGCTTACCACGCATATTTCTGCGACTCTGGAACTATTGTATATTTGCAAACTCAAGCTTGTTCACCCAAAAGGCTACAGTGCTTTTCGTTTTATAGAAACGAAAGCATTAGCCATTGCTCAGAATAGCTCCAGGATTTTTTTCCTTAATTTCCTCAACTATCTTTTCATTCATCCGCTCTATGATTTTCACAAATTCTGTCCAAGGAATCTTTTGGATTTTTTCTTTTAATTTCTTTTGCCTCTTATCGTATGCGCTCAGGAATTTGTCATTAACATCATCCATAATACCGGCCGCATCCTCACCATCTTCAGATTCTTCGATAAATTTTTTCTGAATGGCGTGCTTGGCAGCTTCATGCCATTTCTCTATCACATCTTTCTCCGATTTCAAAAGCTTTTCCGAATCGACCCTAAGACGAAGGCGCCTACCTGCGATCATATCCATAGCCGACCAGTTGATATCGAGCGAGAAATGCCTGAACAAGAATGGGAGCAACTTCTGACATGCCTCGTCTGTCGCACTTAACTTAGACTGCTCGAATAAAAAATGCCGAAAACTTTCCAAACCGTCTTTATCTTCAAAAATATATTCATTAGCCTCGCAGCCGCTACTGTTTTCGTGAGTTCGAAAAGCGTTTCTAATCATTACCCCATGATCTTGAAACATTGCCTTTTGTTCACTTACAACAGATGCATGGCTATAACTGCTATTAAAATCGCCACTCTCTTCAACCACGACTCCCTTACCAATTTTTATAAAAGCCTTGTCTAGCCAATCCGGAAATCTATCAGCCGTCGTTGTATAGCCATTCCCGACCTCTTTCGTCTCCATGACGTAAATACCATTTTTCGATTTATCGTAGATGTTTAAGTAAGCCATACCATAATATCCCCGATCCGGCATCGGAATCGCGAAATACTTTTGCGCGTAGCGCTCAGGATTTTCGTGCGCCTCACGATCGACTTCCTGATTAGGCAAAAACTTCCCAAAATATATTTCATTCACGCGCTTCTCAAGATAATCAAGCTTATAGGGCACGACCTTACCGCTTGCATCAGTACAATTTTTTATAGGATCATAGATAGCCGTGCGCAAATCCGAACGCTTAGCGATGTCCATTTCGCTTATTCGCCCAAAAACGCGTCGCATCTGACTATCAAGATCCAGTGACTCGTTCGAACCGGGTTCGTGATTTTCCACTCCTCGTTTTTTCATATTATGAATTTTTCAAAACCGTGATTTTTGCGCCGACAGCATTCAAGCGCTCGGCTATTTCTTCATATCCTCGCGCAATTGAATAGACATTCCTTAAAACCGAAACACCTTTCGCGGCGAGCATCGCGATCATAATTATCATCGCAGGTCTTAGAGCTGGCGGACAAACTACTTGAGCGCCGGTGAGCGGCGTCGGCCCGTTCACAAAAACGCGATGCGGATCGGCGAGCGTGATTTGTGCGCCCAAACGGTTGAGTTCGGTAAAATATATAGCGCGATTTTCCCACATCCAATCGTGAACCATGGTCATGCCTTCAGCCTGAGTCGCAATCGGCACGAAGAACGGCAAGTTATCGGTATTGATGCCCGGATACGGAAGTGAGTGAATTTTATCGTGCGGCGCCGTGAGTTTCGACGGAAAAATCGTCAAATCAACCAGCTCAGTGTGACCGTTCGTCGCGAGATATGTTTTCGTCGAAGTATATTTCAAGCCCATCTGCTTCAACTTAAGCAATTCTAATTCTAAAAATCTTATCGGGCAGCGTTCGATTGTAAGTTCTGAACCGGTCGTCGCGGCGGCCGCTATAAACATCATCGACTCAATCGGATCTTCGCTATTCGTATACTCAATTTCTTTATCAATTTTTTCGACGCCATGAACCGTGAGCGTCGTCGTGCCCACGCCATCGATTTTGACACCGCATTTTTCCAGGAAAAAACAAACTTCTTGGACTTGATAGTTCGGCGGCGCATAACGGATTACGGTTTCTCCCGGAATAAGCGCGGCCGCCATGATCAAATTCTCGGCGCCGGTATCGGACGCCTCATACATCACAATATCCGCCGGCTTCATTTTCGGTACCGTGATTTCATACCATTTTTCCGTGGTTTTTATTTCAACTCCGAGCTCAACCAGACCCATGCGATGCGCCGCGATTGTTCGCGCACCCATTCGGCAGCCGCCGGAACTTGGGAGCTTGAACTTTTTCTCGGCGTGAATCATGGGACCGAGTAGCATCAGAACCGAGCGGGTTTTGCGCGCTGATTCGGCCGCGATCTTATCAAGCGCAAACTTGGCCGGAGGTTTTATTTCCAAACTATTCTTGCCTATCCACTTGATGTTCACATCAATCGAAGCCAAGACTTCGATAATCCGGTTCAACTCTTCAATTCGCGGCATGCCATGCAAAATAGTTTTGCTTTTATTGAGTAGCGCCGCAAAAATCAAACCTAAAGCACCGTTTTTTGAAGCATTAGTACGCACCGTACCGTGCAATTTTCGCCCGCCTTCGATTTGAAAATCCATCGAACTTGAAAGCGAAACTATTTTGCTGTCGAGCGTGTCGCCAACTTTGAGCAAAGTTTCGAGCGAAAGATTCTGCTCACCTTTTTCCATGCGCACAACCGCCGACTGCGAAGTTTTTAAAGCCTTTGCAAACTGTTCCTGAGTTAAACCGCGTTTCTCGCGAAGAGCCTTGATAAACGCACCGATGTCTTTCTGAAGTGATTTGGATGACATATGAGCGGGCAGAGGTTAGAGATTAGAGCTTAGGGAAACATTTACAAACTGAGTATATCATAAATGAGATAAGGATGTCATCCCTCGGCTTCGGGATGACAACAATACGCTAAGGAATGATTATAGGAGCGAAACAAAAAACGGCCGAGGAAAAATCCCCGGCCGATCTCCTTACCGACACTTCGTAAACTCTGTTCCGCCGACCGTGATTATCGGATAACCGTTCGAGTTCTGCGTGAGCGAGGCTCCGACATCAACAAACTGCCCGCCGGTTTCACTCGATGAAACATATAATTTACTGCCCGAGATTTTCCACTGCCCGGCCGAACCGCCATTCCCGCCGCCGGTCGCCGTTCCGCCGTATCCATTAGAATAAGATTCGCTTGATGAACCGGAAGAGAAGGTTCCGTTGTTATAAAAAGCGTAGCGCGAACTGGAAGATGAGTCGCCGTAGGCATTGCCGGTGCCGGAGCTTGAATATGAGAAAGAACACCAGGCTGAGGAAGATAGGAGCGCGGAAAGTTGCGCGTCAATGCCGGTCGCGGCCGCAACCGGGACCGGAGTTGGAGCCTTAGCTGCTCCCGGAACTACAGCCTTAGGAGAAACACCCTTCGGGACCGCGACCTGAGCCGGTTGCTCTTCCGCTGGAACCGTGACTACATTTGCCACTGCTACTTCTTTTACCGGTTCTTTCGTTGAAGCTGACCCCATTTTTACACCAGCCAAAACCAGTCCCCCGCCAAGCACAGCCGCAGAAACCGCGATTACGATCATCTTCACAGTCTGGTTCATAAAATATATAATCGTTACTTATGATTACCACGATCATCACAATTCTCGGACTCATGGTACTGGAAGTAGTTCAAAGCGTCGACAATGCTATTGTTAATGCCCATATTCTGCAGACGATGAGTGAGAAGGCGCGCCGCTGGTTTTTGGTCTGGGGCATATTTTTCGCCGTCTTCGTGGTGCGCGGAATCCTTCCTTTCCTAATTGTTTGGCTGGTTTCTCCCGGAATCACCTTTTCCGGCGTACTTTCGGCAACACTTGGCAATAACGATATCGCGAAGCTCGCGATGGAAGAGAGTGCCTATATTCTTCTTACGGGTGGTGGCATGTTTTTATTGCTTCTCTATCTTCACTGGCTATTCCTCGAAAAAAAAGACCCTTATTTTGTGGCTGAAAAATGGGTAAAGGAACAGCACGGAGTTTGGTTTTTTGCGCTCGCCGCTGTTCTGCTTGTCGGCGTGATGTGGATTCTGCGCGATCATCCGTTCGGCATGATAGCGGCCGCAACCGGAAATGCCGTGTTCTTTATTCTTCACGGCTTTAAAGAAATCGCCGAACGCGAAGAAACAAAAATCGCAGGCGCCTCAAGCGATATCGCCAAACTCGCTTTTCTTGAAGTGCTTGATCTATCTTTTTCAATCGACGGCGTGCTCGGCGCCTTCGCTTTTACCACAAACGTTATGCTGATTTTAATCGGCAATGGCCTAGGTGCCTTCGTGGTTCGCGAACTTACGATTCGCGGAATTGATAAAATCAGCAAATATAAGTGGCTCAAAAACGGCGCCATGACTTCAATTGGTGCGCTCGGACTTATCATGATTTTGGATGCTCTCGGAGTAAATATTCCGTCATGGCTGCCAACCGTCATCACAATCGGAACCGTCGGGGTCACATTTTACGCTTCACATAAGCATTTACGGAACAAACTAGATCCCTCGGCTTCGGGATGACATCCGTGTCTATTTCAATAACTCGTAATTGATCTTGAAAAGCTTCTTTTGGAATTCCGCGATGGCGGCGCTTTCAATCAGGAATGCGGTTTCGGAGTTATAGTCGATGTAAGCAACTTTGTTTCCGTAGATTAAAACCGTCACACCGAAGTCGAATTCTCCGAAAGATTTTGGGATGACTTTGATGGCGCGTTCGAGACGCGGTTTTTTATAGCCGGCGAGCTCTGGGCTCGTGATCACGAAGCGCTGAAGGTGTTTTGCATCACGAATCTCGCGATATTTGGCCGGCAGATATTTTTCACCCGCCTGCTGACCTGGTTTTGAGCTGTATCTATAAAAGATTTCATCGTGCTTCAGACTGTGAACCAGGTCGTCCCAAATCCACACAATCCCCTTTTTCCCCTCCAGATATTTCACGAGCGGTTTTTTTGAGTGCCCGGCGAAAGTCTGCTCCAAATCCGGAATCATTTCTTTAAACGCCGAAGAGAATGAGTCAAAAATTGGTTCGAGTTTGGTCGGCGGTTCGGCAGCATAAGTTTTTTGTTTGCCTTTCATCGACTCAGTTACCAGTCCACGAAATTTCAGCTTCGCGAGAGTCTGATAAACCGTCGGACGATGCAAACTAGTGTTTTTTGAGAGCGCCGAGGCCTTCTGAACTCCATGCTCCAAGAGTGATAGGTAGACAGACTGTTCATGCTCCGTAAGCCCCAGATGAGCCAAAACTTCGTGGTTCTGCATAAAGTATAATTATTTATTACACATTTTTTATGGCGATATAATATCTTATTTTAGCCGATTTGTCAAAGCCGCTAAATATCACGATAACTTTTATTAGGATATTTGTAAATATTTTCGAGTATCGTGTTATCTTGTGCCATAGCAGATGTGCCCACGTCATCTAATCTGAGTTAGGCCCGGGGCTGGCCCTCGGTCCTAGCTCAGACCCCGGACCAGCTCAAACTGGTCCGGATTTTAATTACGCGTATAATCCCAAAAATATGAAAAAGATTATCCTTGCCTCTTCATCCCCGCGTCGCAAAACAATTCTCGGACTCACCGGGCTTGATTTTACAATCGATGTCGGCGACTACGAGGAAGACATGACGCTCAACATGTCACCGAAGGATCTCGCGATCCATCTTTCGCGCGGAAAAGCCGAAAGCGTCATCGCTCGAAATCCGGATTCAATCGTGATCGCGGCAGATACTTTCTGCGTGCTCGAAGGCAAACTTCTTGGCAAACCAAAAACTCCGGAACGCGCCAAAACAATGCTCGCATCGCTTAGCGGCACGCAGCATGCCGTGATTTCCGGAGTCACAATTGTCGATACTGCGAGCGGTCAGAAAAAGTCCTGGGCCGAAGTCACCACGGTTCACTTCCGGCCAATCACGGAAAGCGAAATCAACGCCTATGTCGCAACCGGCGAAGCGCTCGATAAAGCCGGCGCCTATGCTTTTCAAGAAAAAGGCGGCATTTTTGTCGAAAAAATCATCGGCGACTACTACAATGTAATCGGTCTGCCGCTTTGCTCGCTGGTTCAGAGTTTGAAGGATTTTGGAGTCGAATGCCTCAGTCTTGACAAAAGCCTAAAAATAGGCTAGATTTAGCCAGCCATCAACCTCCAAAGGAGAGTAACCATGCTCGGAAACGGCTTGTTTTTGGGATTCGCGCTCATCGCGGCGGCACCACAACCGATTCGCAGTGCGTGCCACAATGATGTCCAAACGCTCGTCGACTACATCGAAGTCGAGGGGCAAGAGAACAGGAACCCGGAGGGCGCCCTTGTCTCGAAGTCCTGGGCGATCGGCACAGCCGCCTTCTACGCTTACTACTCGAAGCCACATGTGCCGAGCGCAATCATCTTCGTCGATCGCGAAGTCGCGCTTGTCGATACCAATGCGAATGGCACTGCCGACAGGTCAGTAAGACCCGATCCGCAAATCGTGAACGAATCTGACGGACTCGCAAAGCAACTCGAACTCGCCACGATTCCAATAGAGTCCGTAATCTTCGCAGCCAAGGCCGATGCGAAGACGAATCCCTCAAAGACCGCCGTGATCGATATTATTCGCGACGGCGAGACCGCAACCGACATGCGCATCGTCGATTTTCTGACCGGCAAAGTCAGGACCGTGCCCGTCACAAAAATCCCGCAACTCGCGAGCGAGTTCCAAAGCGGTTACTGCCGCGTGGTGCAGGACATGACGAGCCATCTCCGCTATCAAGCGGTCCGGGGCGCGCCGAAGCCGAAGAAGTAACGCCGATAGTGAAGCGCTACCCGCATCAAACGCCATGGACTGTGTCCGTGGCGTATTTATTATTATTATGACAAGTTCGCGATTTTCATGATAAGCTGAAAACAGCCAACAAAGGAGACCCTGTGAGCACTCCAGCTCTGCTCGTTTCTGACAGCAACCCGCACTTTCACCCGGAGTACACCAGACAATTTCCCGGCATCCTGCTCCTCTTCGCGAAGACCGAACTCGAAGCTAGACAGCACCTTTACAGCAAGCATCACCAGAACATCAAGGCGATCGTTCTTTCTGTGAACATTCAGGAAGATGTTCCCTGGACAGAAATACTCCTCAAAGAATGCGACGGGCTTTACCACGGCAACCGAAACACTTTCATCGGAGTTTCGAGTGCCCCAAAAGCTCGCGAATGGCTGCTCGCAAAAGGCTGCCGTGCGGTCTGCGAAAGAGCCGGTCTTGCCATCACACTGAAGAGACTTAGCCTGATCTGAATCGTAAAAATCAAACGCCATGGACCAGACATCCATGGCGTATTTATTTATATGATATTTTTTACAAGCGACTGCAGTCTGACCTTCAGATCTCGAAAACTTCGCAGAGCCTGTTCCGTTGTTTCAAAAACTGCTTCGTACGAATGAGTCGGCTCCTGAATATCGGCAATATCCCACTGCTCCAATCGAATCGCTTTCGGTAGAACAAATCGATTCTCGACTTCCAGTCTAATCGACTCATCAAGTGTGATTATCAAATCAGCCTGCATGAGTACCTCGGGCGTAGTCTGAGTCCAAGTCGGCTTGAGGCTACCCGCAAAGCCTTCGTTCACCGCGATACATTGCGCATACCAAGTTATGTGTCCGTCCAAATTGTTTTCCGCCGCAACTCCGCTTGAAGAAACTTCAATTCCAGGATAATTCTTTCGCATGAATCCCTCTGCTAGGCGACTGCGAAAAGTATTTCCACGACAGACAAAGTGTATTCTCATATCCACATAATAATACATCAAAAACTCATACATACGGATATTGCGGTACAATATCTTCATGAGATACGAGAATCGAGAACCCGAAAGAAACGCGCTGCGGCCGAAATGGCTACAGCGGAATGCGAATTTTGCGTTCAATCGAACTTCCGGGGAAAAAATATCTGAAACGGAAAAGCCACTGGCTTACGAGCCTGTGACCATAATAGATCAGGTAATTGATGGCTCTGAAGCTATGAAGGCGGGACTCGAACCGCACGATATTGTGATTGCGATTGACGGTGAGCCCCTCAAAGATTTTCATGATCTTTCACGGGCCATTAAAGAACGTGAAGGCCGACCGATAAAACTATCTGTACAAAGAGATAATCAGCCGCGAAGCATCGAACTCAAGCCAGCCTGGAATCCCGAAAATAAGACATGGCTCGGGGGTATCGTATTTCACGAAACTCTGCCCGATTTCTTCGACAAAGAAAGCGAGAACCCAAACGAACCGCTCACAATAAATTTTGAGCTTCTTGATGCGCGCGGTGAAACTGTAAACGCGAGAATAACTCTCGGAAGCCAGGAAGAGCAGCCCTATTCGAAAGTAAGCTTCAAGGAAGGCCAATTTGAAAAATTAGACACTGATAGAAAGAGAGAGTTGCTTTCCTATGTTGTTAGTCAGGTCGTAGATGGCAAGACCATAGAAGCCGACTTGATAAAACTCGTGAATAGTACTGGCGGAAAAGCTTTTTGGGCTCCGGATCTTGAAAATGCTTCCGGTATTGCTTTCGGAAATTCTATTTATATCAAGACTCCATTTGGCCAGCTTGGCCCGCATGTCATCGCTCACGAGTTTAGGCATCTCTGGCAGGAGACGGAATCATCTTTTTACGAAATAAAACAGTACTATCATGCTGTAACAGGAACGCGTTATAAAAATGATGCGGCATGGGCAATACAAGACCTAAAAGGACTAACCCAATTGCGGGAAATTTTGGAAAGTAAATTTGATGCGAGAGAAGTCGACCAGATAATTGCGCCATTCATTCGAAAAACGCTAGCGACGCTCTCCGAATATAATGACGCACTCGATGAATACGAAATAGTTTTAACAGAATTGCTAAAGAAGGAGAAAAGTCGAGATTTTGCTTTCGCGGAAAAATACGACTCTCCCGCACGCGAGGCTTTTAACCCCCTACTCGATTCGAAAAAGCTAGAAGCCTTCAAAGAAGCTCTTAAAAACCCGGTTCATCCTGATTTTGATATAAAAATTGCCCGCAATCAATTAATTAAGGTGGATGCTATTTGGAACAACAGACCCATTGACGAACACACTAACGATTCTGACGTTAAAGAATTAGTGAGACGTATTTCTAGGTCGTTTTCAACGGAGTGGCTTAAGGCTCCGAGAACAGCATTTAACTGGGCAAGAGCGCGATTGGATGGCGATAACATGATTTTGGAAAACATGGCTGAAAAATTCAGCATTAAAATACCTCTGCGCGAAGGCGCTGCACAAGAATTCGAGCTTGCTAAAAGCAAATTATTACCTCCGGAAAATGAAGCTACTAGCGATATCGATAAAAAAATCAGCGAACTTAAGCTCACATTAGATGAGCGACGAAAGAAAAAAGAGTCTATCCTAGCCGGTTTGCCGAAAGCCGATACGCCGGTTATCGGCACCGCAACCGTACGCGACATCTTGCGCCTGCCGACATTCTGGGTGGAGCGCGATGCCGAATACGGTGCGCTCGTCACACTGCGCACTCTTAAAAAGGAAACTGGAATCGACTTGTTTACGAAAACGCCACATGAAGATCTTTCACAAGCCGGCACAGCGTCAAGAGAAAACGAAACAGTTTTGCAAAAACTTAAACGAAACGTCGATAGCTTTGTCGCTATCGAACACTATCTTAAACTAATCGGCGTACCTAACGGTTGCCTGAAAAAACTCCCACCAAAAACACCGGCTTAGGGCCGGTGTTTTCGTTTGTTATTGTTTGATTGCGTAAAAGAGTGAGAATATTTCCGGAAGTTTGATGATTTTCTTGTTCCAATCTTTTCCGTAGGCGAGCTTAGCTGCCGCTTCGTTCGCGATTTTTTTCAAATCCCCTTCTGGCGTAACTTCGTAGACGCTCGCATCGTATTCGAACTGCACGAGCGCGGTTCCGGGCTTCACCGTCATCGGTTTACCCAAAGGAATCGGCCCGACTTCTTCTTTCTTCACGGTTTTTACGCTCGAAAAATCCTTGTACCAAGTCTTATAAACCGCGGCACTCGGGAATGAGCGGCGCACGCCATTATCAAGTTTATAGACGTTCGGATTTCCCGTCGCCTTGAACAAATCGCCGTCGTTCAAATTACCAAACGATTGCGCCTTGAGAGAAAAAGGCACATCACTTAAATCAACGAGCGGAAGATTGTTCGGGTCCTGAACCGCGATCCAATAATCAGCGCCGGATGGAAGCGCGCTTGACGGAGTCCAAGCATAACTACCGGTGTTTGGCACACCCAGAGCAATTGAAGTTGGCGTAGCCGAAGCTTGGTCGGCACTAAAAACCGCACCGCAAATTTCCTGTCCACGTGTGCTTTTTGCGCATTGATCCTTGCCTTTGTACAAAACCAAGTTGACTGTCGTGAGTGAGGCGTCCGCAGCCCATTTAATAGTTTGCGGTTTCCCCTTCACCCAAGTCTCGCCATTGTTTGGAGCGAGAAGCGTGACAGATGAAGTCAGCGTTTCATCCGGAGCCAGACCGAATTCTAGTTTAGTTTTAGCATCAACGCGTTTCGAAATCGGGTCCGGGCTTGTTGATTTCCAACCAGCCGGAAGCTGTACGCTTGCCGTCACCAAAGTTCCAAGCGGAATCGGTTCGGTGACAAAATAAACCGCGTCACCAATAGGTTGCGCCTGACCGACGGCCGGGTCGGTAAAATCTTTACAGTATTTAACCGGATAGCTTTTGCTGTTCCCGCCGTACGAAATCAAAACCGCGAGTCCCGCTACGGTTTCAGTCCCCTCGCATGTGCCGCTCCCGCCGAGATAAGTTTTCTCGCTTTGGTCGCGCAGCCCGTTTGCGTTTTCGTCTTTAAAGAATGATCCCATCAGCCGATATGGCGTCGAAGCCGCTTCGGCAAACAAGTGCGACGAAACGAAAACCCCGACGATGCCGAGGAGCACACTAAAGCCCACGATGTGCTTTGAATATTTCATATATAAAAAAGTATGTAAAAAGAGAGTTGCTTCTATTTTACACCAAGATACGGAAACCTGACACGATTTCTTCAAAATTTACCGCAAAGCCACAAAAACCAACAAACTCGCGAAGAAATAAATGATATAAAAACCGGCATTGATTAAAACCAGTTCGATTTTCTTTTTATCCCAAATCCACTCGCTGAGTATTAGGGGCGCAATAATCATGACGCAAGCAATCACCGCCGCGGTTGTGGCCAAACTATATCTCGTAATCGTGAAAAGGTTCACCAGAAAATTCACACCAACCGACATGATGAGTGCGAAGACGACCGCGATCGCCATTTGCTTTGAACTCGGTCTTTCATCCGGCGTACGATTTGTGAGCGCGCGCCACTGCTTGTTAAAAATTGTGCCGTACCAAATTCGCGCAATCACAAAGTTGAGAATTACGCAGATCAAAATTGCGAGATAATTCATATTCTTTAAAATTATCGGCTAATAATTTGATTATAGCAGAAAGGCGAATAAAAAAAGCCGCTACGAATAGCGGCGACGCGTCCGAAAATGAACTCCTGAACCAACAACTACTTAGCGGAAAGCTTGGCGATTGCGAAGGCCTTCTCTTCGGCATCCGATCCCGACACTTCTTTCACCTGCTTCAGGCGAATCACACGAACCTTCCAAACCGTTTCGCTCTTTGATGCCGGCGGGAAGACTTCCACTTCGTTTCCCTTGAGACTCTTCCAGTGTCCCGGACCATTCGCCGAACCCGGAACCCACTCAAAAGGCACGCCGCCTTCCACCCGGTCGCTTCTGCCCATCATCCTCGTCACCTCCTGCAGGCGAGCGTATCAATTTTTTACGACGAATGTCTAGCTACGGCGAATTAAAAAGGACCCGGAAGACATTGTCTCCGGGTCCGGCTGAACTGCTTGGGTTGAGTTTACACGCCGCTACTTCTTTGCGCGGCGCTCCGTGACCATGCCGGTGTAGTAGGTGATGAGTGCGAGCCGGAAACTGTCCCTCAGTTCCCTAGCCCAGACAGCATGAAAGCGGATCGCCTTGGGGTTCCGATACTCGATCTTCACGAGGTACCGTTCGAGCAGCTCGCCCACGTAATCGTCGCGCAGGAGCGTGCTCGAGAGCAGCGCCGCACCCTTGCGCGTGAGCTTCATCTCGAGTGCCGCGATGAGCTTTTCCGCCGAGATGCCCGCGAGCTTCTCGCTGATGCGAACCGAGTCGGGCCGATGAGAATCTCGGTACACCTCGTACTTCGCGACGTCGACGACATCGAACCGGCCATTGCACTTCACATCGATTCTCACACCGAGGAATTCGGCGTAACCAGTCGTCACGACGAACTGTCGCCCGCCCTCGATGAGCTCGACCGCCTCACCCGTCACCGTGACGCTCACGATGACGCTCTGGACCTGCACTCCCTTCGCGGGTCTGATGCTCACATGGCCACCCGGCGGATCTTTCTCGCCGCGCGGGACCCAGTGAACCAAGGTCGCCTCGCGACGGTCGACCTCCTGCCCCTCGCGACCCTTGCGAGCCGTGTGAATCTTGCCGTCTCGCGCGGTCCAGTAGACCTCGCGACCGGGTTCGTAGTGGACACCACTCTGGGGCTCTGCAGGAGCCGTTGGCGCCACCGCTGTTTCCACCGTCTTCTCGGTTTCCGCCGTCATGATTCCTCCAAGTCCGCCAAAACCTGCGGACAATTTCGGGTTAACTTCAGAACAGCCAAATCGGCCACAATCTATCACATTTTAAGGCTTTTGTCAAGCCTAGAGCCGATCAAAAAGCAGCTTGAATATTTTCTTTTGAAATTCGGCAATCTTTTGATTTTCTATGAGAAGTGCGGTTTCAGAGTTGTAATCAAGATAAGCGATTTTATTCGCATAGATAAAAATGCCGACGTTGAAATCGAACGGCCCGGATGCGACCGGAAAAGTTTTGATGACACGTCCAAGTCGCTCGTGCTTTTTTGACTTGTCGCGCTCGGACGTAATAACATAGCGTTCGAGCTGTTTTTCATCGCGCAACTTTCGATAACTCGCAGGCAAAATGCGTTCAATATCGGTCGATTCCTTGCGCGAACTGTATCGATAATAAATATCGCCTTTTTTCAAAACCTTAACCATGTCATCAAGCACCGTAGACATTCCTTTCAAACCCTCAAAAAACTTAACTGTCGGCTTTCCGGCTTTGGCTTTCTGTCGCGCCTCGAGCTCCGGAATCAAAAGTCCGAATTGATTCGAGAGATTTTCAAAAGATTCGCGTAAGTGTTCCGGCGATTCCGCTACATATTTTAAACGCTTGCCTTTGGGTGTAACCGAAATCAATCGGCGTTCGATTAAACCCGGAATTGCTTTATATATAAGAGCGCGATGAATGCCGGTCGAGCGCGCGATTTCGGTGAGCGTAGCCGCGCCGGAATCGATAAGAGCCAGATAGATAGCGCTTTCATGCGGAGTCAAGCCTAGCTTTTCTAAAATAGATTTCTCATTTTTTTCCATACTGTCACTTATTATGACACTTTTTATCTTACAAACATATCATAAAACAAGCATGGTTTTCACGCAAATCTCTAATCTTTAAAATATTCGACACTAAATTTAACACAAAACCGCGATTCTGATTTAGTCTGTAACTAGAACCTTTCACCGCCCAAAGGAGACCGCTATGAGTATGCCCGCTGATTTGGTCCTTGTGCGTCACGGAAATTCCGAAGGCAATGTCGCGGTCAAGGCTTCGAAGAACGGCGACGATCATTTCTACTCTCCCGAATTCCTCGAGCGCCACAGTTCCAAGTGGCGGCTCACCGACCGCGGACGGCGTGAAGCGACGGCGGCCGGAGCTTGGCTCCGCAAGAATTTTCGCACAGGCTTCGACCGTCACATCACGTCCGAATATACTCGTGCGCTCGAAACCGCCGTCTATCTCGCGCTTCCGAACGCGAACTGGTATCGCGAGTTTTACCTGCGCGAACGCGACCGCGGCGTGCTCGACGTGATGCCGAGCGGCCGGATCAATACCGAATTCGCGGAGCTTCTACGCAGCAAAAAACGCAGCCAGCTGTTCTTTTCATATCCCGGCGGCGAATCGATGGCAACAGTCTGCCTCCGCATCGACCGGGTGCTTCACACACTCCACCGCGAGTGCAGCGGCAAGCGCGCCCTGATAGTTTGCCATGGCGAGTCGATGTGGGCATTCAGACTTCGGCTCGAACGCATGACGCAGGAAGAGTTCGTGCGTCTCGACGAATCGGAAAACAAAACCGACTCGATCTGGAATGGTCAGATCCTGCACTACTCACGGCGCAATCCGACGAGCGGAGAAATCGAACCGCACTTGAACTGGTTGCGCATGATTCGCGCCGACGATCCGACCTTCTCGCGCGACTGGCGCCGGATTGAGCGGCACAAGTTTGGGAATGATGAACTGATGCAGCTCGTGAGCGAAACACCTCAGATCGTGAACGAGTCGTAAATCAGTAACGGGAAAACGCAGACATGCGTGAGTACCGTTTTTTTATCCACAGAAAGGGGACAGTCCCTTTTCGAGCTAAAGGGGTCAGACCTTTTCATGCCTACATGCAGCCAAAATCACCAAAGGCCCGGTACCTTAAAGCAGAAAAGGGACTGTCCCCTTTCTTATCTTGACATTCGCGGGAATGACAGATAGACACGAAAATAAAAACGAGCCGCTCTTTGCAGAGCGGCTCATGACAGATATCTCGCGAAAACGGCTACGGCGACTTACACCCACGCCCATCAAGCTTGGCGCGGATGGCTTCAAGCTCCTGCTTCTCGCAGAAGTATTGAAATTCTCCGCAAACCAGATTGGTCGACTCCCAGGAATGCGAATTGACGCTGAACTTCCTTTCCACGACCATGGTCACACTCACCTCGCCGCGCGCGACTGTAAACTTCCAGCGTTGCCGCGTGATGAGACCGTCATCATTCGTCTCCCGCGAAAACGCTTCGATGAATCCGATGCTCGTGTCTTCCGTCTGCAAGCTCCAGGTATTTTCCCGAATCCGATCGCGAATTACGGCCATGATTTCGGCCTGCGTACAGGCGACACCCACCTTCTGAGCTTCGTAAGGCTTGGGTCCGGCATCAACTGTGACACAACCCATCGCCATAAGCACAACAGCGCATCCGCAGAGCAGTCTTCTCATCATGTTGTTTCTCCTCGTTCAAACCGTGACGATAGCCCATTTCTAGCAGAAAAAACCGGTAATGTCAACACTCCTATTCTGGTCCAAATATCGTAAAAAGCAGTTTTAAGTTATACTGCATTTTAACAAAAGAATTATTCTATGATTTTGAAGCATCTCAGCTTCATCGAATTAGTTCTGCCTACGTTACTTTGACCAGATGCCGCAGCGTCTACTAAAAACGTCTCAATCAAATCACGACAAAAATCAAAATGTCCGAGAATAAAACGCGCGGCACTACCCTTTTCTGTTTTTCACCGCCGGTTATCCTCGCGACTTTTTTGATTGAGCTTGGACTTGGGATTTGGGCATTTATAAAATATCGCAGCTCGCGCCTTGGAAAACTCGCGATAGTTTTATTATTTTTACTGAGCTTCGTTCAGCTGACCGAATGGATGATTTGCAAAAGCGGCCCAAATTCAAACTGGACCCAACTGAATTTTCTTGGAACGCTTTTTCTGCCGGTCATCACGATTGATTTTATCGGAACTTTTCTAAAGCGCCGCGGTTTTCAAATAGCTTGGTATTCAATTGCCGCGGCTTTCGCGATAATCATTATTTTCTCACCGGGAATATTTCGTGGCGGCGTCTGCACCGGAAGATTTGTTGCGCTCGAAACCCGCTCACAGGCATTCGACTTAGGCTACGGCATCTACTATATTTCATCCCTATTCTACGGCATCGGCCTGTGCTTAATGGAATGGAAAAACCCTAAAAATCGCCAAGCTCTTGGCTGGATACTCGGCGGATACGCAGTTTTTATCATTCCAACTTTATTCGTCTATATCTTCACATCTATCACCCAGGCTGCCTTTCCTTCCATTCTTTGCGGCTTCGCGATTCTCCTCGCACTAATTTTAGCCGGAAAAATATTGCCGGCGGTACACGCGAAAAATTTATAATTTAATACCGAATTTTTTAAAAACGAACCAGCCGATCAATAAAAAAACAGCCGCCGTACATAACTCGATCAGCGGATAGCGCGCGCTAATTGGCTTTTTGCAGTATCGGCATTTTCCGCCCAAAAAAATCCAAGAAAAAACCGGGATTAAATCAAACACGCCCAAAATGTGCCGGCAATGCGGGCACATACTTCTCCCGCCGAAAGATTCTTTTTGTTTTAATCGCCAAAAAAGCATGGTGAAAAAACTCCCGAAAACCAAACCCAGAACAAGTACCAGCGCCAGAAAATATACATTCATATTTTAGACCCGCATCGCTTAAGCCGCTTTCTTTTGCTCCACAACATCAACCTTCTTCTTCTGAACCAAGGTCCCAACGTCACTATTGTAAATAGTTTCGAAGCCACTCGCCTCCAAAGACTTAACAAAATTTTCAACTTCCGAAGCGCCGAAACCTTGGGTATTTGATCCGCCCATGCTGGTAACTTTCAAAAACATACCGGAACCATTTTCTGTCAGGAGATTTGAAAACTTCTCGACAATTTTATCTTCCAGCCGCGGATCCGAAATACCTTTATAGCCTTCAACTCCTTTCATGTCACCCATGGCGGCCATCTGAAGAACGCCAAGCCCAGACAGATCCATAAGTATGCAATCGTAGCTATTCGGCTTCAGGTCTTCTTCAATAGCCTGACCGAGATCTTTTACAAAAACCTCCGCCGCAACCCCTTGTTCATTGGCTCTCTTAACCGTCGGCGCTCCTGCCCCGCGATCCCCAAGTGTCACGCAATCGACTTTTGCGACCGGAGCGCGGCCGATCATCTTCAAGGCTCCGATAACATCATCGCCTGACGCCGGATACAGAATCCTTAAATCTTCTTTGCCAAGTTTCGCGCCCAACCATTTCATCGACTCAGTCACGAGCATCGGCCGGTAAAGCGATTCGCTCTCACTCCAATAATATTTCCATTTTTCTTTGAAACCGGTGCACGCAATTCTTCTATTCAGATTATTACCAATAGCTTTTGCGATTTTAAGAGCCTGATTTTCATCGGGAATAATTTCCATTATTTTCGAAAGCGAAATATCTTCAATATTTTTGATGAGTTCATGAAGCGTAGCCAACTGCGACTCGTTCAAATTAGGCGCGACATGTTCTAGAAGCCCGCGAGCTTGAACTTCAACAGAAAAATCAAAACCATGCTCCTTGAAAGCCTTTTCTTCCGGAGTGATTTCTTTATCTATATTCTCTGCTTCTGGAATATTTTCAGGAGCTTGCATTCTGATCTCAATCGCTCTTCCCATATTTCTTTGCTATAAAACCTTAAGCTATTTTAAGCCCCAAGTTTCACGGTGCCGTAACCGCTATGCAGCCAGTTTTTGCTCAGCAACCGTAGCTTTCTTTTTCACGAAAGCTCCGACCGGGCTTTCGTAAATCGTTTCAAAACCATTCGCTTCCAACCCCTTCACTAGATCATTAAGCATCGAGGAGCCGATACCTTCAAAATTCCAACCACCGCCACTGGTGATATTTAAGAGCAAGCCAGCACCATTCTCATTAAGCAGGTTAGAAAAAATTTCTATCGTCTTGGGGTATAGATTCGTGTCAGCCGTGCCCGTGTAGTCTTTTTCACCCTTCATAGCGCTCTCAGCCGCAAACCAGAGAACACCGATTCCAGACATGTCCATGATTACGCAATCATAATCATTCGGTTTTATGTCCTCCTTGATTGCTCGACTAAAATCCTTCACAAAAACCTCCGCCGCAACGCCCTGATCATTAGCACGCTTGACGGCCGGAGCGCCGGCTCCCATATCATCAAGCGTCACACAATCAACTTTTGCGACCGGAGCCTGGCCAATCATTGTCAATGCACCAATATTGTCATCGCCGGATGCTGGATAAAGCAGTTTCAAGTTATTTTTACCGGTTTTTTCGCCCAGCCACTTTAAAGATTCAGCTACAAGCATGGGCCTATAAAGTGACTCGGCTTCACTCCAATAGTATTTCCATTTTTCTTTGAAGCCGGTGCACACGACCAACCTATTCAGATTGCTTCCGATGGCTTTTGCAAGTTTAAGTGCCAGATTTTTATCGGAAATGATTTCCATTATTTTAGAAAGCGGAATTTCTTCGTTATTTTTCACGAGCTCAAGAAGCGCAGCCGACTCCGATTTATCTAGGCTTGGAGCGATATGCTCAAACATACCGCGAGCTTGAACCTCAACCGAATAATCAAAACCATGCTCCTTAAAAGCCTTTTCTTCAGGAGACATTTCTTTATCGATATTTTGTAGCTCTTCAACTTCACCCGATACCTGACCAGACTCTATTTCTTTTCCCATATTTTAAAGCGCCGAAGCTTCAATATACATAACCCGAATTTTACCAGCATGCCTTTCACGATCAACTTCTTTTGTTTTTCTCGAAGTTAAAGCCATAACCTCGATGGCATCAATTATCTGACGCTTTTCAAGAATATAATACAACGGCTTTATCTGACTCTCCTCGATAATTATGCGATCACTACTCTGAACTTCCGGCAGATCCTCAATCTTTTGGATTATCACCGGTTCAAAATTTTCTCCAATCACAAGATTCAGGATTTTTTCAACCAAGCTCTGCGACAAACAGACGCAAAACGCATTTTTCATATATAGGGATTATAACAGATCTAAATCGCAAACCCGTACGGGACTTATAATTAACTACCAAAAACGGTAGTTGAGACGATTAAAATACCCTGAAAATAAAAAACGGCGTGCACCACTTGGGATGCACGCCTCACAACTCAGAACCACTTCTTCTTATTCTTCTTCTCTTCCTTCTCCTTCACCTCCGCGGACAACTCGAGCGACTCACCGGCGAGCCACGGGAAGAGTGTCCCCTCACGGAAATGCTTGAGAGTCTCCTCAGCCCGTTCCAAGAGCACACACGGCGTATTCGGCGGGAAGCTCCCACCGGAACTGGCTCCGGGTGGCTCGCTGTGATTCCTGAGTGAGTCACCCGTATTCATATCGAACATGAACCAAAACGGCATAGAACCAAAATTGCCAAGCATCCCCTTGTGCGTCTCGAGATGCTCCATGGTCGCCCCAACCATCTGATCCACCCCGGGGAAAATACCGGTGTCCGACCAGCGTCCAAGGACGAAGCAGAAGTCCGGGATATCCTTCGAGAAAGCGACCAAGTACGGGTCGATGAGCTTGGCCCAGTTCGGATCAGCCCACTCGTCGGAAGCCACATTGTGATACGGCGTCCAAATCGTGAGGTAGTCGAACCGTGCCTTGTGCCCCTCTGTGGCCATGCACTCTTTGATGATGCCCCAGATGTGCGGCGGAATCACATCCATGCCGTTGCCGTACTTCTCAAAGCCACGGCTCCGACGGTTGTACATCTGGAAAAGGTCGGCGAACTGCTGGGTCTTGCCGAGCTTGCAGATGTGCTCGACAAAGTGATCCACCTTCGGATCAGGCTGCCTATCCACATTCGCGATCTGTTCCTTGCCCTTCACGTACACGACCGGCGCTGCCACAAAAAGATGCGGCAGATACTTCGTGGGCAGAACCACTTGGGGCAAGAGCAGCTTCTTCTTGTAGAGGAAGCGGAAGGTCGCGCGGACGTTCACGAAAGTCTGATACGAATCCCGGAGCTGCGCACCCGCGCTCTCCATGCCATTCGCCGCGTACGAAGTCACGAACTCCGTGATTCGCTTCGCCTCCTCACCATCACCCGTCTCCGGAGCCGTGATGTCGAACATGACGTCGAAGTCCATGAGCATCGCGAACTTCACACGCAGCCATTCACTGAAAGCCGCCGCGAGCATGTCCTGGTTCGTGAACTGCTTGGCCATTTCCTCTGTCGTCGGCCGCGGCATGTCCTTGAAGGGCTGATTCTCGCGCGCCTTCGTGACGAGCGGCGCCGGCACCTTGCGCATGTTCGCGTGGAAATACGTGATTTCCCCGGTGCGCACCGAAACCGGGAATGCCGGAACCTCCGTGGCCCGCACAAGCGCCAACTCGGAGCTGTGCGCCTTGAACGCCTTCAAGCAGCCCTTGCGCTGCGGATCGGGCATGATCTGGAAGCTGAGCTTCGCGCCCACCGTGATCTTCCCGCCAATCAGATCATCCTCGGCCAGGTAAACATCACCGGCCGTCGTATCGACGGGAAAGTTGTTGCTGTCGCGGACATTGTCGATGTAGCAGAAACCCTTCTTGCCGGTTTCGACCACCGTGCCGGTGAACTCCTCCGTCGGTTTTCCGGACGAAAGCACACCTTGAAGGAACTGCGTTTCAATCGTCGTATTCTGCGTCATCTCGAGCTCCTCGCCCACAAACAACGGGCCACAAACATGTGTTCTTGGGACCATTCCCGAGAACACCTATGCACGAGGCCACCCACATTTGGGTGTTCGCTGCACAGGTCGCTCGGGACCGGTCTTGTCAATTAACTCTGCGCAAGGTAGCTGAAAAATACATTATTGTCAAGCCTATATATGTTCAACCTTCAATATTAATTGAGTCTATAGCTAACACTTGACTCTTTTGGCTCAACGTGCTTAAATCCTGACACGTTCACACAGGAGGAGTTAATGGAGACAAACATCGTAAACACGTCACAAGGTCTGAGTTTTGCTCTTGTTTTCATGGCCGGACTTCTGAGCACCGGTACCCCATGTGTTCTTTCCATGATTCCGATCGTCCTTACCGGCATCGGAGCCGGCAAGCACGCCTCACGCAGGCAAGCTGCAAGGCAAAGCGCGAGCTTCGCCCTCGGCATCATCGTGAGCTTCACCGCTCTCGGACTGTTCTTCGGCCTCACCGGAAAAGTCTTCGGATCTTTCATGGCGAGCCCGGGATTCGCAATCGGAGTTGCCGCGATTTTCGTGGGTCTCGCGGGAAGCGCATTCGGGCTCTACGAAATCAGCATTCCGACAAGCCTCGCGACCCGATTTTCGATGATCGGAAGCGAGCACCTGTTTGGCGGATTTGCCGCCGGACTCGTCGCCGGTTTCATCGCGCTTCCCTGCATCGGACCGATTCTCTTTGGGCTTCTCGCCTATGTCGGAACCGGTCAGGATACGGTTCGCGGCGCGCTGCTACTCATGACCTACTCACTGGGATTCAGCCTGCCGTTCTTCCTTGTCGGGTCGATGAACGTCCCGCTCCCGCGACGCGGACCATGGATGCTGCTCCTTGAAAGGCTCTTCGGAGTCATGTTGCTCATCGCTGCGCACTGGTTTCTGCGCCCGATTCTGCCGGAAAGTTTGCGCCCGGCGAGCTTCGAAATCGGATTCGCGACTTTCCTTCTCGGCGCCATCTTCATCGTGATGGAACATTTGAAGATGCGGGATCGGTCGATGATTCAGCTGGTTGGATTTTTGCTCGCGGTCATCGGCGGAGCCTTCACGATGAACGCCGCCATGCGAACCGAAAACACCGGCTGGTGCATCGAAAGCGGAAATGGAAATTGTATCGAGCAGGCTTGCGCCAAAAACACCGTGACCGTCGTCGACTTCAATGCCGAGTGGTGCGTGGCCTGCAAGGGACTCGAAAAAAACACTCTCCAGGCGCCGAGCGTCAGAGAGCGGATGAACAACATGGGCCGAGTCAAAGTTGATATCGACATCGCCCCCGGAATCGCCGAAAGGTTTGGCGTCAAAGGCGTGCCCGATGTCGCTTTCCTCGACCATAACTGCAAGCCTTTCGGAGAGCGCATCCGCGGGGACCTGAGCCCGGAAGAATTTCTGAAGCTACTCCCGGAAATGTAGGTCGCAAGTTCGCTTCAAGACACGCCCCATGCGTGTTCTTTTTTTATTTCATAATCATTTCACGCAGGTAGGCATCCATTTCCGCCTTTATTCTGGCGTCACTAATATCTTTGGTCTGATATTTCGCCATAAGCTCTGCAAGCTTCAATTCTACAAGCTTTTCAATCTCACGAATTTTCGCAGGATCAACTTTTTGCTTAGCTGAAAATGAAGCTTGGGATATCGAAAGATTCGGCGTGACAGCTGAACGGCTCTTAAATACAAGAACCAATAGATAAATCAAAACAAGGGCGAATAGTATTTCGAAACGATAGGCCGAGCTGCCAAACCGGTCTTTGAAATAAATAAACGCCGCGCGCGCAATCAGAAACGCCACGATGGCAGCGACTAGTTTTTTGAGTACATCCCACATACGGATTCCAGCTTATATCGTCCCGCGAAGCGGAGCAACTCCAAAAACATACAATTCATTCACTGCGCGGGTCAGCGCCACGTACCACAAATCCTTTTCAATCCGGGATTTTTCGCGCTTAAAATCTTCCGGCATCGCATCCATCGAATACTTTTCGCGACCGACTCCGACCAGACAGACTGCATCAAATTCCAAACCCTGAGCTTCGTGAAAACCAAGCATATGAACGCGCTTTTCTTCGCCGAAAGCGTGTTTAAAATCCGAAAGATAATCCTGACTCTCGGCGAGGATCCCGATCGTGCCGTCGCTATTTTTTGTGATAATCTTTTTTATCGCCTCGATTTCTTCCGCCGTATCGCGACAGATATTTTCCGTGACCGGAAGCCCCGTTCGTGCGCCCTCCGGAATCGAAACCGAGTATCCGAGCCCGCGAATATATTCCAAAATCTCGCGCGTGTTTCGATAAACTTTCTGTAAAGTCACGAATCGTTTTTCATCAATCGACTCCTGAATCTCGGCCCAATCATGAACCGTTCCAAAACGAGTCTGTTGCTTCATGTCACCAACATAAAGCATCGCCCGATTATTTTCGCGCACGCAATCTTTAATCAAATTCAACTGCTCCGGCAAATAATTCTGAAATTCGTCCATAACGGCGAGCGAATATTCTACTTTAAAGGGCTTGATTTTCCGCGACATTTCCCCGGTTTGTTTGACTTCAAGATATTCGCGCTCGATTTCAAAACTGCCCTGCTTAGCCCAGAGTGCGCGCAATATCAAAGTCAGATCGATGCGATCAAGAACTTTTTCTTTTTTCTGACGCGACCAAAGTTTTTGATTCTTCTCCGAAAGCCGATTCACATAGCACTCATCCAGAAAAGCGAAATGTTTTTTGGTATATTTCGGCGGACGCAGCGCCTTTAAAGCGCCTAATTTCTCCCATTCATATAAATCTTTCTCTGATTCGGTCGAACCATAGCGCGAAAAAAACACGCCGCTATCTTCATGCAAAATTTTGAAGGCCCATTCGGCGAAAGTTGTGATCGTGACATTGTGAATTCCGAGCTCCGGCAATAAATGTGAAAAATATTCTTTAGTTCCGTTATCTTGAACAAAAACCACCATCGAAAAAGTCGTGAAGTTTTCGGCTGTATCCGGCGCCTGTGCCAAATAGGCCACGCGATGAAGCGCGAGCGTGGTCTTTCCGGAACCGGCGGGACCGGAAATCACGAGTGGCCCTCGGGCGGGTGCGCGAATCACTTGGTCCTGTGCTTTTTCCATCTGCTCGACGATTTCCGGAAGAATAAATCCGGTTTTCTTGGTTGAAAAGTGTTCCTGATAAATCAACTCGCGCGGCGCCCGACCCATTTCGGTCGTAAAAAACATGACTTTGCCGTCAACTATCATGTATTGATCTTTGCGCGCCAAATCCCCCGTTTGTTTTTCACCATCGGGCCTGATATATGAAACCAAGCCCGGAGATTCAAAGCGCATCGTCGCAGCCTTAGTCGTCCAAGAATAAATCTCGCGTTCGGGATAAGAAAATTTTCCAAAATATAAAGTTTGATTTTCATGCGCACCAAGAGCCACATCACAGCGCACAAAAAACGGCGAAGGTTTGAGAAGCGCGAGTTCCTCAAGCTGACGTTTGTGATGACGGAGCATGCCGTCTTGAATAATCTTATCAACGCCATCCAAATTCTTTCGGCTCTCAAGCCCCTTCACGTATTCAATCCGAATTTTATCGAGCGACGAAGCGATTTCTTGCTGAACCTCAAGCACGCGGGCCCGAGCCGACTCCAAAAGTTCTGTCTTTGAAGTTTGGTTCATAGAAAATCATTTTATCAGAGATTTCGCGAATCGAAACGCGCAAGGCCCGCAATCTTTATCCCGAATCGCCTTTTGGTCAATATCCGTTTGTGATATTCTGTCGAAAACAACTAAATATGATTACAAAAGAACCCGGCTTTCTAATGCCCGACTACGAAGGAATGTCTTTCAGCAATATTCCGAATTCTATTCTGGAAATATTCGGACTCAAAGAGCGCAATAAACTTTCGGCGCACTATGACGAAGCCGGAATCGACCGCACGAAGCATAAAAAAGTCATTCTTTTTTTGATTGACGGCTTTGGTTATAACCAGTGGCAGAGGTACGCCGACAAATATCCTTTCCTCGCTCGCTTTTTTCAACGCGGAAAGGTTGCGCCGCTCACGACCATATTTCCCTCAACCACTTCGGCTGCGATTACAACCATCAATAGCGGGCTGACGCCGCAGGAACACGGTCTTCTTGAATGGCGCGTGTATTTTGAAGAGCTCGATAAAATCGTACAGACGCTGTTCTTCACACCGCTCGGCGAGGAAGGTCGCGATAAACTCGTCGCAGCAGGAGTCAACCCGAAGATGCTTTTCGACGGAGAAACCATCTACCAAACACTGGCAAAAGCCGGCATTCCTTCTTATTCTTTCAAAAACGCAGTTTTCGCAAATAGCGCCTATAACAAAAGCGTGCACGTCGGAAGCACCTCAATTCCCTTCGCTTCTCCGTCCGATTGCTTTACAAAACTCAAGGAAACCGTACTCAAAGCCGAATCGCCATCGTTTTCATTTGTGTACTTTGATGCCATCGATTCTATCTCTCATGCCCACGGCCCGCACTCTGAGCCATACTATAAAGAGCTAGATCAACTCATGGAACTCTTCCAAAAAAATCTTATCGAAGGATTCACGGCCGATGAAGCCGAAGATATCGCGGTAATCATCACGGCCGATCACGGGCTCATCAACGTCGACCCGGAAAAAACCACCTATCTTAATCAATTTCCGGAAGTCGAAGAGAATTTAAGCATAAGCCCGAACGGCAATAAGATAATGCCTTGGGGTAGCCCGCGCGATATGTTCCTTTCCGTTCGCGAAGATAAATTAGATTTCGTTTTTGATTTTTTGACAACGCAATTTAAGGGAGAGGCGCTAATCGTTAAAAGCCAGGAGGCTCTTGCCGATGGCTGGTTCGGGCACGGAAAAATTCATCCAAAATTCAAAAGTCGCATCGGCAATCTTCTGGTTCTGCCGTACGGCACTGATACTATTTGGTACAAGCATTTTCCTGATTCCAAATTCCATTCACGCGGTATTCACGGCGGTTTAACTGCCGATGAAATGCTTTCGGTGCTCGCCGCCGCACCTCTTCGTAAACTTATCAAATAACCGATATGGAAAAAGAAAAGAATTTTGAAGCTTTCGTCGAGGGCGCGGAAAAAAGTTTTCTGCAGTCATGCAAAAAATACGACACACTTCGACTTCAGCTTTTCACCGTCGAAAAAAAGATGCTCGAAGTGCATGAACCGTACCCGAAAAATTTGGTTGAAAAGCGAGACGCTTTAATGGAAGAAATACGAGAAATCCGCGAAGCCTTCCTACCGATCATCTCCGAACTCAAAGAAGTCATCGGTAATTCAGAGGCCAACAAAAAACTCGTCGAGTGGATTGCGAAGCGTTCCGGCGCCGGAAAGTTCATCGGCGATACCAGCGAATTTGCGCGTAAAATGCTAGAAAGCGCCGTCTTCGCCGCCTATCGAACTCCGGCATCGCTCATCGAAAAAGCTGATTTCAAGCGCACGCCTTCACCATACGAAGCGATTCTCGCGACTATTCGGATTGAGGAAGAATCAGGGAAAATCGCCGACGCGCTTAAAGAAAGCGCGACGAGCGTAGCGCAGGTCGGCTCATCAGGCTGGGGCGCAAACTTCACCATTCGGGGAAAAGATATTAAAGACCCGCTTGGACTTGAAACGATGCCGACACGCGAAGGAAAAGACGTTTCCGATATCGATATGCTGGTTTTTTCCGAAGGCCCGGAAGCGATTCAGAGGTCAGTCGACACTATGGTTTCGCGCGGACTGCTCACTAAAAACGAAATCGAACGAGTAAAGCGCTTTACGGAACTTTATGAAACTGGTGAAGCTGATATCTTCTCGGCCTATTCCAAAATTGGAGGACTCGATCAAAGCTTTCTCTTCATTTCCAAAGCAATCGCTAAAAAACTTCTTGAAGCGAAAAACGAAAAAGAGACGGAATCCGTGTCGGAATTCCGTCTGGATGAACCGGTCAGCTATAAAGTTGAGGGTGGCTACAGTATTGATGATATTTCCGGCAATCAAATCGGCATGTTTTTCAAACAGCCACAAAAAATCACCAGCAAGAGCGGCAAAACGCTCGGATTTATCGCTAATCGGCCTTGTGGTGGACCGATGGAATCAACCGACGGACGAAAGGTGTTCGCAACCAGCATTCTGACGCGTCAGCTAATGTCGCTGCCAAAAATCATCATCGATAAAGATAATTTTCTGAAAAAACAACTCGAACAATATCTCAAATCGGTGAAAAAATATATCGGGAACAATCAGGAAATCAAAATTTTGCGCTGGGAAAAAATGCCGAGTGAAGCCAGAAAGAAAATCGCGAGTTTAATCCGCGAAAGCGACAAATAGCCACAACTGATAAACGAAAAAATCTGACCCGTTGAGGGTCGGGTTTTATTTTCCGATAACAAAAAAATCCCTCCTTTGCAGGAGGGCTCGATCTTTCATCCATCGATTCCGACGAACTTCAAATCACGAAAAAGTTCGGGGCGAAGATCGAAGTGACGCTCGGGCGGCGGCGGCTTCAAATCCACGCTTTGAACGGCGGACCAGGGCTGCGGGCGCGCCGGAAAGGGCGGAAGCCTGCGCGAAAGAACAATCGCTTCAATCGTGGTGCCGATTGCCTGCGCCAGGTATCCGCGATGCGTGCCATCAAGCAGACAGTACTGACCGTCGTGCTTTTCCATGATCGACGGCAAGTAATGCGCGATGCACGGAACCCCTTCAGCGTTCGCGCCGCGGATGATGAGCGAGGTGAGCTTGGCAAAACCATGACTCACGCAGTGCCCATCAAGAACCATGGAAACGTTCCGCAGAATGCGCAGGAGCTTCTCGTTCTGCACGAAGGTCTGTGCGACGAGCGCATTCGCCGTATCGACACGCTCAAACTGCACTTCGCATTCGGCGTACGGACGTTCCTCGACCACCCCACCAAGCGTGACCCGGTTAAGCAGCTTCTTCAAATATATCATCGGCATTGCCTGAACGCTTTCCACGCGCACCAAGTCGCGAAAAGCGATGACGAGCTTCGGACGTGACTCGGAAGCGTCATAATCGCTCCGAACAATCCCGGTACGCGATTCAAACTGGTCAATCGGAATCGAGAGAGCCATGGCGCGACCTTTCTTGAAAGGTACTTCGGTATAAGCGAGCCTATCAATCATTTCTTTTTACGGCAATAAGGACATCCCGAACGAACTCGGACCACGACTCGACAACGCTAAAATCGTGACTTTTGCCAAGATTCGGCGTCACGCCGTCTTCATCAAAAAAATATTTCGCCACATTTCGCGGCAAAGGCTCGAGCGCATCAAGGCTATCATCCAAAAAATGCGTGATTTGAAGTGCCTCGACCGGACCGGGTTTATCCGCCGTCCTTTCTACGAAAATCATTCTCTCCTCCGGAATATAATCGATCACACTCTGCTTTCGAAGCCACGTTATTGCCGAGTCGCGTGCGATCCCCGTTCGGCGCGCTGAAATTAAATACAGCTCAATGCCCGGCGTGCGCGATAATTCAATTATTGATTCGAGCGCTCCGGAAACCGGTGGCGCCGCAAGCGTCGCATCCCCGTATATTATTTTTTGAATCGCTTGATATTCCGCATCCGGCAAATGATGCCGTAAGACATTCGCATTCGTCTGCCAAGGTTCAAGCGAAAAACCACGCAAAACAGCCAGTCGCTGCTTCGCTTCCCGGTGGCTCATGATTACCCCATCCAGATCAAGACCGATACGCAATCCCATATGAAAATCATCATATACTAAAATCGCGAAAGAAAACAAAAATCCCTCGGTTACCCAAAGGATTTTTGAGAAATTATCGAAGTTATTTCAACGATACTTAGAAGCTTTTAGCAAGATCGCTCGCTAGTCCCTCTTTTATTAGCAGACCTTTATCCAGAAACAATATCTTATCCGCAACTTCTGAAGCAAAGTCTAGTTGATGCGTCGCGATAACCATTGCTTGACCCTCAAGTGCAAGCGTCTTGATAAGTTCACGAACATTACCGACAAGTTCATGATCAAGCGAAGAAGTAATTTCATCAAGCAACAATAGTTTCGGCTTCATGATGAGCGCGCGAAGAATAGCCACGCGCTGTTTTTGTCCGCCAGACAGAAATTCAGGATACGCATCGCGCTTATCAAGCAGACCGAATCGCACGAGAAGTGCCAAGGCTTCCCTCTTTGCCTGTTCTCGTCCCATGCGACCCAAGAGCAGCGGCACCAGAATAAGATTTTCAATCACTGTTTTGTGCGGCCAGAGATTTTGCTCTTGTGAAACAAAGGCAACGTGATCACGAAGAATACATCCGTGAAGAAGAATTTCGCCGCTATCGATAGGTTCGAGGCCAGCCAAACATCGCAGCAATGTGCTTTTTCCGGCACCACTCGGACCAATCAGGCAATATACCTCACCCTCCTTGAGAGAAAACGAAATATCAGAAATGCCAACCGAACGTTCAGTTCCGCTGAAGATTTTAGTGATATTTTTCGCCTCGAGAATTTGTTTGGTGTTTTCCATATCTATATCTGTTTCACTTTTCGGGCTAATCCAGTCTCCATCCAGCTCGCGCAAATAGTAAACGGAAGAATTAGCGCAAGATAAATCACGGCCACCGCTGTATAAACTTCGAGCGGGCGGTAGGAATTACTAATCACAATATTAGAGCGATGAAGTAATTCGTCGACTGCAATCACTGAAGCTAAAGATGTGTTTTTGAGCTGTGTAATGTAATGACCCAAAAGGTTAGGTAGCATGCTTCGGAATGCTTGCGGCAGGATGATCTGAAACATCACCTGTAGTGGCGAAAGTCCCAGGACAATACCGGATTCATACTGAATCTTAGGAATCGCATTGATGCCCGCGCGCATCGTCTCCGCAACATAGGCTGACAGGTTAAGAGAAAGCGCGACCAGAGCGGCCGAGAATGGCGATAGTCGAATATTGGTTATTAGCGGGAGCACATAGAAAATCCAGATCAATAAGACCAAAATCGGCACAGCACGAAACAATTCCACATAAACCCGAACTACGGTGGACACGACTCGTAATTGACTGCGCCGCAGTAACCCAAGAATTGTTCCTAGTCCGGTACCAACCAAAATGACGAGGAGCGTCAGTCCAATAGTGACCAACGCTCCCTGCATAAAGACATCTCGATACTGAAGAATCACGCTCCATTGCCATTCGTACATATTTATTCGACTCGATAAGTAACGTCCTCGTGAAACCAGTGGGCGTCATACTTTTTTTCCAAATTTTTCCACTCACCGCTAACCTGAAGAGAAAAAATGGAATTATTTAAGAAGTTTAAGAACTTAGTTTCGCCCATCCGAACCGGGAACGCATCAGGATTCAAATCAAGAGGCTCGGAAACAAAAACCATTTCCGTTTCCGGATGCGCAGCAGCAAATCGCGTGAGCGTGCTACCGTCGGCCACCGCAATATCGGCGCGGCCAGAGGAAACTTCAAGAGCGAAACGGGTAAGATCTGAAGCCTCTACGTCAATCGAAATAATCTTCGCTTTAGTTAAGTAGGTCTTTGCAAAGATATGGCCGGATTCGCCGGTCGCAACCGCAACCTTAACCCCGGCCTGGTTGATATCTTCTACGGTCTTGAAGCGCTTGTCGCCTTTTCGCACGAGTCCGCTATCGCCACCGAAAAGCACCGGGCGCGTGAAATCAACCGCTGCCGCGCGAGAGGGCTTCACATAAAGAGAAGTACCCGAGTCGCATACGCCGGACTGAATGGCGGCCGGCATATTCCCAAAAGTCGTATCGTGAAATACAACTGACGCGCCGATTTCTTTGGCAATCATCTTATACGCGTCGATATCATGGCCGGAGTATTCCCCCGTTCTGGCGTCCTTAATGCTAGCCGGCGGCCACTCGGCCACACAGACGTCCATGCGCTTGGTGTTTAAAATTTTTGTCAGAGCATCTTGCGTTTCAGACCCGCCAGTTTTACGACCAAAAAATCCGGCCGAAATCACAACAAGGGCAAGAGCTGCTAACACCACAGAAGATATAATCGTGTTCTTTGTCATATATGGAGAAGATTTTAGCGACCTGTTCAATAGACTTACAATCTATGAGCCATCATGACACAAAAATAGCATTTTGTCAATGCTATTCAGACACTATTTCATATATTAGCTATGTTAAGCTCTCCGTTGCTGTTGACAGCATTTCAACAACATGCTAAGATATTCGCATATGATTGAAAATAATCTAAAAGACCTCGGATTTAGCGAAAAGGAAATCTCGATTTATCTGGCCCTACTGAAACGCGGCAAGGCGCTTCCATCCGAAATCGCCAAGTTGACCGGACTGAATCGCAGTACGGTTTACAGCGTCGCCGGAGAGCTTATTAAACGCGGCGTCATCACCGAAGACCTTGGAGGACCGGTTAGATATTTTGCGGCACTGCCGCCGGAAGAACTTATGGGTCTGGCCGACAGAGAGTCGCAAGCGCTCTCAAAAAAGAAAAAATTGATTGAAGAAGCAATCGGGAGCCTCAAAGTATTCTCGGAAAAGGCGACTTATTCTCCACCGAAAATTGTTTTTAAGACACAAGAAGAAATCTCGTCCTATCTTCATAAACGAACTGACGAATGGAATCGGAGCATTCTTAAATCAGATAAAACTTGGTGGGGATTCCAGGATCATACTTTTGTAGAAACTCACCAGGATTGGATTAATTGGTACTGGGCACATGTTCCGGATGATTTGCATTTATCGTTACTCAGCAATAAGTCCGAGACAGAAACGCAGATGAAACAAAAAAAATACGACCATCGAGAAATTCGTTTTTGGAAAGAAGCCGACGAGTTCACTTCTACCGTCTGGGTCTGCGGAGACTATCTAATCATGATTATCACCCGTTCCGAACCGTATTCCTTGGTTGAAATACATGATGCTGTGCTCGCCAAGAACATGCGCGAGGTTTTTAAGGGAATTTGGAGAGGAACTAATAAGAAATAAGCTGCCCAAAAGTCGTTTCGATGGAATTGGCGTCAGATCTGATTTATCTTGGGCACAATTATTCATGAAAAAAATCAGACCTAACACCGACCTCTCACACTCCGATAATGCTTAAGGATTCTTTTCTTCTACGACCCAACCAATAGCCCAAGTCGAACCATGTCCACTTGTGCCAGCATTCTGCGACCAGGTTTCCGGATCAGAATCAATCACGGTATACGAACCGGCCGGGAGAGTAATGCCGGGCTCGGTTTTCCAATAGACTCCGTTCACAAGCGTGGCTTGCCACGGACCATAGGTTTTTCCATCGCCTGATTTAAGCGAGATGGTACCAGGAGCTTTATCTTTACCAGTCCAATGATAAGTCCACCACTCAGAAATATGCGCTGCTTTTTCAAGCAAGACAGGAGTTGGCGTACCACCACCGGTCACCTTGTTATCATTACCAACTTTTAATAATTCAACCGGCGTACCCGCAACAGGCTCTTCATATTTCATAACCTCGCCCTCCTTTACCGGTGATTTGCCGTTCGCTTTTTCTTTATCTTGGATTTCTCCTAAGAAATCATAAGAACCGTCCGGATTGTCGATTCGAATGTCATAAGGGTTGGCTCCTGGATTTTCTTTGGCGTATTTTTCAGCTTCAACGCGGTTTTTAGTGATCTTGCCGGTGCAGCCAGTCATAGCCAGAGTCAGCACGAGCACGCTTGATATCTGCAAGACCCTGAAAAAACGTGATGGGTTCATAAATATAATATTTTAATTTGAAAATATTACAGCGAAACGAGTCTTGAACGAATCAACCGAATCACCTGGACTTAATTTTATAACTATAGATATTCCGGCCCATAGGCTTTTGGATAGTCGAGAGCAGTTCCAGATTAGGCATTTCATCAAAAACCGGAATCCCCTTTCCGATACTTTCCGGAACGATATTGAGCACAACGCGATCAATAATTCCCGCCCGAAGCGCAACCGTATTCAAACCTGGACCGCTCGAAATTAATACATTCTTTCCGCATTTCGGAATTTCAAGAATATCCGAGATCACCGAATATTTTTCTCCAGCATCAAAATCCGCATCGCGCGAGACAATAACTCGCTTGATTTTATATGCCTCAAGCACCTCGAGCATCGCTTTTGGATAACCCTGAAGCGTTTCGTAGGTTTTCCGACCCATCACATAAGCATCGTTTTTACTGAGCATTTCTAAAAAATCATCCCAGACTTCATCCGGAAGAAAATCCTCGCTCCCATCTTTGCGTGCAATAAACCCATCGGCCGAAGCGGCGTTATATAAAGTAACCATATTTTTAAAACTAAGTATAAAACAAATCCCGACCCCTTGCGAGGTCGAGATTCACTCTACTGCTGGCTGAAGTTTTTGCCGTCCCAGTTGATGATAATCGTCGTATTCGTAGTAGGTCCTCTTGGATAAATTTCCTGGGTCGTTTTAATCTCACCGCCCGGGCGCTTGGCGTTCACTTTTATCGAATCGTTCCAATCCGGAATCGCCTCTTCACTTTCTTTCCTCGTTTTGAGCGTAACCGACGAACCATTTTGCCCACCGACTTCGGTCATGTTTTGTGGACCAGGTTCACCGTGACCGACCCAAAGATTGAACGACTGCTTGGAATTATTGTGAAGAATAACGGTCGCGGTCGTGTCGGGACCATTTCCCGAACAACCCGTGAGCACAAGACACGAAGCGAGGAACATCGAACCAACAGCGACCCGGGCAAGAATATTAAGTTTCATATAAATGCATGGTACCAAAATTCAAGCACTATTCAAAATCAGAAACAAAAATCCCTCGATTACTCGAGAGATTTTCATGGGGTCGCATCGTCTGCGAT
>JBAXGH010000009.1:0-47413 GCA_037139515.1 bacterium
GTATCCGAAGACTATATTCTTCGGAGGTGGTGCACTCGGTATTGAATTCGCCTTTCCTTATCGAACATTGACTTTTTCAGTTATTTCTGCTATATTTGCAGAGCTCTTAATTGAGCAAAAGGATTGTCGGGTGATTGCCGGTTGAAGGCGCTAGCGCAAGCAAAAGCCTGAAATCGGAGGAAAGTCCGAACACTTATCTCATCGTAAGGTGAGTGAAAGCGACAGCCGCTAACGGCGGCCGGAACGATCGGGCGCAAGTCCGTGAAGTCCAGGGAAAGTACCACAGAGACAATACTAGTCGTGAGCAATCACGATGAAAGGTGAAAAGTTCCGGGGTCCACCCGGTTCGGCGCACGGCAACGTGCGTTCGTGGCAAACCCTGTCTGGTGCAAGCGTAAATTGGTCACGTGCATAGGGTCTGTTGACGAATGTCATTTTTGCCCAAAACTCGCTCTTTCGGCAGCTCAGCTGCAAAATTTTTTCTGAATAGTTAGGCTATGCAGAAAAAATTGTTGCAGCTGATCTGCTCGAAATATCGAGCTTTGGATCAAAAAGCACATTCGCCAACAGACCCTAAGTTTCCAAGCAATTGGGAACGAAGAGAGATGATCGCCTCCGTATCGGGTGTTACCCGGTGCGAAGACAGAATTCGGCTTATAGACAATCCCAAATATCGAAAAAATTCCCGATAAGGGAATTTTTTCGATGGAGAGAATTCGGCTTACTGCCAAGGCGCGAATTCATTCGCGCCACTGGAAATAGAATCGGCGGAGCCGATACGCATGGCAGAAAACTCGCCCCGATTCGACGCCGGGCACGGCGGCGACGAGTTTATAGACAATCCCACATATCGAAAAGGCCTCCTGACGGAGGTCTTTTCGTATATAATGATGTTATATGAATATTGAAAGCACTTCGTTTTCGGCTCGCGAAAAAATCCCGGAAAAGTTCACCTGTGACGGCGCCGGTACGAATCCCGGTTTGCGATTTTCAAGTGTTCCGACGGCGGCGAAAAGTCTCGCTATAATTATGGACGATCCTGATTCGCCGAGTGGAGTTTATACTCATTGGACTCTTTGGAACTTACCGAAGAACACGAATCAGATTTCGGAGGGGCGACTTCCGCCGGGCATAGTTCAAGGTCTTACGAGCGCCGGAAGCGTCGGATATTTTGGTCCGTGTCCGGGTTCCGGCACGCATCGATACTTTTTTCATCTCTATGCGCTCGACGCGATGCTTGAGCTCACCGAAGGTTCCGATGTTGATGAACTGCACGAAGCCATACAAGGACACATTTTAGAAACCGCCGAAATGTACGGCACCTACGTGAGAAAATAAAAAAAACGACCACGCAAAAGTTGCGTGGTCTTTTTGTTGCGACGTTTCATTCAGGAATTCTGTCGATCCGTCCGAATGTGGTCGGTGAAAAGTGCTTGCGCGCCGTCTCGATAATCGTCTCCGGCGTAATGTGTTGAAGCGTCTGTACCGGATCGTGAGTCAAGAACTCATCCATGGCCCAGGCGTTGAAGAGAATGTTGGCCGGCCCCTCGATTCCGGTATTCTGTTTCGAAGCTTCCAGATTGGTTTCGATGATTGCCTTCGTAGCGTCGAAGAGCAATCGCGAAAAGTTGCCCGCCGAAAGGTCTCTGAGGCAACCATGCGCGGCTTCGTGAAAAGCCTCGAAGTTCGGGAGGCCGATCTTGCTGTGCAGACTGAACTCACGAACAGGGAAGCGAGAAGCGCCACCGGAAACCCCATAAGCGAGCCCGCGTTCACCGCGAAGCTTCTTGATGAGTTCGCCAAGCGGCGAAGTATTCAAGAGGTCGAAGCAAATGCCGGCCGCCATCATCTCTTTCTGGGTGGTCTCGGAGGTCCAGTAGATTCCTGTCTTCGCTGACACGTGCTTCTTCATGAAGACGGCCGTCTTGATTTCCGGGCTGAGCGCCGGGTAGATGCACCTCGGCTGTTTCCGGGTCTCTGGAAAATCAATCGTGCTGAGCAATCCTAGAAGCTCCTCATGCGCGAGTCCGCCGGATGAAAGAACCAGGCAATTCGTGGCGCGATATTCCTTCTGGATGAAGTTTTTGACATCATCAAGCGCGATCTCTCGAATTGTTTCCGGTAGTCCAACCGCGCTTCGGTCAAGCGCATACTGATTGCCGGTGAGCTGCCTTCGAAACCACTGGCCAAACGAACGCTTTTCCTTCGAACCCTCGTATTCGTTCAGAATCGAACCGCGTTCGGTCTCGAAAACCTGTTCGTTGAATTC
Source organism: bacterium (assembly GCA_037139515.1). Taxonomy (GTDB): domain Bacteria; phylum Patescibacteriota; class Patescibacteriia; order JBAXGH01; family JBAXGH01; genus JBAXGH01. The sequence continues at coordinate 2,270 of JBAXGH010000009.1, forward strand.
AGGATGAAAAACCTGGTTCACGAGCGCCTTAATCATGAGTTCAGCGTTGCTCGCCCGGCTCTGAACGTAATAGCGAGTCCCATCCCATCTGGTGCAGGCATTGCTCGACATGCCCTTCGGGTAAAGCTCTCGGAAGGCCGGGTGAATCTCGGTTCGCGATGGCCCGCCGGCGAGCATGTGCTCAGCGTAGTGAGCGGTACCCGGAATATTCTCGATCGCTGATCCGGAGGCGAAACAGATTTCGAGACGCAGGAGGATGGTCGGAATCTCGGTGCTGAGCACGGTGATTCCGTTCGGCAAGACGGTGAGTTTCGTCGGGCGCTGGTAAAATGGTAGTTCTCGAGTTGTCACGGTACTTCTCCCTGGTTGGAGGATTGGTAGAAATTACACAAAAAACACCCCTCTGTCAAGGGTCAGCGCCTTCATGTTGTCATCTCGAAGCCGAGAGATCTTGCAGTGTCTTGTTAGGCAGCGAGTCGGTGCAATGCCTGGCCGAGGATAAATGACGCGGCGTTCGCGACAAAAGAAATTTTAATAGCTTGTTTGAAGCTTATTTTTAGTGTGAATCGATAGAATATTGTTTCAAGAGCGAAGGCGAAAATTTCGGCGAGCGCAACAGCGAGAACCCGATTATCGTAAAAAAGATAGGCGAATACAAACCAGACATAGGGAATCGTAAGCGCGGTCGCAAAAATTCCGGCCGTCACGATTTGGGCGGTCGGGATTTTTTGTTTTCGGAGCAAGAACCAAATCACGAAAGTTTCAATCGTGATCGAGAAGATGAGCGAAAAAAGAAATCGGTATACGTAGAGAAGCATGACGTTTCTAGAAAAGATTTTTCAAGAAATTCCAAAACTTCTGCCACCAATGAAGTTCCGGCGTCTCGGCTTTCGGCGGGATTATCGGAATGCTGACGGCTGATTCGCCTTTGCCGAGCATGCGTTCTTTGGAAGTTTGCTCCATGATCAAATAGCACTGTGTTTTTTCGCAGAACTTTTCTTTTGGCGCATAGATTAGTTTCCATTCGCTATTCGCGAGCGGGGAACCGAGCGGAGCTTCCACGTAGATATTCATGTAGAGTGGAATCTGGGAATATTCTTTGTTCACAAGCTTGATTGTGCCGCGGTCATCTTGTTGAACAAAGCTCAAATCAGGGTCGCTGCTCTTCGCCGCCAGCAAGAGCGCATTTTTTTCAAACGCAGTTTTGTCTTTTGGGTCCATTAAAGTGATGGTGCCGAATTCCTCATCAATGGTGTTCGTGGCCTTGAAAATTCCCTCGAGGCCACCGTTATCGTCGAAATATTTCTTTTCAAAAGCAAAGATATTGCCGTTAAGAAAGCGGTCGAAGTCGGTCGAAGATTTTGTGAGGAGTTGAAATTCGTGACTACCGCCTCTATCGTATGTTTCTTGTAGAAAAACATAGTCGTCCTTGGCGCTCTCGAGATCGATGTAGGGATAGTTAGTCACATATGAGCACGTCGGCGGAGTTCTTTCGATTCCGGTGGTATAGGAGCAGATCGGTGGCTGGTATGGCGATGAATCGGCGAGTGCCGGCAATGCGAAAAGTAGCGCTCCAAACGAGAGCGAAACAGCAAGATATAGTTTTTTCATATTGTTTTTAGGCTAAGAATCCGACCTTATCCTTAATTAACGCGAGCTTAGCCTTAGCCATTACACTTGCTCTATGAGCGCCATCACGTAAAATCTCGTCTAATTTGGCTGGGTGATCAAGATAATCCTTGGTTTTAGTCTGTATTGGTGCGAGCATCGTAATCAAAGCTTCGGCTAAATCAGCCTTGAATTCTTTATAGCCCTTGCCCGCATACGATGCGACAATTTCCGGGATTTCACGACCCGTTGCATGGTGAAAAATCTCGATGAGATTCGAAATTCCAGGGCGATCTTTGGAATAGGTAATGGTGCCGAGCGAATCCGTCATGGCGCGCGAAACTTTCTTGCGAATCACGTCGGCCTCGTCCATGAGCATCACCGTGTTCTTGTGCTCCTTAGACATCTTTTCCGTCGGATTATCGAGTGACATCACGCGCGCGCCGACTTTTTGAATCACCGCTTTCGGGATTTTGAACGTCTCGCCGTAGGTTTTGTTGAAACGGTTCGCGACATCGCAAGCTAATTCGACGTGCTGAACCTGATCGTGTCCGACCGGCACGATGTCGGTATCGTAAAGCAAAATATCGGCAGCCATGAGCGCCGGATAATCAAAGAAGCCGACGGAAACATTTTCGCCCTTCACAATCGCTTTATCTTTGTATTGCGTCATGCGTTCAAGTTCCGACATGCGAATCAGGCAATTGAAAATCCAACCAAGTTCAGTGTGACCCTGAACATGTGATTGGATAAAAATCATGTTCTTGATCGGGTCGATACCGGCCGCTAGATACGTCGCGATAAGCATTCGGGTTCGTGCGCGAAGCTCATCCGGTTTTTGTGGCACGGTGATAGCGTGATAATCTACGATGCAGCAAATCATCTCGCCGTTTTTTTGAAACTCGACCCATTGTCTGATGGCGCCGAAGTAACTGCCGAGATGTAATTCACCCGAAGGTTTGATGCCTGAAAATGCGCGCATAAGTGTTGAAGGTTATGAGTATAGGTTATAGGTTTTGACACAAACATGCAAAATAAGAAATCAAAAAATCAATAAATCAAAAAATCAAGGGCGAGGATGTCCCCTGATTTCTTGTTTTCTTGATTTGTTGATTTTTTTACCCCCCTCTACACCTCGATGATAACCGGAATAATCATCGGACGGCGCTCGGTGCGCATGAATAGGAACTGCCCGATATCGTTGCGAAGCTTATCACGGGTAACATCTTCCGACTCAGCCGTGCCGGGTTTGTGTCCGACCAAAACTTTCTTGGCGAGTGCACGCGTGTCTTCGATGAGCTCGCGGTTTTCTTTCATGTAAACGAAACCTCGTGAAATGATATCTGGCGGATTCACAGCTGCGCCGGTTTTTTTATCGATCGTTGCGATCACGACAACCATGCCGTCTTCGGCGAGCAACTGACGGTCGCGCAAAACGACTTCAGAAATATCACCGACGCCCAAACCATCAACGAACACATAATCGGTAGGGAGCTTCTCTTGGGTGAGTTTTCCCTCGCCGGCTTTGAATTCCATGATCTGGCCGTTGTCGACGATGAAGATGTTTTCCGGTTTCCAGCCCATCGATTCGGCGACCTGACCGTTTTCGCGGAGCAGGAAATGATTGCCTTCAATCGGCACGTAATAACGTGGTTTGAAGAGCGCAAGCATCAATTTAATGTCTTCCTGTTTGGCGTGACCTCCGGCGTGAACGTCCATCATGACGCCGGCCAAAGACTTGTGAATCACGCGAGCTTGTTTGCGATACAAAGTATCTTTCAAGCGCTGAACCGACTGCTCATTTCCCGGAACGATCGAAGATGAGAAGATAACGGTGTCGCCTGGAACGATGCGAATCGAGCGATGCTCGTCGTTCGCGATGCGCATGAGCGCGGCGTTTTCTTCGCCCTGCGCGCCGGTACAAACGATTACGACTTTGTTCTTCGGATAATCATCAATCGCGGTTTCTTCGATAAACAAATCTTTTTTGACGTTGATATACGCAAGCTCTTTCGCGATTTCGACATTCGTTTTCATGGAGTAACCCATGACGCAAACTTTCTTACCAAGTTTTTCCGAAGCTTCCAGAATTTGTTTGACGCGAGAGAGCAGGGAAGCGAAAGTTCCGACGATTACTCGTCCCGGAGCTTTTTCGATAATATTTCCAAGGGTTTCGCCGATTTCTTTTTCTGAAACCTGGTGTCCCGGCTGATCGGAATTGGTCGAATCGCCCATGAGCACCATCACGCCCTTTGAACCGATTGCCGCAATCTTTTGGAAATCGGCATGCGGAACTCCGGCCGGGTGAAAATCAAACTTCCAGTCACCGGTGTGGCAAATAGTGCCTTCCGGAGTTTCAACCACGATACCGGCTGAGTCCGGAATATTGTGATTGATATGGAAAAAGCTCACGCGCAGATTGCCGAGTTGCAAGACATCGTCAATTTTTGTGACTTTGACATTGAGCGGAGTGGTGTTGAAGTCGGTCTGACGCTTTTTGATGATACCGGCGGCCATCGGAAGAGCGAAAATCGGCGGATTTCCGATATAAGGCACGACATGCGGAATGGCGCCGATATGATCGTAGTGGCCGTGGGTGATAATCACGCCGCGGACATTTTTTTCTTTGCCGCGGAGATACGAAACGTTCGGAATAATATAGTCGATGCCGGGCATGTTTTCATCCGGGAACTGCAAACCCATATCGATCAGAACGATGTCGTTTCCATATTCGATCATGGTGCAGTTGCGGCCGACTTCTTCACAGCCGCCAAGAACGGCAATTCGAAGTTTGGTTGCACCGGTGTTTGGGTGAGCCTGAGCGTGCGGCGCAGCAAAGGGTTTTGCAGCAACCTGCGGTTGGGCGGTGAATGGCGGGCGGGCGACTCGACGGGCTGCCTGATCTGCGGTTGGGGCGCTTGTGTGAGCGCTTGGACGGAACTGAGGTTTATTCATAAACAATGATAACTATCGCGGTTTGAAGCCGCTTATAGAGGTAAATATTTTAGGTTAATTTAGCCGAAACTCTTCACAAAATAAGAAGAATATAGAATTAGAATGGGAATGTTTAAAAAACATCAAAACTATCGGGGGACACAGAAAAAGGCTGAGTCCTTAGGGCTTCGAAAACCGAAACAAGAAAACACTATACCACACTCGTGACTTGCTGACAAATCCGCTGTCTAATTTTTTCGCTTAAAATGCTGGGGACAGTCCCCAGCATTTTAAGCGAAATTTTAAATTTTGCTATTTAATAAGTTACGGTCCAGACGCTTCCGCACTGTGGATTAAGTCCGGTTCGTACAACGCAAACGCGGTAAAAATACTTGGCGCCTTTCACCGCGGCATTGTCCATTGTTCCGACATCGGTTTTTGTATTTAAGGTGGCGATGGCCGGGGTTTTTGGATAATAAGGATTGGTATCGCTCGTTGAACGCACAACTTTGTAGGAGATGAAACTTGATGATGTCGACTGTGACCAGAATAGGCGGACGCCATCGTTTTCAACGCGTCCGGCGAGTCCGAGTTCGATTGCGGTGTAGTCAAAAGGATTCTGGGTTTCTGCGGCGCTCGCGGTTGGCGCGACGGCTTTTGCTGCGCTCGAGGTTGTAAGGCATCCGGTTTGCGCATTAGCTTTACCGTTCCAGGTACAGATCTTGAACCAATAAGTGTTGCCGTCCTGAACATCCCAAGTATAAGTTCGGTCAGCCGGATTCGTGATGAATTTATGCTCGTCGCGAGGAAAGCTCGGTGCTGTAGTTGTTGATTTGAAAATCACAAAACCAAACGGTGCGGTGAGATTGGAAGGCATCGACCAGTTGAAATTCACGCCGCCATTTCCGCTTTTCGCGACAAAGGAAATCGTGCCGGTTTTAGCCATCGGTGCAATCGGCTCGCCATCCGTCGCAGTCGGGGAAGTGGTTTTCGCCGGAGTCTTGGTTGTTGTACCGGAAGGCGTAGGTGTAGTCGGAACATCAACAGCTTTTGGAGTCACGGTCTTTTCTTCAGTCGCGACATTAGTGTTTAGAGGAGTCGAGATGGCCGGTCTTTTTCCGAGCATGTATCCGATTCCGATTGCGAGCACAACGACTACTGCGGCGAGCGCTAATTGCCTCTGTTTATCATTTAACGGCATATATATTGGTTATCTATTATCAATTAGATTAAGAGTAGCCGAGAAATTAAAAAGCCGCCACTTGCGTGGGCGGCTGGGCTACTTCGGGCCTCGTGACTTCTGCGCCTCGCTGATTTCGTCGAGGATTGATTGCGCCATCGCGGCCGGGTCTTTGGCTTCCAGGATTGGCGTATCAATGGCGATGAAACCGGCGCCGCGACGGATAGCTTCGGTCGGTGTGCCGGAGCGTCCACCGGAAGTTTTCGTGGTTCCGAATGGACGAACTCCGGTCACCATCTTCACGAGCTTCGCATATGGCTGGACGGTGTTCAGCATCGCGAGTTCCATGGCTGAGCAGACGATGCCATCGGCACCGTTCGCGAGCGCCATCGTCGCGAATCTTTCCACCATCATGCCGATTCCGCGGCCGTAAATCTCGACGCATTCCTGTTCATCAAAAGAGCTAAGCACCGTTGAAACCAGGATCTTGGATTTCCCCTTACGTTTTGCGGCCGCATCGATGCAAGCCCTGCCTGATGCGCCGGCGACCACGATGTACTCAGCTCCCATGGCGGCGGCGATCGCGACACTTTGAGCTACTATTCTTGGTGTGTCATGAAAAGCGGTATCGAGAATGACCCTCTTGTTGAAGACGCGGATTGCGAGCCTCACAGCCTCCGGCACCCCTATGCTGGTTGCGAGCATGGTGCCGATTCTGACCCACTTTATTTCTGCCCAGAGGGCACTCAGTATTTCCTGCACTTCTTCTTTGGTTGCGACGTCAAGGCTCAAAACCAGCGAATCGCTCGGGTTCATGGTTTCTCCTTTTAGGACATGGTGACATTAAGGTAAAAATGCTTGCGAGGCAAGAGGGGGTCCTCTGGTTGAGCCGTCACTTACGGAAATTCCGTCAGATCCGAAGTAGCCGGATATTTTTTTATCCACCTTTTTTCAAGATCCCTCGGCTTCGGGATGACGACAAAAATAGAATGGATTCCCGCCTTCGCGTGAATGACGGATAGGGCGTGTAGAAAATGTAGGCTTGAAGCGAGCGATTTTGGTTCGTGCGTGCGCCGGTCAGTGAATTCTTCTTCGTGCGACCGTAGAAAAAGCGTACGAGGCATGTGTCTCGGCGGGCAATCAGCCGTACCTTTGCCCGCCGAGGGCACATGATCGCGCTTTTTTTGTTGCATCTCAAACCGCGCTCGCGTCGTGTCCGAAAAGTTATTTTTGTATAATCAAAAACCCGGTTCAAGATGAACCAGGTTTTTGATTTGCGGATGGAGGGAGTTGAACCCTCAATCCCTTGCGGGCATAGGCTTCTGAGACCTACGCGTATGCCAGTTCCGCCACATCCGCATGCATAAAAGGCAACCAAGATCCTTCGCTTTGCTCAGGATGACGACAGGGAACGACGAGCTCACTTCCACGCGCGCTTCGTGGTTATATACCAATTTACGATATTTGCAAAGCGATCTGACGGCAGAATTATGCGGTCCGGCGAGATGCCTTTAATGTCTTTTGAGATGGCGTAAGTGTATTTCGGACTCAAGAGAAAAATAGCCGGCGTATCTTTCATGAGCAGATCTTGAAAGTCTCGATATATTTTGGCGCGAGCCTCCGGTTCCAGAGTAGCACGGGCTTTTTCGAGTAGGGTATCGGCATCTTTGTTTGTATAGCCTGATAAATTCAAACCAGCATCACTTGCTTGGGAAGAGTGCCAAAAAGCATAAGGGTCCGGATCGCTGTTTGTGACGATGTCAAAAACCAAGACATCAAAAGCGCGAGGCTTGACTACATCTTTCACAATCGCGTCCGAGCTAAGCTCACGGATTGTGATGTCCGCGCCGAGTCGTGACCATTGTTCTTTAAGCAGTTCGGCGGTCTTCATGAAATCCTGGCGTTCGAGCGTCGTAATGGTGAAAGCAAGCGGGATTTGCTTTTCCTCAGTCTTTTTTCCGACCTTAACTTTGACCGTTTTTTCGCGAATAGTTTTGCCTTCCGGAATTTTCCAGCCGTCATCTTCGAGGAGCTTTATGGAAGCATCAAGATCTTCGTAGACCGAGGCGAGGGTTGAGTTATAGCCCAGAAATCCCGGTAAAATAGGTCCGTTCACAATCACGCCGTCGCCGGAAAGCGCTTCGCGGACGATGGTTTGTTTATTGGTGGCGCGGGCAAAGGCTTGGCGAACAGCGAGACTTCCGACAACGCCAGTGGTGCTTTGGGTATTGAAAAAAGCGGCGCGATATCGCGGTAAATCAAAGTTTTCAAGACTGATATTGGGTTCGTAGATTTTTTCCTGCAGTTCTTTTGGTACGAAGCCAAGACCCATGCTTTGCTTTCCGTTAAGAGCTTCGATTGCGGCATCAAAGTCGGGCGCGAATTTGAAAATTACTTTGTCCAGGTGCGGTGCGGCGCTGTAATATTTGGCATTGCGCGTCAGATGATATTCCAAAATCAGACCCTTTTTATCGTAGGTATATTTTTCAATGCGATACGGTCCGGTGCCGACCGGTTTTTTTAGATTAGCTTCGGCGAAAGGGAAGGCTGATGGGGGAATATCGGACCAGACGTGAGCCGGCAGGATTCCCATGGTGAGCGAATCAAGAAGCGGCGCGAACGGCGCATCGAGCGAAAGCTTTACCGTTTGATCATCAATTCTTTCCGCTTTGATGCCAACAAAAGTCGCGGCGAGGGGACTCGCGACGGTACGATCTTTGGCTGCGTTCATGGTGAAGACGACATCGTCGGCGGTGAAGGGCTTGTCGTCGTGCCAAAGAACTCCTTTTCGCAAATGAAAAGTGTAGGTTTTGGCATCGGCGCTTACTTCATAGGACTCGGCGAGGTCGGGAATGAGCTTCATTGATTCGTCACGACGAAATAATCCGGAAAAAATAAGCTTTGTGATATCGGCGTCGACATCTGAAAGCGGTGCGAGAAGCGGGTTCACGAAACGCGGATTTCCGATAAGCGTTTCGGTATAGTTTCCGCCGTTTCCCGGAACTAGAGTGACATGATTTTTGTAAGTATCTTGCCCGATAAAACTCAAAGCACCGATAGCGACAATCCCGGCGATGCCAAGGATTATGCCGTCGGTGCGAGTTAAGACTTTATTGATATACAAAAGCTGTCGCGCGGAAGGAGATTTTGAGCCTTTAGCACGATGCACGAGCATCTGGTCGAGTGCTTTACCTTTATCTTCCACGAGCGAACTCCCGGAAGAATTCTTCCGAGTTATTCCGGATTTGAGTTTTTCTAGGAACGTTGGTTTCATGAATTTCGTGTTCTATTGTGAGCTACTCTCATTAGAACAAGACGTTGAGGAGGGCGGTTACGAAGAATAGACCGGAGAAAACGATGGTCGCGCGGAAAAGAGTCTTTTCAAGACCTCGCTTGGTTCGGTAAACATTGCCGTCGCCACCAAAGGCGCCGCCAAGTCCGGAACCCTGGTTTTGAAGAAGAATACCCAGAATCATGAGAATGGCGAAAATAAGCTGAGCGATATTCAGGAGATTCGGGGTTTCGAGGAAGCTTTTTATAGATGTGAACATAGTGTTGAAAGTGTAGCGAAGAGCGCGGAATAAATCAATACTTTACATAGAAACGTTACTTGTGACACGAAAAGCGCGGACGTATATGCTCGTGAGGCTAGGGGCGAGCAATAGCCTCACGACATATACGCTCCGTACGCTTTTCGCCATCATTCAGGTGCTCTGTGTGATACATATTCCGGCCTTGGCGGTGGGGATAAGAAAGGGGCTTGCGTCCTACATCAGAACCTATAAAATCCATGAGTATGAAAACATATGACGTGGCGATTATCGGAGCCGGTCCCGCGGGCATGTTTGCTGCTTTAGAACTAGTCACACTTAAGCCTAGTGCAAAAATCGTGATTCTGGAAAAGGGTCCGCTTCGTGATCAGGGTGATAAGGCGAGCATCGTTTCCGGTTGGGGTGGGGCAGGAGCTTTTTCGGACGGAAAACTTGATTTAGGCTCGTGTGTCGGCGGTACTATCGGCCAATGTATCGGTGAAGAACCTTTTCGCGAACTCATGGCTGATATCGATGCGCGCTATATTCAGTTCGGCGGTCGCCCGGATTTGATTGATGCCAAGTCCGACGCGGTTAAATGGAAGCGAGTTCAGGATTTGCGTATCAAAGCTCTTTCTGGAAATCTTGATTTAGCTTATTTTCCGGTTCGGCATCTCGGAACCGACACCGCGTATACGATTGTTGAAAATATCCGTAAATTTTTAATAGAGAAGGGAGTTGAGGTGCGCACCGATGCCGGAGTGGAATCAATTCATCCGGCAAATGGCAGCGGCTATACTTTGAAGTTCGAGAATCCTAAGATGGAGGAAATTGGGAGCCAAATCGTGCTCGCATCTCCTGGTCGCAGTGGTGCCGAATGGTTTGCGCGCGAAGCCAAGGCTTTGGGATTAAAACTCATGAATAACGGCATCGATGTCGGTGTGCGAGTTGAAGTTCGCGCCGACATTTTGAGTGAAATCACCGACCTATTATACGAAGCGAAGTTGTATTTCGAATCGCGTCAGGGTGACCGCATCCGGACTTTTTGTATGTGCCCGTATGGCTATGTGGCGATGGAAGATTATCGCGGGCTTAAAACCGTGAACGGCCATTCTTATAAGGATAAAAAGAGCTTGAACACAAACTTTGCGGTGCTCGTGACCCAAGTTTTTACCGAACCTTTTGACGATCCGCTGGGGTATGGAAAATACGTTTCAGGTCTTGCGAACAAATTGGCCGGTGGAGGTTTGTTAGTTCAGCGTCTTGGAGATTTGCGCGACGGTCGCAGATCGAAGGCGGAAAAGATGAAAAGCTGGATGGTTCAGCCGACGCTCGGTGCGCCGGACGCGATTCCGGGAGATTTGGCGCTCGCGATTCCGCATCGGCATTTACAGGGGATAGTGGAATTGTTGGACGCGATGGAAGCGGTTGCGCCGGGAATTGCTTCAAAACATACATTATTATATGGAATGGAAGTAAAGTTCTATTCGTATAAGATTCAGGCCGACGAAAAAACCTTTGAAACCAAGTTGCCGGGATTGTTCGTGGCGGGTGATGGTGCCGGATATACACGCGGACTGCTCCAGGCGAGCATGAACGGAGTGCTTGCGGCACGGGGGATGGCGGGGAAGTTGTAGATTGGCCATGGAAAGAAGATACGTCATCCTCGAGGTTCAGCAGAACCGTCGAGGACCCATGTTGATCTTGGGTCCTCGATAACTCGTGCTCGAGTTTCGAGGATGACGTGGGTCTTTCGCGTCACGCCTGCTATAATGTCCGTATATGGAGGAGGCTCCGCTTGTTTCGAGTTTTACACCCAAGCGCCCATGGTATCGCACCGGCTGGGGCGAGTTTTTGCTTGTATTTTTGGGCATTGTCGGGGTTTTAACCGGAGCTTTTTTTGGAGCTGTGGCTTTTGAAATTAAAAACTTTTCGAGCGTTAATTCTGTTGCTGACATAAAAGGTGACGGTGAAATGAGCGTTTCTAGGGATGCAAAACCGGTTTCGGACGTTTCAGGGAAAATGTACATCGAGAATTCTTCGATGGCATTAGGAAGTCCGAATGCTGATTTGAAAATTGTCGAATTTGTTGATTTTGGTTGTCCGTTTACGGAGCAGGCGAGCCGCGTGATGCGTGAGATGGCGGCAAAGTATCCGCTACGCTTTAGATACGTGATTCGAGATTTCCCGATTATTTCTTTGCATCCGAACGCGGAGCTCGCAGCTATTGCGGCCCGATGCGCGGCGGCCCAGGGAAAGTTTTGGGCTTATCACGATAAACTATTCGCGAATCAGGATGCGCAGGACTCGATTTCGCTTTTGCGCTATGCCTCCGAAATCGGTGCGAATACCGATGACTTCGCAAGTTGCTTTACCTCACGAAAATACGCACGCGAAGTTCAAGCTGACTTTGAAGCCGGTACTCAGGCCGGACTTCGTGGTACGCCAACTTTTTTCTTGAATGATGTAAGGGCCGAAGGCCCGCTTCCGGCAGATAAATTGGAAGCTTTAATACTGAAGTTCCCGGAAAAGGCGACGAAATAATATGAAACTCACCCGAAAACATTTTGTGTCCATCGGACTTCTGGCGGTGTTTTTTGTATTTTTTACGCCGGTTTTTGATTGCTTGGCGGAAGTTTCAAAAGCAAAGCCACCTATTGAGCTTTCGATTAGCATCGGCGGTAAAAAAACTGTTGCCGATTTGCCCGCATACTTAGGGCTTCTATATAAATGGTTCGTGGGTGCTGCTATGGTAATTGCAGCTTTCATGATTACGCTTGGCGGTTTTCAATATGTGATGGCCGGCGGAGTTCCGAGTATGGCTGATCAGGGCAAAAAGCGCATCAAGAATTCACTCATCGGCTTGGTGCTCGCAATTGGTTCTTATGTGCTTTTGAATACGATTAATCCGGCTTATACGGTGCTGAAGTTGCCTGATATCCAAAAGATTGAAAATGTTAATTTGAATAATGGCGGTACTTGTCCGGATACGGATAAAAATAAGGGAAAATACAAGTGCGGCGATCCTTTGTATAAAGACACTCCACAAAAGGGAATTGCCTGTAGGGGCGTATGGTGTCCGAAGGCTTCGGATCAATGCGCACCTTATCAAGAAACTAAGCTGGTTGGTGGGAGCACGGTTAAAGAAACCAAATATAAATGTCTAAATGCGGCGAGTTGTCCGGGGACATGTAGTGGGATTAAGGGTGCCTTTGGTCCTGGCTGGGAAGCTGTTTGTATGTCAACGCTTTGCCGGACGCAGATAAAAGACATGTGCTATACGCTTTATACCGGAGGCAGTGGCACGATTGCCGTAGGTTGTGTGCCACGTAAATCGAAAGGTGAGCCTTGTAGTGATGAGAATCCGGTTGTGGTTTGCAAACCTGGACTATCTTGCGAGGGCGATGTCTGCGTGCAGCTTGACCATACGCTGCAGGCATATGACGAATGCGACGATGATAAGCAATGCAAAAGTTCAATCTGCAATCGTGCGGCTGTTCCGGTGAACAAAGCGGGTCAGATTACTGGTCTTTGCGCGCCGGTTGGTGGTTATAAGCTTCCGGGGGCTCCTTGTGAATTTAATTTGGACTTGATTCCCGGACGAGCTGGTATGTGCGGAGCTAGCTGGGCATGTGTAGTGCCGTTTCTTCCAAGAAAGGATGCACAGGGGGTTCTTTTCGGGGCATGTTCAGACCGGTTTGAGAAATCAGACTGTGATTATCAGCCCCTGCCAAGCGGCGAGACGATGCCGCCAGAATTCAGGGCTAGAAAATGCAATAATGGCTTGGTATGCGGAACTCACGCAATGATCAGTTCAAAATATCCGAGGGATAACGAGTGGAAATGCACAGCTCCTGATAAGGTTGTGAAGCCTCCGGCGCCGAAAGGAAAGGGTTACGGTGTGCCTTGCAAAACGAACGAAGAATGCATTTCTAAGAAATGCAGCACGGTCGATTCTGATAAGGAAAAGAAGGGTACGTGTACGGAGGCGCCAGATATTCCGCCTGGCGGAACTCCTTAACGAGGGAATCGCGTCATTCGAGAAATCGTAAATATTTTCTATGAAAATCAATCGAAAACAGATATTAGTTGGTATCGCGTTGTTTTCGTTTTTGATTATCGCGATGCCGGTTTTGGCTGCCGACCTGCCGACTGCGCCAGCTAAGCAGATTGATTTATCGATAAGCATCGGCGGAAAAAAGTCAGTTGCTGATTTGCCGCAGTATCTGGGCATCTTATATAAATGGTTCGTGGGCGCTGCCATGGTGATCGCGGCTTTCATGATTACGTTTGGAGGTTTTCAGTATATGCTGGCCGGCGGAGTGCCGAAGTTGGCTGCGCTCGGCAAGAAGCGCATCATCAATTCGCTTATCGGTTTGCTACTCGCAATCGGTTCGTATGTTTTGTTGTATCAATTGAATCCGGGATTTGTTGAGCTTAAGCTGCCGGATATTAGAGAGATTAAAAACGTGCCATTGCCGGGCGCGCTTTGTGACAATCCGAAATATTTAAGTAAGTGTGATTGCGGGGTGACTTGCGAAGGCCCAGCTGTTGGTATGCCGGAGGGAAAAAAATGCCTTGGGATGGGAAATTGCGGAACCGGAAAATGCGTTAACGTTACACCTCCTCTTACCGAGGCCGGTTTTGGTGCAGAGGAAAGAAAGATGACCCTTGCTTGTTTGAATCACAGTAAATGTCGAGACAAGTGTGAAGATATTACGTCGGACATGCCAAAATGGAAAGAATATTGCGAAGGTAATATCTGTGATGATATGGATGGGCGTAAAGAGGGCTGTTATGCCATTGATATCGTACAGGATGGGCGTCCGATAAAGCTTTGCACTGAGCGTGCTGGTCTGGGTAAGAGCTGTGGATTGGTTGGGGCGCCGTGCAAGGTTGGCTTGTTGTGCAATACTGGTATGACTCCATCGACTTGCATTCTTGCGAATGGAGTTGAGGATCAAAAAGCCTGTTCCCGTGACATAGAATGCAAGAACAAATTGTGCAATATGAATGTTGGAATTTGGCCGGGCAGAGGATTGTGCGTGCCGAAAGATGGTTACAAAACCCTTCAAGGCAATGATCGCTTCTCTGATTGCGATGAGAAAAAGAAGCAAATGTGTGGCGCCGGCTGGGATTGTATAGATGATGCGCCAAATGATCCGTTTACCGATTGGGTTTGCAGTGATCTGGAGACGGGTAGCCCATGCGAGAAAAAATGCACAAAAAACACTGATGCATGTTTGATAAATCCTCAGACTTATCGTACAAGATGCGTGCCAAAATAACGGGTGGTTTTGCATTCCATGCCCCATCTCTTGCCAAACGGAAAATCGCGTGATAACATCCGCGGAAATAATAAATCATGAATCGTGTAGCGTGTATCTTGTAACGTTTGTCGTCTTCTTTGTTGACGTCATACGATACACGTTACGCGCTACACGATATACGATTTTCGCCTGTGAAAAACGCAATTATTGTTCGCGGTGCCCGGGTTCATAATTTAAAAAATATTGACGTCGAGATTCCGAAGGGGAAGCTCGTCGTCATCACCGGTCTATCGGGTTCAGGCAAGTCGTCGCTTGCTTTTGACACAATTTACGCCGAAGGTCAGCGCCGGTACATGGAATCTCTTTCGAGTTTCGCCCGGCGTTTTTTGGAAATTCAAGATAAACCAGATGTTGACGAGATTGAAGGTTTGTCGCCAACAATTGCGATCGACCAGCGTTCTAGCTCGACGAATCCGCGTTCAACCGTCGGTACCGTCACCGAAATCTACGATTATTTGCGTTTGCTTTTTGCGCGTATCGGTACGCCGCATTGTCCGAAGTGCGGTCGAAAAGTCGTGCCACAGTCAGTCGAACAAATCACTGAACACATTTTGTTAGAGATGAAAAAGAGCGACTTGTTATTGTTCGCGCCGATGGTTGTCGACCAGAAAGGCGAACATCGCCATTTCATGCTCGCGGCCGAAGAAGCTGGATATAAAGAAGTTCGCTTTGACGGGCTGCTCATGGATTTGTCTGAGGTGATTGCTATGCGCAAGGATAAAAACAAGCGCCACACTTTGGAAGTCTTGACTTTGCGAATTTCAAAGAACGAAGAGATCGCGACTTTCTCGCTCGCCGAAAAAATCAAACAGACTTTGGAGCTCGGAAACGGCATGCTCACGGTTTTTCGTGAAGCTGACGGCAGCGAAGCACTTCTTTCGAAGTCTTTATCGTGTCCGAATTGCCACCTGAACTTACCGGAACTCGAACCGCGCGTGTTTTCGTTTAACTCGCCGCATGGCGCCTGTCCTGAGTGTACCGGCTTGGGTTTGAAGCTCACGATTGATGAAGAGCTGGTGATTCCGAATCCGAAACTGACTTTAGCCGAAGGTGCTTTGAAGCCGTGGTCGCGCATCGCCGGCAACGCCGCTTCGCATTTGAAATTGCTCGAAATTGTCGGCGCAAAAAATGGGTTCACGGTTAATCAACCGATTGCTGATTTTACTAAGACGGCGAAAGCCGTGCTTATGGGCGGAACCGGCGAGACAGTCTATGAAATCGACGGCAAACCGGTGACTTTCGTCGGTATCGCAGCCGAACTTTCGGAAAAGCACCGCACCACGGATTCGGAATATGTGCGCAGTGAAATCGAAACCTACATGCGCGAGGAAATCTGTCCTTCGTGCAATGGTAAGCGTTTGCGTCCGGAGGTTTTGGGCGTCAAAGTTTGCGAGAAAAATATCAGTGAAGTCTGCGCCATGTCGCTTGATGAGCTGAATGATTGGAGTGACGGTTTGTGCGGACCGAAGTGCGCGCTTTCAAAAACCGCGCTCACGATTGCCGGAAATATTTCGAAAGAAGTTAAGGCTCGCATCGGTTATGTTTTGGAAGTTGGTTTGAATTATTTGACGCTCGACCGCTCGGCGACGACGCTTTCGGGCGGCGAATCTCAGCGTCTGCGACTCGCAACCCAGCTTGGTTCGGCGCTCTCCGGCGTGATTTACGTGCTCGATGAGCCGTCGATTGGCTTGCATCCGCGCGACCATGACAAGCTCATCACGACACTTCAGAAGCTTCGTGCGCTTGAAAATACCGTGATTGTGGTCGAACACGATGCGCAAATGATGAACGAGGCCGACTATTTGATTGATGTCGGTCCGGGCGCCGGCGAATACGGCGGAAAAATCATCGCACAGGGAACTCCGGCCGAAGTTAAGCGCGATAAAAACTCGCTCACCGGTCAATATTTGTCGGGCAAACTGAAAATCGAAGCGCCGGCCAAATATCGCAAGACGACGAAAAAGGCGATCATGATTAAAGGCGCCACGGCTTTCAATTTGAAGAATGTTGACGTGCAAATTCCGCTCGGCGTTTTCACCTGCGTGACCGGCGTTTCCGGCTCGGGTAAATCGACTTTGATTTTGGATATCTTGGGCGCTTCACTTTCGCGTCACTTTTATCGTGCCAAAACTCAGCCGGCGGCTCATAAAACTATCACCGGTATTGATAATTTGGATAAGGTTGTGTCCGTCGATCAATCTCCGATTGGGCGCACACCGCGTTCAAATCCGGCGACTTATACCGGAGTCTTTACGGCAATCCGCGATATTTTCACCGAAACTCCGGAAGCCAAAATGCGCAGCTTTGATGCCGGTAAATTCTCATTCAACGTGAAAGGCGGCGGTCGTTGTGAAGCCTGTTCGGGTGAGGGCATGAAGGTTATCGAGATGCAGTTCATGCCGGATGTTTACGTTGAATGCGAAGAATGTCACGGCAAGCGTTATAATCACGAAGCTCTGGAAGTACGCTACAAGGGCAAGACGATTGCCGATGTTTTGGAGATGACGGTTGATGAAGCGCGTCGTTTTTGGAGCGATAAGCCTTTGATTTACGACAAACTCGGGATTCTTTACGATGTCGGCTTGGGTTATCTTCATCTCGGTCAATCAGCCACGACGCTTTCGGGCGGCGAAGCTCAGCGCGTGAAGCTCGCGACTGAATTATCGCGCCGCGATACCGGTCGCACATTATATATTCTTGATGAACCGACAACTGGTTTGCATTTTGAAGATATCAAACGATTGCTCTTGGTTTTGCAACGCCTGGTTGATAAAGGAAATTCGGTTTTGGTCATCGAGCACAATATGGATGTGGTGAAATGCGCCGATTGGGTTATTGACATGGGTCCGGACGGCGGTGCGAAGGGAGGTAATGTGGTGGCCTGTGGCACGCCGAAAGATATCGTGAAAATCAAAGGTTCGATTACGGCAAAGTATCTGAAGGAAGTGCTCTAGAGAGATAAAACATCTGTATTGACAATGTCAGTACAGATGTTTTATAGTGTTCGCATATGACAACCATTCAAATTCGCATCGACGAAAAAACCAAAAAACAGAGCCAAAAAGTCTTCGAAGCGCTTGGTCTTGATATGAGTTCCGGCGTAAAGTTATATTTGCAGAGAGTCATTAAACAGAAAGGGATTCCTTTTCGTGTAGTGACGGAAAACGGGCTGACGATTGAACAGGAAGAGCGAATTCTTAAGGCATCAGAAGAGGCGAAGCGTGGGATTAATGTAACTAAGTCGATGACTGTCAAGGAAGCTTTAGAGTATTTAAAAAGTAAATAATTTGTGCTTTTAAGATTTCATAAGGATTTCAAGAAACATAACTCAAGACTAAGCCCAAAACTTCAGGCAAAAGTCGCATTCGCCATCAAGAGGTTTGGCGCTAACCCATTTGATGCGACACTCCGAAATCATGCACTAGCCGGTTCTATGCTCGGTAAAAGATTCATTGACGTAACCGGAGATTATCGAATTCTTTTTGAAGAGTATGAACATTACACACTAGTTTTATTGCTCGATGTCGGAACTCATTCTCATCTTTACGGCGAATAAATGCTTATGAAATTAACATTATCTTTGAGCAAAATAGACGGGTTTACAATCGACTATTTGATCGATAAAGTTTGCGTGACCGAGTGGATGCTTGGACGACCGAGCCGAACCTGGCTCACGGGGGCTCGTACCGGCATCGAAATCGCGGATGAGATTTTATCTGAGAAACCGGAACTCACGAACGGTACAAAAGAACCGTGGGAAGTCGCGGGGCAAAAGAATCGCCATGCTTATTACAAAGCAGTCACAGCTGAAGTCGGTATCGAGGTGCTGTTCACGAAAGACAGATTCGAGATTCAGTCCTGGAAAAAAGAGCATGGCGGTTTCAGTCCGATGGATGAAGCTGGTCGCCCGTGCAAGTTTTCGGAAGCCATAGAAACGTTTGGGCGCTATATTGAAGAAGCTGCATCGCGTTCCCGGAAGGCGATTGCGAAAGGAATTTAAATCACGAAAACCCCGCGAAGAGCGGGTTTTTTTGTGCCAGCTTGCTGACAGAGCGAGTTCGGTTTAAAGTTATTGTATTAGTCTTAACCCCAATTTTATGGCTAAGACATTTGAGATGTCTCTGCGAGCGGAACCGTTTTTGAAGATTAAATCAGGTTTGAAAGATATCGAAGTGCGCATCAACGATGAAAAGCGTCGAGCACTTTCGGTTGGCGATAATATAATTTTTACGAATAAATCAGATCTTTCTAAAGTCACAGTCATGGTTACGAATTTGTTTGCATATCCGAGCTTCGCGGAATTGTTCCGAGCGCAAAGTCTTAAGCGGATGGGCTTTGAAGGCACGGAATCGGTCGAGCAAGCCGTCGAAGCGATGACGAAATTCTACGACCCGGAGGAGCAAAAGCAATTTGGAGTTGTCGGGATTGAGATGAAGTTGGTGTAATTTTTTCTTTCTCCGGAGCTGCGTCAAGAAATGATTTTGGAGAATGTAGCTCGCAGCGAGCTGTGTGTGAAATGTAAGTTCGAAATGTATCAAAAATCCGAGTCGATTGTTCGCGAGCATCCACGCAGCGTTACACGCGAGAAGGAGGGCGCAGGGAATAATCGCTCGGATTTTTGTGTAGGCTAGCGCCGTGAAGAAATGAAAAACCCGCCGTGAAGCGGGTTCTTCGAAATGTTACTTCTTGACCGCGGCGACTTTCTTTTCTTTTAGGTCGCGAGCGTGAGGCTTGCGCATGAACGAAAGATTAGCGCGACGAGTCTGGCCTTCCTTGATGATGCGGATATCCGCAATCGACGGCATCCCGAGAGGTAAAATCTTTTCGACACCGACGCCGGACGAGACTTTGCGGACCGTGATGGTTCGCGAATCGCCCGAGCCGCTGTTCGCGATCACCATGCCTTCGTAAGTCTGAATGCGCTCGCGCATTTCGCCTTTCGGAGTTTCTTCCTTAATCTTCTGATCGACCGCAACCGTCATGCCTGGCTTGATGTGCTTGTATTTTTCAGCATTCGACATACTTAGGGTAGAGCTTAGAGATTAGAGCTTAGTGATATCTAGGCCTGGGCGGCAGGAGCAGAGGCAGCTGGGGCCGGGGCGGCGACGGGGGACTTTTCCTTCAAAGCTTTCTTCAAATTGATACCGGCTTTGAACTTCGGAACCGTAACCGAGTTGATGGTGATCTTTTCGCTCGGGTTGCGTGGGTTCACACCGATGCGTCCTTTGCGGGTCTTTGCCATGAAGGCTCCGAAACCAGCGAGTGTAACTTCGCCACCATTCTTAAGGGTGTCGGTTACGACTTCGGTAAAAGCTTCGATGACGGCTTCAACATCTTTCTTAGCAAGGTTCGTACGGGTCGAAATAACGGCGGAGAGTTCAGCTTTGTTCATATTTGGGCAGGGATTAGGGATTAGAGCTTAGAGATTAGTGACGTCCTATGACTGACATCATTAAACTCCAAGCTAATTTTCTGCGCTGACTTTAGCATAAAAGGCTTAAAATGTGCAAGGGTGGGGGTAAAAAATCAAGAAATCAATAAATCAAAAAATCAGGGGAAGGCTATCCCTTGATTTCTTGATTTCTTGTTTTCTTGATTTTTTGGCTCTACCTCGCGTATTCCATAACACGCGTCTCGCGGATCACGGTCACCTTGATTTCTCCCGGATACTGCAATTCTGCTTCAATTTCCGCGGCGATTTGCTTAGCTAGCTGAGTCGCGCCGTAGTCATCCATCTTAGCCGGGTGAATGAATACACGGATTTCACGACCGGCCTGAATCGCATAAGCTTTTTCGACGGCTTCATTGCGAGTGGCGACTTTTTCAAGCTCTTCCAGACGCTGAACATATTGTTCAAGCGAGTTTTTGCGCGCACCAGGTCGGGCGCCGGAAATCGCATCAGCGGCTTTCACGATGACAGCTTCAAGCGTCGTCGGCTTATCTTCGTGATGCCCAATCGACTGATAGCAGATCTCTTCCGGGAAGCCGAACTTGCGCATGATGTTCATGCCGATTTCCGGATGTGAACCCTGCATATCGTGGTCGACAGCTTTGCCGATATCGTGGAACAGACCACCTTTCTTGCAAATAAACACGTTGGCTTTGAGCTCTTCCGCCATCATCGCTGAAAGCTGAGCGACTTCAATCGAATGTTGCAAAACATTCTGGCCGTAGCTTGTACGGAACTTCAAGCGACCGAGAATCTGAACGAGTTTCGGATCGATAGAGGAGACCGGAATGCCGAGCTGATAAAGCGCATCTTCGCCGGCTTTAGACATTTCAACCGCGAGCTCTTTCTTTGATTCTTCGACGGCTTCTTCGATGCGTCCCGGGTGAATGCGACCGTCTTTGATTAATTTATCGAGTGAACGTTTGGTGATATGACGGCGAATCGGCGAGAAACCGGAAACAGTGATAATTCCCGGCGTATCATCGACGACGATTTCGCAGCCGGTAATAAGTTCGAGAGCTTTGATATTGCGGCCTTCTTTTCCGATGATGCGTCCCTTAATATCGTCCGCCGGCAGGTGAATGGTGGTCGTGGTGGTTTCAACGGCCTGCGGGGAAGCGAAGCGCATAACGGCGAGCGCAATCACGTCATTGGCTTTGCGTTCGACTTCTTCCTGGTTCAGATGTTCAAGCTTGCGGCAACGCGAAACGAGCGCTTCCTTGGCGCTTTCTTCGGTACGAGCCATGAGTTGAGCCAGAGCTTCTTCTTTCTTTAAACCGGCGACTTCCTGCAATTTGAGCGATTGTTCTTCTTTGATGCGTTCGATTTCTTTCTTGATGTCTTCGACTTTCAGGGCTTTGGTATTGAGTTCAAGAGCTTTGTTCTGCAGTTCCAGGAATTTTTGAGTGTAGAGTTCTTCGCGTTTATCAACTCTTTGCTTTTCGAGAGTGAGTTCAGCTCGGCGAGTGCGTTCTTCGGTCTTAACTTCTTCCATCATTTTCTGCGACTTCTGCGAGGCTTCGGCGTGAATCTTGTCAGCTTCAGTTCTGGCGCGGTCGAGGAGCTTTTGAGCTTCGGCAGTCTTATCGTCTCCCGCTTTGTTCTTAAGTTGTGTGCGGAGGATAAATCCGATCCCGAGGCCCACGACTCCTGCGATGATTGCAGTGAGTATGAGGGGCATAATTAAATGGGGGAAATAGAGATTAGAGCTTAGAGGTTAGGGATTAGGGATGTCTTTATCCAAAATCCGATGGAATGACTCTATCATGAGAGTGAAAAAAATGGCAGTGCTGCCCCTGGTTTCTTCAAAACGTCAAGCGATACGGCGTTATTTACGTCGTATTCACCGATTTTTGTGCGCCTGAGCTGGGTTAAGTACCCTCCGAACCCCAGTTTTCGTCCGATATCCTCACCGAGCGTCCTTATATATGTGCCGGACGAGACTTTTGTGCGGATTTTGAGTTCCGGCCATTCGAAGTGAACCAATTCTAATTCGTGAACGGTGATTTGCGACGGCGCTCTTTCGATGGTTTTTCCGGCGCGGGCGAGGTCGTACAATTTTTGTCCTCCCACCTTTTTGGCGGAAAACATCGGCGGGGTTTGGAGTTGGGGGCCGAGGAAGGACTGCAAAATGGATTCCACCACGGCGAGGGGACAGTCCCCGGCGGCTTTGGGGACAGTCCCCGTCGCCGCTACTGTTGTCATCCCGTCTTTTGTCGCCCTCCCAGCTTTTGTTGTCATCCCGAAGCCGAGGGATCCTGAAAAAGGCGTAATGGTCCCTTCCGAATCGCCGGTCGTCGAAGTCTCGCCGAGTCGAATCGTGGCTTCGTATTCCTTATCCAACCCGACGAATTCAGAAAGATGTTTAGTCGCCCCGCGTCCGACGGCTACAATAAGCAAACCCGTCGCGAACGGGTCGAGTGTGCCGGCGTGGCCCACGGTTCTTTCGCTGGTCAATCGGCGCACGACATCAACGATGTCATGTGAAGTCGGACCGGCGGGTTTATCGATAAGAAGAAAGCCTTCCATAGACTCCAAGGATAAAGGGTAAAAGGGAAAGGGTAAAGGGATACAAAAAAGACCCAAGCGCCGTGATCTGGCGCCCGGGTCTGGGACTACTGGTAGTTCTTGGCCTGCATCGTGAAGAGCTCATGATAGCGGCCACGTTTCTTCATGAGTTCTTCGTGTGAACCATCTTCGACGATTTCGCCGTGGTCGAGAACTAGGATGCGTTCGGCCTGGCGGAGTGTCGCGAAGTGGTGTGAAACGTAGATGATGGTTTTTCCGGGAAGCGCCTTAGGCAGCGCATCGAAGAATGCCTGTGTGCGCTCCGGATCCATCTCCGAAGTGGGTTCGTCAAAGACGTACACCTGGGAATCCTTGTACAGGTTTTGCGCAATTGCGAGCATCTGACGCTGGCCACCGGAAAGTTCGATTGCGTTATCTTCCGGCATCGCGCCCCATTTGCCTGCAAACGTTTCTTCACCCTTAGGCAAATCTTTGATGACTCCGCCGAGCTGGCTCGTTTCGATCGCAAGTGTGTAGCGATCCGGAGCTTCGGGGTTATCTTGCGAAGCGTAGAGTACTTGTTTTTTCACCGTATCGGAATGCTCGAAGCGCTTTTGCATGAGCGTTGAAATCATGCGCTGCCAGACCGACGGCTTGATTCTCCAGATATCCAACTCATTCGCGAGTACTGTGCCGAACGTCGGCTTGTAGACCCGAGAAATTAGCTTCATGAGCGTCGACTTACCGGCGCCGTTAGCTCCGACGATCGCGATGCGTTCTCCGGCCTTGATCGTGAGATTCAGGCACTTCAGAATCATCGGCTGATCGTCGGCGTAGCGGAATGAAACGTTCGAGCAGGCGATATCGATGCCTGAATTCGGCAGAGTCTCGCCGAAGTCCTGTTCAACCGGAACCTCGCGAAGCCTCGCGTGAAGCACGAAGAATTGTCCTTCCTGCTTCAGCCAGTTGAAATGCACGTTGAGCTCATGGAACTTTCCGGCAAAGGCCTGAAATCCGACGATGAAAGTCATGAGCACGGCAATCGTCGATTCGCCCGAAGTGATGGCCTGCACGATGAGAACCAGGCCAATCGCGAAGGCGAAACCTTCGATGACCTCGTAGGCGGCTTCGGCGATCGAGCTGGCACGCGTCGAATCACGCTGACGGTCCATGAGTGCAACAGCGAGCTGCTTCCAGCTCCGGAAAAACCCATGTTCAGCGCTGATGTTTCGAAGTCGAAGGAGCCTGTCGGGGTTTTCGATGCCCTGATCAAAGTAGCTCATACGGCGGCCTTCACGGCTGTCGTTCACGAGCTGCCGCCAATGTTTGCGGGCAGCACGTTTTGCGAGCAACCACTGGGCGACGAGAGCAACTCCGAGGATGACGGTCGCGAGCCAGGGGATGATGAAGAACGAAGTCATGACGCCGAAGAGTCCGGCTAGCGAATTTGCGAAGTACCGCAACCTTCCGATGAACTCTTGGCCGACGTGCATCTTGCGCCGATAGGCGGTGAGGAGCGACTGAAAGCCGGCATCTTCAAGTGTCGCAGCCGGCATCTTGAGAAGCGCGAGTTTCAGCTCTTCGTCGATTGACTGCCTCATCGAAAGCGTCTGTAGTTCGCCGAACCAGGTGTTCAGCAGGAAGTTCGTGCTCTGGATTGCGGTGTAAATCAGGAATCCACCAGTCAGAAGATAGGCAGTTTCCGTGTCGCCGGTCGTGAGTGCGAAGGTGAGGGCGCCGATTGCGTAGGTGTAGAAAGCCATGAGCGGCGCAAACGACAGCGCCACAAGGAACAGGATCAGGGCAGCCCCTGGACTTGCTCGAAGAGCGATTTTCAGAATCAGCGGCATGGTTTTCAGAATGTCTTTCAGACCAGGCTGCTCGGTCGGTACCGCAAAGTTGTTCTCGCTCATCCTTCCTCCTTTGGCCAAATGGCCTTTGTTTGTGCGGGTTTTCAAGAATGCGACCCGCGGAGATTAGCGCAAAAATCGGCTTTTGTCAACCGGGGCGGTGGTAAGTGGTAAGTAAATAAGTGGTAAGTTGAAAACCGGTGGCATTATTTACCACTTATTACTTACTCACTTTCCTCACATTGACTGCAATCCATATATAACGTAGACTTTCCCGCATGAACGTTACTGAACTCGCGCGCAAATTGAAGGTTTCAAGCGAAGAGCTCCTGGAGAAGCTTCCGAAGATCGGTTTTGATATTGGCAAAAAAGCCATCAAAGTGAATCCGAAAGAAGCTGACCGCATCATGCGCGGCTGGAATGAACTCAAGCGTCGTGAGGAAATCGAAAAGCGTTATCGCGAAGAGCGCGAGATGGAAGAGAAAAAGAAACTCCGTGCCGCCGGAATTTTGCCGACCAAGTCAATCACCATGCCAGCTGTGATTACGGTGCGTGATTTTGCGGGCAAAGTTGAGATGCCGGTGAACGAGCTCATGAAAGTTCTGATGAAGAACGGAATTTTGGCGTCGATGAACGAGCGCATCGATATTTCGACGGCTTCGATTATCGCCGAAGACTTGGGTTTCAAAGTTACCCAGGAAGCAAACAATACAAACACGGCGACCGACACGGCGCTTGATCAATTGAAGACGACGCTCGAAGCTGCGGATGAAAAGAAGGTCGCGCGTCCGCCGGTTGTGGTTATCATGGGTCACGTCGATCACGGAAAAACCACGCTTTTGGATTCGATTCGCAAAACCGACGTGGTGAGTGGGGAAGCTGGCGGTATTACGCAGCACATCGGCGCTTATCAGGTTGTAAAGAAAAATCGCCGCATTACTTTTATTGATACTCCGGGTCACGAAGCATTTTCTGTGATGCGTTCGCGCGGCGCGAAAGTCGCCGACATCGCGGTTTTGGTGGTCGCGGCTGATGATTCGGTGCAGCCTCAAACCAAAGAAGCAATCGGCATTATCAAAGCTGCCGGTATTCCGATGATTGTTGCCATCAACAAAATTGATAAGCCGGATGCGAACATCGAAAAAACCAAAACCATGCTGACCGAAGCCGGGGTTTTACTTGAAGGTTGGGGCGGAAATACGCCTGTCGTGGAGGTTTCGGCTAAGAAAAATATCAATATCGACGGTTTGCTCGACGTGATTTTGCTGGTCGCCGATTTTGAAAAAGAAAGAATCAGCGCGAACCCGGATCGCCGCGCAATCGGAACGGTTATCGAATCAAACGTAAGCAAAGGCGAAGGGCCGGTCGCAACGCTTTTGGTTCAGGCCGGAACTTTGCATGCTCACGATGCTTTGGGTTTGAACGGTCAACTCTACGGAAAAGTTCGCGCCATGAAAGATTGGCACGGAGAATTGGTTGATGTTGCGACGCCCGGCATGCCGGTCAAAATTTTAGGTTTCAAAGTGGCGCCGGCGGTCGGCGATATTGTGGAAGTTCCGGAAAATATCAAAGATTTGGAATCGCCAAAACTGCGTTCGCAGCAGGTTATCGAATCGCTTTCGGCGGCTCAAACCGTGCAGGCGGAAGGCGGCGAAGAAGCCAACCCGGACAAAAAATATTTGAATTTGGTGATTCGAACCGATGTGCTCGGCTCGCTTGAAGCTATCGTCGGCAAACTTGAAAAAGTGAATGATCGTGATATTCAGGTGCGCGTTATCGGAAAAGGTCTCGGAAATATCACCGAAACCGATGTCGACTCGGCGATTTCGTCGGGCGCCATCATCTACGGCTTCAACGTGCGACCGAATGCCAAGGCCGCGGTGCTCGCGCGCGACAAAAATGTTACCGTGAACTGCTATAAAATTATTTACGAATTGTTTGATGACGTTCAGAAGCGTTTGAACGAAATCGTGGCGCCGCAAATCATTAAAACCGATCTTGGAAACTTGGAAGTTTTGGCTTTCTTCAAAAAAGACGGCAATGAACAGGTCGTAGGCGCGCTTGTTAAAAAAGGAAAGATCTTGGGCAAATGTCGCGTGCGCATTTTTCGCGCCGGGACGATTATCGGCGAAGGCGACGTGGTTGAGCTTCGTTCGGGCAAGCAAATTGTGACTGAATGCCGTCAGTCGGAACAGTGTGGTATCAGGATTTCCACACGTACTAAAATTGAAGTCGGTGATATACTTGAATCGTTCTCTGAGGAGAAGAAAATTAAAAAGGTGGAAGTGAAATAAAACCCCTTGGGTTCGACGCGAGCGCGGTTTGGCTGTGTGCGCGGCGGACACGGGGATTAGGTTGAGTGTCCGGCGCGCACACAGACCAAAATCGCTCGCTTCGAGCCTTCTTTTGGGCCTTCACTTCGTGAGGGGGTGGGAAAACAACATTTAAAAGTTCATCTATGGAAATCAATCTGACCGATGCTCTCTTTGAGAAGGAAGTCTTGTCTTCGAAATTGCCCGTGCTTGTCGATTTTTGGGCGCCGTGGTGTGGTCCTTGCCGCATGATGAGTCCGATTCTTGAAGAGCTTGCCAAAGAATTTGACGGCAAGATCAAGATTGCAAAGATGAATGTGGATGAGAATCAGACGACACCGGGACAATTTAACGTCATGTCGATTCCGACCATGATTTTTGTGAAAGATGGCCAGGTGGTAGAGCAAACGGTCGGAGCGCTTTCAAAAGTTGCGCTCGCCGAAAAGCTTCACAAGCTAATCTCGTAAAAATCACGTGAATAAAAAAAAGCCCGCGGCCGAAATTCTCGGCGGCGGGTTTTCATTTCCAGATTTTTGTTACGAATCTGGAAATGGAGGGCGGAATTGAACCACGACTTCGATAGGCGAGGGTGTCTTCCGGTCCGGGAGCGTCATCGTGCTCCATAGCTTCGCTCTTTGTGAGCAGGCGGCAGGAGATCTTCGGAAGTGCCCTGGCGATTTCCTGGACCATGCCTGGTGTATCGACATACGCAATCTGCGAAAGACGCAGGTCGAGCGACGGAAGGCAGAAACTCAGGTCTCCGAGCGTCGTGACGTGACTCAGTCTGGTCTTGCAGAAAGAGACTTGTTTCGGTCCGAGTTCTGCTTCCTGGTCTATCGCGGTCAAGACCGCTGACTGCAGAATCGCGTAGTTCGCGCGCAGAGCAGTTCCTGAAATCTGTTCCTGTTCGAATCCGAGCATGACCGAGTATTCCGGCATAAAGATGTAGCTTCGCGGAATCAAGGCGTGAAGCACTACTTGGTGTTCCCCGAGAAGCTGTTTGTACACAATTTCGGCGCAGCACTTCTCATCTTGCACTGAGTGGATTGCTCTGCGGCGCTGAATCGTATCCCGGAATTCCCCGATGGTCAGCGCAAGGTAGACCAGCCTGTGTTCCATGGAGCGCCCCTTTCCGGATAAGCTCCCTGAGGTGAAAGGTACGTGAAATCAGCGTCTAACGTAGCGAAAAATTTCATTTCTGTCAACGGCGGTAAATCCGGATAGTTTAATGAAATAAAATGACCACCGGGTCGGGGTGGTCGGACTTGCGCGTCTGAGATTTAGTCAGTGACGGTCTCGAGCGGTTCCATGGGGGCTTCCGTGGACTGAACGGAGCGGCGGATGTCTTCGAGGCGCAGTGCGACGCCACCTTTTTTGTCACGAAGCTTGATGAGCTCGGCGATGAAAGTGCGCGGCACATTGGGATCAAGAATCCAGTTCTCGAGCTCGGTTCGGTCACAAAGGCTCATGACTTCCATGAAGCGCGCCTGGATCGCGCGATGCTCATCCGTGAAGACGCCGTGTTCTTGAGTTGTGGCGATTGTCTTCTCTTCCGTGGTCCATGCCGCTTTGCTGAAATGCGTCTCGAAGAGGCAGGTGCCGAAGAGTCGCTTCCAATTCGCGTGATTTTCTTCGTCGCTTCGAAGCGGCGAGAGATCGTCGCCCATCTGCGCGATGAGATCAAGCTTGAGCGCCGGAAAGAGGGAATAGATGCGGTTGTTGTCGCGGCTCAGGTAGTGATCGGGAATGAGCCAGTAGACCTTGCGCGCCCATTCTGCGAGGCGCTTCGGATTACCAGATTGGAACACGATGTAGGCGAGCAGATCGCGATGATTCTGCTCGTTCTCGAACCCCTCGCCCTTCGGGTCAGCCACCGTTCCGAGCGCCTGCAAGAAGAACTCCTGTGACGTTTCCAGGATGTTGACGCCTCTCTTTCTTTCAAGAAAAAGATGAAAACCGTGAATGAACTTGGGAACTTTCTCGATGATGGGAATGTCCATGGCCACCTTCGTGAGCAACGGTGCTCGCGACAAAGAGTCTTTTTTTTGCGCAGTTTTGTCAATGGTTGGCCAAACTTCCGGCGAACTTGTAAACTGTCGGCATTAAAAATATTCTCATTTTATTTTCCCGTTGTCATCCTGAGCAAAGCGAAGGATCTAGCCTTTCAAGATCCCTCGGCTTCGGGATGACAATATTAAAACAAAAACTATGCCAGAAAAATTGATTATCTTAGGTTCTGGGCCGGCTGGACTTACGGCGGCTATTTACGCTTCTCGCGCTTCGCTTAATCCGCTTGTGATTGAAGGCGCGGATCCAGGTGGGCAGCTCATGACGACGACAGAAGTTGAAAACTTCCCGGGTTTTGAGAATGGAATAATGGGTCCGGAGCTTATGGCTGTGATGCGCAAACAGGCCGAGCGTTTTGGCACGCGATTTGAAATCGGAAATGTTGCCGAGGTGGATTTTTCCGGAAAAGTTTTGACTCTCAAAACTAATTCAAAAACTTTTGAATGCGAGTCGCTCATAATTTCGACCGGCGCTTCAGCTAAATGGCTGGGTTTGCCGAGCGAGACTCGTTTACGCGGCAAAGGCGTTTCAGCTTGTGCGACTTGCGATGGATTTTTCTTCAAAAATAAGGATATCGCGGTTGTCGGCGGAGGGGATTCGGCGATGGAAGAGGCGATTTTTCTGACGAGATTTGCGAATTCGGTCACGATTATCGCGCGCGGCGACAAACTTCGTGCTTCAAAAACAATGCAGGATCGTGCACATAAAAATCCGAAAATCAAATGGCTTTGGAATTCGGTGATTGATGAAGTCTTGGGCGAGACGGTGATGACTGGTTTGAAAATCAAAAATACGGTGACCGGCGAGATGAATGAAATTACTATGCAGGGCCTGTTTTTGGCTATCGGACATGAGCCGAACACAAAGTTATTCCAGGGTAAAATCGAACTTGATGAGAAGGGTTATATCAAGGTAAAGCCTTTTTCGACTGAAACCGGTATTCCCGGAGTTTTTGCCGCCGGTGATGTCGCGGACCATAAATATCGTCAAGCGATTAGCGCAGCCGGCACCGGATGCATGGCGGCGCTCGATGCCGAACGATATCTCGCGAATAAAGAATAGAGCTAAACCGAGCTAAATTTGGTCTTGACGTGCCGCGATTTGCGTGCTATGTTTTTCGAGCTCTAAACGAGCAAGGAGGTGTACCTTGAAGAAGCAGGAATTCAGTCTCATGGCGGTTTTCATGATGGTGATATTCACTGGTTTGTTCATCGGGATTTCCGAGCAGAGCCATCTGCAGAACTTTCTTCATCCGAAGATGCGTACCGAAGAGCAAATCATTCGCGAGGTTTCGGAGGCGCGCATCAAGCTTGAGAAGAAAGACAAGATCCTCTCGATGCTCACGACGGCCAAGCAGAATCTTGCGCTCGAGATGCCGAGCGGAACCGGCGAGACGGTTCTTACGACGTTGTCTTCCATCAAGGGGTTCGAAGTTTGGAATCGTCCGGGAAGCGATGTGGTTAAGGATTATCAGCTTGTCGACGAGTTGG
The DNA here is from genome assembly GCA_037139515.1 of bacterium. Classification (GTDB taxonomy): domain Bacteria; phylum Patescibacteriota; class Patescibacteriia; order JBAXGH01; family JBAXGH01; genus JBAXGH01. The sequence continues at coordinate 32,528 of JBAXGH010000009.1, forward strand.
AATATCGTGATATTTTTCCGGTTTTCATCGACGAGTACTTCAGTCAACGCGTCGCAAGAACGCCGAAGTATGTCTGGTTCGCAATCTCAGGGGATAGGAAAGAGTCCTGTCTCACGATTGTTGAGCTCGACTATCTTCAGAGCGAAGCTGAATTGCTTCAAGATACGCCGAAAGCGCTTGAGGCCGGAAACAGACGCACGGATGCTTTCCGGATTTTCATCGAGAACGCGACGCGTGAGCAAATGCTTGATCGACTCGCGCATATCGTGACGCTCAGACTGCCGCTTCGAGATGTCTTTGAAATCAACCTGGCAAGGCGCACGCTCGATTTTCTGATGGGCATGAGGGGATATGGGTCCGACGCTGCGGGTTTTCATCTGATGTTTGCGAACACGGTCGCGGAAATTGACGCGATGATTCGCGAAGACACGGCGAAGATTCAGGCGGAAATCGCGAAAGAACAGGAAAAGGCGAACGACAAGTCGCGAGAATATTGGTTCTACTCGTTCGCGGCGTTTGCGGTGCTGTGTTTCTTCGCAGGCCTCGCGAGAATCGTGACGGGTGAAATGGAAGAGACTCTTGTTCGCCATCCGTCGATCAGGAATCGCGTCGGCAGTCAGCGTGTCATACTTGGGATGATCTTTGAAATCCCGAGTTACGAGCAGAAATTGCGGAAGCTTATCCGCCAGGCGGAAACCGAAACCGAGCGAGCCGACCGCGAAGCCAAGGTGAAGTTGGTGCGCGATGAGCGGCGTCGGAAGAGGTTGGAAGCTCGGGCAGAGCAGCTGGCGTGTGAGAAGAAACATACGCATACGCCTGCGCTTTTGCCGGTACAAGTGAGCGTTTCGACGAAGAATGAAGAGTACACCTGGGAGCATGCGGAAGCGCTCGCGAGCCAGCTGGTCGCAAAGGCGATGCGTGATCTTGGAGACGAATCGGCTGATGAGTTCCTGTACTCGGTCGAGGAGGCGATGGAAGATCGTAACCCTGAACGCGCCACGCGCAAACTCAACTACATCCAGAAGCGCTTGGAGAGTGCCGTTGCTCTGAGATTGGCGAAGGAATCCTCACAGCAAGACCAGGCCTAGATTCAAGAAAGGAGGACTCGTGGAAAAGAATTCTGTGGAGGAGCGAATCGACTTGTGTCCTCCGGATCTTGCGGAGGCTGAGCGCTTCGAAACGACGCTCGTGCTTGCGGCGCGGAGAATTTCCGCGGTTTGCAACGATGACCGGGTGAACGCGATCTTTCTCGCCGAGCGCATGCTTGCTATGCCGCGATACGAAAAGACTGATACCAGTCGCGTGATGCGGACTGCGATGAGCTATATGGTCGGCGTGAGAGGCGGGGTGAAGCCGAGGCTTCTCGACGCGATTCTCGACTCGCGCCTTACGCCGCGTGATGATCCGCTCGCGATTCTGCCGAGATCGCACGTGCGTCTCAAGGAATACCTCGGTTACCTGAAGGGTGTGCTGGTTCTTTGACCGATTTTCGAGTTCGATATCAAGCCGTCTCGCGAAAGCTGGACGGCTCTTTTTTTTGACTGTAATGTGGGTGGCGGCTAGGGATTAGAGATTAGAGCTTAGAGATTAGGGATATCTCTAACCTCTAACCCCTAATCTCTAACCTCTAGTTTTATTTTATGAAATACGACCACGCCGGGATTGAGAAAAAATGGCAAGAAAAGTGGGAAAAAGCCGAGCTTTATAAGACCTCGGATTCGAGCGATAAACCGAAAAAATATATTCTGGTTGAGTTTCCTTATCCGTCGGGCGTTGGTTTGCACGTCGGTCATCCGCGTTCGTATATCGCGCTCGATGCCGTGGCCCGCAAATCGCGCATGGAGGGAAATAATGTTTTATTTCCAATCGGTTATGATGCTTTTGGACTTCCGGCGGAAAACTACGCCATCAAAACTGGAGTACATCCGAGCATTACAACGCAGGAAAATATCACCACTTTTCGTCGTCAGTTAAAGTCGATGGGTTTTAGTTTTGATTATTCGCGTGAGGTAAATACGACGGATCCGAAATATTATCGCTGGACGCAGTGGATGTTTTTGGAACTTTTTAAGGCAGGTCTGGCTTACAAGGCGAAGATTAATATCAACTGGTGTCCGAAAGATAAAATTGGACTTGCGAACGAAGAAGTCGTCGGCGGCGAGTGCGAACGTTGCGGTACGCCGGTTGAAAAGCGCGAAAAAGAACAGTGGATGATTGCGATCACGAAATACGCTGAGCGTTTACTTGAAGATTTGAAAACGGTTGACTATTTGCCGAAAATAAAAAAGGCTCAGGAAGAATGGATTGGGCGTAGCGAAGGTGCCGAGATTGATTTTGCGTGCAAGCCGGGCATTGGTTGTCATCCCGAAGCCGAGGGATCTAGTATCACGGTCTTTACGACGCGCCCGGATACTCTTTGGGGCGTGACTTATGTTGTTTTGGCGCCGGAACATCCGATGGTTTCAAAACTCACCTCATCGGAGCATCGCGCAGAAGTCGAAAAATATGTGACCGATTCAGCGAAGAAGTCCGAAGCTGATCGCGGCGATGATACGAAAATTAAAACAGGCGTCTTTACCGGTTCGTACGCGGTGAATCCGGTTAATGGGGACGTGGTGCCGATTTGGGTTGCGGATTATGTGCTTGGAGGCTATGGAACCGGTGCAGTTATGGCGGTTCCGGAGCATGACGAACGCGACCACGAATTTGCCGAGAAATATAATTTGCCGATTATCGATCGGCCGCTTGTGGCTTTTGATGAAGCGGTCGCAAAAGCTCATGGCCGTAAAACGATAAAATATAAACTTCGTGATTGGGTTTTCTCGCGCCAGCGTTATTGGGGCGAGCCGATTCCTTTGATTCACTGCGAATCCGGTTGTTCGCCGGAAACGGGTGGTTGGGTCGCTGTGCCGGAAAAAGATTTACCGGTTGTACTGCCGCAGGTCGAAAAATATCAACCGACTGATAACGGTGATTCTCCGCTCGCAGTCATCGAAAGCTTCGTGAATACAAAGTGTCCTGAGTGTGGCGGAAAGGGTAAGCGCGAAACCGATACGATGCCAAACTGGGCCGGCTCAAGCTGGTATTTCTTGCGTTATATCGATCCGAAAAACGATGCCGCTTTTGCCGACAAAGAAAAAATGAAACACTGGATGCCGGTTGATTTGTATAACGGCGGCATGGAACACGTCACGCTTCATTTGTTGTATTCTCGTTTTTGGAACAAGTTTTTGTTCGACCGCGGTCATGTGCCTACTTCAGAACCATATAATCGTCGCGTGAGCCACGGGCTGATTATGTCCTCCGATGGCACGAAGATGTCGAAGTCGAAGGGGAATGTGGTGAACCCGGACGGCATCGTGAAGCAGTATGGCGCCGATGTTTTCCGCATGTACACGCTTTTTATGGGACCTTTTGCGGAGTCGGTTCCGTGGTCGGAAAACGGCTTGGTTGGAGTCGAGCGCTTTGTTGAAAAAATCGAGCGCTATGTGGATGTTTGGGGTCAAGAAATCAATAAATCAATAAATCAAAAAATCAGCAACACGACCACCGAAACTCCCGTTGTCATCCCGAAGCCGAGGGATCTTGAAAATGAAAAGACTTCTAAGATCATCGAAAAAACTATCAAAAAAGTCGGTGATGATTTGGACGGCATGAATTTCAATACGGCGATTTCGGCACTCATGATCATGTTTAACGAACTCGCGAAGCTCCCGATGCCGACAAAGTCAGAACTCGAACGCGTGCTTCGAATGCTCGCGCCGATTGCGCCACATCTCGCAAGCGAACTTTGGGAAAGAATCGGAAACTCGGGTTTTGTCGAATCCGAAGCCTGGCCGATTGCGCGAGCTGAGTTTTTAGTCGATGAAACGGTGAAGATTGCGGTTCAGGTGAATGGAAAATTGCGTGGAACTATGGAAGTAAAATCCGGCGCTTCAGAGGATGAGGTTCTGGAGCTCGCGAAAGCTGAAAAATCAATCTCGGCGCATCTTGAAGGCAAAAAAATCACAAAAGTAATTTTGGTTCCGAATCGATTGCTGAATATCGTGGTGGAATAGTTCTAATGAAGGTTGTCATGTTGAGCAGCAGCGAAACATCATGGATTTCATGATCCTTCGCTATGCTCAGGATGACAAAGAAAGCCCATGTTGCGCATTTTTCACACCATAAAATCATTAGCCGTCAAAGAGCTTTTTGATTTACCGAAATCACCGCGGCGACAGATGCTTTTGCTACTCACAGCACTAACGCTTGGCGTGATTGCCGGGGTTTTCGCGCCGATTCCGTTCGCTTCGAGCTATGTTTGGTTTGAAGTCGTCGCGTGTTCCGTGATCATGATTTTATTCGCCATAGTAAGGCGCGAAGTAAACTGGTCGCTACTTGCGCTCGGCGTGATGTTTGCTGGATATTCGAGCGGCGCGCTTGTCGGAAGCGAGCGTCGTGAGCTCTCACATCTTATCGGAAAAGAGATAAATGGCATTGGTACGGTTTCGGATTTCGCACGTTTCACCGGAACTTCTTATCGGTTTACGATTGATGTGAAAAGCTTGGGTGAAAATTTTAATTCTTTTCCTTTGCGTGCGACTTCGATGGTTTTGATTCCGCGGGGAAGCGAGGTTGAATTGAAATGCCGGCTTCGAATCCGCGGAAATAGTTTTGAATGCAGTACGGCGAGTGTGCGAAAAATTGCCGATCCGCCGTGGTATCTTCAAATATTAAATGATTTACGCGAAGCGACTTTCGGAAAAGTCTCAAAATTTTTGACGCCTGACCGCGCGGCGCTACTCGCCGGTATGGTTTATGGCGGTGACGATACTCTGCCAACACAGATGCGAAATAATTTTCGCTCCGCCGGTTTGAGCCACCTGATTGCTGTTTCGGGTGCGAATCTGGCGCTCGTCACGGTCTTGTTTTATGGAATGTTGACGGCATTTTTCCTTTCGCGCCGTCCGGCCGCCATCGTAGCTCTTGCTGTTTTAGGTTTAACCGTGGCCTTTGTTGGCTTCGATGCCTCGGTTGTTCGCGCCGGAATCATGGGCTCGCTTTTGCTCGTCGGTGCGCTCGTCGGTCGTGAGCGCTCGAAGGGGAATGCTTTGATGTTTGCGGCTGCTCTCATGTTATTCCTGAATCCGTGGATGATTTTTGATTTAGGGTTTTTGTTATCGGTTTCGGCGACGGCGGGCTTGATGTTCCTTTCCGGCGGCATCGAAGAAAAGATAAAATTTATTCCCGAATTCGGCGCGCTTCGAAGTTCGGTCGCGCTCACGCTCTCGGCTTTGATTTCGACCTTGCCGATTATCGCGTTAACACTCGGTCAGGTTCAGCTCATCTCGCCGTTTTCAAATCTTCTCGCCGCGCCGCTTGTGACGATAATTTTTGCACTCGGAATTGTATTTTGTTTAACTTCGTGGCTTCCGATGATTCCGGTTCTGCTCGCGCCCATACTCTCGTTTTTTCTGGACCTTCTCGGTTTCGTGGCGGCGCTTTTTGCCTCTGTTCCGCTTGGAATCATGAAGGGAAGTAGTGCGATTGTGAGTGCGGTAATAGTTTCGATTACAGCGATTATCTGGATTCTATATACAAAAAAGCCTGGAGAATCGTTGCCAAAACAGTCGCGCTGAGTTATTCTTCAGCCGTTAATGACATCTCTAAGCCCTAAGCTCTAATCTCTAAGCTCTCGCCCCCATATGCACACAGAACAAACGTTGGTGCTCCTGAAGCCTGATGCCGTACAGCGCGGTTTGATCGGTGAAATTATCGGTCGATTCGAACGCGTTGGTTTGAAAGTGACGGCCATGAAAATGGTTCACCCGCATAAGGACGACGTGAACGAGCACTATGCACTGACCGAAGAATGGATGATGGGCGTGTTTACAAAAGCCAAAGCCAAATACGACGCTCAGGGTCAGGCTTTTCCTTTCAAAGATCACATCGCCTACGGTACGAGCATCAAAAATCAGCTTATCGATTTCTTGATTTCGGCTCCGGTCGTGGCTATGGTTTTGGAAGGCGAGTGTGCTGTTTCTCTCACGCGAAAATTGGTTGGTGCAACTGAGCCGGCCGGTTCTGCTCCGGGCACGATTCGCGGTGATTACTCACTCGATACTTACGCGCTTTCAAATGCGCAAGGTCGCCCAATCCGCAACTTGATTCACGCTTCCGGAACTGTCGATGAAGCCAAAAAAGAAATTCCGATTTGGTTTACGGATATCGAACTCAACAAGTATGAACACGTGAATGATCGCGTGCAGTACGATGCCTCGTGGTTCTTGCCAAAAGTCTAAAAACATCAAAGAACAGGGAGCTTGTGCATACATTCTTCCTGTTCTTTTTTGTCCGTGCTATTCTGGTTATAGCCTCGTGTTTCGGTGTCTGATTTGGGACAATTTGGCTCAAAGGTTGGCGGCATCGGATCGTGGTCTGATGCCATAAAACCGTGCGACGCAAACTTTTTGAAGGGCGGCAGACCAGGCTGCGGCCTTATATAGGCCGATGTGCTTGCTCTATCCGACTTTCACGTGTAGTTGCCTGTGCGACTGCCAAATTCAGCCCGAGATTACGGGGCTAAGATCTGTTCATGTGTGTCAAAAACATCCGCGAGTTAGCGGGTGTTTTTGTTTTAAAAAGCCTGTTGCCGTTTAAGCTCCAGCTCAAAATGCCAGATTTCGCCAAACCCTGGGCAAAATATTTTTGGCTTAGCTATGGCTAAACAAAAAATATTTTGCCGTCGGTTTTGTCTGAAATCTGACTATTTTGATCAAGAAGCTTAAACGGCAACAGGCTTATTGAAATAAAAAAATCCCCAACTTCATCGCGTGAAGTCGGGGCACTGCAGGGGGACATCTCAATCCGCGAACTGATCCTCGCGGTTGTCGATGATACGCAGTCGGGTATTCGCCACGCACTGTGGCAGTTCGTGCTTGTAAAGGTGGCACTCGTTGTACTGCACGCTCCCGCAGTTTCCGCGCAGGCACTCTCCCTCGCGACGACGATCGAAAGCCTTCGGGTCGGCGACGAGACGGACCATCTCGAGAATCTCGTCGAGTGAGACGCGGGTCGGGAACTTGCTGTTCGTGAGAATCCCGTCTCGCTCCGACATGCGCCAGTAGTCGGCCCAATCGAAGCCGACGTCCTTGCTATAGCGCCGGTGAAGTGCGCATTCGCGTTCCGAGACCATCCGCACAAGAGTGCTGAGGTCGACCCCGGCTTGGGCGTCGAAGAACATCTGAGTTCGGCGCGAAGCGTCGCGCACTACGAGAACCTCGGCTTTGTTCTCCTTGGCGAGGAAACGGATTTCCGTGTCGGCGTACCGTCGCGGCATTTCCTCGATCAAGATCGCGGCCTGGATTGCTCCGCCGCGAAACTTCTTCGTGAATCGCCCAACTTCGGAGTGTCCCTCCTCAAGAGGGTCGTGTTTGAGCTTCTTCAGATTCGGCCTTGGCTTTAGCTCCGGCAAAGCCTCCGGCCGAATGAAGATTTCACCCTCGCATCGAATTCCGAATTGCATCTCACCCTCAAGGTCTTTTCCCATGTTGTGCTCTCTTCCTAGCCCGCGAGCGGGCCTCAAAAGTCGTGTGTATTTCAAATGCTGGCTCAATTTAGCATAAAATATGGGCTCTGTCAAGCGTTTCGCATGGTATAATGGTCCTGCGTTTAAAGGGGTTGCTTATGGTTCTTGGCGATCTTGATGAAAATATCAAAAAATGGAGCTTTCGCGAGACAGTAAAGGCCTGGAAAAACATGCCTTTTATGCTCGGAATGATGTTCCGCGCCTCACCATGGGCAGCTATGTCCATAGTGTTTTTTCAGGTTCTCTGGGGTGTAGTTCCGGCGCTCGAGGTCTGGTACGGAAAGAAGCTTTTTGATGCCGTGCAGCTCTCGCTTTCCGGGACTCCGGCTGACGTCAGAACCCCGCTTTTTGTGATTCTCGGGCTCTTGGTTTTGAACCGTTTTACTTTAGCTCTGAACGATTTGATTGACACGCGATTCCGGACGATGTGTAACCTTCTGATTCACAAAGAAGTTATGTTGCGTTCGATGTCGGTTGACCTTGCAACGCGCGAATCAGCTGAATTTCAAAATCTGAACGAGAAGGTCGCGAACCACAGCTGGCGCATCACTCAAATCGCCGCCGCCATGGGCGGGTTTCTTGGCGATATCGTCACGGTCATTTCTCTTGTCGTGACTCTAATCTCGTTCTCGCCGCTTTTCGTAATTCTGTTCGCGCTCATCAAGTTTGTGCAGGCGACGTTGACTGGAATTGTGAATCAAATTTCTTGGCGATTAGTTGAAGGTAACAACGAAAAGTCGCGTCGCTCGCGCATGATTTTTAGCATGTCAGTGAGCAAAGAAGCCGCGAAAGAAGTGCGAACTTTCAGCCTCGGGCGCGAGCTTATCGCGAGATACGAAAAGCTTGTCATGGAACTTTTGAGTGCCGACACTTGGGCTTTGAGGCTCGCGGCTTCGGCGGTTTTTGTGGTTGATTTTATCTCGGTTTGTTTGTACGGCGTGGTTTATTTGAAAATTATCGACGGCGTTCTTGCGCATACTCAAACACTCGGCGACATGGCTTTATATTCCGGGGGTTTTCTGCGGCTTGAAGGCTCGATGCGGTCGCTCGCTTGGGCTTCAAAAGCGATTGACGACGGTTTGCGATATTATGGTTCGATTCGCGAGCTCATGGAATATAAGCTTCCGGAGCAATCGCAGAAGGGGAAGAAATTGGAACTGGGACCGCTCACGATTAAATTTGAGAATGTCGGCTTCAAATATAAAACCGCGAACAAATGGGCTTTGCGCCATGTGGATTTTGAATTGAATCCAAGTGAAACTCTTGGTTTGGTCGGCGAAAACGGTGCTGGCAAGACTACTTTCATCAAGTTGCTTACGCATTTATATGAACCGACCGAGGGCAAGATTTTTGTGAACGGTTTGGATTATCGAAAATATAACCGCGAATCTTTGCGGCGCGCGGTCAGCGTGGTTTTTCAGGATTATGCGAGCTATGAACTTTCAGCTTCCGACAATATCAGCTTTGGCGATATTCAGCGGGGGATAGTTGATAGCGAGATTAAAGACGCAGCCGTTCTGTCTGGCGTCGCGCAGGTGATTGAGCGATTACCTAATCAATACGACACGGTTTTATCGACGGGCTGGTCGAAGGGCGCCGAACTTTCCGGCGGTGAGTGGCAAAAAGTTGCACTGGCCCGTGCGCTTTATCGCGCCGATGCGTCGCTCGTTGTGCTTGATGAGCCGACTTCGGCTTTTGATGCGCGTGCCGAGTTTAAATTCTTTCAGGAATTTTTGCGAGCTGCTCGTGAGAAAGAGAAGAGCGCCGTGATAGTTTCGCATCGCTTCTCGAATATTCGAATCGCGGATCGTGTCGTGGTACTGAAAAACGGCAAAGTCGAAGAGGCCGGAACTCACGAAGAGCTTCTCGCAAAGAACGGCATGTACGCCGAACTCTACGCGATACAAAAAGATTCACTGGCGTAACGTTTAGGGCCTACGCGAACGGCGGTGCGCGGTATTTTCTGCGCCCTCCTCCGCGCTCATTCTGAGCTGCGGTGAATGCTCGCAAATACCGCGCAATCCGTTCGCCTCCTTTTCGAACCTCAGCTGTTGTCATCCCGAAGCCGAGGGATCTTGAAGTGTTGTATTTTTCTAAAGCGTCAAAAAACCGCCGGGAAGGCGGTTTTTTGATTTTATACTTTGGCGTTCGCGACGATTTTGTTCATCGAGCGAGTGCAGCTCGTGCAGACGCGAAGGGTCATTCCGCCCATCTTGCGGCGCTGAAGATTCAACTTTTGCTTGTGTTTGGTAGCGATGTTTGAGTGCGAGCGCCAGTTAATGACGAGCCCGCCGCGTTCACAGATATCACAGACTTTGGCCATAGAATAGGGTTAAGGGTGAAGGGTTAAGGGGAAAGGGAAACTTTTCTTGCCCCTACAGAATGGGGCGATAGTACCAGGAAGCCCGAATCTAGGCAAGAGTTGGGGAAATCTCGTGATTATTTAAAAGAGCCTCGGCGCGCAGGTGAGCGCGACCGAGGCGAGGTGGCTAGCAGAGCTTCTCGAGACTCATGTGCCCCGTCCGATCAAGCGTCTTGTAGAAGACGTCGACCGTCCAGTTGATGGTCTCTCGGAAGCCGGAGGGCACTCCGAAGGTGAGGCACCAGAGCTCTCCGCCGCCGGATTCGGGCATGGCGCTTCTGATGCAGAGCTTGACTCCGAGATTGCCGCGGACCGTCTTCACGGTGAACAGCATCTCGCTTCCGTCCTTGCGCTCGCTCGCGTAGAAGAGCGCCATCGGAAGCACGTGCTTCGGCGGGCCATTCACGATCTCGCAGCCGCAGAGCCGGAGTTCGTCTTCGAGGTCGAAGGAGCGACCGAGAGCGAGCTCAATGTCGGCAATCGCCTTCAGATTTCCATCCCTCAACATCACAACCTCTCGTCCGTTCACAAGTGCCATGAGAGCACCTCTTTCTTTGCGTTTGTGGCGCGATTCGCGTCACAATTCCACCATAACGATGGAACTGCGCTATACTAGTCGAAAATTGGCTTTTCGTCAACCCCCTTATGCTTCTCATTGCAATTCGCTTTGGTGCCGTCATTCTTGCCCTCACATTCCACGAATTCATGCATGCTTTTGCCGCGTATTTGCAGGGCGACAAGACAGCCCAATATGCAGGCAGACTGACATTGAACCCGCTTGTGCATATCGATCCGATGGGGACAATCTTCCTGCCGCTCATGCTTTCGATTGCCGGCTTGCCGGCTTTTGGCTGGGCAAAACCGGTTCCGTATAATCCCTATAACCTCAGAAACGGTCGTCTTGGACCTGTTCTGGTTGGATTAGCCGGTCCGTTTACCAATCTTTCGTTGTTTTTTATTTCTGCCGGTTTGTATCATGTTCTTTTGGCTACGATGCCTCAGGATAACCTATTGATGGTGTTCTTGTACGTATTTACGTTGGTTAATGGCGCGCTTGGACTTTTCAACATAGTTCCGATTCCACCGCTCGACGGCTCAAAGGTGCTGATGGCCTTCGCTGATCATCCGAAAATCCGTCCAATTGCGCTCTTCGTAGAGAAAAATGGCTTTTTTATCCTTCTGGCTTATATCTTCTTGAATACCCCGGGACTGAATTGGGCCTATGCAAAATTAGTGTCCATGGTGGGATTGATATGAAATGGCGGGTACCCGGACGTTATAGAGGCGTAGTTGCTCCAACCTGGAAAAATATTGTTTTTTTATCGGGCGCTATCTTGATCGGAATGATTCTCGTTGGAAAGTTTGGCAAAGAAAGAGGTTTCTTTTTTACGTTGGTATTGTTAGTTGTATATGCCTGGGTACTCGAGATGTTCCGACAAAGGAAGCCATAAAATCAGCAAAACGTGGGCTACTTGCCAGATTTTAGCGTTTTCTTTATACTTCTCCGCATTCTAAACAAAAACAGGGATTAGAGATTAGAGCTTAGAGCTTAGGGATATCCCTAAGCCCTAACCTCTAATCTCTTGTATCCCGGGCTCTAACCCCACCAACATGCCAACAATCAATCAGCTCATCCGTTCCGGACGCAAAGCGCAGCGCGCGAAGTCTAAGTCACCAGCCCTTCAGAGCACCTACAACACCCTCGGCCGCAAGCGCTCGTTCCCAAAGCGCGGTGGTTCGTTTAAGCGTGGCGTGTGCGTGAAGGTTACGACCATGACCCCAAAGAAACCGAACTCGGCTATCCGAAAAATCGCTCGTGTTCGTTTGACGAACGGTCTTGAAGTCACGGCTTACATTCCTGGCGAAGGTCACAATTTGCAGGAACACTCAATCGTCATGATTCGTGGCGGTCGTGTGAAAGATCTTCCTGGTGTGCGCTACCACATCGTGCGCGGTGTCTTTGATGCCGCCGGTGTCGAAGGTCGTCGCGGTTCACGTTCACTCTACGGCGCCAAGCGTCCGAAGGCCGCGAAAGTCTAAAAATGCAATACTTCGTGTATCGTGTATCTTGTATCGTCAACGTTGAAAACGACGTCGCCGATACACGTTACACGATACACGATGTTGTGAATTAAATAATTTACTCCACCGGAGTACCCGAATTCGCACGGGGAAGAACCGGTAAATATATAAAATATGCGTGGAAAGAAAGCTCCTAAGCGTCTGATTAACCCGGACACAAAGTACGGTAACGTTACCCTCGCCAAGTTCATGAACATGATCATGAAGCACGGCAAAAAGACCATCGCCGAGAAAATTATCTACGGCATGCTTGATATTGTCGGCGAAAAAACCAAGAAAGATCCGATTGAAGTTTTTGAAAATGCTATTAAGAACGTTTCACCTTCGCTCGAAGTTAAATCGAAGCGCGTGGGTGGCGCGAACTATCAGGTTCCGATGCCAGTACGTGCCGAACGCAAGCTCGGACTTGCTTTCCGTTGGATTATCGCGGCCGCGAACGCCAAGAAAGGTAAGCCGATGGCGGAAAAGCTCGCGATCGAATTCATGGATGCCGCCGAAGGTAATGGCGACGCCGTGAAAAAGAAGATGGACGTTCAGCGCATGGCAGAAGCCAACCGCGCGTTCGCTCACTTCGCTCGCTAAATTTTTCGAACCTTTTTCAATCATAATATATGGCTAGAGAATATAGTCTGTTGCAGACCCGAAACTTTGGTGTTATCGCTCATATTGATGCCGGTAAGACCACGACTTCGGAGCGCATTCTTTACTACACCGGCAAGAAGCACAAAATCGGTGAAGTGCACGAAGGCGATACGACCATGGACTGGATGGAACAGGAACGTGAACGCGGTATTACGATTACTGCTGCCGCTACGACCTGTTTTTGGAAGGGTCATCGCATGAATCTTATCGACACCCCTGGCCACATCGACTTTACGGTCGAAGTGAAGCGTTCTCTTCGCGTACTCGACGGTGCCGTCGTCGTTTTTGATGGCGTTGCCGGCGTTGAACCGCAATCTGAAACCAACTGGCGTTATGCCGATGATTACGGCGTGCCGCGTATTTGCTATATCAACAAACTCGATCGAACCGGTGCTGATTTTTACAAGGACGTGAAGTCTATTCACGATCGTTTGTCGAAAAAAGCAGTGTGCTTCCAGTTGCCGATTGGTATTGAAGATAATTTCGTCGGTCTCATTGACCTCCTTCTCATGCGCGCTTTCTTTTATCGCGATGACATGGGCAAAGTTGTGGAAGAGTTGGACATCCCGGCTGAGTACATGGAAAAGGCCAAGGAGTATCGCCAGAAGTTGCTCGAAGCTATCGTCGAAAACGATGAGAAGCTCATGACTAAATTCTTCGCCGGTGAAACGATTCCAGTCGAAGATTTGAAGAAGGCTGCTCGCAAAGGCGTCATCGCGCTGAACATCATCCCGATCTTGTGCGGCTCGTCCCTCAAGAACAAGGGCGTGCAATTCATGCTCGACGCCATCGTCGATTTTCTCCCGTCTCCACTCGATATTCCTCCGGTGAAAGGCCATGATCCGGATGATGAAACCGTCGTCATCGAACGTGCAGCTTCGGACGCTGAACCATTCACGGCGCTCGCTTTCAAGATCGCCGCCGATCCTTTTGTCGGAAAACTTTGTTTTTTCCGCGTGTACGCTGGTTGCGTTAAGGCTGGCTCCTACGTTTTGAACACGAAGACCGGTGAGCGCGAACGCTTGAGCCGCATCGTCCGTCTCCACGCCAACACGCGCGAAGATGTGGATGAAGTGTTCTCCGGTGAAATCGCCGCAGCCGTCGGTTTGAAGAGCACCTTCACGGGTGACACGCTCTGTGATCCTGACCATCCGATTCTCCTCGAGCGCATCATCTTCCCGGAACCGGTCGTCTCCATTGCCATCGAACCGAAAACCAAGGGCGATCAGGAAAAGATGGGTGTTGCTCTCCAGAAATTGGCCGAAGAAGATCCGACTTTCCGCGTCGCGACCGATCCGGAAACGTTGCAGGTCATCATCTCGGGTATGGGCGAATTGCATCTCGATATCATCGTCGATCGCATGCGTCGCGAGTACAAAGTGGAAGCGAACGTCGGTAAGCCACAGGTTGCGTATAAGGAAACGATTCGTTTGGTTGCTGAAGGGGAAGGCAAGTACATCAAGCAATCCGGTGGTCGCGGTCAGTACGGTCACTGCGTTTTGCGCATCGAACCGTATCCGGAAGCGAACTACGAATTCTTCGACGAAATCAAAGGCGGTGTGATTCCGAAGGAATTCATCAAGCCGATTGATCAGGGCGCGAGAGAAGCATTGACGCGCGGGGTCGTCGCCGGATATCCGCTCTTGAACGTGAAAGTTACCGTCATCGATGGTTCATACCACGATGTCGATTCGAACGAAGCTGCCTTTAAGGTCGCCGCTTCCATGGCGATCAAAGCTGCCGTGGCAAAGGCGAACCCGGTGATTCTGGAACCGCTCATGGCGATCGAAGTCACGATGCCGGAAGAATACATGGGTCCGGTCATGGGAGATTTAAATTCTCGCCGTGGCCAGATTCAGGAAATGACCGATCGCGGTTTGCTGAAGCTCGTCAAAGCCTACGTCCCACTCTCAGAAATGTTCGGCTACACGACATCGTTGCGCTCAATGACCCAAGGTCGTGGCAACGCAAGCATGACTTTTGACCATTACGAAGCCGTGCCAAAGAACGTCGAAACCACGATTATCGAAGGGAAGACGAAATAGTTACGAAATCAAAAAAACTCGGGCCTCGCGGCCCGGGTTTTTTGATTTATGTTGTCATCCCGAAGCCGAGGGATCTTGAAATGTATCGGGTCAGAGGCTCGTATTCTCAAAGAATATTATCGAAATTCAAGGGACCGTCAAGCTGATTGTGTCTAAGAGTTGTTAATAAGTGAGAATTGATGAAC
>JBAXGH010000010.1:0-44731 GCA_037139515.1 bacterium
TCATCAATTCTCACTTATTAACAACTCTTAGACACAATCAGCTTGACGGTCCCGTATTCGTCGCCGGGCTATGGCCCCCCTCTAGCCCGGCGAGCGAATACGTCCGCACTTTTCATGACAAACAAAAACCGCCCGAGTGGGCGGAAGTTTGTTTAAGCAGCAATCTTGATTGCCGGGCCGAAAGTTGATTTCACGATGGTGGTCATGAGGAACACACCTTTGGAGCTGGACGGTTTTGCGCGCTTGATGGCTTCAGTCGTCGCGGTGATGTTTTCAATCAATTTCGCGGAGTCGAGTCCGACTTTGCCGACCAAGATGTGAACATTTCCAGTATCGTCGTTCTTGAAAGTCACCTTGCCGCGCTTCAACTCTTCGATCATTTTCTTGACGTTCGCCGAGACGGTATCCGTCTTCGGGTTAGGCATCAAGCCTTTCGGACCGAGGATTCTCGCGAGTTTGGCGAGTTTCGGCATCATGCTCGGGGTTGCAACCGCGAGGTCGAAACCGAGCTTTTCCGATTTGACGATTTCGGCAATCAACTCTTCCGAGCCGACCATGTCAGCGCCGGCTTCCTTCGCGATGGCCACATCGGCACCTTCGACGAAAGCGACAATCTTCTTGGTCTTGCCCGAACCGTTAGGGAGAACGATCGTGCCGCGAACCTGCTGATCACCCTTTTTCGGGTCGATACCGAGGCGAGCGACGAATTCGATCGATTCCGTCGGCTTGCCGATTTTCTTCAAGAGAGCGGCGGCGTCAGCGATGGAATAAGCCTTGTTTTCAACCAACTTGGCAGCTTCTACGTAGCGTTTGGAACGTTTGGCCATATTTGTTCGTGGTTAGGCGCCTTTTTGAAAGGCTCCCACAATCAATAATTAAGTGAGGGGAGAGTAGCAGAAAGGCTGGGAATTGACAATATGGCTTATTTGAGCTAGCGTTTTCGTAAGCCAGAGTGGCTAAAGGAGGAGTAGATGATCGACCCAAAGGACTTTTCGAAGAAGCTTCAAGAGCGCCTGAGTGTTTACCTCTCGATCGCAGATTTGAAGCTCGCCGGCAATAAGACGAGTGCTTGGCCATTGAATGCATGGGCAAGATTCATAGACTGGGCAAGGACCACTACTCAAGATCTCTCGTACGATGACGAAATGGGGCTCTTCGAACTCATGAAGAAAGATGCCGGTAAGAGTTCGTTTGATTATGCAAACCTCGCGATAGCTGCTCCGAGCTTGGAAGAACAGGAAAAGCTTCTCCCGGATTTCTTCAAGTCCGTGGAGTGCGGTGAAAGTCTTGGCCGGTTCGTGAGCCATGCTTCGGAAAAGTGGCTCGACCCGAAGCATCCCGACAGTCAGCACAAGAAGCTCATCGCGAAGGCCAAGAAGCATAATCACGAGCTGAGCTCTTTCTTCGATGGTTTTGAGTATTTCGAGCCTCCCTGTGTTGAAGAAGAGGATATTGACGATTTTCGTCTGCGATTCCTGTACCTCTTTATTGCCAAGGCGAAAGGCGAAATGTACACCTTCTTCCTCACGCGCAGTCGCCTGCAGGAAATCAACAAAGCCCATATCAATTTCCATGCCGACATCCTGCTTGAGCTCGTGAACGAGCGCATCCACGAAGTGCTCCGCAAGGATGTTGGCCTCGAGCCCCGCCCGAAACGCCGCCACCCCGCCCGAAAGTAAAGGGCGGTTTTTTATTTATCCCCATGTCCGAGTCAGGCGGTCGGGCGACAGTAACTTCCTTGTTGTCATCCCGAAGCCGAGGGATCTTGAAGTGCTTTGTGCGGTTATGTTGTCGCCCATGAGCCTTACAAAATCGCCGAAATTTAGCAAAAAAAGTTTTGACGCGTGCGAAATATTTGCCCATTATAGGTCAGGAGGCGAGCATGGAAACAATCCCACTCCCGTTTGAGGAGGATCCGATGTACTCTCGCGCAATTTGTTCTTTGATGGTGGCTCACGGACTGCTTGATTGGTGCATCTCCGAAGCGCAGGCGGCAGAACGCACGCCGCCACTTCTGGTTCTTGCGACCAATCGCGTGCCCGCGGCTCTGAATGTGAATCCTCTTCGCTCGAAGCAAGTTCGGCTTGGAAATTTCGGATTTCGCAACATGGCGGATTTCTCGCAGACCGCGCGTTCGGTGACTTTCAAATTCGACGCGCTCTCGCGGCTGCTCGACAAGGTCTGGCTCGTGGATTCGAACGGCCATGTGTATGCCGGAGATTGTTCCGGCGGCACAGCCGAGTTTGTGCTCGAACGCGAATTCGGTGCGCGTGAGATTTCGTCGTTCCAGATGTTTGGTGAGACGGCGACCGGCTACGAAGCCACACTTGAATACGTGCGGCTCGCGGGTCGAGATTCGCTGCCCGCGGTCGTGCCGCTTTTCATGCGCACCGGTTCGGCAATCGTGCCGATTGATGCGCGCGAATTCGATATGCGAGTTCGGGTGAGCAGCTTGAAAGCTCAGAACCGCGAAACTTGCGTGGATATCGGTGACGGATCAGCATCGGAAGCTCAGGCGCAGGGACCGACGCATTCGACGTGTTCGGATGAGCAGTGCGTGACTTTCACGCTGAACCCGAATATCGAAGTGCCGATTGAAGTCTCGGGATTTTCGGCGCGCCAGGCTGGTACTTCCGAAGTCGAGCTTCGTGTTCGTATGGAGGGTGACGGCGTTGAGGCAACGTACGCCGACATCAGCCGGAAGGGTGATTGGGCGAAAACTCGCCCCGTTGAAATGCACGGCAACGAATTCTTTGTGACGATTCCAGTCGAAGAGCTGGTGCAGAGCTCGAGCTTCACGCTCACGTTGCATGCTCGCGGAAAGAGTCATGGCATTGTGCAGTTCGCGACCGATTCAGAGGGCGTCGAGCTTCGCGGAAAAACGATGCGCAAGAACCGCGACCCGAAAGTCACCGATCCGTACCTTGTTTTCGCGCCGGGTGCTCAGTCTCCGGCGAAGATATAGTTCGTGCAGAATCAAAAAGCCGAGGCGAATCAAATCGTCTCGGCTGCTTTTACTTCTTGATGAGCTTCTGATAGTCGGGGAGGTTCGTGCGAATCTCGCGCCACTCCTCCTCCAGCATCGCGAGCTTCGTGACGTTCACAAAGGCTCCCTTCGAGAAGTGGGCCTCGCGCGCTTCGCCTTCAATCTTGAAGCCGGCTTTCTTCATGGCGCCGAGTGAGCCTGCGTTCGTCGAGTAAGCATCGGCACAGGCCCGGTGAAGCCCAAGCGAGTCGAAGGCGTAGTCGAGAATGAGCATCAAAGCTTCGGATCCAAAACCCTGGCGGCGGTGCGCGGAGCTCCCGATAAAGGCGCCCAGGGTGCAGCTTCGGTCGGTCCAATTGATGCTGTGGATGCCGACGTTCCCGATGTGCCCGTGAGTCTTCAGGATGACCGCGAAAACGATGTTCGAGGGCGGAGTCTTGCCGCTGAGGCTCGCAATCCACGCCTTCTCGCTTTCGAGAGTCGTCGGGAAAACCGCGGTCAGGAACTGCCGGACGTCTGGACTATTGATCCATTCCTGGGAAAACTCGGCATCGCCGAGCTCCAGGGCTCGAAGGGAAATTCTCTTTCCATCAAGAAACCTCACATCTCCTGGCTTTGTGGTGTTTTCGTTCATCTATACCACCTCCTAAAGACAGGCTAGGCGATTACTGACGGTTTTGTCAAGAGTTAGAGGATTTTAAGGCTCTGAATCGGCTGTGCTTTGCAGCTCGAACCAAACAACCCTTTTTTGCAGCCAGCGAACCGTATGACGTTATCTCGAAGCGTAAGATAGCGTTCTTTATCCAAGCGAATATCCCAAATTGGCGGATAATTGGGAACTTCCGGCTCATCCATAATATTTACCGCTCCGGAAACGAATTCCTCGTCATTGATTATGATTTTTGTACCCTCCGGCAGCGTTTTTAATCTCTTCGCAGTCTCATCGCTTATTTTAAGCGAAAGTTTTTGGTGCTTGATGTTTTCAAGATAAAAATTTCGGAAAAAACTCAAAATTACCCCTACCAGTAATAGAGGAAATGAAAGAATCACAAAGATGATGAGCCCCAGTTTTTCGGCTTTAGAATTGTCTTTTACTCCCATGTGTTTTAAGAATAGGTGACCGTCCTGTGATTGTAAACAGTGATGAGGGTAGGCTCGAAGCGAGCGATTTTGGTCGTACTCCGCGCCGGACACTGCGCCCCCATGTGTCCGCCGCGGAGTACGCCAAATCAGCGCTCGCGTAATCACCAGGAATTCGTTGTACAAAAAAACACCCCGGAGAACCGGGGTGAATTTTTGCTATTAGGCAACGACGTTGACATTGACGGCGCGAGGTCCTTTTTCTGATTCTTCCGTTTCGAAAGAAACCTTATCGCCAACCTTCAAAGCATCGAAAGTGGTGCCCTGAACTGAAGTCGAGTGGAAAAAGATGTCCTTTTCCTGACCTTCTGGGGTGATGAAACCAAAACCCTTATCCGTGAGACGTTTGATGATACCCTGCATATGACTACTTATAGCTTTGGAATTATTTTAAGTGGGTCTACTCAAAACTATATGCGCATGACCATACATCAGTTTGATGTTTTTGGGAAGAGCCGGCGCATTTATTCACAGGTTCCTTCACTTTCATTGAAGATTGGGCTCCAATTGTTGTTGATCATGCAATACAGGTTAAAGTCCGATGCCTGATAAATCGGGTCACCGATTCGGTACATAGCAAAGAAGGCTTCCGGGATTGTATCGACGTACATGTTCCAGTCATTGCCATAAAGAGCCCGTGCGGTAGCCTCGTTTTGAATCCAACGCAGCTTTTTGTCCGCAGAAACGGCGTAGACTTTTGGATCGTATCGGGTGCGGATAAGCCTCGAACCGGGTCTGTAGCCGACATTGCCACGGAGCTGCATTGTGGCCAATTCTGCATCGCTTATAGTCATGACGCGTGAAAAATCATCATACCAGGTGTTATAAGTGGTGCTGTCTAAAAAGACATAGCGACCATTACCTGGTCCGACATAATAAACTGCGGATCGCGAAACCCCTCGAACGAGCGAGCCGGGTCCAAGCGGGCTTAGCGCAAGACTAGGGGAATTTGCGAACAAAAGTCCGAGAATTGTAAAAAACGGGATAAGAATACTTTTCTTCATATGCCTATATTCTATCACGAAGGCTTTTTACCCATTGGTCACTTCGTAACTCGGGGGTTGCAGCTATTGTAAAAGTGTGATTGGATAGCGCCCAAGGCAACCTTGTCCGAAAGGGGTAAGGCAGTGACTCATAAAAGAGAATGGCAAATCTGGTTTCAGATCACAAAAACGGGGCTTGATGCTGACTGGGCGAGCGCGAACATCGCAGCACTACCGCTTATGTACTGCCAGCTCGGCAAGCTCGACACCGCAAAGAGGGTCGAGTTGCGGGAGAAGGTGTGCAATAAGCTGTTGCGCCTGACCCCGTACTACACCTGGCTCGGCGAGAAGATTGAGAGGTGGAATCGGATTCACGACGAAGATCCGGTCGACATCTGCGAGTTCTGCTCTGCGGAGAACGAAAGCATCATCGCGCAGATGGACGAAATCGTGGGAAACCTTCGGGACTTCGCAAAATCGGCTGATTTCAGCCGACTGAAAGATTTGAGGAAAGTTGCGGTGATGGTTCAGGCACTTTCAGACCTGGTTTATGGCGAAAGCGGCGGGGGCGATGTGCATGGTGCGTATCTCGAGGTCCTCGAGTCGTCGCCACGGCGGCATCTGATTGTGGATGATGCGCCCTAGGCGGTGCGAGTTGGTTTAGTGCGAAGAACGAGAAATCGGCTTCGCGCTTTTTTATTGCTGTCATCCCGAAGCCGAGGGATCTTGCTGACTAGATTTTAGAAGTGCTTTCAGGAAGGCGGTGCGGTAACTGTCGTCTTTTTCGTTTAAGTAGATGCGCTTATTTGGCATATCAAGATCCAAATAGAATTCAAAATAATCTTCTTCATAAAATTTCTGCGCTTCCGGAGATTCATTGTCTTCAAAATATTTTTCGAAAAACAGTTTGAATTTGACGGGTTCTTTCATTAGGTTGTTCGGATTGCCTTCAAGCGTAAAAGCGGTGAATTGGATTTCCGGAATCATTTGCGCAGATTTCTGCGGGCCGTCGAAAAGTCGAACGTATTCGGTCGCGAGTTCGTCACTCGTGGCGCCGATGCTTCTGAGCGTGATGATATTCGGTTGCATCAGAACTTCAAAACCGACGAGCTTCCCGTTTAGCATTCCTTCGGCGCGAAAAGCATATTGCGAACCAGCTTGCTTATATTTTGTGATGCCAAAAACCAAATCGGCGAAATCTTTTTTCGGGTCATAATCACGGCGTTCCAGTTCAGCTTCTTCGCGCGTCGGAGCGAGGCTATCAATCGTGCTCGCATCAATTCCGGTGACCTTTTCGGTGTACTGCAAAGAATATCGCCAGGCGAGGACTGCGAGTGCGAGCATTAATAGCGTGATATAACTCATAGAAATCAAGCATATTGCAGGTTTTGGGTTTTGGCAACGGTGCTACCTCCACTCAATTTTAGCGCCGAGGAGCCAGGCCAAGTCGTTCACCTGCGTCGGGTCGATAATTGCGCCGTGCAAACTCGCGATACTGATATTTAAGCCAGCGAGTTTGCTCGAACGAAAGTCGACATTGTTGAGCTTCGTGGCTGACATTTCGGTTTTCATCAAATCGCATTCTTTAAACATGACGGAAACCATTTCGGCGCCGTAAAAATCAGTTTCTTCGAGCGGGCAATTTTCAAAAGTGATATTTTTCAGGCGGCTCATGCGGAACTGCGCGAGTTTGAGCTGGGAATTCTTATATAGCGCGGTTTTGATTTCACCTTCGACGACGCGCATGCCGGTCATTCGGCAATTTACAAATTCGACTTTTTCGAGCGAAGCTTTTTCGAGTTTTAGATTCGCCAAATCACAATCTTCAAAGCGAACATTGCGTAACTTGATATCAATAATTTTGGTTTGGCTGAAATCCGTGCCTTTGAAGGAAACATTTTCAAATCTAAGATTATGTAAAATCAAACCGGAAAAATTTCGGTTCACGATAGAATAATTTTCATAATCGCCTTCGTCTGTGAATGGCTCTTCGGGAAAAGAAATTAGTTTTACTTTTTCCATATTTAACCGCGATTTTCAGGCTTCAAAACCACGCCGGCTTTGACGAGCGCGGCAAAATGTTCCGGTCGTTCGCGATAAAGAAATTCCAAAACCTTGCCGTGAAGATACTCGGTTTTAAGTCCGTGCGCGGCTGCGAATTCAGCGATGCGCCTCGATGCTTCCGGCATTTCATCATCTCGCGAAACCAGAAGCTCGATTTCGCAGGCGTCAAAAGTCCAAGCGGAACCGGCGTAAGAAACGTGATCAATCACAATAGTGAAGCCCTGTTTTGTATAGGATTCGCGAACCGTGGCGCAGGTGCAAAAGGGGAGATAGTTTTCGGACTTAAGTATTTCCGATAAAGAATTGTTTGGCGAAAATTCGAGAGCGTCGCAGATTCCGGGTTCATCTTCAATTTCCTGATACTGGTCGACGATGCTTTCAGCGCTCATGTTCGCCGGAACTTTGAGTTCAAAGTTGCCGTCGCGTTCACGAAGCCAAAAATCTTGCAGTGATAATTTATGTTCCGGCGTGTCGTAGTAAATATCGGTGATTGATTTTTTGTATTCAAACTCGGCACTGTCGAGTAAGCGCGAGCGTTGCTCCGTGGTGAGATTAAAATTCTGTTCAACTTCAAACATATATAACCAGCTTAACTTGCGTTATTCAAATAAGCAAAATAAGCCTGTTGCTATTTAGGCTCCAGCTCAAAAAGCCAGCTTTCGGCAAACTCTAGGCAAAAAATTTTTGGCTTAGCGACGGCTAAACAAAAAATTTTATTGCCGTCGACTTTGCTCGAAATCTGTCATTTTGATCAAAAAGCCTATATAGCAGCAGGCTTAATTGTTTTTGACGTAAACGCGTTTTTTGATTAAGCTTTGCCGGAACCCATGACAGGAGGCTGAATGAGAAGCGATGCGGAGTTGCTTCATGGCATACGTTTGATTCTGGTCGCGACCGCAAAGTCGGCCAGGAAAGCTTCGGCGATTTTTCGTGTCGATCAGGTGACTTTCGCGGAAGTCGCAGAAACTTTGGCGGATACAAACGAAATCGCGAGTCGCTTCGTTGTTTCGAAAAATTTGAAAGCAAAGTTGTGTCCGGATTTTGCGTCAGGGCTGTCGCTTGCGATTTTGAAGGGCCTGATTCGCGGAGTTTCGAGTTCGGACGGAATGGAGTTTCAGATCACGATGCCGCGTGAAGAAATGGTGAGTTATACACGCGATCCGCTCTTTGATGAAGCAGTAGTTTTTGTCGGGGAGTATGAGCGCGTGAGAGGTGCGCCATGAAATACAACGCACGGAATTCCGTCGCGTTTTTTGTTTGGTGAATATAATTCTTTTCGTCTTCGGCTATGGCGTCGGTCGAGGCGTTGGCGTGTTGACGCGAGCGTCCCCGTGTGGTAATAAAGGCGCGGAGGTGAGCCATGGTTTATCGTAACTTTTTCGCTCTGGGCGAGCTGCAGCGTCAGGCCTACCTTGACCCACGAGCATGTTGGGATGCGAACTTGGCCCTGATTGATGCGGTTGTGAATGCAGCGCCGGATTCGCTGACTTGGGCTGCGCTGCAGGTCGACCATCCAGAACTTTTCTCGGATGCACCGCTCCCGAAGTTGCCCTATGGACTATCCAAGCTGAAAGATGTAAGCAAGATGTCTTTCGCTGAAGATCATCCCAGTGAGACGTATGAAGACTATCTGCGCTGGCTTGAGGCTGAGCAGATGTCGGAGCTTTTCATGGGCTTTGCGGAAATCGGCATTCTCTGGTTCAACTTCGCCGAGGGCTTCTTGCCTTGGCCTGAAGGCGAACTCGGGGAGCTGGTCAGAACTGCGTCGGTCGGTTCGCAAATCACGATTCAGGGCGACATCTATCACGTGGGTTCGAAGTCGACGAGCAGCAAGGATCTGTGTACGGCAGTGATTCCGCTCACGGTCATCGACCTCGACCTTTGATGAATCAGAACCAAATCAAAAACCGCGCCCAGATTTTTCTGGAACGCGGATTTTTTTATTTCAATATCGAGATTGTGCCTTTTGAGCAATCAAGGCTAATCTTCACGCCGATTTTTAGCAGACCTGTAGCGTTTTCGAGCACCATGACGGGCAATCCATATTCTCGCGCAACAATTGCAGCATGAGCGAATTCGCCGCCGACTTCGGTAATCAATCCTTTTATATTTTCAAAATAAATTGTGGCTGTTGGGTCAAGATTTTTGAGGATGAGAATATCGACGCGTTCGCCGGATTCAAGCATCTCGGCGGTTCCGATGGTTCCAGTCGCGATGCCGGAAGTCAGACTTGTGCCTCTGAATACTTTGGCAGAACTCGACTTAATCGGAGACTTGATGATTTCCTCCCAGGTCTTTGCGATGAGGGTACCGCCGAGTGGTATTCGACGCATCAGTTCATGGTTTTTTCGTGTCGCGAACAGTTTGGTTTGATTCAATTTTTGATTTTCAGACAAGGCTTCATCGAGCGTCGCGTACCAAATCGAATTATATAATCTTTCGTCGCGATCAAGTTTTAAGAGAATTTTTCGCAGGAAAGACATTTCCCGGATCCAGAGGTCATGCATTTCCTCGCGGCTCGCCGAGTAGAAGTCGTAGATTTTAAAATACGTGGAGATAATCTGCTGATCCCAGATGCTTCCGAACTTATCTTCTGTTGCTAATCTTATTTTTGTAATTGTAGCCGGCTTCGATATTTTGCCCGGCGCGCCGGTTTTTTTGAGCTGTTGAAAAATTCGAAGAAATTTTTCCGGCGTCTCTTCAAAACGCGGCTCAGAAAGCTCCTGTTCTTGAAATCCGCGGTAAGCCACTTTTTGAAGGGCGATTTTGGGGTCTTTCTCTTGAACGGCGCTGGCAATTTTATCGATAAGACCTGTCGTGATGAGGCTTTGCCATTCGTCTGCGGAAACGTGGCGGCGTATCTTTTTTTCCAGATACGAATAGGCGCATTGTTGGAAAAGCGCAATCTTGAACATGAGTGGCGCTGTTTCGTTTACCAAGTGATCAAGAAGTAGGCGCGCTGTTTCGCGGGTGAGCGGCTGGCTGGTTAGATATTCTTGTTTTTTGGCGGTCAGAATCGGAGTGAGTTTTTTGTAATATCGAAATGTATCGATTTGCAGTCGCGCGCTTCCAAGATAACTCAGGATTATTTCCGGAGTCATTTTTGTGAGCTTCAGGAGCCCCGGGTAGTACCACTCAGTTTGATAGAGCGGTGTTGCAAACGAACTCTGCGTGCCAGAAATCAGTCTTCGGGGCGTGCGCGAAAGAAGAACTTTCTTTTCCAGATCCTTGTTCATGAAGATCCTGCCGAGCACGTTCACGACCAGTTTTTCAGCATCAAAGCTTTCGATTGGAATGCGATAGTGTCGCATGATTTGGCCAAAAGATCCGCTCTCGGAATAGAACTTTTGAAAAAGACTGGTGGTGAGTGGCGTTGCGTGCTCCAGCCCCTCAGCGAATTGGCTGGCAGCAAGAAATGGCGGCCTCGCGCCAAGTAGCTTCTTCAGCTTTCGAAGTTCTTCTTTTATGGCAATGGAGGGTTCAAGATTTTGCGCGGTGATTGGTCTTGATTGAACGATCCAGACTCTCTTTCCGTCGTAAACCCATTCAATATCCTGTGGCGCCTTGAATTTATCCGCGATTTCAAAAGAAAGCTCAGAAACTTTTTCAACTAGCCGAGTTAGTGATGGATTTTCGCCGCCGGTTTTAGAAATGATTTTTTTTGTTGAATAGTCTATGGCGAAATGGAGGGGAGTATCTTGGCCAGAAACAACGCCTTCGGCTTTCTGCGACATTTCGACTATCAGACTTTTTGCACCAGTATCTTGATCGGTAAAAGCAACTCCGGACCAGATTGGTTTTTTGTATTCCTGAATGACCGCCGCGATATTAAAATCATCGCTCGAAATATTGTAGTGATTTAAATAGCTAATTACTTTTTGAGATTTTCGACTCGCTTTAATTTTAAAAATAGCCTCTTTCAGTTCCTCGACAGTATTTATCGGATAGTATGATTCAAACTGACCGGCGAAACTGGTCGCGATCGCATCTTCAAGACTAGCCGAGCTTCGCACGATAAACGGCCCGTTTGATTTGGAAAATAAGTGGTTTATTTCGTTATCCGTGGTAAACTGGCTTGAGTTTAAGGAGCTCGCGGTTAACACAAAACCTTCTGGAACAGGAAGTTTATATCTCATGAGTAGCCCGAGGTTTAAGGCTTTTCCGCCGACCTCGCGTGAGTCAAGAGCTTGTTCTAGTGGTATTAAAGAAAACATAATGTTATGAAAAGAATATCAGTTTTGCAGACCCTCGTCATTTCCTTGTTCGGCGTCTTGACCTTTGCAGATCACGCACAGGCACTTGTAGGGCCCCCTGCGGTCGGTCCGATCGTAGTTGGAATTGGGCTTGTGAATGTTTTTATTGCGATTTTTTTCTTTGTCTGTTTTCCGGTTGCGCTCGTCGGCGTGGTCATGAGGCTTTTAGGTTATAAAAAAGAAGGTAACGGAATCGGTTGGAAATGGAATCTTAAAGAAGCTTTTTTGAGATTCCTAAAATACTTGCTTTATCATGCTGCGCTATTTGGTGGCTGGTTGTTAACTCTGAGCTTCATTGACTGGCAAACGTTTACGGGATCAATGGGTCCCGGGCGTTATGACAACTCGCTTTTAGCTGGTTCGCTCGCTTTGATTGCTGGGCAATATTTTCTGTTCGCATTTTATACTCTGCTGTGGGCTGCAGTTGGGCCATACATGGTTTATTACTGGCGCAATTTAAGAAAGATTCCTACCTTCAAGCCGAGTTTGGGCGCGCACGTCCGTCTTGCGCTTTGGAATGTGATTATCTTTGTTGCTGTCGGTGGTCTGGTATATTTGCTGGGACGTCTCTAGCTTGAACAAAAAACACCGTCATGAAAATGGCGGTGTTTTTTTGTTTTATTCCTCTTCGCCGTCTTCGCCTTCGGTCATGGCTTCGATAAGCGCGTCGAGTTTATCATTGATCTGCTTGAGCTGAGCTCCGATATTGTCATTGCTGCGAGTCGGGTCAGGGGAATAGGAACGCTTTTCGAAGCGGTCCGAACGTCCGCCGTTATCATCGCGCTTGAAGCAATTGCTGCAGAGAACCGGTTTGCTGCCATTCGGTTTGAAAGGCACTTCGCAGGAGCTATTGCACTTCGAGCAAGTGGCCTGGTGCATCGCTGGTCGTTCGCGATCGCCGCCACCGAATCCGCCCTTATATCCTCCGCCTCCGCCACCGTGACCACCGAACTTCTTACCACCACCCTTGTATCCGCCGCCTGAACTTCGAGTTTTGTTGAACATAGTTTTGGT
This sequence comes from bacterium, assembly GCA_037139515.1. GTDB lineage: Bacteria > Patescibacteriota > Patescibacteriia > JBAXGH01 > JBAXGH01 > JBAXGH01. The sequence goes on from JBAXGH010000010.1 coordinate 12,441, forward strand.
TATTTGGAATTGGCGAACTATAGCGGAGAAACGGATAAATAGCAATGGATGGGTCGGAGCGTGGCGCTTTATGGGGAGATGCTCTATGCTTCAAGCAAATCAGTCTAATAATAAAAATATGGCAAGCAATGTCTCGCCCGTTGTTCACAAGGCTCTTCAGGATAAAGTTTGGCAGACTGGCTGGACCTATATTAGAAACGTTGTCGACACGGCACGTGAACCGTTTTTGATTTTGGATGATAAGCTTACTGTTCTTACAGCGAACGAATCTTTTCTTCGAACCTTCGATGTCTTGGAAAAGGATACAATCGGGAAATATGTTTATGACTTGGGCGATGGTCAATGGGCGGGAAAGCATCTGCGCACACTTTTGGACAAAATCCTGCCAAAGCAATCATTTTTTCGAGATTTTGAAGTTGACTATAATTTTCCGGGCATTGGTCGCAAGATTGTGCTCTTGAATGCTCGCCGGGTTTACATCGAAGAAGAAGGTCTTCCGAAACTAATAATCCTTGCCATGGAAGACGTCACAAGACAAAGAACGATTGAATTGAAACTCTCCGACTATGCAAAAGAATTAGAGGCTAAGGTCGGTGAGCGAACTGAGGAACTAACAAAGCGTATCGAGCAACTCGAAGTCGTCAATAAACTGATAGTCTCGCGCGAACTCAAGATGGTGGAGCTGAAGGGCGAAATTGAGAATTTAAAGAAAGAAATAAAAAAGTTACAAAAATAAAAAGCTAAAAACTTCGCCGAAAGGCGAGGTTTTTAAGTTTCGGTGGATAAGTGGGTGACGGCTCTTGGCGGCTCGGGTAAACTCAACGAACCCGAAAAATAATTCTGAATTTTCGTGATATGGAAAACAGCAAGGTGAAAGTCGGTTGGTTGAAAATTGTTCTCGGCTTTGCGGTTTGTTTTGGGCTTCGTTTGATACCGTTTCGTCCCGCGAATTACGAGCCGATTATGGGCACCGTCATGCCTTTCTCAAAAACCTACGGCTGGCTCACCGGCTTTGTTTTCAGCTTCGCTTCCATCGCGATTTTTGATTTATACAAAGGCGCGTTTGGCGCCTGGACTTGGATTACGGCCCTTGTCTATGGCTTAGTCGCCGCGGGTTCGTATTTCTTTCTTAGCAATCGCGACAGCTCGCCGGTTAATTATCTGGCCTGTGCTTTTGTTGGTACGATTGCTTATGACGGTTTAACCGGTCTCACAATCGGGCCGTTGCTTTTCGGCCAGACCTTGAGCGAGGCGTTTATCGGCCAGATTCCGTTCACCGCGATGCATCTTATGGGAAACGGGATTTTCGCGCTCACAATCAGTCCGCTCATCGCGAAATGGGTGGTGGAGAATCGTGCATTCGATATTGATATGATTGCGAGCAGAATCTTCAAGCGCGCCTGAGTATTGAGTCTTGGCGGCAGCGTCTTATCCTGCTTGATAAGCTTTGGTGAATAACTAAAAGAACGGCACAAAAGTGGCGATGAGTAGTGTGGCTTTTTTCTAGTAGCATTACGCGTCTCTACCTGGCCGCTGAACAATCAGACTTATAGCGAAAATATTTAGTCGATGTGGCCTTGGCGAAGCTAGGGCTTCGAAACGAATGAGATTCTTGTCTTGACTGCCTGGTCGCGTAAGCGATCAGCGGTCATTTTTATTTCAGAATAAAAAACGCCAGCAATTATTTTGGGTTGCTGGTCGTATGAACTTGGGCGGAAACTAGTTGATCTGCCTACTGCGTCTTAGTCTAGGAAGCTAGGACGCCTGGTCTCCGAAAGAGCACTTCAGCGCTGATTCCCACTTGCCGGTTTGCTGTTTGCGGAAGATGGTGAGCGCGTTCACGTAGAGGCTCGCGATCGGTAGCGGTTCTGTTTCGAGAAGCTTTACAATCTCACGATGAATTGCCGGGGTCAGGTCTTTGAACGCAAGCGTGATGTGAAAATGGAAGCCGCTAAAGGAATTCCTCTCCGGAATTCTCGCTCTCTGATACATGGTCGCGACGACTTTGTCTTTGAGTGCGACGAGGCGCTTGTCCTGTGCCGGCTCGAGAAAGCGAACCGCTTCGCCGAAAGCGCCGAACCCAAGAATGGGAACTGTGAAAGGTACGGTATTGCGTGCAAGCGCAGAGATTCCCACCAGTATCGGTGTGTTTACCGCTGTTTTGAACGGGTAGAAGAGTGTGATGTGCGGTGGCGAGTTGAGCGCTGCGAAAACATGGAATTTTTCAGCAATTTTGCGTCGCAGTCGTTCGACGATGTCGCGCGCCTCATTTTCGAGGGCGATTCCGACGAAATATTCGCGTTCCTCAATCATTTTGGTCGCCTCTCCTCGTGAGTGGTTGCGTGACTTACGTTACTGTGGCGCCTTGACAATGTCAAAAACTGGTGGTATTTATGCCGCATGCGAATCGTCCATTTCAGCGACTGGCACGGCGAAACCAAGAACCTTCCACCCGCGGACCTTTACGTCTGCACAGGAGACATGCTTCCGAACTTCCGTACACACATCATTGATGTTCCGGGAGTCGGGCGCGTTGAATGGGAACACAATATCGACCTGCTTGGAATGCCTCTGTCTCCGTGTCCCGAAGGAAAGCTTGTCAGAAAAAGGCTTTCTTTCAAGCGTGAAATCAAGTTTCAGACGCGTTATTTGACCATGATGGGTCCAGGATACCTGCGCGGGCTGATGGCGAGTCCGGACTCACCGGTCGTCTGTTGCCGTGGGAATCACGACTTCGTCGACCTCGCGCCGATGTTTGCCGGCGGCCCGGTCTTCGAGATTTCCAAGGATCCGACGCGCTTTCTACTTGTTCCGTCAGCTGCGAGGACTTGGAAGATTGGCGGAGTTCGCGGTGTGAGGCTTCACAGGGGTGATTGGCCGGATGAGTTGATGACAGAGGAGCTTCTGAATCGCGTCATGCACCTGCCGCTTGATCTCGACATCCTGGTAACGCATGCGCCGCCGGAGGGGATTCTTGATCGGATTCCGTGCGAGGGTTTGAATTCGCCGACCATCAGGGCGTACATCGCGAAGCGTGGCGCCTCGTCTGGTCCGGTTCTTCAAGCGCACCTTTTCGGTCACATTCACGAAGAGCGGGGAATGGCCGTGCTTGATAAGACGGCCTTCTCGAACGCTTCCGGTGCCTTCCACGTCATCGAACTGTGATTCTGTCTGAAACCGCCCTGGTCAACCGGGCGGATTTTTTTATTTCGCTTAACTATCTGGGGACTATCCCCAGAGAACAAAGCCAAATCCGCTTAATATGCTCGGGACTGTCCCCAGCATTTTAAGCGAAAAAACACCCCGAGAGCTTTGATTGCTCGCACCGGGGTGTGTTTGTGTGGAGTGATAGGCTACGGCTTCGGGGCAGCCCACTTCTGCTTGATAACGGCGAGGCGAGTCACGAGCTCGTCGCGTTTCGCGGAGTCGAGCGTCCAGAGCACGTCGTTCCGGAAGTCGAACCAGATATCGGAGTGCTTTGGCTTGAATCCGGTGTCGGAGGTCGTGCGTTCAAGAACATCGTTGAAGCTGATGTCTTCTTCAAGACGCAGCCGATTGTCGGCGAGCGCTTGGAGGAATGGCTTGTATTCGTGAAAGTGGAATCCGACGGCCGCGAGCATGAAAACGCTCATAGCCCTGCTTCGGAAAGCGATTTCGACCAGTCCTAGCTCGTGACCCCGAGCAAAAATCCGCTTCAGGGATTTGGCTTGATCGTCGGACTCGTAATGAGCGTTGTCCATGGGTTCGTAAATCAGCTTGCCGCGCAGAGTACATTGCTGAATGAACCAGGGCTTGGTCAGCACGGTGAACCTCCTTGGTTGGGTCTTTGCTTTGCGCCGTGACGATATCAAAACTAGGCGTTTTGTCAATGGCTATTTGATCTTATCCCAACGAACCGTCGATAAAATCTGAGACTCCAAAAGCTCATCGAAATTGTTTTTGAAAAGTGTGCCGTAATAATGATCCTTGCAGCGCGCGGTTTGAACTCCATCGAAGCAAAGTGGATCGTCCGCAGGGCCTAAGCTGCTGCTCGTAGTGAAGATGAACGAAACATATTTTCCGTTGTGTTTTGTGGTGTAAAGTTTTGTCTCGTACATCGTACCAGCGGCTCCTTCGCCAGCGGCCGTGATGCAATATTGATTATCGCCGATAGTTTTTTTGACTTCGCCGAAGATCTGATCGCCGGTTATAGCACAGCCAGCTTTATTGATGTTAGCGTCCGTAGCATCGAGTATTCGAACGATATAGGGTTCTTCCGGCCTGATAAAACTATCGGTTGTGAAAATGCTGATATCGCTCACATCGGCTAGATTAATCGGCTCTCCGTCTTTCGACCAATACATAACTCCTAAGCCGGTGGTCGGTTCTTTGTATAACTGCCATGAACCCTTCGGAGTCGCTAAGGGTGCAGGAGCAGTCACCGCCAGGTTTTTTTCCGATTTCTGCGCCTGAATCTTTGCGTTCCGCTGCTGGTATTGAACAATATTTGTGCCGATTGACGCAGCTAAAAGCACAGCGAGCGTCGGTACCAAAAATTTATAAGTTGATGATTTTTCCATAATATTATTGATTATTGAAAGCGATGGGCTGATGAACTTTTTGTGCCACTTCGTTTGGATTCAATGGGCTGGTATCGATAATCGGGAAGTTGTTTGCCAAACATTCTTCTCTGAACTTCGTCGAAACCCAAACATTGCCTTCGATAAATTTTTCCGGCGTTTTTCCGGTTGTGCGTAAAAGCTCGGTCAAGCTTTCCGGGGTTTGATATCAGTTCATGATTCTCTTCGTGATCGTTTCGGCGTTCGCATCCAGAAGAATGATATTTGGTTTTGATTCCGCGGATTGTGCCGCCGCAAGAACTTCGGCAACTTTTGAAAATCCGCAAATTAGAGTTGTGATTCCTTTTACGGCATTAGCCTTACCGAGCTTGGCGAAATAAAGTGTTTCGGATTCGCGCCAATCTTTGCCCGCATTGTTTGGCACGCCGCGCTCGTCAAAATCGTGAATTTCAAAAGCTGTGACGTCGAGCAGCGCTTTTAGTTCGGGAATAACGGTACTTTTCCCGACTCCGTTCACACCGATTACGAAGTAAGTTTGAGCTGTTTTCATGTTTTGGACTATATCACGGGGATTATTCAAAGCAAAACCCCGCCGATTTGGCGGGGAGAGTTTGCTATTTAGCTTTCGAGGCTTTGTTCCATTCGTCGACCGCGGCTTTAATCTTCAAGTTGAAATCATCATCCGTGACAATAACTTTAAAGCGGCATTTGCGTGCCTCGCGAGCGATATAGCGGCTTTTAATTTGGACCATTCTCGCTGCGCGTTTTGCGATATCGCTATCTTTCACGACCCCGGACAGCCAATCATGCGCCGATGTGTTGAGCGCGAACCCGGTTTGAATTTTTTCAAGATCGTCTTTGACTAGATAGATTATCTTTATCTGTTTCCAATATTTTGTGCTTTTGAGTTTGCTCACAAGCCTCGGCATCAGATGTACGCCTTCGACGATGTAGTCCTCATTGCAGTCGATGAATTGTTTAATGAGTGCTTCGACGTTAGGCCAGAGTGTTTTTGATTCCGTGATTTCGGCGCGCAAAAGTTCCGGCGCCGGATTTTTTTCGAGACTTACTTTTTGATAGGGGAACTTCTTGCTGATTAAGGATTTTTTCGTGCCAGCCAAAACCATGGCACGGATACTGTCGGTTGAAATCCAGGAAATATTTTTTTGTGCCGCGATGCGTTTGGAGAGAATAGTTTTTCCGGAGCGGGGAGCGCCGCCGATGAGATAAATCATAATGTCATAATTCTATCACTTTACCTATAAACAAAAACCCCGCCGGGGAGGCGGGATTTTAGAACATTATTTGACTGCAGCTGCCTTGTTCCATTCAGCGACTGCGGCTTTAACGTGAGCATTGAAGATATTTTCCTGTTCTTTCAGGTTCAGATTGAGTCGCTTGGAAAGGGCGGCGACGGAAGTTTTATATGTTTCAAGTTCGGCAAATCTAAGGTTAGCGAACTCGCCGTCTTGAAAAAGCGTGAGCTTACGAACCATTTCAGAAGTTGAGGTATTGGTTTTGCAGATGTCAACACTGTTGCTTGGTGGCATCGACGCAATCAGCATAACCGCATACAGTTGCTCACGTACTTTGTTGCGGGCCGTCGCGTCGTCTTTTGCGAGAGCGATATTTGTCATCAGATGATTGGAGCTCAAATAAGCAACTTCGAGCGCGACTTTATTTTTCAGAGTCGCGAGTGCTGTCTTAAGCGCTGGTTTTTTTGCAGCTACTTTGCTCGCCGCGGCAAGTTGCTTTGTGGAAGCGTCGCTGAGTTTTTTTGCGAGCACCGCGGAAGCATTTTGATTCGCGCTGAAGAGTTTATCGGTCTTCACGAACTCCAGATCAGCTTTCTTGCTCCAGGCGTTAACTGTTTTGACGGTCAAATCAACCTGATGAATCTGGACCGTGTCGCTCACTGTTTCCGGGCAGCTCGAGCCGGTATTCAGTGATCCGGGCGCAGAGGTTTCAGCGAATGACGCGATCGGCATGAGTGCAAAGCAGGTTGCAAGAATGGTTCCCGAAGTTTGCAGCAGGAGATTGTTTTTCATAGGTGTTTTAGGAAAAAATTGCGAGTAGAGAATAATAAGTTAAGACGGCGCCGACGCCGAAAGCGATAATTGCCGCCGGTATATAAAATACTGGGTGAGACATGAACGCTTTTCTTTGATACCAGCGACTTGCTCGTTGAAGTTGGTCTTCAGGATATTGCGGATTTTGTTTTCGCGTTTCGGCTATGGCGGAATTTCCCTCAGCGATAAACGCATCAAGATTTTTTCTAAAATCCATGCCGGCAATATATTCAGCGATGCCGTAGCCGATTAAATTTAATCCAAGCCAAAGACCTTCGGCGTTTTTATATCCTAATTTGTCGAGAGCAATGATTATCAGCACGGCAAGAATCGCATACACACCGTAATAGCCGTTTCGTCTGGCTCGAGCTTTGTGCAGGGGGAGAGCGCCAACAATCGAGGAAAAAGTATTCATAATTGTTTAGTGTATGAGGCTATGTTATCACGAAACAAAGACCCTGCCGAAGAGGCAAGGTTTAGGATTATTTTTCTAGTCTCAGAGCCCCGTTCTCTTCGATAATTCTAAAGCCTTCGCAGGGCTGAAGTTGAGGCAATACTTCATCGAAAAGGCCGAGCGCGATCATTTCGAAAAATGGGCTATGCCCCACGACGAGGGCATTTGTGTCGTCCGGAAGGGAAGCTATCCAGCGTAGGAATGAAGCAGCTGCTTCCTTTGCGAGGGTGTTCGTGAGCGCGGGCTCATTTTCCAGTGCTGCCTGCATCATATCCTCGTCGCGTTCTTCGGCGTGATTGCAGACGCCATTCCATAGTTCCATCGCGGATTTTTGCAGGGCTACTTCCATGAGTGGAGGAAAGAGCTGCGGCTGAACATCAGGAAAATCAAGCGCACCTTCTTTAAAGGCGTTCAGCGTATCTTTTGCTCGTTTGAGCGGGCTATCGAAAAGCAGCGTAAAGTTTTTTCCGTGTAGCTCCTCTTTTCCAATACGATGGGCGAGCGCAATACCAGCTTCGCTCAAATCGTGATTGCCCGGTCCTGATTTTGTGGAGTGGCGGCGCAGCTCAATTGTTTTCATATTTGCCATAATCATCTCACAAAGCCATTCTCAGAACAAACAAAAATCCCGCCGATGAAGGCGGAATTTTTGAGTGAGCGGGCGCTCCCGAACGACGTTATAACTTTGGTTTTGGCTGGCGGCACAGGGGCGTATTTAGTCTGAAAACTATTTATCAGAATGTGGCGCTCATGCTAATATGCATTCAACGATACACTCAGTATGAAACACGATCAGAAAAAGAAATCGCACTTATATTTATTAGTTCTCACGGTGCTCGCGGCCATCGGTCTCGCGGCGGTGTACTTTTTACAAACTCTGAAGATAGCGAGCCTTACGCGGTCTGTCGCGACGCTGTCTGCACAGATCAAGCAGTTTACGTCGACGCAACAAGTCACGGGGACTCTTCCTGAATCAACGGTCGCAAAGCAATTCATAGCGAAGAACTTTGGCGCAGGTGTCGGTTTTAGTTATCCTTCCAATTGGGGCGAATACACGGTCTATATGGACGCCGGTGAGAAGGGGAAGGCTGGACAAATGCAATTTCACGATCAAAACCAGATCGTCAGTGCATTTTTTCCGTCAAAAGATTTTGTGTGGCTTCTGGCAGGTGAGGGCTTACCGCATCCAACATTGTTTCCGCCGATGAAACCTATCTCATGCGCTGAGCTTAAAAGGTTCAAAACGGTTAGTGGCTACATTCCTTTTGCGAACATTGATTTTTGCGAAGCGGTGAAATCTGCGGATGAAATGCCAACTATTGTATTCCATGCGCCAGCTGGAATCTGCAATCCGAATAACCAATTTAGCTCATGCGAATCAGCCTACTCGGCCATCTTGTATTTTACGAATTATGGAGACTATCCGGTACTAAGCCTATCAGTGGTAGACTATCCGCAATCGCACTTGAGTGACGTGAGGGCTGTAGCAAAATCCATGCATAACGAGTTCAAGCCTGAATGATCTCTAAAGAAAAAACCCGCTGACGTAGCGGATTTTTTCAGTGAGCGGGTCTGACGGGATTTACGCCTAGCCGCGCGATCGGCGCGCGGCGTCGTTGTCCGGGGCAGCGCCCGAGCGAAGCAGTTCACTCGGTCGGCGCTCCGCGTCGGCTGCCACGGCAGCCTAGCGTCGACTTCTGCCCGTTCAAATCCCAAACGACCGCAAATATAAAAATCCACCACGGGTGTGGTGAATTTTTATATGCGGGCGCTAGCGAACGACGTTAGAACTTTGGTTTTAGCGGGGAGCACGTGTGCGGATTTGGTTTGAAAATTATTCGTAAGCTTCGCGGCGATGTTTTACACGCAGAACCATGAGAAGAGAAACTTTGCCGTTGATGATTTCGAAGAGAATTCTGTAGTCGCCAACACGAAAACGATACACATCGTCAAATTTGCCACCCAAAGACTTGGCGAATGCGAGTGGCTTCGTTTGTTCGCAAAACCAATCGACTTTTATGGTGATTCGATTTGCGAGTTTGAGGTCGAGGCGGCGAAGATCGCCGAGCGCATGCTCCGACCATCGCGCTTCGTATTTCATACTGCACCGAGAGCTAGTATTTCACGCACTTCATGTGTGGTGTAGGTTTTTCCGTTTCGGGCAGCAGAACGCGCATCTATGAGTTCGCGCTCAAAGCTCCAGAGAGCGATATCTTCCTTTGTAAGCGGGCGCAATTCAAAAACCGGAGCATTCTTCTTAAGAACGATCACGCGTTGATTCTTCCGAATAGCTTCTTCAGAAACTTTAGCCATGTTCTGACGAAGTTCTTTGAGTCCAATAAAAGTGGTAGTCATAGTGTACCCAAAGTGTACTCCTGTTGAGCGTGTGCGTCAAAGCAGTATCCACAAACAAAAAACACCGCTGGAAAGGTGGAGCTGTTGAGTTAGTGAGCATCAGCGAACGACGTTAGAACTCTGGTTTCGGCGGGGATTACATGGACGGAGTTGTTTTGAAAATGCAGACGTTTAAGGTGTATGATTCCGGCCTATGTTGACTTCGGAACAAATTGATCAGATTTGCGCGGAATATCCCAGTCGAGGGCATATCGACGGGATTCTTTTATGCGGTTCTTATGTTTATGGAGAACCAACTGAAGAAAGCGATTTGGATATTCGCGTCGTGAGCAATGACGGTTCGAGTCTCGACGGGCGTGACACTTGGAGATTCGGTACGCGCATCGAATTGTTTATTAACCCGCCGGAACGTTTGCGTGAGTACTTTGAAGAGTGCATGGCGACCGCTAAGCCACACGCCGTTCACTTTTGGGCGCACGGGAGGATTGTCTTTGACCGCAACGGTGTAGCGGCCGCGCTTCAAAAAGAGGCGAGGGAAATATGGGAGCGCGGTCCGCGGACTGGTACCTGGCAACACTTGGAAAAATGGCAAAACCGAAAAGTAGCTTATCGAGATCAGTAATCTGGTTTCAAAACAAAAACCCCCGCCGAAAAGGCGGAGTTTTGAGTTAGCGGGTCGGACGGGATTTACGCCTGGCCACGCGATCAAAGCGCATGGCGTCGTTGCCCGGGGCAGCGATTGAGCGAAGCAGTTCGCTCGGTCGGCGTTCCGCGTCGGCTGCTATGGCAGCCTAGCGTCGACTTCTGCCCGTTCAAATCCCAAACGACCGCAAATATAAAAACCCACCACGGGTGTGGTGAATTTTTATATGCGGGCGCTGGCGAACGACGTTAGAACTCTGGTTTTGGCTGGTGGGACAGGGGCGGATTTGGTTTGAAAATTATTTTTGCGTATTCGGATGATTTCTGACTATCAACTTGCTGATTCCAAAAAATACCGTTGCATAAATAAATCCATTGGCGAGTGGGTAAATGAATCTGCCGGTGAATGCGAGCAGCTCCCACGGGATTTCACGTTCGTACATCCCAGCATGAAGACCGAATAGTCCTCCGGCGATCGTTCCCAGACTAGTCGCTGGGAGCACAGCTATCCAGAGGTAACGCCAAGGCGTGAAGCCGAGTGTGTGAATAATCTGTTCCGCCGTAAAGAGCTTGTTCAGCAACCAGGGGGCAATATAAGTCACCAGTATTCCAACTAGTAAGCCTAAAAGAAAAATTTGGTATTTATGAAGAAAGTTCTTGCGTCCCAGTATTCGCAGTTTGGAGACGATAAAATAAATGCCGCCCAGCGTGACGAGATATAGTAGCGCTATGTACAGGTATTCCATAATGAGATTTATGATACTCCCTCATAGACATCCTGAAAACTACTCCAAAAGAAAAAATCCGCTGATGTAGCGGATTTTTTCATGGCGGGCGCTAGCGAACGACGTTAGAACTCTGGTTTTGGCGGAAAGTACAGGGGCGGATTTGGTTTGAAAATCAAAAAGTCCCGCCATCATAGCGAGACCTCGATTCCGGTGGGCCTGCGTTCCCCACATCTGCCCTGCCTAATTCAGACGGATTGTCTGCTAAGGCGACCCATTCGGGTACTCGGCTTGGCGGCGAGCAGGAGGCAATTAAGCCTATTTCCGCTCTTCGGAGTGATGATCCTGTATTGAAGGGGAAGGGTTTAGCTTCCCCCCTCGGAACGGAGGACGGGCGTGTTCCGCTTTCCAATACAACGCTTACATCTAAAGGTAACCCCATGGCTTTTGGGCGTCAAACCATGCACGCATCTTTTCAGGAGAATTGCTAATTTGTGATCGCTAGACCGGAACCGTTATAGTTGCTTCTCCGCGTGGCAAACATCCATTAGTACGCCGGAATATTTTGCTTTGAACTCAGGTAGAAACAGGTGCCATCGGCAAACTTGATGTTTGGAACCCAGAATGGTTTTCCGGTCCAGCCTTTTTCTTCTTCGCCACGAATCCTGTACATTGTCAGCACAATTTTATCCGCATACTGCTTACCAAGACCGCGATCGTCGGGCGAGAGAAGCGTACCGGTTCCTCTTTTGATGCTTCGATCGGTGCGGACAATCACGCGACACTCATTCTTAACATCAACTTGTTTAAGTTTAAGCGCCTGAAGACAACCAGGGAAATCGTGACTAACCCATGGATCGCTTTTCTCAACTTCGACGAGTCCAAGTAGCGTCAGAATTTCATCGATGGTTGAAGGTTTGTCCGAGTCTTCAAGGTTAAGTATCGCGTCAAGCTTTTCGACATTGGTGGTTTCGGGGAGGGAAGGAAAATAATTTACACCGCCAGCGAGGATTGCTAGCTCATCCGTCTTAACTACATTCATGCGTGTTGGTCTTGTGCCAACAGGCGTCAGGATGCTGACCGCACTAGGGCCTTTTTGTTGCAGGACTGCGAAGAGTGCGTTATTTGCGTCATTCAATTCACGAAAGAGCTTAGCGAGCGGTTCTGGTGTGAAAATACGACATAACCCCGAGTCTCGGTCGTAGCCAAAAATACGAGCGTGTTGCCAACATGTATCGGCTTGTGGCGTCTTAGAACTTCGGCAGTAGTAAACGGTGTGTAATCCAGGGAAGGTGACGCCACGGCCCAAGCTGTTGCCACCAACTAATACGTTAAGGCCGGTGTCGTATTTAACGTCATCCATTGTTTTAGAGTTCAGAGCTACGACGTTTATTTGTGGCAATCCATTCTTTAGAAACGCCAGCACGTCAGTCATCGGGGTGAGACCTGGCTTCGTGGAGGCTAGATCAGTCCACGCATCCTGAAGATCGTGCAGAAAGACTTGTGAGTCATTCATTAAATCAGCCTTGATCCCATCAAGGAATCGTTCAACTTTTTCTTTAGCTTTGTCATGTTCTTTGATCTGAACGCCCGGATGTACTAAAAGACTGCAGACGGTTCGCTCTTGGGTGACGAGACAATGTGACCCTGCTATTAAGAAAGAGAGCACGGCTTTTCTTAGCCCTTCTGGAATATCGTCGCCCTTCAAAAGCACTGCTTTTTCGTTGTCCTGTGTTAACCGCAGCGCGGTGCTTTTTTCGCCATAAAAGAAGTCTCCCCCTAGGTATCCGGCGCCCGGCGCAATATAGTGGGCAAAAGAAGGACGCCAACCAGAAAGGGCCGCCTGTAGCAATAATGACTGAGGCGTTGCCGTTACGTGTAGATAGAAGCTAGACGGCGCCCTTTGGCGTATCTTTTCGAGGTGGTCGTGAATCGCGCTTTTGTCATTGTCATTCACCTTTGTATTCAGACTCGAGGCGTCACCTTCATCGTCCAAGACAAAAACCGGCGAGTCTTTAAAGTGCGTACTAGTTGCTAAATTATTAAGCCAGTTTTTCAAGACTCGCACGTTCTTTTTCAGAACTATAATCGTGGGATTTTTACCATTTGATGTTGAATGAAACTCTGCATCATCCGTCTCTCCAAGTACGCGAAAACCATCCATGAAACCGCCTAAGAGTCTTTTTGCCCTCTCGAGAGTTTGGCGATGAAGAACCACGTTATCGGTTGTTACTAGGACGAATAGTCTGAATCCACTATCAGCAGCCGCTGCTGCGACCGCAAACATCTGACTCGTTTTTCCGCTTTGAACATGACCGAAAAGCAGTCCGGCAAGGTGATCGTTGAAATTAAAGTCCGCCAAGTACTTTGTCGTGAATTCTTGCGCCGAAATTCTAAGCGAGGTTGCCGTGTTTGGCGTAGCTTTTTCAGATCTTGCAATGTAGGCATCTAGGAAGTTCATATTTTTATTGCTGAGAAGTCCAAGAGCCAAACATCGGCATCCTGTGTGGCGGTTAGCGTTATTGATTCGCGACCGTACTTTTGCAACATCGCACTTGTTACCAGCTCACCGACCTTTAACGTTCGAGAGGCTTCCATTCGCCCCTTTACCCATCGGCCGAGTGTTTGCAGATCATCTTCCGATCTAAAGTTCTTGCTGTTCTGGCCGCTGACCTTGCATCTGAACTTCCACCCATCGTCCGTGTATGCTGTAAATGGCTTTCCTTGAACCGGATACCCCTTTTTAGAGGTGATCGATACTGGAACGATAATTTCCACCTCGTACCACGGTCGTGGTCTAATCGCGCCGGTTTGCGATTCACGTCCTTTCCCGAAGTAGGCATTTAAGTTGCTGCGTTCCTCCGCTTTCAATGGAATCTCGAAGAATAGGTTTTTAGCCGATCGCCGTACCTTTTCGAGTTCGTCATAGCTAGCGCGCTCGACTCCGATTCTGCCTTCCAAGAGATCGTGTTGATTCACAAAACGCACGCCCTCAAATTCAAGAAGCGGCTTGGTTGCTTTTGCAACCAGTTCGTTATGAAGTGCAACTAGTTGTTTGATCTGTGGCGCTTCCGTTATCAGCGAGTCGGTCTCCCATTGAGCATCCAGTCCAAGTATCCCGGACAGGTTTGATGAGCCAAGAATGGAAGCAAAAGCATTTCCATGATTCAAAAACGAATAAACTTTTCCATGAAATTTGAAAGCCGAACAAACGCGGACTTCGCCGATTTTGTGATCGCGTAAATAGGTACCGAGAGAGCACGCCGCCTCATATTGGGAAGGAGTGAACCCCTCACGCCCATGCATTCCGATAATTAGGTCGCAGGTCTTTTGTTCCGACCGGGCCTCGTGGTGCGCAAGAATTGCTTTCAACTCCATTAGTGAGTCTTCAGAGATGTAACCGGAGGCGATTTTGAGTTCGTTAGCCGCCAGAAATTGGCGCTCGAAGGTCTCTCTGAAGTCCGGGAATCCCGATGGCCTGACTGGAATTACGCTTGAATAAAGTATTTCCATAGATCAAGCGTTATCGAGGAATTCTTTTATAGCCTTCGCCACGACTCGGATAGCGACCGGTGGCACTGAATTGCCGATCTGTCTGCGAACTTCCGTTATTGAACCCTCAAATCCGAAATCGTCAGGGTAGCCAAAAAGACGCGCGCGCTCGCGATTGGTGAGTGGCCTTGGCTCCTTGTAGTGATAACCCCAGGTTCCGCCACCTCCCCCGGCAATGATCGTCGTCGAGGGCTTGTCTGGATGCAGCCGTCTATAAACGTGGCTAATCATGCCCTTAACGTAGTGCGGGGAGTCCTTTGGGATATTGGTGAAATTACCACCCGGCGGAATTAATTTTAGTTTCTCAATCGTTTCTGGCCGTACGCCTAACGGTTCATTGTTGAGAGTGGCATTTTCTACACCTTTCAGCGCTTCTTTAGCACCAACGTAAGTTCCCGGACCGTGCGTTGGACTTGGTAGGGTGAAGCTCTTATTCAAATCTTTTCGTACGCCAATGATCAAAACACGATGGCGAAATTGCGGCGCTCCGTAGTTAGCAAAGTTTACGAGGTTGACCTGCGTGTCATAACCCTCGTTAGCAAAATCTTCTTCGATCTGGTTTATAGCCTTTCCTCCATTGGCAGTGAGCAAGCCTTTTACATTTTCAGCAACGAAAATTTTAGGCTTCAAAGTATTTACCGCCCGTACGAAATGGCGATAAAGGTTTCCGCGTTCAGTGCCCAAACCTTTTCTTTTCCATATCATCGAAAAGTCCTGACACGGAAAGCCACCGAGCATCACGTCACATTTGTTTAATTTTGAAAAATCCACCTTCGCGACGTCGCCTTCAATGACATGAGGACCGAAATTCTTTTTGTAGGTTTCGCACGACCAGTGTTCGTGATCGTTGGCCCACACAATTTTGAAACCCTCCGTAACAAAACCCAAATCCATGCCACCGCAGCCCGCAAAAAGCGAGCCCACGGTCCACATTTTCATTTTCATATTTTGGTCTGGACACACTTCTTTTGAACAAGCGCCGGAAGTTCTTGAAAACAAAAAGGGACACCCGGTGGTGTCCAGACCCAGCCGAACACGGTTAGTGCCCGTCTGTTTTACCAGGTGCCCCTATATGGGCGCTAACCTGGTATTGAGACATGCTAATAAAGCTAGCCATCTCTGGCTGGGTCTGGACGACGGTGAAGACTATACAATGAAATTAGAGGCGGCACAAGGCCAGATTTGACTTGAAATTTAGTCGCCGGGTCGATAGGATTGCGGAGACTCGCGGAGCCTTCAAAGATTAAGATGAAAAACCCTGACAATTTCAAAAACGGCGCAATAATGGATTTCCGATCGGTCTCGAATCTTAAAGAAGCATATCGTTTCCTTAAGCCGGCTCGAAGCTCGATGCAAAACGGAATGAGCTTCCTCTCCAACCTTGAGAGTGATTTTGTTGAACATAAAGCCGAGGACTTCTTCAGGCTACTATCTGAGGATCTTCAGAGCGGCTATTGTCCAACTCGACCAAATTATTATTTTGCGCCAAAAAGCGATAGTTTTGGACTTCGTCCAATGGCAGCGCTTGCGTTGCCTGACGCGATAGTTTATCAGGCTCTCCTCAACCCGCGAGTGCTCGGGGCTAGAATAAATTCCAAGTTAGAGTCGTGTACTTTCGCTAACCGATTAGACAGGCATGGCAAAACATTTTTTACTAACTACACAAAACAGCACCAGAGATTCATAAGCGCCCAACAGCGTGCGTTTAAAGCCGGATTCATTCACCGATTAGAACTAGACGTTCAAAATTATTATTTGTCTATTAGTCATCAGGTGTTGGAAAAAATACTAGAACAGCATTTCGGCCTTAAGGGACGCGGGGAAATATCATTCTTGATTAGTTTGCTCAGTAAATGGTCCGAGCAGCAGGTCGAAGGGTTAGCGACTGCGCTAGATAGGGGATTGCCACAAGGGTACGAAGCATCGGACCTGCTTGCGAACGCTTACCTTGCGCCAATTGATGAATTCATCACCTCGCGATACAAGAATGATGTTCGCTTTTTTAGGTACAACGACGACATGGTTCTGATGTTCAAGTCACCGAAGTTAAAAATCAGAATTCTGGCTGACATAACTACAGAATTGTTAAAACTTGGCCTCGCATTGAACGGGAAGAGCGGTTTTAGAACCATGGAAAGTGCCGAAGAATTTGATCGCATGCGCTATTCGCCATATGGGGAGGACCCTGGCTGCAAAGTCGAAGAGCTTCTGGAGATAGAAAATCGAGCCGAGGCCATCATGAGGAGTCTCATTGCCGGCAATCAAATCGATAAAACCGAGTCGAGCCGTTTAAAATACTATCTCCGTGTCGGTGGAATTTTCGCCAAACCATTCACCGATGATGCGATTAACCTTCTATTTGCGAGGCCGGAATATAGCTTCTTCGCGAGTGAGTATCTTTTGCCCTGCATACAAGATGACAAGGTGTTTATCAAGTTATGGGGAGAATTCATCAAAAAACATTATTTACTCACTGACTGGTAATTGCATTGCGTTGCTCGCCTGCTTGGCTCAAATAGCGAGTGCATTTCGAAATACAACAGAACTAAGAAGTTGAGATCGATTCTTCTGGAGAGCGGTTCTTGGCATGGAGGGGTGTTCTCGCTGATAATTGCAAAAACAGAATCGGGCATGAATTGGCAGGCGGACGTCAGGCGGTTCGCTGATGCTACGCGTGATCCAGTGACTGCCCAATACGCGATCATGCTCCTGAGCTGGGGATGCGATGTCGCGCAGGAGCTTCCCGAGCACGTCGTTGGTCTTGCCGGTAATGCGTGGAAGCTGGTCTGGCGCCTGTACTCTGGAGAATTTGCCTCAGTGCAGGAAGATGTTCCGCCTGATGACTTTACGGATGAGACCAGCGAGTTAGAGACACAGAAACTCAATGAACTACAGCGACAAACATTTGATGGAGTACAAGAGTTACTAAAAAGAGTGCCTAAGGAAACAAATAGGTTGGCGTTAGACTTCATCGGCGTTGACGCTTTCTTGCATGTAACCTTTGGCAAATATCCGATTCTACCCCTGCCCCTCAACGAACAGGCTACTCACGTGCTTCGTTTTATGATTGAACGGTGCAAATTAGACGGAAAGGATCTAGCTGGTGCAACTTACGAAGAAATTATTGAATACCTTCTTGAAGTCGCGAAAACTCAGGAATTTATTGAGCCACCAAAACCTGGCCGAGACCATAAAGCAATCAAGAAATCAGTCGATCGTCATAAGGTAGCCATATCAGACAAGCTCTTAGAGGCTTTCCCTGTTCTGAAAAGGAGAACAATCTTCGCAACCAGCGTACCCAAGGGAATCGTTTTCTACAGAGTGCCTAGATAGTTTTAATTTCCGGTGAAGTCCCTGTGGATAATTTCACGGGGTCTTTTTTTGTTGAGTTTTTTGACCATTTTTGTGTTCGCCGGGACTTGGTCGGGACCCCGGGGAGGGGTGGTTAACTGTGGTTATTAACCTTTGCAAAATAATATGAAAATTTCACCGACGTTCTATTCAACGATCGAGATGAGCTTAGCAGCTGCGCTTCTTGCTCGTGGGATTGAGCTGCACTCAATGGTTCCTATCTCCCCGGGCCGCTTCTCATTTGTCTTTGATGATAATGGAACACTAGAGACTCTTTCAAAGATGTATTGGAGTCATCACCTGGAAGTAGACGCTCTGGCGTTCTTTGAATCAATGAAGACTCTCAAATCAAGAGTTCACTCCGCTTAAAGCTTCTTATATGATTTTACCTGACAAGGCGGTAGTGGAATTTGAAGGTCTTTGGCGGAAACGCTTCGGCGAGGAACTTCCACCTGAAAAAGCGCGGGCTTTTGCCGAGCAGCTTTATGGACTGGTTAAGGCCGTTGTTGACGAGCCGATTCCGGGTGCTTTTCCCTTGGCAAAAAACAAAGGACCGCCGTGAAGCGGTCTGAGAAACACTGGATTCTGACCCCCGGTGTTTGTATTCAAATAATAGCCGCTTTTACTTAAATATTCAAGTCATACAGGTATGAAACCAACAATCGAAGAATATCTGGAATCGAAGGGCTTCGACTTCAGAATCCATGGCGGAGAACTGGTTATGAGGTGCGTTTTCGACGGATGCGATCAGGACACGAGGCATCATGGCCATTTCTACGTCAGTTTAGAAAAAGGCGTCTTTATGTGCCACCACTGCGGCAAGACCGGCAATATGGTTACGCTGTCTCGGCACCTGGGAGACGATCCGATAAAGCTCGGCTTTAAATCCAATAAACGAAATCGTTATGTCCGATAACAAGACGAAAGTTGAACCGAGAATCACGGACGAAGAAGTTACGCGATGGCACCAGGCGCTTACGGAGGAGCTCCGAACCTGGTATCGAAGTGAGCGCGGACTTACAGACGAAGTTATCGATATGGCGATGCTGGGCTTCGACGGCCAGCGCCTTACGATTCCGATTTCGGATGTGACAGGCAGTTGGTTGTTTGCGAAACGCCGTCGGCTTCCGAACAGCGAAGAGGAGCCGCGTTATCTCTACCCGGCTGGCGCTGGAGCGGCGTTGTATGGCGCGCAGATTCTAAAGAAAGCCAACACGATCGTGATCGCAGAAGGCGAACTGGACACACTAGCGCTTCTGTCACGCGGTATCCTTGCCGTTTCATCAACTGGAGGAGCAAAGACATTTCCAGAAGAGTGGGCAGAAGAATTCAAAACGATTCCGGCGGTGTTCATCGTTTACGATAACGACGACGCTGGACGCGAAGGGGCTTTGAAAGTTGCTCGACTAATTCCGCATGCCAAGATAGTCGCGCTCCCCGAAGAGGTTGGCGATAAAGGTGATACGACTGACTTCTTAGTGAAATTAGGCAAGAGTAAGGAAGATTTTCTTGAGCTGTTAAAGGGAGGAAAAACTTATTCGGAAATCCAAGAGTGCGGGGATCGTTTTCGCCCTCTTCCCCCACCAGCTCAGGAAATTGAATTACTGGCGTGGCGTGAAACTATAGAAGGGCGATTTCCGGAATGCCTCGCTGCCGCGGAAGTAGGTGCTGCCGTACTTTCCCAGCTCTTAATTAAAGATGTTCGCAACCCCTTCGGTCTCGTTTATGTTGACGTGCCAAGCGCCGGAAAGACAATCACTCTGAATTTCTTTTCGGAGATTCCTGATCTGATTTATTCGAGCGATCACTTTACAACATCGGCGCTCGTGTCTCACGCCACAAACCGAAGCCGTACTGATCTCGAAAAGATCGACCTGCTGCCACGCATACGCCACCGCATGCTGATAGTGCGCGATCTAGCACCTTTGTTTGCCGAACGCCAAGAAAATCTGCTCAAGAGCCTCGGTGTCCTAACACGGGTATTTGACGGGGAGGGTTATGAATCGGACAGTGGCGTCCATGGCAAACGTGGCTACAAAGGCGACTACACGTTTATGTTCCTAGCTGGTTCGACGCCAATCGCGCCTCGGGTTTGGAAGTTCATGGGCAATCTTGGCAGTCGCTTGTTCTTTCTTAATCTGAACTCTGGCGATAAAACCGAGGAAGAGCTAGCCGATCTTCTCGCCCAGAACAATTTCAAGATAAAAGAGGCTGAGTGTCGGAACGCAACGAGGGACTTAATTTTGACGCTTTGGCAAAAGCACCCTAAGGGTATTGAATGGGATAAATATGCCGATCCGGTTCCATGTCGTCGCATAATTTCCAGATGCGCCATGTTATTAACCCATCTTCGAGGCACAGTAAATGTCTGGTCAGATGGCGAAGATGCTGGAAAGCAAAACCACACTAATGTCGTGATAGAGAAGCCTACGCGCATTAATCAGCTCTTCTACAATCTTGCTAGAGGGAGCGCTATTCTCAATGGCCGCACGCAAATCACCGAAGCAGACCTCTGGCCGGTGATTGAGGTGGCTTTCAATTCAGCCCAATACAATCGGATTAAACTTCTCAATGTCATTCTAGAGAATAACGGAACCGTGACCACTGGGTTGGTAGAGCAGGCCATCGGATGCAGTAACCCAACAGCTCTTCACGAAATAGAAACCTTGCGCGTCCTCGGGATCGTGAACGTGGAAGAGCACTACACGGGGAGTTCCGATCCAGGCAGGCCTGAAAAAGTCGTCACTCTTAAAAATGATTTCGACTGGTTCTTCTCGGACGAATGTAAATGCCTCCGCGTCATGAAGCCGGGACCGAACAAGATTATTTAGCAAATATCGGTTATGTGAGTCGACAGATTAGCGCGACACGCTTAATTCATTAACTCTCCGGGGAAGAGTGAATATCTCTTAGCTGGCTCGTGACAATTGATTAGTCACGGGCTGGCTCCTTCGGAGGTAGGGTTTGGTAGGTTTACAGGCTTTGGTTAACCCTCCAAGTCCTATTGATTTCGATTGTATGGCAAAACGTACATGTGAGGCTTCTCGGGCCCTAAGTATTACCTTCCTCAAGGAATATGGATACTTTGATTGGGATTTGATGAACGGAACCGCTACTTGGACGAGTAGCTGGTCCGAAGATAAGAGCAGTATCGGAATTGAAAGCCGTGTTCGTGGCGACTTTCCACATCTTCGGCTTCATTACGTCCACACCAGTTATGACGGAGAAACAACTAATCTTGATTATCAAGTACGGATCACAAGTACGCCATGTTACTTCGGCGGAAAGCGTTATTGGTTCATTTGTCCGCTAATTAGAAATGGAGTTCCATGCCAAAGACAAGTTGGTGTTATCTATGGTGCTGGCATGTATTACGGGTGCCGCTATTGCTACGACCTGGCCTATCAAAGCCAACAAGAGAACCATTCCGGGATGTGGTATGTCATGGGCAAGGTCCTATCCAACGACTTATATGATAAAGAGGCTGAAATGCGCGTTAAATACTGGCATGGAAGGCCAACTAAGCGCTATGCGCGGCTACTTAGGAAGGCCAATAGAACTCCAAGTACTGGAGAGCTAATGGCGGCAGAAATGGCTTTTAATAAGCTTTTACTGAAGCGGTAATTAGGGGTAATATGAAGATAAGAATTCAAATCAAATCTGCCCGTGTGTTCCGAAAAAGTAGTTTTCTGACACTATAAAAAAGACCTTATGTCCAGACCAAGGTTTGTAATTTACGCGCGCAAATCTACTGAAAGCGAAGATCGGCAGGTATTGTCGATTGATTCGCAGATTTCTGAATTAAACACGATTGCCGAGCGACGCGGTTTTGAGGTAGCTGAGGTGCTTCGTGAATCTATGTCGGCAAAAGAACCCGGCAGGCCGGTTTTTAACGAGCTCATGTTGAGGGTAGGAACCGGGGAGATCGCGGGCATTCTGTGCTGGAAATTGGACCGCCTTGCTCGTAACCCGATTGATGGCGGGAGCATCATTTGGGCGATTAAACAGAAAGGGGTTCATATTGTCACCCCAAGTCAAACCTATGCTCAGGCCGACGATAACGTAATCCTGATGTATGTGGAGTTCGGCATGGCTCAGAAGTATATTGACGACCTCGGCAAGAATGTTAAACGCGGAAACAGAGCTAAGCTGCAGCTAGGATGGCTCCCCGGTGTCGCTCCGATTGGGTATCTGAACAAGTTGGATGACCACACGCTGATTCCTGATCCGGTTCTCTTTCCTTTGGTTAGAAAAGTCTGGGACTTGTATCTTGGTGGCAGCTCTATCAACCAAATTCTAAAAATCGCTAACCAGGAATGGGGATTTAAAACGCCTCAGCGAAAGCGGCGTGGAGGTAATCCTTTGGGGAAGAGTTCGCTATACCGGATGCTCACGAACCCGTTTTATTACGGCTTGCTTGAGCGTATGGATCATGGGGAGAAGCGACAATATACCGGAAAACATCAGGCGATGATTACTGAAGAGGAATTCTTTAGAGTCCAAAGGATTCTTGGCCGTCTTGGTGTACGCAGGCCACAAAAGAAAAACTTTGCTTACACCGGACTCATGCGATGCGGGGAGTGTGGCTGTATGATTACGGCGGAGGAAAAAACAAAGAAATCTGGCCGTGTATATGTTTATTATCGTTGTACCAGACGACACCAGTCAATCGTTTGCAAGAACCCACCAGTGACGCTTTCCGAATTGGAAAACCAGGTAAGCGAGCAGCTTGAGAAAATTCGCATTCCGATTGAATTCAAAAACTGGGCGCTTGGCTGGTACCGTCAACTAAACTCAGCCGAAACGGTTGACCGTACTGTTGTCGTGTCGTCTCTTCAGAGCGCCTTCATTGAAAACGAGAAGCAGCTAGGGCGCCTTACCGACATGCGCTTAAAGGAACTTCTCACTGATGAAGAATATGTTGCTAAGAAAAACAATTTATTAGAAGAGAGAAATAACTTGAAAGCTAAACTTGGTGATCAGGATCAGCGCGCACTGAACTGGCTTGAACGCACGGAGAAGGTATATGAGTTCGCGGTAAACGCAAAATCGCATTTTGAAACCGGAGGACCGGATGAGCGTAGAAAGATCTTTGCAGCACTTGGAGGCAAATTGATTCTCCAAGATAAGCAACTTCGGTTAGAACTCGACGAAATATGGGGTTATTTTGCATCTCACTCGAAACAGCTCTTCATGGATGTGAATCGGTTAGAACTCGAGAAAACCCCCGCTAATAATAAAGAACTCACGGATTATTCATCAGTGAGTTCCTTATGGCGGGTCGGACGGGATTTGAACCCGTGACCTTCCCCGTGACAGGGGGACGCTCAACCGGACTAAGCTACCGACCCACGTTCTTGTGTGCCCGAATAAGTTACACTAACTTTTATTTCTCGTAAAGAGCTGGCTTGTGGGAATCAAAAAGCGCCCCGCAAAGGGCGCCTTTCAAAATGTTATTTCACTGCGGCGACGATCTGTTTGAAGATGACCGGGAACTTGTCGGCCAAGACCGATAAAGACTTGCGGTCGAGCTCGATGCCCTTCTTGTGAAGAGCGTCGATGAACTTCGAGTAGCTCAAGCCTTCTGCGCGGGCACCAGCGTTCACTTTGATGGTGTGAACCGCACGGTAATCACGCTTCTTGAGTTTGCGGCCCTTGTAAGCCTGAACGCCGCTCTTGATGACGGCGATGTGCATCTGCTTGATGTTCTTCTTGCGACCCCAAAGAAAACCCTTAGCGCGCTTGCGCATGTTGGAGCGTTTCTTCAAGTGAATCATGCCACGTTTTACTCTTGCCATATGTTGGGGAGTGGTAAGTGATAAGTGTTTTAAGTGGTAAGTGTTGTCTTTTGTTTTACTTACTACTTTATTACTTACCACTTACTACTTTTAAAAGTTTGCTATTTCGTTCTTCAAGGTCTTATTGAAAGCGGAGGAGAAGGAGGCGTCACGGCGCTTGTTGCGGGAAGCCTTGCCTGTGTCGCGGGTGTTGAAATGATCCTGACCGGCGCGGCGCTTCAAAACTTTCTTGTTCTTCGTGATCGTCAGGCGCTTCGTGAGTGCCTTGTGGGATTTGAGTTTCATAAATTTGCTTGGACTTTCGATGCAGGAATCAGTCCCCGAACCGAAAATTATGCTAGGTAATGCGGAGGACTTTAGCGCTTAGCGACGATGAGTGTCAAGCGGTTATCCTGTTTTTCGATAGAACCCTCGGTTTTACAAGGGATTTTCTCGTTTAATGAGGCGACGAACCCGTTGATAACTCCGCGCGCCAAATCGGCAAATTGACGTTCACGACCGCGCAAAGGGAGCTCAAGCTTAACTTTGTGACCTTCTTCCAAGAACCCGGCCGCCTGTTTGATGCGAATCTCGATGTCATGATCGCCGATGCGAGGGGAGAGGCGGATGCCTTTCACGTCGACCTGCTTAGCCTTCTGTTTCTTGGCTTCCTTCTCCTTTTGATATTTGAAAGCACTGTAGTCCAAGATTTTGCAGACCGGAGGTTTCGCGGCCGGAAAAACTTCAACCAAGTCGAGCTCGCGCGCGAGTGCAACTTCAATCGCAGCTGCCTTAGTCATGGCTCCGAGGTTTGAACCGTCGGCATCAATCACCATGACTTCGGGAGCCAGGATCTTTTCGTTGTACTTGTATTGCGAGCCGGGTGAAGCGACCTGATTACGATTGGCGTAATACCGACGATGACGAGAAATTCTCATTGGAGTGAATTATGATTTCAAAATCTTACTTCGTGTATCTTGTAGCGTGTATCGACTACGTTTGGAGCAGTAGACGATACAAGATACACGTTACACGATGTTCTTACATCTCCAGCAGTTTTTGAATTTCTTCCAAAACTCCTGGAGATGGCGAGAATCGAACTCGCGTCTGAAAGGTTTCGCAAACCGCCTGTACTGACATATTCTGCCTTGGATACGACGCGGGGATAGAAGACAGACCAAAGCCCTCGCGAAGTTACCGCTGCCAGTGTCGGATCATGCGCGCGGAGCCACATGAAACCTAGCTTTTGATATAACACCGATACTCTCATGAAAAGCGCGTGAGAGTCGATGAGTCCTCAAGCCTTGTTAGGCGAGAACTGGGGCGAAGGCCAAGCGATTAGCTCGGCGGCCCTGTGTGAATTCTTTGGCAAGTATTCGTTACCTGTTGGTTTTACGAGGGAAACAGGCTTCCTCGGTCAGAGCGAATTTGAAAAGGTCTTCCATCGATGCCGATCATCCCCTGGTTCAAAAAATCAAGAAATCATCGAATCAAGAAATCAGGAAGCCGGAAAGCGTTGCTGATTTTTTGATTTTTTGTTTTATTGATTTCTTATATCGCGGTCTAAATCGCGCCGCTTCAAATCCTCACGCTTGTCGTGGAGTTTTTTTCCGCGAGCTAAAGCGAAAGAAAGTTTGATTCGGCGACCCGCAGTATACAGCTCAAGCGGCACGAGTGTCAAGCCTGCCTGTTGGATTTTTCCTGCTAAACCCAGCATTTCTTTCTTGTGAACAAGAAGTTTTTTTGATCTGGTCGGGTCATAGCCTTCTTGAGCACCAGCGCCGACGTATTTTCCGATATGCGCGCCAATCAACCATAATTCACCACGCGCCACGGTTATATATGTGCCCTGAAGTTTAGCGTTACCGGCTCGGAGCGATTTTACCTCGGCGCCGGTTAACACAATACCAGCCTCGTATTTTTCGAGGATTTCATGGTCCAGACGGGCGCGTTTGTTTACAGCAAGTGATGGCATAGGGGGCGAGAGATTAGAGCTTATACCCTTTTGCAATTGAATTGATTAAGTCGGGTACAGGTAGGTTAGAGATTAGGGATTTCTCTGCAACCTCTGGCTCTTCCGTATAGATATGATAGAGTGTTAATGGTTTTTTCTCAATATAGACTGGTGTATGAATGAAAATAGCAAACATCCGGCTAGGCGCGATATCGATATTTCGTTTGTGGCGATTTTAAAAGTTGTTGGCGTTATTCTTGGGCTTTACATTGTTTATTTGATTCGCGAAGTTTTTGCGCTTTTCTTTGTTTCCCTGGTTCTTTCGGCACTCATAAACCCTCTTGCTGACTGGTGCGCAGCCAAAAAGGTCTCGCGTGCGGTTGCGGTGCTGGCTACATATATAGTACTCATCGGCGCGCTCGCTGCGATTATCGTTGGCATTATCCCGCCGATCAGTCGCGAATTCGGTCAGCTCATGGCGAATTCCGGTGATTATATGAAGGCCGCTTTTACGCAATATGGCTTTCTTGGCTCGGCCATTGAACAGCTCGGTGTCGCTGATGTTTTGAAGACCGGTTTCAGCTCGCTTCAGGGTTCGGAATCAGGCGGTGGACTTTTCGGAACTATTCAGGGAGTCTTTGCCGGTATCGCAGCTTTTACCCTCGTGCTCGCGCTAACTTTTTATATGGTCGTGGAAGATGCGGCGCTTCGCAGATTTTTTCTTTCAGTTACGCCGCACCAGTATCATGAATATTTCAGCGTGATCTTGCCTCAGGTTCAAAAGAAGCTCGGAGCTTGGTTGCGGGGGCAACTCATTCTGGCTTCGATGGTTGCGATCGCGGTCTTCATCGGACTTTCTTTGATTGGGATAAAATACGCATTGGTGCTTGCACTTCTTGCTGGTTTTGCGGAATTCATTCCTTATGTCGGGCCAATTGTGGGTGCGATTCCGGCGGTCTTCCTGGCTTTTGCCCAATCTCCGGTCATCGGCTTTGTGGTTCTTGTGATGTATATGGTTATTCAATGGACTCAGAACCATATTATGGTGCCGAAGGTGATGCAGAAAGCAATCGGTATTAATCCTATTGTTTCGATCATGGCATTTCTCGTCGGCGCTAAAGTCGGAGGAATCGTCGGCGTGGTGCTCGCGATTCCGATTTCGGCCGCAGTTCTTGTTTTCACCCAGGATTTCTTCGCACGTGAGGAGGCTAAACAAAATCATCCGGATGTTGTTATATGAACAAGAAATTTCCGTTCGCATTTTTCGGGGTATTGCTTGCCGTGACGTTAATTCTTGCGGCGGTGATTT
This sequence comes from bacterium, assembly GCA_037139515.1. GTDB lineage: Bacteria > Patescibacteriota > Patescibacteriia > JBAXGH01 > JBAXGH01 > JBAXGH01. The sequence goes on from JBAXGH010000010.1 coordinate 39,188, forward strand.
ATTTTCCGGGAAAAAAGTCGGTACCGCGTGTCCAGAATTCAAATGCGGTGGCGCTCACGGCTTCGTATATAATATCGGTACGTGAAATTTCTGATGAATATCTGGCGAGCGAGACTCAGGCTGCGGGGAGAGTTGCAGAATCAAAACTCTTGAGCCTTACGGTTCCTTCGGAATATCGCGACTTTCATCTTGACGCCGTTCTCGCTTTGCATCGCTACGGAATCGCCAAGGCCCGTGATATTGTGAGCTTAAAAGAAAATGTAAAAGCGGTCTTTGATTCCGCACTTTGGTTAAAATAAAAAATATGCAAGTTCAAAAAAATGCCGGAACGATGCCAGACGGGTCAGCGTTACATATCAAGCCCCCGATGAGCTGGGCTATGAGAATCTTTTTGTTTTTCGTTGTTTGCATCGTCGGAATCTTTTTGTTCGGAGCCACCATCGTTGCGAAAACCGGGGTATTCCAAGTGCCATTTTTTTCAAGATTCATTTCTTCAGTAGGTGAGCCAACCCGCTTGGTAAAAATCCCGGCCATGACTCAGACCACGCAGGAAACTTTCGCTACTCAATTTCAGGGAGCTATCGGACGCTATGCTAGAAGCCGTACGGAAGAAGATCGTAATTTTCAGATTCGGGTGAGCGAGGCGAGCGTCACGAAAACTGTTCTCGCGGAAATTCCCGCGATGAAAGATAAATTTCAGGGAGCCGAGGTGAAATATGCTCAGCTTGCGATAGATGCCGATGCCATGGAATTTTTCGTGCGACTAGTGCGCGATGGTCGGGAAAATACCTTGAAGGCGCGCTTCACCGTTGCCATAGAATCAGGAAAGCCGGTTGTGAAACTCAGTCGAATTCAGCTCGGGTCCCTCAGTCTTCCAAGCTTCGTCGCGAACTCTTTTTTGAAACTGCTCGGCGAGAGTGGCATGGATGATGCGATGAAGCAGATAAATTCAGTTGCAACTCTTAAGAATACAGAGTTGCGTTCCGGGGTTTTCATCCTGAATGGTCAACTGAATACCGGAGTTTTGAACGGACGCTAAAAATTTCACATGCTTGTTGTAAGAAATATTGTCGCAATTGCATCTTCGCTCGTCACGGCGCTAAGTCTACTGGCTTTTGTTTTTGGTCCAAGTTTGATAATTGTGCCGGCTGCGATTATCTCGCTGATTTCGGCTATCGGCGCCTCCTTGTTCGTGACGGGCAGGGAAGTCTCGCAACTTGATCGAGTAATGCTTGGCGCGCCGAATGTACTTGCGTTAACTGGTGTTCTCGGGCTCCTGTTATTTGTTGAGTCTGGTCTTGTTCGGTTTGTGATTGTTATTTTCATCTCTGTCTTGCAGTCCGCTTATCTCACGCACTTGTTTTTCTTTCTTCATGTTCCTTCCAGATATGTTCCGCAGACTCTTCAAACCGTAGTTTCTTTCCTGCAGCTGCTCGCGATTTTTTCTCTAAGTACGGCGACCTTCGGACTCATACTTATGACCAGGATTTCACTCCTGATTCTTCTTCCTATCTACGCGCTCTTTGGCGGAATCATGCTTTATCATACTTTATGGGTAGCAAAATTGCCGGAGGATAGGGCGAGAAAACTCACCTTTCTCGGAACTATGATGCTCTTGCAGATAGTCGGTGCCTGTATCTTTCTGCCGACCTCGCTTTATGTGAACGGGGCTATTGTGACGCTCACGGCCTACGCTCTATTTTTTGTCTTTCAAGTTTCGCCCGCTGACCCGCATTTACTTAAGACTTCCAAAAGAGCAACCCTGCTTGCGACGGGACTATTTGCGATTCTGTTGCTTTCAGCACCGTGGAAATAGAGCGCTAATTGCTTTTCTCTGATTGATGCGGTAAGAATCCCCAGATTTATGGAATATTCACGTACAAGATTGGCTGTCATTTTTGCGCTTGGAATCATGATCGCGACCAGTGCCTCTGTCGGCATTCTTTTTGTTTCTCGCGGAGCTTTTGCGGCTCCCGGAGCGCCGGCTCAAATCACGATTGTCGGCAATCAGCCGAAAGAAACGGAAGCGACAAGACTTGGTTATGTTCGTGATCGCGTCTTAAAAGCTGTTTTTGCTTTTTCCAAAAAGCCGATTGCGGGAGTCGCGAATCAAAATATCCGGGCGGCCATCGGGCTTACTTCCGACGGATATGTTTTGACGACGTTGCCGGTTTCCGTTGACATGATTCTCGAAATTCCGGAACTCGACGCGCCTGTTTCAGTTATCGAAATATTCAAGGATGAAAAGCTTGGACTAGCCATCGTCAAAGTGAATGCAACACATCTGCCGGTTGCGAAATTCGGAGAAAGTACTTTTATCGAACCGGGCACCGATGCCTACGCTGTTTCTCCGATGAAGATTGAGCACACCGTGATTGCCGGAACGACATTCGCTGATGAAAGAAAGATCGTCGGCGCGAATGAACTTTTGCGTCGCCTGATTGTGCCCGCGAAAACAATTATGGTCGGAAGCGCAATTGCCGACGGCGAATCGGTTCTGGGTATTGTGGTTGATGTGGAGCACGGACTCGCGATGCCGAGCGATGCTTTTATGCCGATGGTTTCCAGATTTTTAAAATTAAAACAGATTTTGCATCCGGTTCTTGGTATTGATGTTGAAAGCGGAAAGAGAAGTGCGCTTGTTAAGGTTATTCGTAAAGCTTCGGCTGCCGAAAAAGCCGGGCTTCGAATCGGGGACGTGATTCTTTCGGTCGAAGGTGAAATGATCCAGCCGACGCATAGCCTTGCCGAAATTATTGAGCCTTTTGAACCTTCGGCTTCGGTTGAGTTACTGGTTCGTCGGGGTCAGGAAGAGAAGAAAATCAGTGTAATTTTATCGGAAAACATCAAGAAATAGGCAATCAGAGAAAAGCGCGCGAAAAATAGCCAGTTGACGCGCGTCTTTTTTTATGTTAATCAAGCGAAGTCGAAGTTTGTATCCGGACATTTGCGCGCCACAAGGCTGGCGCATAGGAGAACACATGACAGAAGATCGGGACACATTGGAAGGCTTGAGCTTTCCGGGTGATCTCCTGGACGTCCCGGTTCCTTTCCGGGTGAAATACAGGAGTCGCTTCGAGCGTTTCAGGGATTGGGTGCGGAGGTTGGTTGCGGTTTTGCAGAATTTCTTTTTGGGCGATCGCGAGGCTGAGATGCTTCAAAAATCGCCGGAATACATGCTGAATGCGGCAGTGCTCGATGATGAGTATCGGCGGGTTTGCGATGACATCATGAAGGAAATGGAAGGCGGAATTCGCACAACTTCCATGAAGTTTCGAGCAGCATTCAATGAGCATCGAAAGCGACGTGATTTGCTCGTAATCGCAATCCTGCGGCGCGAACAGGAAAAGGTGGTGGAACGGAAAGCTGTAGCTCCGGTCATCGCTCGTGAACCAAAGCCGGTGCCGGAAAAGCCGGTGGCCAAGGCTTCCGACGCGACTGATCCTGGCCTTCCGGATCCGATGAAAGCCGAAAGAGATGGGAGGCGCTTGCCGCGTCCGGCTCCTGAGGTTCCACCCGCGGTTCCGGATCCGGTCGTGGCTCGATGGACAGGCGTTCCCAAGCCGGAAAAGGCAGAACCGGTTGTGGCGCCAAGCCCGGCCGCGAAGCCGCCAGAAGCAGCGGCGTCGAAGCCACCAATTCCGGCCTCGCCCCCGAAGCCGCGGCCGCACACCGGTCCGGCTATCGCGATTCCGACGGATCAGGTTCATCCGGAACCCACCAACCCGTTCAGTCGAGTCGATATTGTTCCGCCGCCAGATGTGATGAAGGCAAGTGCCGGCAAGCGGCCCAAGCGACGCCCGCACTTTCTTGATGAAACTGCAAAGCCGGCTGCTGAAACGACGATGCGAATCAAGCGCCCAAAGATGTTGCTCTCGGATCGCGTCGTTATCATGACCCGGAAGCTCCAGATGTATCTGGGCAGCGCCGTCCAGCGTGTGCGGTCACAGAGTCAGGTATTGATTCTCATGACCTGCGTTATCGGCTTCTTCTTCATGCTGAGCTCCGCGATTCAGTTCTTTCAACGGAGGGCGGACGTGAGGCGAACGGAAGTTGCCGAGCTCCAAAAGCAGGTTCCGGAGCAAGAGGCGAGGATTGAAGCTCTTGAGCTGAAGGTCCAAGGCGGCAATGTTCGCACCGAAGCGAGGATTGCAGCGCCTGACGCTGGTCAGCGGAAACGAGCGATTCAGCCGATTCCAAGGCCGAGACCCGCTCCAACACCGGCGCCATCTCCAGAACCAGCGCCGCGAAAGCTCAAGAAATCTCTTCCAGAAGTGGCTGACCCGTCGGAAAATGAGACTTGCGGGGAAGTCAACGGAAAGAGAGTCTGCTTTAAGGAAGAGTAGTTGTGTGTGCAAGACGTCGGAGCCTCTCGGTTCCGACTATTTTTTTTATCCAAATCACAGCGTCACGGTATTTGACATGATTGGATTTTTTATGTTAGTTAAGCGGGGAGGAAGTTCATTTTCTTTTTACTGCGTCATTGCGACGCGGGAGGGCAGATCCGTGGAAAAAGACAAAAAGATCCTGCCGGCTCGTACGAGCACGCAGGAGATCGATAACTCGCAGATTGTTTCAATCAAGCTGACAGGTTGTCTCCTTCCCGGAGAAGCGATCGTCGAGAGGAGGCGGCAGGGAGCACCGCCGCAGAGCGTACGGATTGAGAGCGAGACGGGTGCGCATTCGGTCAAGAAGCCGCCCGATGAGGAGGCGCACAAGCCGTTCAAGACGTCCGAGATATATTCGGCTCCTTTCGTGAGACCACTCGAGTGGTTGCGTGGGTTTTTCCCAGTCAGTTCCCCGAACAAGCCAGTCTCGCAGGTCGCGGCGACCGAAGCTGTGAGCAGTGATGTCAAGGTTCTTTGTACCAAGCTTGCAGAAGCTGTCGCGGAGCTGCGCGAGAGTGAAACGTGGGCTTCCGAGGGCATCGACCGCCTGGAAACACTCATCTTTCAGATGGAAGAAGCAAACCGGCAGGTTAAGAAGAACTTGAAGGAGCAGGAAAGGCTGATGATGCTACTTGCAGGGAGGGTCTCGCCGGGTCCACCGCCAATTCCTGGAACGAAGCCGAGTCTGTTGGAGTCGGATGAGGATGATCCCGAGGGAACCTGGAGTTTTATCCCGCGTCCGGCGGTGCTCGTGGCGCTTTGCGCAATCGGCTTGTTGGTTGTTTTGGGGGTGTTTACCAATTTGCCGTCGCGGGTTGCAGATTTCGCCGAAGCAAGGATTTCAGCGCTTCAGAGAAGCTTCTCTAGCAGCTCGGATGAGCAGTCTGCCGGCGTCGCACCTATCGAGACCGAGGTTCCGGCATACTCGGAGAACCCAGGAGCGCAGACGGATCCTCAGGAATCCAAGCCGCGCAGTTCGGCGGCGAAGAAGTCGAGAATGATGAAGCCGTCTTCGGGAGCCGTTCCGGTCAAGATGTGATGTTCTTGTAAATGTTCGCAGTGTGGAGTTGGCCAGAAATCGGCTGACTCCTTTTTATATTCCGGCCAGTTCAATGATTTAGTGCACCACTCATCTTGAGTAATTCCCCGAATACTT